>JAJDCQ010000077.1 GCA_029260755.1 Planctomycetota bacterium | reverse complement strand
AGGCCGCTGGGCAAGGACGCAGGGCCGAAATCGGCCGAGCTGGCCTGTTTTGGCCTGCGAGCGCCGATTTCGGCCCGAGGACGCAGCCCAGTGGGCTCGCAGCCGACCGCAGCCGAGGCTCGTGAATAATGCGGGCTAGGTACCCGGCTGCCCGGCGAAAAATGACGCCGCCCGGCCGGGTCGGGGACACCGGGGCAGCTGAGCTAAAGTCCGGCCTCTACGGCCAAAGCGCGCCGCCCGCTATAATCACCGAGGCCAGATTCCCGACCGGTGGGCACCGCGGTCCGGGGACTCTCAGGGACTCTCCAAGTCGAAGCGAGCGACGACCGATGACTGAGCCGGACCCGCTGATCGGGATCCAGATCGGAAACTTCAAGATCGAGGGACTCCTCGGCAAGGGCGGGATGGGCGCGGTCTACCACGCCGTCCAGCTCGGCCTCGGCCGGAAGGTCGCCCTCAAGGTCATCCGCCCCGAGATGATCAAGCGGAAGAACGCCGCCGAGTTCGTCAACCGCTTCCACCGAGAAGCGAAGATCGCGGCGAACTTCAACCACAGTAACTCCATCCAGCTCTACGACTTCGGCCAGACCCAGGACGGCGTCCTCTTCATGGCGCTCGAGTTCGTGGAGGGCCGCGACCTCTCCGAGATCATCAAGGCCGAAGGGGCGCTCGCGCCCGGCCGGGCCGTCGACCTCGTCTGCCAGGCGCTCAGCGCGCTCCACAAGGCGCACAAGCTCGGGATCGTCCACCGCGACCTCAAGCCGCAGAACATCATGGTCACCCTCGACGACGGCGAGGAGCGGGTGAAGGTCCTCGACTTCGGCATCGCCAAGATCAAGGACTTCGACGGTAGCCCCTCCACGTTCGTGACGATGCAGGGGCGGATCGTCGGCACCGTCAGCTACATGTCGCCCGAGCAGGCGCAGGCGCACGAGCTCGACGGACGGAGCGACCTCTACTCCATGGGCGTCGTCCTCTTCGAGCTGCTCGTCGGCCGGCTTCCGTTCCAGAGCAAGACGCCGGTCGACATGCTCACCAAGCACATCACCGAGCCGCCGCCCCACCCACGCGCCTTCCGGACGGACCTGCCACCGGAGCTCGACGCGGTCGTGATGAAGGCGCTCGCGAAGTCGCCCGACGAGCGGTGGTCCGACGCGCGGTCGTTCGAGAAGGCGCTGTTGAAGCTCCGGCCGACCCTGGCCGACGACGACTTCCCCGACGGGGCGACGGCCGTCGGCGTGGCCGTTCCGGTCAGCCCGGGCACCGGCTTCCAGCGCGACGGCGCCCCGCCGACCGGCCCCGACGTCGTCACCAACGACGCCGCGACGGCCGCGACGATCATGCAGCCCGCGAGCATGCCGGGCGACGCGCCGACCGGGGCGACGGCCGATCGGGCCGAGGCGGCGACGGCCGATCAGCCCCGCCAGACGGGCGCGCCGGGCGGCACCGAGGCGATGACGCCCGAGGGCGGCGCCACCGGGAAGCTCGAGGGCCGGGTCATCGAGGGGAAGTACGAGATCCTCAACAAGCTCGGCGAGGGCGGCATGGGCGCCGTCTACCGGGCGCGACACATCCATCTGAAGCGGGTCGTCGCCTTCAAGGTGCTCCACCCCGACTTCTCGACCGACGAGCACTTTCGCGAGCGGTTCATGCGGGAGGCGAACGTCGCGATGGAGTTCACCCATCCGAACGTCGTCGCGATCCGCGACTTCGGATCGTTCGACGGCTACCTCTTCATGACGATGGACTTCATCGAAGGCAAGAGCCTGAAGGACGTCGTCGCCGACAAGCCCGAGGGTCTCGGCGAGAGACGAGCGATCTCGATCGCGCGCCAGATGCTCAGCGCGCTCGACGAGGGCCACCACAAGGGGATCGTCCACCGCGACATCAAGAGCGACAACGTCGTCCTCGATCAGTCCGGCAAGAAGCGCAAGACGAAGACCGGGCGTGCGGATGAGGACCACGTGAAGCTGCTCGACTTCGGGATCGCGAAGATGGTCCAGGACGGCGGCCAGAAGCAGAGCAACCTGACCGGGAAGAACATCATCGGGACGCCGCACTACATGAGCCCCGAGCAGGCGAGCGGCGAGACCGTCGACGCCCGCACCGACCTCTACGCGACCGGGGTGGTCATCTACGAGATGCTGACCGGCGACGTGCCGTTCAACGCGGACACGACCCTCCAGGTCATCATGAAGCAGATCAGCAACCCGCCCGTGCCGCCGAACGCGCAGCGCCCCGGTTGCTGCTCGCCCGCCCTCGAGAAGGTCGTCCTGAAGGCGCTCGCGAAGGACCGCGACGAGCGGTGGAAGGACGCCGGCGAGTTCATGGCCGCCCTCGACGCCGCCGAGAGCGGCGCGCCGGGGAAGGGGAAGCCGGCGAGCAAGCCCGGGACCGGCACCGTCGTCACGGGTTCGCCCGCGGGCGGCACCCAGCTCCTCGAGCCGGTCGGCGCCGGCGGAAAGATGTTCCTCGTTCTTCTCGTCGTCGGGTTCCTCGGCGTCCTCGGCGTCGTCGGAGTCGCGGTCGGGACCGGCGTCGTCGGAGGCGGCGGCGGCGTCATCGACATCGCCGGCGGCGGAGGCGGAACCGACACCGGCGGAGGCGGAACCGACACCGGCGGCGGCACCACCGACACCGGCGGCGGCGCCACCGACACCGGCGGCGGCGCCACTGACACCGGCGGAGGCGCCACCGACACCGGCGGCGGCGCCACCGACACCGGCGGCGGCGCCACCGACACCG
>JAJDCQ010000076.1 GCA_029260755.1 Planctomycetota bacterium | reverse complement strand
GGCTCCCTCTCGATCTCGGTCACGCGAGGCGACGGGAGCCAAGAGAAGGAGCGCCGGGATCGGTCCGCGACGGGGCATCATCCGAAGCTGCTCCGTGCCTCCGTGCCTCCGTGGTTCCATCTCTTCATCGACCTGAGCGAAGTTGACATGCCCAATCCGCGCCAGTCCGCGTGATCCGCGGTTTCGTTCTCCGGACGCGAGACGACGAGTGGAGCCGCGGATTCCGCGGATGACGCGGACTGGCTTCCCGAGACGCTGGACGTCGGCGCCCGCGGCGTGATTCCATGGCCTGATCGGCGGGGAGTCCGAACGCGTCCGCCCACCACCACGCTGGCGGAGGACCTCGAGTGTCTCTCGTCGCTCGCGCCTCGTTGCTCCTGTTCGCGTCCGGCTTCTGCGCCCTCGTCTACCAGATCGCCTGGCTCCGGATGCTCCGGCTCGTCTTCGGCGCCAGCACGGCCGCGACGGCGGCCGTCCTCGCGATCTTCATGGGTGGGCTCGGCCTCGGCGGGATCATCCTCGGCCGCCGCGCCGATCGGAGCCCGAGCCCGCTCGGCCTGTACGCGCGGCTCGAGCTCCTCATCGCCGTCGCCGCCGCCGCCAGCCCGGTCCTGATCGCGGTCGTCCGGGGCGTCTATCTCGGCGTCGGCGGGTCATCCACCCTCGGCTCGTTCGGCGGGACGCTCGCCCGGCTGCTCCTGGCGACCCTCGTCCTCGGCGTGCCGACGTTTCTCATGGGCGGCACCCTCCCCGCGGTCGCGCGCGCGATCGAGTCGTCGCACGACGTGGGACGTCGGCGCGCGGGGTTCCTCTACGGGGCGAACACGATCGGCGCGGTCGCCGGCGCGTTCTTCGGGACGTTCTTCGCCCTCGAGCTCTTCGGCACGCGCGGCACCCTCCTGCTCGCCGCGGCGGTCAACCTCGGCGTCGCCGGGGTCGCCTGGGCGATGGCGTCCGGGATGGCGCCATCGATGCCCGACGACGAGGGCGCGCCCGCGCCCGAGGCGTCCGCGTCGCCGGCGTCGTCGCCACCGGCCCCCTCGGCGCCGGCGCCCGCGCCCGTCGCGCTCGTCCTCGGCTCCGCCGCGGCGGTCGGCTTCGCGTTCCTGCTCATGGAGCTCGTCTGGTACCGCGTCCTCACGCCGATCCTCGGCGGCACG
Organism: Planctomycetota bacterium; assembly: GCA_029260755.1. Lineage (GTDB taxonomy): Bacteria > Planctomycetota > J058 > J058 > JAJDCQ01 > JAJDCQ01. Next base: position 43,306 of record JAJDCQ010000076.1, on the reverse strand, counting down.
AGCTACACGTTCGGGCTGATCCTCGTCATCGCGTTGCTCGGCATCGGCACGGGCGGCCTCCTCTACGGGCGACGCTCCGAGACCCGCCGCCCGACCGTCGCCGCGTTCGCGCTCACGTGCGCGCTCGAGGCGGTCTTCGTGGCGATCCCGCTCGGCGCGGGCGACCGGATCGCCGCGTTCGCGCTGGTCGCCCGCCCGATCGGCGACCTCGGCTTCTGGTATCTCGTCGGCCTGTGGACGCTGATCACCGTCCCGATCGTCCTCCCGGCGGCCATCGTCTCGGGCTATCAGCTCCCGCTCCTCGTGGCGCTCCTCGGCTCGGGCCGGCGCAAGGTCGGCGCCCAGGTCGGTCAGCTCTACGCCCTCAACACCGCCGGGGCGATCCTCGGCTCGCTCGCCGGCGGCTTCGGCCTCCTCCCGATCCTGTCGGCCACCGGCGCCTGGCGCGCGGTCGTCGTCCTCCTCGTCGGGACGGCCGCGGCCGGCGCCGGCTTCGTCCTGATCGGCCGGCGCGAGCCTCGCCGCGGAGCGATCGCGCCGGCGATCGCCGGCGCGATCGCGGTCATCCTCGCGTTCGCGGCCGTCGGCCCGACCGTCGCCTGGCGCCACAACGAGATCGGGTGGGGCCGCAAGCGCAATCGCTACTGGGGCGGGAACGTCATCCGCGGCGCGTTCGAGCGCCACCGCTGGAGCATCGTCTGGGAGGCGGACGGCGTCGAGAGCACCGTCGGGATCAACGCCCGCGACGGCTACTCGTTCATCGTCAACGGCCGCTCCGACGGCCACATCCTCGGCGACTCGCCGACGCAGGTCGGCTCCGGCCTCATCCCGGCAGCGCTCCACCCCGAGCCGAAGCGCGCGTTCGTCGTCGGCCTCGGGACCGGCTGCACGGCGGGCTGGATCGGACAGGTGCCCTCGATCGAGCGCGTCGACGTCGCCGAGCTCGAGCCGGCCGTCCTCGAGATGGCCGCCCGCTGCGCCCCCGCCAACGGCCGCGTCCTCGAGAACGAGAAGGTGAACGTGATCCTCGGCGATGGCCGCGAGGTGCTCCTCACGAGCGGCGACCGCTACGACCTGATCGTGAGCGAACCGAGCAACCCCTTCCGCGCCGGCATCGCGAGCCTCTTCACGCGCGACTTCTACGAGGCGGTCGACGCCCGCCTGGCCGACGGCGGGATCTTCGTCCAGTGGGTCCAGGGATACGAGGTCGACCTCGAGACCGTCCGGACGATCTACGCGACGCTGGGATCGGTGTTCCCCCACATCGAGAGCTGGGAGGTGAAGCTCGGCGGCGACCTCCTCCTCCTCGCGACGCGCGAACCGATCGTCCACGACGTCGAGAGGGTCACCGCGCGGATGAAGAGCGAGCCGTGGGTGTCCGCCTTCCGCAACGTGTGGGGGGTCGGCGGAGCCGAGGGGTTCTACACCGGTTTCCTCGCGCGCTCGAGCCTCGCCCGGCGCCTGGGCGGCCGAGACGGGACCGCCGACGCGGACGAGGCGCCCCCGAAGCTGAACACCGACGACGACACGGTGATCGAGTGGGGCTTCGCCCGCGCCCTCGGCCGCCCGACCGGACGCATCATCGGGCCGCTCCGCCTCCAGGCCGCCGAGCAGCACGAGCATCAGCCGGCGCTCGTGCGCGGCGAGATCGACTGGCGTCTCGTCGACGAGCTCCGCCTGGCCCGCCGCCTCGTCGATCGCTACAAGCCGTTCCCGGGCGAGGACACGATCGACCCGGTCACGACGCAGCGGGTCGCCGCGCGCCAGAACTGGGACGCCGGGAATCTCGCCGGCGCCCTCCGGATCTGGATGAAGCAGTCCGAACGCCCGCGATGCCCCATCGATGTCGTCCTCCTCGCCGAGGCCCTCGCCGCCTCTGGCGACGGACGCTACCGGGCGCTCGCGGACGTGATCGAGAAGACCTCGCCCGCCGTCGCCGCCGCGATCCGCTCGCTCCACGCCGAGGCCGCCGGACGGCTCGACGAGGCGGTCGACGAGGCCGTCGACGCGTTCGAGCACCTCCGCGTCGACCCGTGGTTCACCCGGGACGTGATGCTCCGGCTGCTCGCGCGCTGCCGGAAGCTCGCCGCATCGTCACCGACGGCGGGCGGGAGGCTGTTCGACGCCCTCGAGCAGCCCTTCGCCGTCGAGGCGTTCCGCCTGCAGCGGCTGATGACCCGGATCGGCGTCGCGAACGTCCTGGCCGACGACGAGCGGCGCGTCGCCGCGCTGGCGGCGTTCGAGCCCCACCCGCCCTGGCAGGCAGGGATCCTCACCATGCGCGCCGAGACCTACGAGCGGGTGAGGCATCCGATGGCGGCTCGGGCGCGGGCCGACCTCGATGCTCACCTGGCGGCGGGGCCGTCGCGGTTGCCGCGGGTGTTCGATGAGGATGGGGAGGATGGTGAGTCGGGCGGGGAGTGATGGTGGAGTCGCTCTTCCTGGAACGGCCCGCCGCGCAACGGCAATGAATCCGGACCCGGCAACTCGCAATCCGCGTAATCCGCGTAATCCGCGGTTCCCACTGGGCTCAACGCCGAGAGAGACCGAACCGCGGATTTCGCGGATTACCCGGATTGATTCGGGCGTCGCCGAGCCATTTGCCGACGCGTCACGGTGCTCCGTCCGAGACTCCTGTTCCTGGAACGAGCCGCGCAACGGAAACGAACCCGGGCCCTGGCAACTCGCATTCCGCGTAGTCCGCGTAATCCGCGGTTCCCGTTCGTTCGCCGCCGAAAGAACGAAACCGCGGATTGCGCGGATTGCGCGGACTGTGCCGGGCGGTGCCGACCGAGTCGCGCGCGCTCGAGCAAGATGCTCTGCCTTTGCGCGAGATTCCGCCGCTCCTGAAACGAACACGCGCGCGGGCGAGCGAGCTCAGTCCCCCGACGACGCCGCCTCCCGCGCCAGCACCCGATCGCAGGTCTGAAGGCACATCAGCGCCAGCGGCGTCGCGATCGTCGGCTCGTCCTCGCCCATCGTCGGCTCCTCGTTCCGGAAGAGCCCGCCGTCGAGCTGGCGGAACGCGAGCGCGAGGATCATGTCGCGGGCCCACTCCCGCTTCTTGCCGTCGGCCGTCTCGAACGGGTGCTCGCCGAGCGCATCGAGGCCGCGGGCGAGGCCGTGGAGGTAGTAGAAGTAGATCGCCTCCTCGTAGGGGAGCTCGGTGTCCTCGGGGAAGCCCGGGTTCCGGGTGAGCGACCAGTTGTTCCGGAACCAACCCGCCGCGGCGACGACGCGCGGGTCGTCGGCGGGCATCCCGAGGTTGAGCAGGGTCCGGAGCCCGTCGGCCGACGCGCTCCCGTAGGACGGGTAGATGACGTTGCCGTTCGGCTGGGGAAGCTGCCCGGCCTTGCTCTCGCGCGGCGTGAACGAGAAGCCTCCATCGCGGACGACGCCGCCGGGGATCACGTTCCCGCTCTGGAAGTTCTGGCAGGTCGGGAAGAACCGACGCGCGCGCTTGAACGTCTTGCTCTCGGCATCGACCCCCGCCCTGGCGAGGGCGTCGACGACCCACGAGCCGACCGAGGTGTCGGTCCTCGTCGTCGTCCGGTCGTTCCGATCGAGGTAGTTCCACCCGCCGTACTGGAAGTCGAGCTTGCTGAACCCCTCGCCGCCGTCGATCTGGGCGTCGAGGAGGTGGTCGCGCAGCCGATCGCGCCAGAGGGCGTTCTCCTCGCCCCCGAGCGCGATGAGGGCGACGAGAGTGTTCGCCGTGGCGTAGTTCTTGTATCCGGTGACGCGGCCGGGGTAGGCGACGGCGCCGCGGTCGTCCGTGGCGCGCTCGAGCGCATCGAGGCCTCGCTCGAGGGCCGCCGCGATCGCGTCGCCCGACCGCATCTTCGCGGGCAGCTCGGCGAGGGCGCGGACGTTGAGGGCGGTGAGCGGCGGGCTGGCCTTCTCCTCGAGGAGCATCGGGTCCGGCCAGCTCCCGTCCTCGCTCTGGAGGGCGATGAGGGCGGCCACCGCCCGCTCCTGCATCCGCGCGGAGATGCTCGCGGGGTCCTTCGAGATCGTCGTCAGCTCGACGTGCAGCTCCATCCGGAAGTGGCGGCGGAAGTCGACCCGGATCTTCTTGCCGGGCGGGAGCGTTCGGAGGAGCGCGTCGAACGCCTTCGCGTCCTCCACGATCTCGCCGTCGACCTTGACGATGATGTCCTCGGGTCGAATCCCGGCCTCGAACGCGGGGCCGACCGTCGAGACCGCCGTCACGGCGGCGCCGAACTTCCCGGCCTTCACCTTCTCGGTCCGGTTCAGGTATCGAAACTGAACGCCGACCCAGCCTGACTTCGCGGCCCCGTCTTCGGCCCGCCCCGACGCACCGACGCAGACGACGAGCGCCGCGGTGGCCGCCATGGCGACGACGACCGACGGGAGTCTCCGATCCATTGCCGACACCTTCCGTCCGCCGACCGGCGGAATCGAGCTTCGAGAGAGGGGGAAAAGGAAGTAGGCTTCCCGGGTGAAGGGGAAGCCTACTTCGTGAGGTCAGTGACTACGTACGCCGGGATCTAGCCGGAGAACGTGGCCGACTCGTTGAACGTCTCGGACTCGCTGCCCGTCGTCTCATCGAGTCGTGAATCCGTCTCGTTCTTGGTGTTGATCTGCGCGTTGATGAAGTTGATCACCGCGGTCTCGTGCGGCGAGAGGTAGTCACCCGCACCGGTGTAGTGCGGACCCTCGACGTTGCCGTCCTTGTCGGTAAGGAAGAAGTGGTGATCGTAGAAACCGACCTGGACGTCGCCATCATCGAGCAAGCCAGCATCCTTCAGCTTGTCGAGGAGACCATCGATCGTCTCGGCGTGAACCAACGAGTGCGACGTGCACGCGTAGGCCGCGCCGGCGGTCGCCATGACGAGCACGACCGAAAGCATCAGAGCCATTCTCATAGGAAAAATCCTCCTCCTGATCAGGTGGTTGGGGCGCCCGTCGGTCGACCGACGGGTCGCGTGTTCCTCGTTACTTGTCCTCGTCCGGGGGGAGCAACATGCCTCCCTCCTCGTCTGTCTTCTTCATCCGGGCCTTCTCCTCGTCCCGGAAGTTCTGGTACTCGGGCGCGTCGAGGACGAAGAGCGACTTGCTGGCCTTCTTGAAGGCCTCCTCGAAGTCCTTCTCCTCGCCCTTCTTGCAGATGCACAGCAGGCCGTAGGTCCGCTTGTACCAGCGGCAGAAGAGCTCGTACTGGCGGACGTAGAAGACGTCTCCGCCCTCGCCCGAGGTCGTGTAGAACTCCTTGACGAGCCCGGGGCGCTTGCCGCCGGGCATCGTGGGGTCGATCGCCTTGATCCGCTTGATCGCGATCTCCTTGTAGGCGGGGAAGCGCATCTGGGTGGCGACCTGCGTCCGCTCGGCGAGGTCGTCCATCGACTGGGCCATGGAGTAGTCGCGGATCTCCATGACGATCGTGGCGCCCTTGGCGGCCGAATCCTCGCGCGACCCGGGGCGCATCTTGAGACGCGTCGTCGGGTGGGTGCGCTCGAAGTCGAACTTCCAGCCCTTCTCGGGCAGCGAGACGCGGAACTTGGCGACGAAGGACTCGTAGGTGAGGCCGTCCTCGCCGACGAGCGTCCCCTGCTCCTCCTCGTAGAGGTCGAACGGGGCCCACGCCGGGAACTTTTTGACATCGAGCGCCTTGTACACGTTCACGGCCTGCTGCTTGACCTTCGTGTACATGATCTCCTTCTTGAACGTCGCCCCGGCCGCCTTCGCCTCGGCCGGAGGCTCGAGATCGAGGAGCGTGGCGAGGTCGCCGGCGCAGACGCCATACCACTTCGTGATGACGACCAGCAGCGCCTCGAGCATGTCCCGCGCCTGCGGGTAGGGCTGCATGAAGACCGCTTCGGAGAACTTCTTGAACTCGAACCGGAGGTTCGTGAAGCGACGGTCCCAGAGGTCCTCCACCGCGCGCTCCCAGTTCCGGATGATCCCCCGGACCTCGGAATTTCGCGGCAGCTTGACCTTGCCCTCGATCTTGCGGCCTTCCTTGAACGCCTTCGCCCGCTCGACGATCTCGAGCTGACTGGCGTGCTGCTGGAAGTAGCTCTCGTACTGCGAGAGCATCAGGAAGACCGCCCGGCCCTCCTCGAGCATGTCGAAGAACTTCTGACGGACGGCGTCGAGGCTCGCCGCCTCCTCGTCCGCCTCGCCGATGAAGACCTCCCTCTTCGCCGGCGACGCGACGAGCTTCTGGAGGGTGGCCCGATCGACCGACTTCATGATGCGGGGATGCTGACGGGTCGAGGCGCCGGCGCGGAGGATGTACTTGCCCGGAACGACGATCGTGTCCTTCGCCTCGATCTTCGCCGTGAAGCGCTTGCCCTTCACGATTGCTCGGGTCATGCGTCCGGCGCGCTCGCCGAACTCGAGACCGACCGACAGCTGGAGTCCATCGGGAACGTCGGCCTTGCCGGCGACGTCGATGACGATCCCGTCATCGTCGAGGGCGACCTCGACGACCTCGAGGACGACCGTCTCGCCCGACGACGCACCGTCGCCGCCGCCGTCGCCGTCCTGGGCGTGGATCGCCGAGGCGCCCACGAGGAGGGCGCCGGTCATGGCGAGCGCGGCGATCGTCGGTCTTCCGAGCAGCGTTCCGGTCCTCTCCATCGTCCCCCCCAACCCGATGTCTCCCATTCCGTTGTACTCACGCCGGCGATCCGATTCCACCGGCCCGCCGTCCAGGACGCTCCTAGCGTCGATCGAGGAACACGGGCTCGCCGATCACGGTCGCCGTCACGTCGAGGAGGGCGAACGGCGTCTCGTGGCTGTTCTGGTTCCAGTAGGCGGCCGGCCCGATTCCCTGGAACTCGAAGCCGTAGAACAGCTCTCCAGTCGTCGCGATCGGATTCTGTCCGACCGAGCCCGTGGCCGCGTTGTCGATGGGAGCACCGTTGAAACCGTTCTGGCGGAAGCGCACGCCGAGGTCCACGATGCTCGGGTCGATGTTCGGTGAGAAGGCCTGGCCCGTCAGGCCGCCGCCCCCACCGTCCATCGTGGGGACGTCGCCCGCGGCGACACCGTATCCGGCGTTCATCTGGAGGGTGGTCGTGAGCCCCGGCGGAGCGCCACCGTCGTCGCCGGGAGCCGCGTAGAAGACCGTCGCGGTGACCGTTCCGACGCGGCTGTCGGTTGGCACCCGCATGCGCCCCGAGAACGTGGCCGGGAACGTGAGGAGGTCGTAGCGCCCGTGCGTGGCCTCGTCGGCGTTGACCTCGAAGTCCTGACGCGCGTCGTAGGCGACGACGTCGTCGATGGTCGCGTTCGAGAACCGCTGACGTAGCCCGGCGCCGGTCTCGATCCCGAGCCGGAACAGGTTGACGTTCTCGATCGGGGTCGACTCGTATCCGCCGATCTCGAAGATCCCGGCGCCGCTCGGCCCGAACTCATCGTGGCTGCGGAGCTTGAACAGCATGTTCGTGAACGTGCGGGTCGTGATCGTGACGGTGACCTCGGTCGTGACGCTCGTCGTCGTGATCACGTTCTGGGTGAACTCGAACGTGAACTTGTCGCCCTTCACGTCGTCGACGGTGTCCGCGAAGATCTCGACCGTCCCATCGGCGAGCACCTTGAAGTTGACGTTGTTGCCGTCGCCGAGGGTGCCCTTCACGTCGTCGATCGTGCCGAAGATGCCGTCCGGCCCGGGGCCGCTCGAGAAGAAGCCGTTGTCGATGATCTCGTTCGTGCCGCTGAAGTCGAAGCCGTCGAAGTCGATCGAGATCGTGTCGGTGCTGTTCGAGGTCTCGGTCGAGAAGAACTCGTCGAGGCGGGTCGTGACGCTCTCCTCGAGCTCGACCGCGCGCACGCCGAACCCGCCGCCGAGCGCCGCGTTCGTCGTGGGGTCGAAGCTGCCGACCTGCTGACCGTCGATGTAGAGCGACTGAAGAACCGGGACGTCGGGCCCGACGCTGTGCCCGGTCGTGTCGAACCACTCGACCGCCACGTGGTGCCACTCACCGGCCTTCCAGTCGCTGATGTCCGTCTGGATCTCGGTGAAGACGAGCGGGTTGATCGTGGGATCGTTGATCGTGGTCTCGTCGGCGAAGTCGAACGGAATCGGATCCGGAATCCGCGGGTGCTTGCCCGGCTCGTTCCCCAGGGTCGGGAAGGTGTAGTAGAAGCGCGACGAGACGAGCAGCCCGCCGAAGCGCTCGAGACGCCAGGCGATGCCTTCGCTCGTGCTGCCGGCCGGCGGCGCGCCGGTCACCGGCACGTTCGAGAACATGAGGACCTCGTCGGTCCCGTCGGCGGCGTCGGTCGCGAGCTTGACGAAGAACTCGAGCGAGCCCTCCGAGCCATCGACGTGACCCGCGGACGGGTAGCCGAGGCTGCGAACGCGACTGCCCGCGCGCCAGTTCATGACGCCGTCCGGCGCCACGTCGCCCATCTCGGCCGTGAGGACGTGCCCCTCGGTCTTGTCGGCGGTGTAGCCGGTGACCTGTCCGCCGGAGCTCAGCGTCGGCGCGAGGCCGTCGTTGAACGTGTGCTGGAAGGTCGCCCCTCCGATGAGGGGGGTGCTCTCGATCGGAAGCGCCGTCATGAAGCCCATCGCCGGGCTCGGCTGGACGTCGGGATCGCTGATCGGCTCGGGGAAGAGCAGCGTCGTCATGGCGCCCTGGTTCGCAGACGGCGTCGAGCTCGTGCCGAGATGCGCGCCGGCGACGAAGTCGCGCTGGCTCGAGTGACGAACCACGTCGAAGATCTTCGCGACGACGGTGACCTCGCCCTCGGCGGCGATCACGCCGTCCGCCTGGGCGACCCGTCCGATCGACTGGATCTCGTAGAAGCCCATCGACGAGAAGCACGCCTCGGCGGTGCTGTCGGGGACGAACGTCGTGCCGGCGACGTAGCCGACGTTGGACTTCTGGACGACCAGATCGCGAATCACCCGATCGGGGTTGAGGTCGTTGACGATCGCGCTCGGGAGCAGGCTCGCGAACACGACGTCGGCCTCGTCCTGGGTGAAGCCACCCGCGACGTTGTCGGTGAGGAACTGCCGCACCTCGTTGAAGCTGCGGAACGCCGCCGCCTCACGAGCGGTGATCAGCGCGGCGGCGAGGGTGCGCGCCTCGGCGACGGTGATCACGCTTCCGACGTCGACGCGCTCGAGGACCGCCGCGGTGTCGACGAGCCCGGCCACGGTCGGGAACTGACCGGCCGGCCCCTGGGCCGTCGGGTCGGCGTTGCTGACCTCGGCGACCGTGCCGGAGTTGTTTACCGACAGCTTCCGACCGGTCAGGTTCGCGATCATCGCGACGAGGACGGGTCGGGGGGCGGTGTTGATGTTGATCGGATACCGGCCGCGCGGCTCGGTGTCGTAGACCTGGTCGCGCGGGACGTCAGTCGCGCTCGCGCTCACGTTCTCGGGCTTGCTGGCCGCGAGGTCGCGCCAGCCGTGGACCGCCACGAAGTCCTTCACCAGGTCGAAGCGAGCCTGGCTGGCCGCCTGGTCGTTCGCGGTGATCGACATGAAGGCGTCGAAGAGCTGCGCCTTCTGCTCGAAGCTGCTGTTCGGGAGCGCGTCGCGGAAGGTCACGATGTCCCCGCCGTTGCCGGCGATCGGGTCGGTGCCGAAGAGGTCGGCGATGTCCTGGCCGAGGACGTTCAGCATCGACGCGAGGATCTGGGGATCCTGGCGACCGTTGAGGTTGAGCTGCCCGGCGGTGTCGAGCACCTTCACCATGAAGAAGTCACCCTCTTCGACGAAGCTGCCGCCGACCGACGCCGACTTGCGCTGGTCGACGCCCGCGTTCGTGAACGCGGTCGCGAGCTGGCCGCCCGGGGTGAACGGGGTGTCCCACGCGACCTCGCCCGCATCGATGAGCTCGAGGCCGTGGGGGCCGCCGGTCGCGGCCGGGAAGGTCGAGGTCCCGCCAGGGATGATCGACCACTCCTCCCGGACCGCCCCGACGAGGGGGCCATCATGGGCGCGGTCGAGCGCCTGGCCCTGCAGCTGGCCGACCGTCCAGTGAACCCCGGCGCGGGCCACGCCATCGGCGCGGGCCTGCTCGACGAGGTTCGCGGCGGCCTGGCGCTCGAGCGCCGTCGTCTGCAGGAAGGCGATCACCAGGACGAACAGAAGTCCGAGCACCGCCAGGGAAAACATGAGGGTGACGCCTCGATCGGATCGTCGCTTCACGTTCCCTTCCTCCCTCTCATTTCGATGCGGTCGCGCCCCCCGGCGCCGACCGCGTGTTGGTGGTCCCCACGGTAGGGGATGACGTCGGCGTACAAAGGGCTCGTGCACGGAAAAGCAAGCGCCAAGCCGACGAGCCCGGCATCCTATCATCTCATCTCAATGAACGAGGCAAACTGCCGCCCGTCCAGGGCATCCGATCGGACAAAAACGATGAAGCGATCGGGACTTGAGGCAGTTCGGGCCAGGTGTCGCCGGACGGTGTCGCCACATCCCCACTCCGATGGGCGATCGAGTCCCAGAGCCGGCGTTGGGGGTGGCCTGATGGCGTAAGTCTATTTATGACAAGATGCGCATCGCGTCGTCGCGGCCTCGATGGGAGATCCTGCCGAACCGCGGGCGGAGCGATTGCCGACGGGCGAGACTCGCGGATGGGCGGCCTGCTTCGGGGCTCGCGGGTGGGCCGAGCCGCTGCTTCCCGTTCGGAGCGTTGCGGGGTAGCCAGCGCGGGGGTCAGAGCGCCGGTTACCGCTCGCTCGAGACCGGGTTTCCGAAGCGGGCTCCCCTCCCGAGCGGTAACTGGACGACACTGACCCCCAATGCCGGCCCGCGGAGAGTCGCCCGAACCGAGTCTCCGCTGGTCCGCGCGAGGTCGCGCACCCCACGCCTTGCACCCCAGACCCCGGATCGCGCATGAGGCCCCGGGGGCCCCGCATCGGGTTCGCGAACCCACGCCTTGGATCGCGCAGAGGGCCCCGGGCCCCGCATTGGGGGTCAGTGTCGTCTTCCTGCTGGCTTGGGAGGGGAGCTCGCTTCGGCAAACCCGCTCCGACAAGCAGCAGGAAGCGCTCTGACCCCCGCGCTGGCTACCCAGAAGAGCGGCGAACGGGAAACCACCGCTTGGCCCGCCCGCGAGCTCCGAAGCAGGCCGCCCGCCCGCGACGCCCCGCCCGTCGGCAATCGCCTCGCCCAACGGTCGGCGGCTCCCGCCGGAGGGCAAACCACCGCTCTCCCGAGCGGCGACTACCCCTGCTCGACGCTCCGGAGCTTCTCGAGCTCCTCGGTCTTCGCGTCGAGCTCGTCCTGGGCGGAGTTGAGGTCGGAGGTCACCAGGTCGCGCTCGTCGACCATGAGCTCGTACTTCGCCTTCCACTCGTCGCGCTCGCGGTGCGCCGAGTCGACCTGCTCGTCGACCGACTGCGTCGAGACGGCGCCCTTCACCTCCTCGAGCTCGGCGACGAGCTTGTCGATCTTGCCGTCCGACTGCTTGAGCTTCGCCTCGAGCTCGCCGACCTTCGCGTCCGCGTCGATCCGCTGCTTCTCGGCGAGACGGCGGCTGGTGTCGACCTCGCGGTCCTTGGCCCGCATCTCCTTCTTGAGCTCGTCGAGCCCACCGCGCGCCTCGTCGCGCTCCTCGCGCGCGGCGCCGAGCTCCTCGCGGGCCGCCTTGAGGTCCGTCTCTCGCCCGCCGAGCTCCTCGGTCATCTTCGCCGTGGCGCGCTCGAGCTCCTCGATCTTGCCGTCCTTCTCGCGGAGCGAGTCGCCGATCGCGGCCTCGGCCTCCTCGGCGGCCTGCCGGACCTCGGCGAGCTGTCCCTCGATCTCCTCCTTGGCGGCCGAAGCGTTCTCGGCCTCGGTCGCGAGGCGGTCGACGTCCCAGCGCGCCTTGGTGAGCTGCTGCTCCATGTCGCGCCGGTCCTCGGCCGCCGCCTTGCGCTCGGCCTCGCGCTCCTTCTCGACGAGCTCGGCCTCCTGCGTGAGCCGGGTAACCTCGGCCTCGTTCGCCTTGCCGCCCTCGATGAGCTTGTCCCGCTCGTCCTCGAGCTCGCGCATCTGCTTCTCGCGCTCCTCGAGGTTCTCCTCGGCCTTCTGCCGGGCGCCCTTCTCCTTGACGAGCTTGATGTCCATGTCGCGCTGGAGCGTCATCAGCTCGGTCCGGATGCCCTCGAGCTCCTCGGACTTCTGCTTGAGCTCCTCGGCCCGCTTCTCGAGCGTCTCCTCGATCGAGGCGCGCGCCTGCTTCGCCTCCTCGAGCTCGCTTCGCGCGCTCTGGAGTTGACCCTCGAGGTCGCGCGCCCGGGCGCCCGACGCGTCGAGCTCGCCCGTGAGGCCGTCGCGCTCCGCGGTGAGCGTCTCGAGCTCGGTCTTGAGCCCGTCGGCGCGCTTGGTCTCCTCCTCGAGCTGGAACTCGAGCTCGGCGCGCACCTTCTCGAAGTCGACCGACTGCGTCTCGGCGACGCGGCCCTTCTGCTCGACCGCCTTCTTGAGCTCGTCGAGCTCGGCCTGCAGGCCGCGGAGCCGCTTCTCCTTTTCGCCGGCGTCGGTGAGGGCGGCGTCGCGCGCGACGCGCGCCGTCTCGAGCTCGCCCTCGAACTTGTCCACCTTCTCGGTCGCGCCGGCGAGGTCCTTCTCGAGCTCCGCCGCGGAGCCGCGCGCCGTGCGAATCTCGTCCTCGAGCTTGCGACGCTTCTCGCGCTCGCCGTCCTCGCTCTCGCGAAGCTCGTTCTCCTTCTCGCGGAGCGCCTCCTCGAGCTCGGTGACGCGGGAGGCGGACTTCTGCCAGCGCTTCTCGATCTCGAGGCGCTTCTCGTCCTCCTTGCCCTTCTCGCCCTCCTCCTTGCTCTGGAGGGAGCGCGCCTCCGCCTTGGCCACCTCGGCGGCGCCCCACGCCTCGTCGCGCTCGCCCTCGAGGCGGGTCACCCGCTCGCGGAGCAGCTCGGCCTCGTCCTTCGCCGCGGTCGCCTCGGCCCGGAGCCGGTCGCCCTCCCAGCGCGCCTTGGTGAGCTGACGCTCGGTCTCGCGGCGGTCCTCGGCGGCCGCCTTGCGCTCGGCCTCGAGCGCCTCCTCGGTCTGGCCGTCGCCGGCGTCCCCGGCCTTCGCCTCCTTCGCGGCCGTCGCGAGCTCGGCGAGCTTCGCCTTGAGCTCGTCGCGCTCCTTCTCGAGCTTCTCCCGGTCGCCGCCGATCGCCTCGAGCTCGCGCTTGACCTTCCCGAGCTCGTTCTCGATCTCCAGGGTGTAGCCGCCCTGGTCCTTCTGCATCTTCTCGAGCTTCTCGGTCAGCTCGGCGGCCCGCGCCTCCGCCGCGCTCCGGGCCTCGGCCAGCTTGGAGGTCTCATCGCTGCTCGCGTCGCCCGCGGCGTCGAGCTTCTCGCGAAGCTCCTTGAGGTCGTCCTCGAGCTTCTTCTCGAGCTCGTCCTTCGCCTCGCGCGCCGAGTTCACCTCGGCGGTCAGGCGATCGATGTCCCAGCGCGCCTTGGTGAGCGCCTTCTCGTTGTCGCGACGCTCCTCGGCGGCGGCCTTGCGCTCCGCCTCCATCTGCGTGTTCGCGCCGCCCTCGAGGAACTTCTCGAGCGCTTCCTTCTCCCCGCGGAGCTCCGCGATCGTGGCGTCGCGCTCGCCGAGGGTCGTCTTGAGCTGCTCGCCCTGCTCGGCCGTCAGGGAGCCTCCCCCGAGGGCCGCATCGAGCCACTCGAAGCCGGCGGCTCCGGCGGCCGCCCCCGCGGCTCCGGCGGCCGCCGCGCCGGCCTTCGCCTCGAGCTTCGCGCCCAGGAGCTCGATCTCGCCCCGGAGCGTGTCGAGCTCGCGCCCGCGTTCGACCGCCTCGCGGCGACGCTTGTCGAGCTCCTTCTCCTTCTCCTCGTGGTCGGTCTTGAGGAACTTCGCCTCCGCCTCGGCGACGTGGAGCTTGTCCTCGAGGTCCTTGAGCTGCGCGGCCAGCTCCTTCTCACGCGGCGAGGCGCCCGCGGGCTTCGCGGGAGGCTGGACCTCGGGCCGCACGACCGCGACGACGGCGGTGCCGCTGGCCCGCTTCGACGGGTCGCCCCCGGTCGGGTCGATCGCCGGCGAGGCGCCCGGGACGTCGGCGACGAACCGGACCTTCGTCCGGCCGAGGAAGAGGAGCTGGTCCGGCTGGAGCGGCTCCTTCTTGACCTTCGCGTTGTCGATCCAGGTGCCGTTCGACGAGCCGAGATCCTCGATGAAGTAGCCGTCGCCCTCGCGCGTGATGACCGCGTGCTTCCACGAGATCCACGGGTCGCGGATCGAGATGTGGGCGCCCTTGCGGTTGCCGATCTCCATCTTGGGCTTGTCGAGGACGACCTCGTCGCCCTTCCGCTTGCCGTCGAGAATGAGGAGCTTAGCCATGGCGTCGACCGTACGGCAGAGCGTGACCGCCCCTCGACATCGCGCGCGAAACGGTCGCGGCGACGGCCCGAGGATGCGGGTCGCGGCGGTGGTGTCGAAGCCGTCTCCTGGAGCGCCGCCAGCGGGCGATCCCTCCAGGAGACGAGCAGTTGTGCGGGGCGGCGACGCCCCGCAAACGACTCGAGAAGCTACCGCCCGCGCGGGCGGTTTGTCAATCGAGGCGCGCCCGCCGGAGCGTCGCGGAAACGGTCTGCTGGACGGCGGTCAATGGTCGTGGTCGGCTTCCTTGACCATGTTGCGGTTCCAGCTCGGGATCTCCACGACCACGTCCTTCGTCCCGTCGGGAACGCACTGGCAGGAGAGTCGGCTCGTCGGCTCGAGGCCACGCGCGTTGTCGAGCTGATCCTCCTCCGCGTCGGTCGCCTCGTTGCACGTCTCGAGTCCCTGCTTGACGTAGATGTGACAGGTCGAGCAGGCGCACACGCCGCCGCACGCGTGATCGATGTCGACGCCGTGGGCGCGGGCGATCGCGAGGATGCTCCCGGGCTGGCCGGTGCCCTCGGGCAGCGCCTCGGGGTCGATCTCGACGGTCGTTCCATCGGGCAGGAACGTCAGCTTGTAGCGCTGCGTCGGGAACGTGATCTCCGGCTGTTCGATGTAGGGATTCGTGCCACCCATGGGGTCGCTCCTCGTTCGTGGGCGCCCATTGGCTACGGCCCGGGAGCGACGGTGTCAAGGCCTCGCTCGGGCACGCGCTGCATGTTAGGCTTTTGATTGACTCGGCAACATCAACCTAATATACTTTCCCCGAACTCGAGGGAGCGAGGAAGGGAACACCGTCATGTCGATCCACGTGAGCTCGGCCGGGCTCTTCGGGGTGGAGGCCGCCGGCACCGACATCGAGGTCGAGGTCAGCGGCGGACTGCCGACGTTCATCGTCGTCGGCCTCCCCGACGCGCCGGTCCGGGAGAGCCGCGATCGGGTGCGCGCCGCGATGCGCGCGTGCCGCCTCCCGCTCCCGAAGGGACGGGTCACGATCAACCTCGCGCCAGCGCGTCGGCGTCGGGGCGGCTCGAGCTTCGACCTGCCGATCGCGATCGGCGTGGCCGCGGCGGTGCGGGCGACCGACGACGAGGCGCGCGACCTGATCCCGGCGATGCCGCGGCTCGCGGACCACGCCCTCGTCGGCGAGCTCGGCCTCGACGGCGGGCTCCGTCCGGTGACCGGGGCGATCGCGCTGGCCGAGGCGATCCGCGACCTCGGCATCCCCGGGCTCATCCTCCCGCGGGCCAACGCCCCCGAGGCGGCGCTCGTCGCGGGGATCGACGCGATCGGGGTCGGCTCGCTCGCCGAGGCGCTCGGCTTCCTCGCGGGCGAGCTCGAGATCGCGCCGACGCGCGGCGAGCCCGAACGATGGCTCGAGCAGGACGGCGCGCGGCGCACGGCCGAGCTCGGGCTCGACCTCGGCGAGGTTCGCGGCCAGGACCGGGCGAAGCGGCTCATCGCCGCGTCGGTCGCGGGCGGACATCACGCGCTCCTCATCGGCTCGCCGGGGACCGGCAAGACGATGCTCTGCCGTCGGGCCGAGACGATCCTCCCTCCGCTCACCCTCGACGAGGCGCTCGAGGCGACGCGGGTGCACAGCGTCGCCGGGCTCCTCCCCGCGTCGCGACCGCTCATCGATCGACGACCCTTCCGGGCGCCCCACCACGGGATCAGCACCGCGGCGCTCGTCGGGGGCGGGCCCGGGCCGCGGCCGGGCGAGATCGCGCTCGCCTCCTCGGGAATCCTCTTCCTCGATGAGATCGCGGAGTTCGATCGCGCGGCGCTCGAGGCGCTCCGGCAGCCGCTCGAGGACGGACGGATCACCGTGTCGCGAGCGCGGTCGATCGCCACGTTCCCGGCGCGGATGACGCTGCTGGCGGCGATGAATCCTTGCCCGTGCGGCTGGTTCGGCTCTCGACGCGTCTGCCGATGCGCCCGACCCGCCGTGATGCGCTACCAGGCGCGGCTCTCCGGCCCGCTCCTCGACCGATTCGATGGCCTCCTCTTCCTCGAACCGCCACGCCTCGGCGACGGCGGTCCGTTCGAGGTGGGGAACGAGCCGTCGCTCGGCACGACGGAGCTGCGCGCCGCGGTCGACCGGGCGGTCGCGATGCAGCTCGAGCGGTTCGAGGGCGCCGGGGTGGCGACCCGTCGGAACGTCGCGATGACGCACCGGCAGACCGAGCAACTCGTCGCCCTCGACGCCGACGCGAAGCAGCTTCTCGGCCGGACCTACCGAAAGGGCCGGCTGACGGCGCGCGGCGTCGCCCGCGTGCGGCGGCTGGCGAGGACGCTCGCCGACCTCGACGGACGGCTCGAGGTCGAGGCGGCGCACGTCGCCGAGGCGCTCGCGGTGCGACCCCGGCCGCTGGCCCAGGTCGACCTCGGCCGGGCGGGCGCGAACGCCGTCTCGGTCCGGGCGTGAACACCGATTCGAGATGGGCGTCAAACCCCCCGCGAGCCCGGAGTTCGCTGGCTCCGGGCGAGATCGACGTTGCCGCTCGCCGAACGGCCGTGCTACCATAGGCGCCGTCCCTGGCTGAGGATGAGGGCGAGTCCCGAAGGAAGCGAGCCGATGGTCCACTCGAACTGGCGACCGACGAGCCTCCGGAAGCTAGGCCTCCTCATCGCGCTCGGCGCGGCATCGCTCACCCTCGCGTCGGGCTGCCGGACGGCCGGCGCCGCCGTCGGAATGACCCTCGACGTGACCGGCGCCGCGATCGACACGACGATCGACGTCGCCGGCGAAGCCGTCGACGGCAGCCTCCGAATCGTCGGCCTCCGCAGCCGGCACCACCACCACCACGAGCACACCACCACCTACGTCAGCCCGGGCAAGACGACCTGCGAGGACGGGACGGTCATCGACTGGGACGAGCTTCAGCGCACGCCCGAGTACGAGGCCGACCCCAACCTTCCGCCGCCAACGCGCGTCCGCCGCCGCGAGGACTTCGGCGACGTGCGCCCCGGGCGCTGGCCGCTGGCCTTCCTCGGCGTGCGATTCCAGGCGCCGAACAAGTCGTTCAGCTACGAGCAGGACGGGTCGGGCGTCCGCATCGAAGAGATCATCAGCGGGAGCTCGGCCCACCGCGCGGGCCTCCGCGCGGGCGACCTGGTCACGAAGGTCGGCGGAATCGCCGTCGAGACGCCCGAGGACCTGATGCTCGCGATCCGCGTCCGCGAGGTCGGCGAGGAGGTGGAGATCACCTTCATCCGCCGCGGCGTCGAGCAGACGATCACTGTCCGCCTGGGCTTCCGCAGCCGCCCCACGTAGACACCTCGATCGTCTCTGGTCGAAGGCGCCTCGCGGAACACGCGTCGGCAATGGACTCCGGAGCCGGCAGCTCGTAATCCGCGTAATCCGCGGTTCCCACCCGTTCAACGCCGAGAGAGACCGAACCGCGGATTGCGCGGATTGGTCCGGGCGTCGCCGAGCCATGGCCGACGCGTCACGCGAACGCCCCATCACATCACGAACATCAATCCGCTCATCTCCCCCCACGGTCTTGATGACCGCCCCGAAGGCCAGTATCATTCGCCCCTTCGCGCCACCGCCGCTGATGGCGGCGGCGTCGCTCGAAGATCGATCTCGAATGGCGACGCCCTCGGGTCTCGCCCATTGCACTTTCAGGAGGGCAAACCAGTGGCACGGGTTTGCGAGTTCTGCGGCAAGCGCACCCACGCGGGTGGCCAGATGACCCGGCGAGGCAAGGCCAAGTACCTCGGCGGCATCGGCATCAAGACGACCAGTCACACCAAGCGCACGTTCAAGCCGAACGTCCAGCGCATCCGCGCCGACATCGACGGCACGGTCCGTCGCGTGAAGGTGTGCGCCGCCTGCCTGCGCAGCGGCAAGGTCAAGAAGCCCACGCTCGGCCGGCGCCAGCCGACGACGGCCTAGTCCCCTCGAAGACTCGCGAGCTTCGCGACGGACGGGAGCCTCCGCGCTCCCGGACGACCGTCGGGGTTCGCCCAGAGAGCCGGTGGCCGAGCCCGTGGCCGAGCCCGTGACCGACCCCGCCTCGGTGACCGTCGATCGGGCGCTCGTCGACCGCGTCGCGCTCCTCGCGCGCCTCCGCCTCACCGACGACGAGTCGACCGCCATGACGGCGCACCTCGCGCGGATGCTCGAGCTCGTCGATCACCTGGCCGAGGTCGACGACCCGGCCGCCTCCCCCTACACCGGACCGGCCGGCGCGACGCGACCGCTCCGCGAGGATGAGCCGCGCCCCTCGCTCCCCGTCGCCGAGGCGCTCCGCAACGCGCCCGGGCTCGCCGGCGCGCCCGAGGACGAGGGCGCGTTCCGCGTCCCGGCCGTCCTCGAGTAGCCGCGATGGCCGACGAGAGCTCTGCCCGGGAGATCGCCCGCCGCGTCCGCGAGGGCGAGGTCACCGCGGCCTCCGTCATCGATGCCCACCTCACCCGCGCCACGGCGGCGCAGCCCCGCCTGGGCGCCTTCACCATCATCGCCGCCGAGGCCGCCCGCGCCCGGGCCGGCGAGCTCGACGCCGCCCTCGCCCGCGGCGAGGACCCGGGGCCCCTCGCCGGCGTCCCGATCGCGGTGAAGGACAACATCTGCACCCGGGGGATGGTGACGACGGCCGCCTCGCGCATCCTGGCCGGCTTCGCGCCGCCCTACTCGGCGACGGTGGTCGAGCGCCTCGAGGCAGCGGGCGCGGTCGTGATCGGCAAGACCAACCTCGACGAGTTCGGGATGGGGAGCTCGACCGAGAACTCGGGTCTTCACCCCGCTCGAAACCCATGGGACGAGGCGCGCGTCCCGGGCGGGAGCAGCGGCGGCTCGGCGGCCGCCGTCTGCGTCGGCGCGGCGCCGCTCGCGCTCGGGAGCGACACCGGCGGCTCCATCCGGCAGCCGGCCTCGCTCTGCGGCGTGACCGGGCTGAAGCCGACCTACGGCCGGGTCAGCCGGTTCGGCCTGATCGCGTTCGCCTCATCGCTCGATCAGATCGGCCCGTTCGCCCGAGACGCGCGCGACGCGGCCCTCGCCCTCGACGCGATCGCCGGACACGACGGCCGCGACGCGACGAGCGCCGACGAGCCGGTGGAGGCGCACCTCGCCGCCCTCGAGGCGGCGCCCGAGCGCCTCGAGGGGATGCGCGTCGGCCTGCCGCGGGAGCATCTCGACCTCTGCCGCGACGACGGCGTCCGCGCCGCGGTCGAGGCGGCCGTCGCGACGCTCCGCGACCTCGGCGCGACGGTGCGAGAGGTGAGCCTGCCCCTCACGCCGCACGGGATCGCCTGCTACCAGGTGATCTCGACGGCCGAGGCGAGCAGCAACCTCGCCCGCTACGACGGCGTCCACTACGGCCACCGCGCCGAGGGGACCGAGAACATCGTCGAGATGATGAGCGCGAGCCGGAGCGAGGGCTTCGGCGCCGAGGTGAAGCGCCGGATCATGCTCGGGACGTTCGTCCTGTCGTCGGGCTACTACGACGCCTACTACCTCCGCGCCCAGCGCGTGCGCAGCCTCATCCGGCGCGAGACGCTGGCGGCCCTCGACGAGGTCGACGTCCTCGTCGGGCCGACGAGCCCGGTGACCGCGTTCCGGCTCGGCGAGCGGCTGACCGACCCGCTGACGATGTACGCCGTCGACGCGTTCACCGTCGGCGCGAACCTCGCCGGCGTCCCGGCCGTCAGCGCGCCGTGCGGGGCGGATGCCGATGGGCTGCCGATCGGGCTCCAGGTGACCGCGCGCCCGTTCCGCGAGATCGACGCCCTCCGCGTCGTCGACGCTTTCCAGCGGGCGACCGACCACCACGCCCGGCGCCCCGCGCTGGCGGACGGACGAGCCCCGAAGGAAGGGAGCCGGGGATGACGGCAGACGCCGACCTCACCGGCTGGGAGCTCGTCGTCGGGCTCGAGGTCCACGCGCAGCTCGCGACGCGGACCAAGCTCTTCTGCGGCTGCTCGACGCGCTTCGGCGCGCCGCCGAACACCCAGACCTGCCCCGTCTGCCTCGGCCTCCCCGGGACGCTCCCGGTGCCGAGCCGCGCGGCCTTCGAGGCGTGCACCCGGACGGCGCTGGCCCTCCGCTGCCGCGTCGAGCTCGAGACCGGCTTCGAGCGGAAGAACTACTACTACCCCGACCTGCCGAAGAACTACCAGATCAGCCAGGACGCGCGCTGCCTCGGGCGCGACGGTCACCTCGACCTCCCCGGCGGGCGCCACGTCACGATCGACAACGTGCACCTCGAGGAGGACGCGGGGAAGCTCATCCACCTCCGTGATGCTCCCTTCCTTCAGGCTTCGCCCCTCGTCCCTCGGGGCGACCCTTCCGGGACTCGCCAGGGCGGCGACCGCACCGCGACGCTGGTCGACCTCAACCGCGCCGGCACCCCGCTCGCCGAGATCGTCACCGGCCCCGACCTGCGCAGCACCGACGAGGTGCGCGAGTACATGGAGGCGCTCCGCCGGCTCCTCGCCTACCTCGAGGTGTGCGACGGCAAGATGGAGGAGGGCTCGATCCGGTTCGAGGCGAGCATCAGCGTCCGCCGCGACGGCGAGACGACCCTCGGCAAGCGCGTCGAGGTGAAGAACCTCAACTCGACCGCCGCGGTCCTGAAGGCGGTCGAGCACGAGCACCGCCGGCAGATCGCCGCCATCGAAGCCGGCCAGAGCGTCGCGCAGGAGACGCGGCTCTGGGACGACGCCCGCGGGCGGACGGCGCTCATGCGGAGCAAGGAGGACGCCCACGACTACCGCTACTTCCCAGAGCCGGACATCGTCCCGATCGTCATCACGGCCGCGCGACTCGACGAGCTGCGCGCGAGCCTCCCCGAGGATCC
The DNA here is from genome assembly GCA_029260755.1 of Planctomycetota bacterium. Taxonomy (GTDB): domain Bacteria; phylum Planctomycetota; class J058; order J058; family JAJDCQ01; genus JAJDCQ01. The sequence continues at coordinate 22,180 of JAJDCQ010000076.1, read as the reverse complement.
CGAGACCCGCCGGCGGCGCTTCGTGGCAACGCTCGCGCTCCCCGACTACGACGCCGGCGTCCTGACCGCGGAGCGCGCCCTCGCCGACTACTTCGAGGAGACGGTGGGCAAGCACGGCGACGCGAAGGAGGTCGCCAACTGGGTCATGAACCTGCTCCTCGGGGCGCTCCATGAGCGCGAGCTCGCGATCGCCGACTCGCCGGTGACCCCCGACGCCCTCGCCGCGCTCCTGAAGCTCATCGAAGCGGGCGGCGTCGCCAAGGACGCGGCCCGGAAGAAGGTCTTCCCGAAGATGCTCGAGACCGGCCGCCCGGCCGCCGAGCTCGTCGACGAGCTCGGCCTCAAGCCGATGGACGACACCGACGCGATCCTCGGCCACGTCCGCGACGCGATCGCCGCGAACCCGAAGGCGGCCGAGGACTACGCGGCCGGCAAGAAGAACGCGGCGAAGTCGCTCATGGGCGCGGTGATGAAGGCGACCCGCGGCAAGGCCGACCCGAAGACGGTCGGCCGGCTGATCACCGAGGAGCTCGACCGGTCGTCGTAGAGCTGGTCTCGACCGTCCCGGCGTCGAAGTCGACGGTCACGAAGACGGCGCCGTCGACCGGCACCTCGATCTCGGCCTCGACCGAGCGTCCGCGCGTGAGATCCTCGAAGCGGAGGTGGCGCTTCCCCGCCGCCTCGGGTCCCCAGCTGAGCTTGGGTCCCTGGAACCCGAGGTAGCCGCCGCCGGCCAGGTGGATCCGAAACTGATCCGTCTGGACCATATTCAGGCGGACCTCGATCCACCCTTCGTCCGCGAGCTCGAGCTCATCCAGGACTGAGCGGTGCTTCCGCCACCACGCCTGGGCCGCCGCGAGCGCCTCGTCCCACGCCGCATCGGAGCCTCGCCGGGCGATGGCGACGCCCGGCAGGTCGTGTCGCGAGCCCGCCAGCATGCGGACCGCTTCGAGCGCGTGGTCGCAGATCCGCATCGCGTGCCGCTCGTCGGAGTCGCCCGACCCGACCGTCAGCAGCGCGGAGCGCGACGGCTCGCCCGTCTCGTCGAGGAGCGGCCCGACGAGCGCCAGGGCGCGCCTCCGACCGGCCCCGTACGCGATCGTCGTCCCGCGGGACATGAGCACCTGACGGAACAGAGCCGGGTCGGCCTCCATGGCCGCGGCGGTCGCCCGGAGGCCCGGATCGTGCTCGAGGAGCGCCCTCCACGTCTCGTCCCGATCGCTCGCGGGGAGCGACCCGATCATCAGCGGCACCGCCTCCGCGCCGAGGGCGTCGGCGATCGCCGGCATTCGTGCGGCGATCTGCTCGAGCCGTCCGCGAGGGCTCTCGAGGTGCGGCAGGAGCGCCCGGAGCGTCTCGGCGTCGCCCGCCGCGACGATCTCATCCAGCCATCCGAGGTCGGGTTTGCTCCGGTCGAGAACGACCCACGCGGCCATCGGCATCTCTCGTCGCTCGGACTCGGCGAGGAGCGAGTCGAGGGCGAGTCGCGCGATCCGGTCGGCCACCTCGGGGGCGAGCGCGTCGAGCGCGTCGCCGCCCTCCGGACGAGGCAGCATCCGCCAGACGACGGCGAGGAGCGCCCAGCGAGCCGCCGAGCCCGGCGGGTGCCGCTCCGCCTCATCGAGGACGTCGGGGAGCGCGTCGAGCCCACGCTGGACGAGGACGGCGGCGTCGCCTTCGAGGCTTGGACCCATCGCCGACATCGACACGAAGGCGTCGGGCTCGGCGGCCACGCGAGCCGCGCGCGCCGCACTCGCGTCCCGGGCGTTCCGCCACGCGGCGACGAGGCCCACGATCCCGCCGACGAGCAGGACGAAGACGATCAGCAGCCCCACCCGCCCGCGGCGTCGCCCGGCGGTGGTGGCGGGACCGGGCTCGGTCACATCGAGCTCTAGACGAGCTCGGGCATCGGCACGCCCTTGTCCGAGAGATCGATCGGGCGACCGTTCGGCGAGATCAGCGTCTTCTCGTGGTCGATCCCCATCCGGTTCTGGATGGTCGCCATCAGCTCGGGCACCTTCACGGGGCGGTCGGCGACCTCCATCCCGTCCGCGCTCGTCGCGCCGATCACCTGACCGGTGTTGAGGCCGCCGCCCGCGAGGACGCAGCTCCAGGCCCGCGGGAAGTGATCGCGGCCGGCGTTCGGGTTGATCTTGGGAGTGCGGCCGAACTCGCCCGCCCAGAGGATGATCGTCGTGTCGAGCAGCCCGCGACGCTTCAGGTCGCTGATGAGCGTGGCGAAGCCCTGGTCGAGGGTCGCCGAGAGGCCCTTCAGGCGCTCGAAGTTCTCCTGGTGGGTGTCCCAGCCGCCGAGCGCCACCTCGACGCACCGCACGCCCGAGGCGACCAGCCGCGCCGCGAGGAGGCACCCCTGGCCGAACCGGTTGTCGCCGTACGCCTCGCGGATCTTCGGCTTCTCCTGCTTGAGGTCGAACGCGGTGATGAGCGGCGACTGCATGAGGCGCACCGCCCGGTCGGTCACCGCGCGCCGCTCGGCCGCCGGCTCGGGCATCCCGCGACGCTCCTCGAAGTCCTTCGACATCCCCTTCAGCAGCTCGAGCCGACGGCGGTACCGATCCGCCTGGATGCCGGCCGGCGCGGCGAGATCATCGACGGGCCGCCCGGGGTCGCGGAGGATGAGCGGCTCGTGCTGCACGCCGAGGAAGCCCGCGCCGAGCGAGGCGCCCGCGATCGCAATGTAGTCGGGGATGGCGCCGTCGGGGTCGCCGAGCTCGCTCGAGATCACCGATCCGAGGCTCGGGTGCTTCACCGCGCCGCCGGGCGCGTAGCCGGTGTGGAGGAGATAGCGACCGCGGTCGTGGTTGCCCTCGCGCGTGGTGAGCGAGTTGATGATCGCGATGTCCTTGCTCACCGCCGCCATCCGCGGCAGGTGCTCGCTGATCCGCATCCCGTCGACGGGCGTCTTGATCGCCCGGTAGGGCCCGCCGTTCTCGTGGCCCGGCTTCGGATCCCAGGTGTCGAGCTGGCTCGGGCCGCCGCCCATCCAGAGCACGATCAGGTTGGTCGCGGGCGGACGCTTCGCCCCGCCGCCCTTCTTCCGGCCGCCCTTGCGCGCCTTGGTGCCCTCGTCGTCGCCCGCCCAGCAGGCGGCGATGTCGAGCCCGCTCGCGAGGAAGAGCCCCGCGCTGCCCGACGCGACGAGGCGGAAGAAGTCGCGCCGGGTCGTCCCGAGGGCGGACCCGTCGGTCCGTCCGTGGCAGTTGCTCGAGCAGCGGTCCTGGTCGTCACGCATGGCTCTGGTCTCCGTTGCTCGGCTCAGTGATTGAAGAAGAACTCGCTCGAGTTCAGCAGCGCCCAGAAGAGGTCCTCGAACGCGGCCTGACGGGCGTACTCGGCCCGACCGGCCGACTTCAGGAGCGCCGACGCGCGCGCCATCTCCTTGCGGCTCGGCGGTCGCGAGAGGGTTCGCAGGTACAGGTGCTGGACGCGCTCGGAGTCGTTGCGCAGCCCCGCCATGTCCATCGCGACCAGCTCGGCGATCCCGCGCTCGACGCCGTCGTTCACGAGCGAGCCGTTGAGGAACATGAGCGCCTGCGGGATCGACGCCTCGAAGTCGAGCGCCTCGCCCATCTCGTCGTCGTCGAAGGCGTAGGTGAAGCGCTGGCTCAGGTCGTAGATCTGCCCGACGTTCAGGGCCGCGTGGCGACCGCGCTTCTCGCGCCCCGCCTCGAGGTGCTCGTCGATCGCGCCGGTCGCGATCAGGATCGACCCGATCAGCGCCTCGGGAGGCATCGGCCGCATGTAGAAGCGGCTGAACATCGTCTCGTCGTCCTCGTTCCCCTCGGTTCGCTTCGAGGACCGGCGGTAGGTCCGGGAGAGGGCGATCGACCGCTGGATGTGACGGAGGTCGTAGTCGCTCGCGATGAAGTCGGCCGCGAGGAGGTCGAGCAGCTCGGGGTGGGTGTTGTCGCCGAGGTCGAGGTCGTCGACCGGGTCGACGATCCCGCGCCCGAACATCTCCTTCCAGATGCGGTTGACGGTCGCCTTCGCGAAGCGGTCGCGCCCCTCCGCGGCGAGGTGGTCGGCGAACTCGATCCGGCGGCTCGGGTCGCTCTTGCGGCTCGCCTTGGGCGCCTCGCGGGTCGTGGTGCCCTGCTCCTCGGGGGCGGCCTTCTTGGCGATCGGCGCGAAGAGGAACTGGGGCGGGATCACGTCGGGTCGCGCCGCGGCGCGGGCGCCCCGGACGAACATCGCGCGGTCGGTCTCGCCCGCCTGCGGGATCCGGATCTCGGTGTTCCGGTCGTCGCGCAGCCCGTAGCGGGCGTTCTCGCGCATGCGTTCCTTGATGCGGCGGACGCGGTCGGCGGCGACCTCCTCGGCCCGCTTCGGCGGGGGCGGCGCCTTCTTCTTCCCCATCATGCCGCCGTTGTTCATGCCGTTCTTCTTCGGATCCTTCGGCATCGGCGGCGGGTCGATCCGCTTGGTGTAGTTGCTCGTCCGGATGAAGAACGCGGTCATCCCGAAGAACTGCTCGCGGCTCCAGTCGGCGTAAGGGTGGTCGTGGCACTGGGCGCACTGGATCGGCGTGCCGAGGAAGAGCCGGCTGACGGCGCCGGTGACGTCCGGCGGGGTCGGGTGGCGCAGGTAGAACGCGACCGCCCCGTTGTCGTCGACGAAGCCCTCGGCCGTGATGATCTCGCGGACGATGTCGTCGTAGCGGGCGCCCTCGGCGAGGCGTCCCTCGAGCCACGCCTGGAGCAGCAGCGGCGCCTCGCGCCCGCCGCCCCCGCCGCTCGGGCGTCGCCCGATGTAGGCGGCCGTGAGCTGCCAGGCGCGGTAGCGCGCCCACGCCTCGCTGCCGAGGAGCTCCTCGACCTTCCTCTCGCGCTTGTCGGGAGCGTCGCTCTCGAGGAAGGCGACCACCTCCCAGGCGCTCGGGATCCGGCCCGTCAGGTCGACCGAGATCCGGCGGAGCCAGGCCGCCTCGCTCGCCGGCGGGCTCGACGAGATGCCCTCGTCGTCCAGGCGGAGCTCGATGACCGCATCGATCCCCGAGGCGAGCCGCCGGGCCGCCTGAAGCGCGGTCTCACCGTCGCGAGCGAACGTCCGCTCGAGCGCCGGCTCGACCGGCGGTACGAGGGCGACCCCGAGGACGAGGACGCCGAGGGCCAGGGTGACGAACAGACGAGCGCGGCTCATGGTCGAGAACCCCCGAAGTGGCTGATCCGCCAGCATGGCAAGGGGACCAGGCCGCCGCAATCCCTGATGATGGGGCGACCTGCGGCGAGCGCTCGGTAGCAGGCCGGACGGCGAGCGCGTCATACTCCCCCCGTGCACGAGATCCCCGGCTACGACGTGCTCGAGGTCATCGGCCGCGGCGGTTCCGGCGAGGTCCTCCGGGCTCGCGACCGCCGCCTCGGCCGCGAGGTCGCGATCAAGCGGCTGCTCTCCGGCGCGAACGAGAAGGCGCGGCGCCGGTTCGCCCGGGAGGGCCGGGTCCTCGCGAGGCTCGACCATCCGGGGATCGTGACCGTTTACGAGGCCGGCGAGGACGCGGGCGGCGCGCCCTACATCGTCATGGACCTCGTCCCGGGCGCGTCGCTTCAGGACCTCATCGATCGCGAGGGGAAGCTCCGGCCCGACCAGGCCCTCGGCATCGTCGAGCAGATCGCGAGTGCCCTCGACGCCGCTCACCGCGCCGGGCTTCTCCACCGTGATGTGAAGCCCGACAACATCCTCGTCACCCCGGGCAGCGCGCTCCTGACGGACTTCGGCCTCGTCAGCTACATCGACGACGACGGAAGACGGTGCTCGGGCTCGACCTTCCGCTCCGGGCTGACGGATGCCGGGCTGTTCGTCGGAACCGTCGGCTTCTCCGCCCCCGAGCAGGCGGCGGGCGACCTCGAGGATGTCGGCCCACCGGCCGACATCTACGGTCTCGGCGCGTCACTCTACTTCGCGCTGACGGGACGCCCCCCCTTCGAGGGCCGAACCCCCGTCGAGATCCTCAAGGCCCAGATGCAACGTCATGGCCTGGCGGGGAAACCAGCTCCTCCGGTTCGACCTGCGCTCCGAGGAAGCGGCGCCAACTCGAAGCCAGTCCAAAGCGGCGATCACGTCCGCCGCGTACCCCCCCGATGGAGATGAGATCGTCATCGGAACCTACGACGGCCAGCTTCTGCGATGCGACGTCGACCTCAGCGTCATCGCGCGTGCCCAGTTGACGACCAACTCGATCTCGGAGGTGATCGTCTCGGGCGACGGGTCTCGAATCGGCGCGCTCGACTTCATGGCCAATCATCGGCTCGTCATTCTGGACTGGGAAACGCTCGCAAGGCTCGGCGAGATCGACCTCCCGGGGTGCGAGAGTCTCGCCGCCGGACCGGACGGGTCCTGGATCGCAAGCGCGAGCGGCAAGAGGCGACTGACCGTCTTCGACCCGGCGAGGCTCGCCGTCAGCCGCACGTTTCATCTGGACGCGGGCGTCCGCGTCGTCGAAAGCGGCCCTGGCGGCCGACACCTCCTCGCCGGCTGCTCGGACGGCAGCATCCGGATCATCGAGGTCGCCTCGGGCGACGAGGTCGCCCGCCTCGACGGCTCGGCCTGGGGCCCCGTCACGAGCCTGAGCGTCGAGGACGACGGCGCCCTCATCCTCGCCGGCACCGCCGCCGGCCTCGTCGTCGCCTGGCCCATCGTCGACGACGAGTAGCGCCGCTCGTATAGTCATCCGGCGATGACCGCCTCGTCTCCGCCGCCCGCCGCCGCCCCTCGACCCTCGCCTCGCCTGGCGCTCCTCGTCTTGGTGGCGGTCTACTACCTCGTCGTCGTCCTCGCCCATCAGTGGGTGAGCGACCGGGTCGGCGACGGTTACCACCTCTTCAAGGACTGGTTCGCCGTCCCGGGCGACGGGAAACGGGGCGCGCGGATCTTCTTCCGATCGATCGCCGCCGCCATGGTGCTCGTCTTCGTCGTCTACGTCGCCGCGGTCGCCTGGCGCCACCGCCGCGCGTCGCGGAGAGCGTTCGCGCGCGTCGGCGCGGTCTGGGGGCTCTACGGGAGCGTCCTCGCGGCCTCCTACATGCTCCTTGGCCAGGTGCCGACCGAGCTAGTCCACTTCCTCCAGTACACGGTGCTGGCCATGCTGCTCCTCGCCGTCGACGGCCGGCCGCGGGTCGTCCTCGTCCTCGGCACCCTCCTCGGGATGGCGGACGAGACGTTTCAGTACATCTCGCTCTACAACTGGGGCGAGACGGCCTCGGCCTTCTACTACGACTGGAACGACATCGTCCTCGACCAGCTCGGCATCCTCGGCGGCCTCCTCCCGCTCGTGACGGCGCGCCTCCTCGCCTCGTCCGCCGATGACGCCGAGCCCGCGTTCGACCCCGGCCGCCTCGCCCTCGCCGTGCTCTCGGCGGCCGCGCTGCTCGGCGTCGTCGTCGCCACCGGCGGCTACGGCGCGGACCGCCCGTTCATCGGCTGGCGGGGCATCGCGTTCCATCCGCTCACCACGCCCGAGGGCATCGCCGCGCTCCTCGGCCTCGGCGGGATCGGCTTCGCGATCCTGGGCCCGCCTCTGCCCGCCGAGCGCGACCTGCTCGACCGCCTCCGCGGCGCCCCGCCGGTCGCCGCGGCGGGCGCCGCCGCCGTGCTCGTCCTCGCGAGCGTCTTCCACCTCGGCGAGCCGTCGTGGCGAACGGCGCTCCGCGAGGGCGAGTGGGACCGCGTCCCGCGGCTCCTCTGCCGTCGCGTCGACCGTCCGATCGAGATCGATGGGCGCCTCGATGAGGCGGTCTGGGCGGGCGCCGACGCCGTCGACCTCGTCCTCGACCCGTTCGGCGAGCCCATCCCCGACGCGCCGAGCACCCGCGCCCGCGCCCTGTGGAGCGACGACCACCTCTACGTCGCGTTCGAGTGCGCCGACGCCGACATCTGGGGCGTCTCGTCCCGACGCGACGACCCGCGCCTCCCGCTGCAGGAGGTCGTCGAGGTCTTCATCGACACCGAGGACATGGGCCGCACCTACGTCGAGGTCGAGGTCAGCCCGCGGAACGTCGTCTACGACCTCCTCGTCCTCGCCTTTCCGCCCGATGACCGCTGGCCGTCCAGTCGACGCCGCCGCGGCCGCCACTTCGAGGGGCTGCCGACCTGGGACGCCCCGGGTCTCGCGACGGCCGTCTCGGTCGAAGGAACGCTCGACGACCCGTCCGACCGCGACCGAGGCTTCGGCGTCGAGATGGCCGTCCCCTTCGCCGCCCTCCCGATCCTCGCCGGCGGGAAGCCGGCCGAGGGAGAGCGCTGGCGGGTCGGCCTGTTCCGCGTCGAGCGCCCCGACCGACCGGCCGCCGCGGCCGCGACGTCCGGCGGGCTCGCCGGCGCCGCGCGACCCGCGATCCGCCGCGACCGCGCCGACCTGGCGCCGCAGATGCTCTGCTGGTCGCCTCCGCGCGACGCCTCGTTCCACCGACCTCGACGCTTCGGCACGTTCGTCTTCACCAGGACGCTCGTCGGCGACTGACGGTCCCGGTCGTTGGACACGGCTCGACGCCGCGGTCCATCATCGCTGCGGTTTGTCCGCCTCCCGCCCCCAGCCGCCCTCGCCCGACCAGGGCCGACTCGCGCAAGACGCCCGGGTCGGTCCCTACATCCTCGACGCGTTGCTCGGCGCCGGGGGCATGGGCGAGGTCTGGGCGGCGCGGCACACCGAGATCGCCGACCGGCGCGCCGCCGTGAAGGTCGTTCACCGCGGCGCCAGCCAGACGACGGAGGAGCGTCTCCGGCGCGAGGCGGACGCGATCGCGCGGCTCGACCATCCCGGCGTCGTCCGCCTCCTCGAGGCAGGCCGGACGAGCGACGGCCGACCGTGGGTGGCGATGGAGCTCGTCGACGGCGGGACGCTCGCGGACCGGATCGACGCCGGCGACCTCGAGCGCGATGAGGCCGTCCGGATCGTCCGGGACGCGGCCCGCGGCGTCGCGGCGGCCCACGCCGCGTCGATCCTCCACCGCGACATCAAGCCGGGGAACATCCTCGTCGACCGCTCGGGCGCGGTGAAGGTCGCCGACTTCGGCCTCGGCCTCCTCCTCGATCGGGAGACCCGGCTCACCTCCGAGGGGGCGCTCCTCGGCACGCTCCTCTACCTCTCCCCCGAGCAGGCGAACGGCGAGGGGGCGACGGCCGCCAGCGACGTCTACGCCCTCGGGGCCACCCTCTACGAGGCGGTCACCGGCCGGCCGCCCCACGAGAGCGATCACCCGGCCGCGATCCTCAACGCGATCCTCTCCCGCGACCCCGCGCCGCCCTCGTCGACGCTGGGCCCGGGCGGGCGCCCGCCGCCGGACGCCCTCGATGCGCTCTGCGCCCGCGCCCTCGCGAAGGACGTGGCCGAGCGTCATCCGAGCGCCGCCGCGCTCGCCGACGACCTCGACGCGCTCCTCGAGGGACGATCGCCCACCGTGGCCGCGACCGAGCGCCCGGACGATCCGAACGCGAACGCCGCCCGCGCCTTCCCGGCCACCGCGCTCGTCGTCGTCGCGACCATCGTCGGGGTCGCCCTCGTCGCCGGCGCGGCGATCGCCGGCCTCGCGGCCTCCGGACCGTCGGGACCAGGGGTCGGCGCTCGGCCAGACCCTCCGGACCCGATCGCTCCGCCGACGGATGCCGCCGAGCCCGCGGACGAGCCGACCGCGGCCCCCGCCCCGCCCCCGGCCGACCCCGAGGCGCCGAGCGTCGAAGCCGCCGTCGCGTTCGCGCGCCGGTTCGCGACCCGGGTCCTGGACCACGGCGAGCCTCCCGACGAGGCGACCGTCGCCGCGATCGACGCCGAGGCGCGCGCGGCCATCTCGGTGCTCCGCGCCGCGCCGCCCGACGCGCGGAGCGAGGCGTCCGGGCCTCGGCTCCACGAGCTCGGCGCGTGGCTCGCCGACGACGTTCGACGCCTCGTCGAGGACGGCGTCGTCCAGCTCGACCTCACGCGCGACTCCCGTCAGCTCGACGCCCTCCACGCGAGCTCGGAGTGGCAGTTCCGGCTCGGCGAGGGCGTCTGGCGACGCGGCACGTTCGAGCTCGAGGACTCCCTGGTCCTCCCCCGAGCGAAGGGGATCCGGAGCATCACCGCGCTTGCGAAGCGCAGCCGGGCGCGAGCCCAGATCCACTACCTCGTCCTCTCGGCGAACGGCGACGCGGTCGGCGTCGCGTTCGGAAAGGCCTACTCGGGCCCTTCGGCGAAGATCGCCGCAATGCGCCTCGGCGGCCCCCCCCGCGGCGTCGACGTCGTCCAGAGGCCCGTCGAGGACGGCCCGGTCCTGCTCCACACCCGGTTCGAGGAAGACGGCCGACTCGCAGGCCGCTCGGTCGGGCTCCCCGGCGAGCGGATCGACCTCGAGGGCGAGCCCGCCGAGGTCGGTCGGGACCGGATCGCCATCTCGTGCTCGCAGGGCTACCGAATTCGCCGGCTGGAGGTCGCCTTCCGCCCCGGCCCGCCGCCCCCGCTCCCCGACGATCGCTGACGACGTTGACCGACGTCCGCCGCCGCGGGTAACGTCCCCTGGCGAGGCACCGGGCCTCGCGGAGCGATCATGTCCGATCCCGAGCCTACCCTCGTCGAGCTCGACCGCGGCGGAGTCCTCGTCGAGACGAGGATCGGCCCGATCCAGTTCGGCTATCCCCCCGAGACGATCAAGGACACGATGGTGCGCCCGAGCGGCGTCCCTCAGGTGTTCGTCGCGCCCAAGACGCTCTTCTGCGTCGATCGCGGCATCTCGTTCGCCGACATCGAGTTCCCGGTCTACTTCAACTTCTTCGCGAACCGCCGACCGGTGCTCGCGATCGTCCGGCCCGGCCAGCGCGAGGAGCTCATCCACGTCCTCCGCGAGGCGCTCTTCGGACCCGAGGAGATCGAGCTGCGCGAGGACTTCCCGGCCGACGCGGCCCTCCCCGACCTCCGCCGCGAGATGGACTACTTCCGCCTCAACGAGCTCGCGATGTCGGGCCGCCTCGAGCTCGAGGACGTGATCGAGTTCCGCACCGTCGATGCCGACACGCCGGTCGACCTCGGCGAGGGCGTCGAGATCGCCCTGGACGCCGCGGGCGACTACGAGGTCCGCCAGGACGACAAGACGATCGCCAGGGTCCCGTCCGAGCTCTCGCCGCCGCCCGCCCCGCCCGAGGTCCACACGAGCCGGGATCCGTTCGTCCCGCCGTTCTTCGGCCTCACCGTCCTCGGGCGCGGACACGGCTTCGACCCCGCCGAGAAGACGACCGGGTTCATCCTCTGGGTCGGCGGCAAGGGGATCCTCGTCGACCCGCCGGTCGACTCGACCGAGTGGCTGAAGACGCACGAGATCAGCCCGAAGCTGATGGAGGGCGTCCTCCTCACCCACTGCCACGGCGACCACGACGCCGGCTGCCTCCAGAAGGTGCTCGAGGAGGGACGCACGACCCTCTTCACGACGCCGCTGATCCACCGGTCGTTCCTGACGAAGTACCGTTCCCTCACCGGGCTCTCGCGGGAGGGGCTCGCGCGGCTCGTCGACTTCCAGCCGCTGACGATCGGGCGCCCGATCACGATCCTCGGAGGCGAGTTCCTCTTCCGCTACACCTTCCATTCGATCCCGGCGATCGGCTTCGAGCTCTTCTACCACGGGCGCTCGTTCTGCTACTCGGGCGACACCCTCAACGACCCCGCCTCGATCGAGCGCGCCCACAGCATGGGCTACATGGACGACGCCCGCCGCGAGGAGCTGCTCGAGTTCCCGTGGAACCACGACATCATCTTCCACGAGGCCGGCGTCCCGCCGATCCACACGCCGATCGAGGCGATCGCGCGTCAGCCCCGCAACGTCCGGCGGAAGGTCTTCCTCGTCCACATCACGCCGTCGCGGATGCCCGAGGACGTCGACCTGCGCGTCGCCGAGGAGGGCGTCCAGGCGACCCTCCGGTTCAAGAACAAGCCGAGCCAGCGCGAGCACGACGTCGCCATCCTCGACGTGATGAGCCAGTGCAAGCTCTTCCAGCAGCTCCCGTTCGACCGCTGCCGCGACCTCCTCGCCGCCGTGACCGAGGAGACCTACGGCGCCGGCGAGACGTTCATCCACGCGGGCGCCCGCGGCGAGAAGTTCTACATCATCATGAGCGGCAAGGCGGCCGTCTGGCGCGACGACCGCGAGTTCAAGATCTACTCGCGCGGCGACTACATCGGCGAGACGGCCCTCATCCTCGATCAGCCGCGCAACGCCGACGTCCGCGCGAAGACCGAGCTCACCCTGCTCGCGCTCAGGCGCGACGACTTCCTCGACGCGATCCGCGGCACCCAGGTCGTCCTCACCTGCCGGCGCCTCGCCCGCAACCGTGAGCTCGGCGCCTGGGAGGTCGTCCAGGAGAGCCCCATCCTCCGCGGCCTCTCGACGACCCAGAAGACCGAGCTCCAGTCGATCCTCCGTCACGACACGTTCCCCGAGGGCTTCGTCCTCGCCGGCGCCCGCGAGGTGCCCGACTTCGCTCTCATCGTCGCCACCGGAACGGTGAAGACGCCCGAGGGCGAGGTCGGCCGGGGCGCGATGGTCCCCGACTTCGCGAAGGTCGCCCGAGGCGAGCCCTACCTCGAGGAGATCCGCGCCATCAGCCAGGTGACCGGCTTCTCGATCAGCCGGCGCAAGCTCTCGGCGTTCCTCGACGAGAACCCGGGCCTCGACCTCCGGTTCCGGGGCGCCGGGAAGGACGGCTGACCCCGGCCGCGGTCGCGACGGCCGTCACCGACCGAGGACGACGTCGGGGAGCTCGTCCAGCCCGCGGTCGGCCTTCCACACGACCGCTCCGGCTCGCTCGATCGCCTCGACGTCCCCCGCGACGCCCGCGCCCCCCACCACGAAGCGCACCCGACCGGCGAGCCGCTCGACGAGCGCCCCCAGGCTCGGCCCGTGCGCCCCGAGCAGGACCGGACGGGTCACCGAGAGGAGGGCGGCCTCGGGCCGAAGGGCGAGGCACGCCCGCTCGAGATCCTCGAACGGGAGCGACGCGCCGAGCCAGATGATCCGACCGCCCGCCCGGGCGAGCTCGATCGAGGCGAGGAGCACCCCGAGGACGTGCTGCTCGTCGGGCAGGCAGGCGCTGACGATCCGCGCGCCGTGACCGTTCTCCGCGCAGCTCGTCTCGAGGATCTTCCGCGCCCGATGAACGAAGTGGCCGCTCGCGAGGTGCTCGGAGGCGACACTGCAGCGCCCGTCGGCCCAGAGGTCCCCGACCCGATGCGCCGCCGGCACGACGACGTCGTGGAGCGCGGCCAGGGGCGAGTAGACCGCGAACGCCCGGTCGAGGCTGCGGACGATCGTCGCCTCGTCGAGGTCGACCGCCGCGCTCGTGATCGCCTCGACGCTCGACTCGGTCTCGACCGCTCGATCCGGGCCCGCGGCGCGCCCGGCGCCCGGACCGGGGTCCCGCGGGCCGCGAGCGGCCTCGGCCAGGAGGGCCGCCCGCCCGAGGGTGGCGACCTCTCCGATCGAGCGCCCCGCATCCAGGTGGACCCGAACCCGGTCGAGGACGCGCCGGTCATCCTCGGTGAAGAGGCGATGTCCGCCGGCCCCGCGGACAGGCTGAAGCAGCCCGTGCCTTCTCTCCCAGGCCCGGAGGACGGTCGGGGTGAAGCCGGTGAGGCGCGCGATGGTGCGCATCTTGTAGCGGCCGGCGTCCGTCACGAGTGATTTCGGAGCATCAGCTCCTTCGGATGCGGATCGAAGTAGACCTGGCCGCGGAGCCACGCGACGTCGTGCCGCCGGAGGTGATGGCGGATGAGCGTGATCGGGACGATCAGGGGAACGAGGCCGCGCCCGAAGTCGTCGATGACCGCGTGGAGCTCGTCGCGGTCCTCCTGGTCGAGGAGCGTCCGGAAGTGACCGATCGCGTGCTGGAGGACGTTGACGTGCGCGCGTCGCCTGGCGATCCGGGCGAGCGCGCCCATGTACTCGGCGGAGTACTCGGTCGCCACCTCGGCCGGCGGCCGCCCCTTCGCCGTCGCGACGAGACGACCGAGCCGGCGGTAGGCGGCCTGGTTGTGGGCGAGGATGAGGAGCTTCTCGGCCGTGTGAAAGCGGACGAGGTCGCCCCGCGCCCATCGCCCCTCGAAGAGGTTCCGGAGGCGACGGTAGGCGAAGACGCGCTCGATGAAGTTCTCGCGGAGATGCGGGTCGTTGAGGCGCCCCTCCTCCTCGACGGGAAGCAACGGGAGCCGCTCCAGAAGAGCCCGGGCGAACACGCCGACCCCACCCTTGGAGGGCATCCCGTTTCGATCGTAGAGCTTGACCCGCTCCATCCCGCAGGACGGCGAGCCCTTCTTGAGGACATAGCCCGACAGGTCGAGCGCCTGCAGCTCGCGGCTGCGGCGCTTCGCGTAGCGCTCCATCGCGACGGTGTGGTCGGTCTCGCTCCTGGGCGCGACGAGCCGCGTCTCGCCGTCCGGACCGACCTCGAGTCGGATCGTCTCGCGCGGGATTCCCATCCCGACCTCCACCTCCGGGCAGACCGGAACGAAGGTGACGAGCTCGCCGAGGTGGTCGGTGAGGAAGCGAGCGTGCTTGTGCCCACCGTCGAAGCGCACCTTCTCGCCGAGGAGGCATGCGGAGACCCCGATGCGAATCTCCCCGGCGCTCGCCCAGGGTTCGGAAGACACCGCGGCGGTGGTCTTGGTCGTCATGAGACTCCTCTTCCGGGATGCTCAAAAAAAGTTATACAAATACTCGACGATCTCGTCCAGATCGCGGGAGTAATCGCTCCGGATCATTGGCTCAATATCTTGATTCTACGATACTAGCGGCAAGAGTCCAGCTCACGCACGAAATCTCTACAATATATTGACAAAACCTGGACGCATCGCCTACACTGCCGGACTAGACACCAGCGACGGACCCACCAGGACCTCTCGTCCCTCCCGGAGATCCCATGACCGAGAACCGCTTCGAAGCACGCCACCACCGCCTCCGAGATCACCTCGACCGCCACGGCGCGAGCAGCGAGGTCCACTCGGTCGCGATGACCGGCGCATCCGGCCTGGTCGGAGAGGCGCTCGGCGCCTTCCTCGCGAGCGGCGGTCACCGGATCACGAAGCTTGTCCGGCGCGAGCCGGCGAGCGAACGCGAGGCGCGATGGGACCCGGCGAGCGGAGAGATCGACGCGTCGGCGCTCGAAGGGCTCGACGGCGTCATCCACCTCGCGGGCGAGAGCGTCGCCGGCGGGCGCTGGACCGCCCGGCGCAAGGAGGCGATCCGCTCGAGCCGGATCGACGGGACCAGACTCCTCTGCGAGACGCTCGCGCGCCTCGAGCGAAAGCCGCGCTACCTGATCTGCGCGAACGCGATCGGCTACTACGGATCGCGGGGCGACGAGCTCGTCGACGAGACGACCGCCGCGGGCGAGGGGTTCCTCGCCGAGGTGTGCCGCGAGTGGGAGAGCGCGACGCGCCGGGCACGCGACGTCGGTATCCGCGTGGTCCACCTCCGGATCGGAATCGTCGTCGCCGAGAACGGCGGCGCCCTCGCCAAGATGCTGACGCCGTTCAAGCTCGGCGCCGGCGGGCGGGTCGGCAGCGGCCAGCAGTGGATGAGCTGGATCGCCCTCGACGACCTCATCGGGGCGATTCACCACCTGATGCACGCGGAGCACGTCGCGGGCGCGGTGAACGCGGTCGCGCCGAGCCCGGCGCGCAACATCGACTTCGTGAAGACGCTCGGCCGGGTGCTGAGGCGCCCGACGATCGCCCCGCTGCCCGCCTTCGTCGTCCGGCTGGTGTTCGGAGAGATGGGCCAGGCGCTCCTCCTCGACGGGCAGCGCGTCCAGGCGAGACGGCTGCTCGCCGACGGCTTCCGGTTCCTCGAGCCGGAGCTGGAAGGGGCGCTTCGAAGCGAGCTCGGGCTCCCGGACGGGACCCCGGCGACCGGCGCCAGGACGCCCGATGACGGGGCGGTCGTGAAGGCGGCATCGTGACGAGTCCGAGCCACTTCGGCGCGAGGATACGAAGCGGGTGCACGGCGACGCCGCGCAGCGCCCATAGAGAGAGCTCGAGTCCATGCCTGGTCGGCTGGTGGGGTGCGCGCGTTGCGTACCCTCCGCGAGCGGAGCCGGCCAGGAATGGGCACCTCCACGGCGCGGGGCGGAGGCCCTCCCGCGCAGAGAGAGACAGGCCCACTGCCGACCGGCTGGTGAGCCCGTGTGTTACGGGCATGCCACGAGCGGAGCTGGTCGGTGGTGGTCCTCCTTACCCTGAAGCCCCATCCCTTCCCCGATCCTCCGTGCGCCGCGCGCGACCCCACGCGCGCCGCGCACCCCCCACCAAACACGGCCGAGGCGAGCGCGACCGGTGACGGGTGACGCCACGATCGTCTGGCTCCGGCGCGACCTGAGGATCGAGGACAACCCCGCCCTCCTCGCCGGTGCGGAGCGGGGCGGCCCGGTGATCCCCGTGTTCGTCGGGCGGCCGCCGCTCGAGGATGCCTGGTCGCCCGGCGCGGCCGCCCGCTGGTGGCTCCATCACTCGCTCGAAGCGCTGGCAACCTCCCTCGAAGCGCTCGGGAGCCGACTGGTGCTCCGCCGGGGCGACGCCATCGAGGAGCTCCTCGACGTCTGCGAACGAACCGGCGCGACCGCCGTCGCGTGGAACGCGACGAGCGACGCGTCCCCGACCGACGCCGAGGCGACGCGCCGCCTCGCCGCGGCCGGGATCGCCACGCGGATCGAGCACGGGGGCCATCTCTTCCCGCCCGGCTCGGTCCGGACCAGGACGGGCGGCCCCTACCAGGTGTTCACCCCGTTCTGGCGCGCCTGCCTCGCTCGCGCCGAGCCCCGCGCGCCACGGAGCGCGCCGTCCCGGCTCCGGCCGGCGCCGACGGACGTCGCCACCCTCGAGGTGAGCGACCTCGGGCTCCTCCCCGCGGTCGACGGGGCCGAGGGGCTCCGCGAGGCCTGGACGCCGGGCGAGGCCGGCGCCCTCGCCGCGCTCGAGCGCTTCGTCGGCGACGGCGTCTTCGCCTACGCCGAGGATCGCGACCTCCCGGCGCGCCCGGGCGGCACCTCGTCGCTCTCCCCGCATCTCCACTGGGGTGAGGTCTCCCCGCATCGGGCGTGGCACGCGGCCGGCCAGGCGCTCCGCCGGGACCCGAAGGCGCGCCGCGGCGTCGAGAGCTGGCGGCGGCAGCTCATCTGGCGCGAGTTCGCCGAGGCGCTCCTGGTCGCGTTCCCCGACACCCCCGACGCCCCGCTCCGGGAGTCGTTCGAGACCTTCCCCTGGCGCGACGACCCGTCCGGGCTCCGGGCATGGCAGCGCGGCGAGACAGGCTACCCGTTCGTCGATGCGGGAATGCGCCAGCTCCGGGCGTCGGGATTCGTGCACAACCGCGTCCGCATGGTCGTCGCCAGCTTCCTCGTGAAGGACCTCCTCATCTCGTGGAAGCACGGAGCCGCCTGGTTCTGGGAGAACCTCGTCGACGCCGACCTCGCGAACAACACCCTCGGCTGGCAATGGGTGAGCGGCTGCGGCGCGGACGCGGCGCCCTACTTCCGGATCTTCGACCCGGTGAAGCAGGGCAGACGCTGGGATCCCGACGGAGAGTACGTCCGGCGCTGGGTCCCCGAGCTGGCGCGCCTGCCCGGCTCGTCGATCCACGAGCCGGGGCGCGCCTCGTCCGAGACCCTCGCCGCGGCGGGCGTCCGGCTCGGCGTCGACTACCCCGAGCCGATCGTCGATCACCGCGAGGCGCGCCAGCGGGCGCTGGCCGCCCTCGCGACGATGAAGGAGGCGGCGGCCGCTCAGGCCTGATCGGCGTCGAGGACGCGACGTCGACACCGATCGAGGAACTCGTCGTAGCGCCCCGCCCGGAAGTCGGGGAACGTCCACGGGAGCGCCTCCCAGCCGCCAGACCGGTAGAGGAGCGTCACCTCGGCATAGATGCCATCGCGGAGCCAGATCCGCTGACTGCGATCCTTCGTCGATGCGAGGACGAGGCGCCGCGGATCGAGCAGGCCCGGGTCGAGATTCAACGGGCGGGCAACGCCCACGGCCGGCCCGAGGACGCGCGCGGCCTCGGCCTCGATCGCCCCGGTCGCGAGCTTCAGATCGGCGAGGCGGCCCGGCGACACCCGCTCGCCGAGCGCCAGGAAGCGCCGCGCGAGCGGCGTCCCGCTCTCCGCGGCGTAGTAGTCGGTCGCCTCGAACGGCCACGGACCACCCTCGTCGACGACGGCGCCGAGCGCCGCGGCGACCCGCTCCCGCGCCCAGGCGTGGGTCGAGTCGTCCCGGGCGAGGACGCCGACGATCGGAAGGGCGAGGCCGGGCATCACGTCGACGTGCGCGGGCCGCGCGCGCGGCACGCCGCTCAGACCTCGACGCGGGCCACGGCATCGTCGCCGCCGAGGTCGGGCAGCCCGCGCTCGCGATGCCAGGCCGCCACGGCGAGGCACTCGGGGTCGGGCGCGTCGACGGAGTCGGTCAGGAAGCGCGCCACCGCGCGGCAGCCGCCGCGGCACGTCTCGAGGTAGGCGCAGCCGGCGCACGGCTCGGGCGGCGCCTTCGTGTAGCGGCGGAACTCGGCGAAGGCCTCCGAGCTCTCCCAGCGCTCGGGGAGCTCGCGCCCCGCCTCGCCACGCCCCGGGTAGAACGAGCAGGCGCTGAAGGTCCCGTCGGCGTCGATCCCGGCGAGCGACATCCCGCCGATGCAGCCGACGACATCGAACTGATCCATCCGCTCGCGGTCGGGCGCGTGGACGGCGACGAACGGGGCGCTGCTGCAGTCGAGCTTGAGCGGCACGCGATGCCGGCGCATGAGCTCGAGCACCCGCGGGAAGAGGGCGCGCCGGCGCGGCTCGTCGAGGCGGTGGCGCAGATAGACATCGCGCCCGCGACCGGCCGGCTTGAACCGGAGCAGCTCGACGTCCTCGGCGCCCTCACGCGACGCCCAGGCGACCACCTCGTCGAGGTGATCGAACGTCTCGCGCGTCACGACGACGTTGAGGCCGAAGGCGACGCCGGCCGCCCGCAGGATCGGCGCGGCCCGCTCGGCGTGGCTCGTCTTGTCCTCGCCGAAGACGCGGCGCAGGCCCTCGCGGACGCCGTCGACCGAGAGGTTCACCTTGCCGAAGAGCCCCGCCATCGCCGCGGCCTTCGCCGGGGTGAGGCCGGCGCCGGTCGTCGTCAGGTTCGGGACGACGCCGCGGGCGCGCGCGTGGCGGGCGACCTCGATCAGATCGTCGCGGAGGAGCGGCTCGCCGCCGCCCATCGCGAGATGAAAGACGCCCGCCTCGGCGAGGGCGTCGATCTCGTCGCGGAGGTCGGCCGTGCTCCGCTCGTCGGTCGCCTCGGGGCCGCTGTCGGTGTAGCAGTGGTCGCACTTCATCGGGCAGCGCCGGGTCAGGGTGAGGTGCACCTCGACCGGCCCGCTCAGGTGCTCGACGTCCGCCTCCCCGGCGGCCTCGTCGGCGTCGGCCCGCTCCCACAGCGGGGACGGCGCGATGCCGACGCCGCGGATGAAGTCGCGATCGACGTGGGCGAGGACCGGCGGATCCTCGAGCGCGATGATCCCGCCGAAGCGCTCGTAGCGCCAGCGTGGTGGGCGCCCGCTCACGCCGCGGCCTCCTCTTCGCCGCCGGCCCCTTCGCCGCCGCCGCCCTCGTCCGCCTCATCGGGCGAGGCGCCCGCGTTCGCGAAGCGATAGGCGAGGAGACCCGCCGTCGCGGCGAGGACGGTCGAGGCGCCGATCATCGTCCAGAGGAAGACGACGACGGTCGTGCCGACCGAGGACGAGTTCGGGTTGAAGCCCATCCGCATCCGGAGGATCCGACCGCGGGGCCGCGCTCCGGCCTCGGCGATCTCGGCGTCCCCCGCGTCGGCGTCGCCCGAGGCGAACGGAGCGAGCGCGCGGCGAAGGCGCTCGTCGAGGAGGTCGTCGTGGTCGTGAGTCATGAGGATCGTCTCCGCCTCAGTGGGCGTGCGCGTCCCCGGCAATGCCGAGGGCCGGGAAGAAGTTCGCGACGTAGAGCCAGACGAGGACGCACCCGCCGACCGTCGCCAGCGCGTAGGCGAGTGTGGCGAGGATCCCGAGCGGCGCGCGGACGCCGCGGCGCCCGACCGCGTGCCCGAGCAGCGTCGTGAGGACGAGGGCGGGGAGAATCGCGACGAGCAGGCCGAGGGTATCGGACTGCTCCATCGGATACTCCTGATCGTGCTGCGTCCCGAGGAGCGGACCGACGACGGCGAGGACGAGGAGCGTCGCGAGCCACCCGATGACGACGAACGGAAGCGCCTTGCTCAGTCCGCCGCCCGGCCGGAACGTGCCCGGGCGCGCGACGAGAAACGGAACGGGAACGAGCGCGACGAGGACGGCGAGGCCGAGGGTGCACAGGCGCCGCCGCAGGACGTAGCGCCGAGCCACCTCGGCGAGGGCGTGCGTCTCCTCGCGGACGTCGGGCTCGAGGCCCTCGGCCGCCCGCTCGAACCGCACGGCCGCCTCCTCCCAGAGGCGGAGCGACATGGCGCACTGGGCGGCGTTGTTCTCGAGCTCGTGGTAGATCACATCGGGGACGCCGTCCTCGAGGGCCTCCTTGAGCCGGACGAACGCGCCCGCATGGTCGCCGGTCGCGCGCAGCCGCAACGCCTCGTCACGCACGATCAGCGCCCGGAACTTCGTCGCCCGATGCGGCTCGAGCCGCATGATGTACTCGTGGGCGGTCCGAGCCCGCCGCGTCCCGGGCCACCGCGAGATGAGCTCGGCGAAGTTGCGGAGGGCGTCTTCGTAACGAGCGGCGAACATCAGCGACTGAGCCATGTGGAAGACCGTCTTCTGCCGGAGCGCATCGTCGGCCGGGTCCTCGGAGTCGGTCGCGTGGAAGAGCTCGCGGTAGGCCTTCGCCGCGTCGAGGTAACGGCCCTCGGTCTGGAGCTCGAGAGCGGCCTGGAACCGGGCCTCCGGGTCGAGCGACGGCTGATCCGGCTGCTCCGGCGCCAGCTCCTGACCCAGCGCCACCGAAGGCCCCGCGAGAAGCAGCCCAACGGCCAGAGTCGCAACGAGGAGGGAATGAACACGGAGGCTCGACATGCGCGCGATTCTAAGCGCCCCCCGCAACACCGCGCCAGACCGAGCTCGATCCCGTCACGGACCCCGCCGCCGTTCGCGCCCCACCGTTCGCGCCGCACCGTGTCGCCCGGCCTCACGCGAGAGAGCGGAAAGAGGGGTCAGGTCTCAGATGTCAGATGTCAGATGTTCGCGATAGCGACCGCTCATGGAGCCGAGGAGGCTCGATCCGCGGTCGGCACCGGGCGTAAGGCGGAGCCGGCGGGCAAGAGAACGAGCACCTCTCGACGGAAAAGCCCGCGGGTCGCCCGGTTCTCGAGGTCCCGTCGCACACCCGATCTCCTCGCACGGTGCGAGAAGTTCGGGTCCGCACCGCGATCGAGGCCTCACCTCGGAGTTGCACGGTGCAAAACGCTTCTCGACGGCGCCCCTGGATCGCCCGGTTCTCGAGATCCCATCGCGCACCCGATCCTCGCACGGTACGAGAAGTTCGGGTCCGCACCGCGATCGAGGCCTCACCTCGGAGTTGCACGGTGCAAACGCTTCTCGACGGCAACCGCGGATCGCCCGGTTCTCGCGGTCCCTCCGCCGCCGTCCTCGCACGGCGCGAAAGACCAGGGCCTTCGCGCCGGTCGTGACCCGACGACCCCCTCGACGCGGAGTTGCACGGTGCAATAGAGGCGGCCCGAGCAACGTCGCCCGCGGATGGATAGCGACCCGTACGCCACGCCCACGGGACAGGACCCCGCGGGCTGGCTCGCAGCGATAGGATCCGAGGTTCGGTCGAGAGCGCCGACCGCGAATCGAACCTGACCGCCTCGATGCGACGCAAAGGGGCGGCGACCGGTCGGAGACGAGGCGACCTGCTCCCGAGCTGATCTGGGGCCGTCACCCGAGGTCGTGGTAGCGGGCTTCTTCGTCCCTCGGCGACGCTCCCCTCGACGAGCCAGGCCGCTTCCACCTGCCCGGCATGAGCCCGCAAGGCCGAGCCCACCTTGGGGTCAGGCGGCTCGTCCACTCCGGTCGGCCATCGCTTCGCTCATGGAGCGGGAGGGCCGATCCACGTGCGGACCGTCGGGCGAGAGTCGTGCCGTCCTGTGCCTGCCGCCCCGCGGAGTGCAGAGTACCGGGTCGCGATGTCGGCGAACCGTGCGATCACTCGCTGACCGCGGTGG
>JAJDCQ010000075.1 GCA_029260755.1 Planctomycetota bacterium | reverse complement strand
AGTCTCGGGCGGGCGCCGCGACGCGTCGGCAATGGCTCGGCGACGCCCGAACCAATCCGTGCAATCCGCGAAATCCGCGGTTCGGTCTCTGTCGGCGTTGAATCAGTGGGAACCGCGGATTACGCGGATTACGCGGAGTGCGAGTTGCCAGCGCCCGGTTCGGTTGCCGTTGCGCGGGCTGTTCCAGGAACACCGAAGCCTCGTGGGCATCGACCCGGCGCTGCCCGAGACAGTCCGCGCAATCCGCGCAATCCGCGGTTTCGTTCTCTCGGCTTGAAACGAGCGGAACCGCGGATTCCGCGGATGACGCGGATTGCGAGTCGCCGACGTCCAGGTTCACAGCCGTCACGCAGATCTGCTCGGAGAACGCGCGGTTCCGGAGAGACCGCAACGGCGCGCCTCCGATCTACCCGACCCCGATCCGAGCCAGAACCACCCGAGCCGTCGTCGAGAGCCCCCGCGGATCCAGCGCCGCCTCGATCACCCGCATCCGCGTCCCCAGCTCGAACGCCGCCTCCCGCCCCTCCGGCGACAGGTCGTGCCACGCCGGCAGAACGCCGACGCCCCTCGGGTCCCGCGGCCGGAAGGCGCCGGCGGCCTCCTCGATCAGGAGCGACTCGTCGCGCGGCTCGGGCTCGGTCATGACAGCTCCGTCGCCAGGTCGACGCCCGCCCGCTGCAGGCACTCGAGCAGCAGCTTCCGGGCGCGGGTGATGTTCTGGAGGAAGGTGTTCTTCGTCATCGTCAGCTGCTCGGCGAGGGTGAGGTCGGCGACCGCGCCGGCCCAGTCGAGGCGCGCGGCCAGGGCCGCCTTCGGCCTCGGCGGCAGCTTCTCGCGGCAGGTCGCGATGTGCTCGCGGAGGAGCGGGTCGGGCTGCGGCTGCTCCCAGCGGGCCGCCTCGTCGGCGCCGTCGCCGAGGATGGCCGGGTCGACGCTCGTCGTCCGGCCGGCCCGGCGGGTCTCGCTGATCGCGAGGTTGGTGCCGATCCGATGCGCGAACCGGACGAGCGCGTTCGGGCGTCCGTCCGGCTCGAACCGCGGCGCGACCTGCCAGACGCGCAGGAGCGCCTCCTGGAGGACCGACTCGACGTCGACCGTCCGCGCGAACGAGCGCAGGCCGCGCCGGAGCGACGGCTCCGCCGCGGAGAGCCAGGCGGCGAACGCCTCGCTCTCTCCGCGGCGGATCCCGGGAAGATGCTCGTCGAGATCGACGGTCACCCGAGCAGCCACCACAGCCCGACGAGGATCGCGACCAGGAGGGCGAGCAGCATCAGGGTCATCAGCCAGCTCGGCGACGGGGCAGCGCTCTGGGTCAGGAGCTCCTCCCCTTCGTCGGACTCGGACGGAGGCGGCGCCGAGGTGGGGCCTCCCCGCTGGTCGAGCCCGGGGATCATCGACCCCGACCCGGTCAACCGGCCCGACGAAGGCCGACGCCGCATCCGCCTCTTCGGCGCGCCCCGTCCCTGCTCGAGCGCCTCCTCGCGCATCGCCTCGAAGCTCGGCGCCCCGAAGGAGGCGGCGTCCGCCGAGAGCTGGAACGACGGCCGCGAGGGCATCGCGGGACGCAGGCCGAGCCCCTCCATCGACACTCCGTGAGGCAGCTCGTGCGGCTGCTCGACGGTGCGGCGCTCCGCGTTCGGGTCGACGGTGACCTTGCGGCTCACCGCCACCCACGAGGTCAGCCGCGTCGCGATCTGGAACTGCACGCCGGTCGCCTCGATCGACTGATCGACCTCGGCCGAGCTGGCCCGGCCGGCCGACAGCGTCGTCTCGAGGTCCTCGACCTTCTCGCGGGCGAAGAGCTTCGCGACGGCCGCGTTGCCGTCGCGGGTGATCGGCGCGATCTCGAGGCGCCGCTCGATCGGGCCGGTCGCCCCGTCGCCGCGGAGGATCACCTCGCCGCCCTCGGGACGCAGCCGCATCGCGATCAGCGCCGGCGCGCCGGCGTAGAGATCCGGCAGCGCACGCGGCGCGACCTCGAGCACGGCCGAGCCCTCGATCACGAGGTCGGTGACGAGCGGCGCCGTCGTCCGGGCGAGCAGCCTCGGGATGACGCCGTCCGGGTCCTCCTCGAGCCCGACGATCACCTCGGTGCCGCGCCCGGCCCGGGCCGCCGCCGTGGTGAGCGAGCGGTTGACCGCGCTGCCGACGCCGACGGTGTGGAGCCGCGCACCGCGGGGCAGCTCGTTCAGGAGCGTCTCGACGATCTCGGCCTCGAAGCCGATGTAGCCGTCGGTCACGAGCACGACCTGGCGCTGGCTGGCCTCGCGGAGCGGCCGGAGCGCCTCGAGGACGGCGCGGTGCATCTCGGTGCATCCGCTCGCGCGGAGCGAACGAGCCCAGGCGATCGCCGCCTTCTTGTTCGACTCGGTCGCGATCACCGGCTCCTTCTTCCAGCGCACCGGGCTGGAGCCGAACTCGATCAGCTCGATCCGATCGCGGGGGCCGAGGGTGTCGATCATCGCGGAGACGATCCGGGCCGCCTGCTCGAGGGGACGGCCGCCCATCGAGCCGCTCGTGTCGATCAGGAAGGTCAGGTCGCGCGGGACCGCGGTCACCTCGCCCCGGGGCGGCACGACCGTGAAGAGCGCGAACGCATCGCCGTCGTGGGCGGCGGAGTCGGGCCGCGCTGTCACCACCGAGACGCTCGGCTCCGGCCGGGCGACCGGCCAGCGGACGACGACGTCCCGGTCGAGCCGGGCGGCGCCGTCGAGCGAGACGTCGGTCGGCTCGGCGCCCCTGCTCCGGAGGGTGTGGCTCGGCGAGTCGACGTCGCCGGTGAGCGCGTCGGCGATCGCGAGGGTGAGGGTGGCCTTCACGCCGAGCTCGCCGTCGGCGACGGGGACCGAGATGCGGTCGGCGTCGGCGACCCGCCCCGGCGCGCCCTGGTAGCGCGGCCCGACCACGGTCGGGAAGCGCCACTCCCAGGCGCCCTCGTCGAGCCACCGGAGCGGCTGGTCGACGATCACTTCGGCGACGATCTCGCTCCGCGGCGGGATGTTGCCCACTCGCTGCGTGAAGACGCTCGTGCGCTCCTGATCGAGCAACGCCGCGGTCCGGCCCTCGGCGACGGCTTGCTCGAAGCGCTCCCGCGCCTCCTCGCGGCCGGTCACCTCGCCTGTGACGCGCTCGTCATCGAGGATGAACGAGAAGCCGCTGACGGCGGCGTCGCCGGGAAGCGGCAGGAGATAGCGGACCTCGAGCGGCTCGTCCGAGTCGTTCCGGAAGCGCTGGGTCAGGACGACCCGCGCGATCCCGCCGGCCGCTTCCGCGGCGAGGTGGGCGCTGGTGAGGGGAAGCTCTCGCCCATCGGTCGCGACGAGGCGGCCGCCGGCGGAGGCGTTGGTGGGGGCGGTGGGGGTGGCAGTCACGGGCATCTCGATTCCTCCTGGGGGTTGACCCTGTGGTGTCGGCAGGTCAACGCAGGAGGGATCAAGCTGGTGACAGAGAAACTTCGAAATACAGTAAAGAGACTCGAGTGAATGGAGTTACAGCAGCGGCTAGGCCCCGAGAATCGCCGCGATCCCCCTCGCGACGCCATCGGGGGTCGTGTCGCCATCGACCCGTCGGAGGATGCCCTTCGCCCCGTAGTAGGGGATGACC
Source organism: Planctomycetota bacterium (assembly GCA_029260755.1). Lineage (GTDB taxonomy): Bacteria > Planctomycetota > J058 > J058 > JAJDCQ01 > JAJDCQ01. Next base: position 3,690 of record JAJDCQ010000075.1, on the reverse strand, counting down.
GGCGCCGTCTCCGAGTGGTACTTCTTCAGGCGCTGCTTGCACGCCTCCTCGTTGTCGTCGGCGCGCAGAACGACGCGGTCGGCGACCCCGGGCGGCGGCGGGTCGAACTCGAGGTGGTAGATCTTGCCCGTCACCGGGTCGCTCCGGCGTCCGGTGATCCGGCCGACGATCTTGTAGTCGGGGACCTCGATCAGGACGACGGCGTCGAGCTTGGTGCCCGCCGCGTCGAGGGCCGCGTCGAGCGCCTCCGCCTGCGGCAGCGTCCTCGGGAAGCCGTCGAGCATGAAGCCGGCCTTGCAGTCGTCCTGGCCGATCCGCTCGATCGTCATCGCGATCACGAGCTCGTCGGGGACGAGCTTGCCGTCCTTCATGAACTCGTGCGCCCTCTTGCCGAGCTCGGTGCCCGCCTTCGTCGCGGCGCGCAGCATGTCGCCCGTCGAGAGGTGGACGAAGCCGTAGCGCTCGACGAGACGCGCCGCCTGGGTGCCCTTGCCCGCCCCGGGCGGGCCCACGAGGATCATCCGCATCATCGACGTGCTCCCCCTTTTTTCGATCGCCGACCTCGCGCCAGGACGCGCGCCGCTCGGCCGGCCCGGATGATGGGACCGAGGCCCCATCTCTTCAAGGGATCTCGGCTCGCCTACTCGACGAGGTCCTCGACCCCCGTCCCGGCCTCGCCGAAGACGGTCGGCCCGATCCGGAGGTGGCGGTTCACGGCCGGCAGGGCGCCGAGCCCGATCGCCCGCCCGGCGACCAGGGCGACGACCACCATCAGGACGACGGCCAGCGGCGTCGAGGCCCAGCGCCGGGCGCCCGCGACCGCCGGAGCTGCCAGGAGATGGAGCGCCGCGAGGGCGGCCACTCCGAGGGCGAGGTCGAGGGCGACGAGCGCCGTCCGGGCCCCGCCGCCGACGATCGCCTCGACGACGAACGCGTGGAACGGGACCGGCCCGCGCGCCGCGAAGACGAGCATCGCGACGCCCATCGCCGCGAGCGGGACGGGCAGCACGGCGAGGGCGCGGCGCGCCTCCGCCCCGAGGCTCCGCTCGCGCGGGTCGAGGCCGGCGTCCATCCCGGGGCGAACGACCCGGAGGGCGAGGGCCGTGATCGTCCACGCGCCGAGGGCCGGCAGGGCGAGGGCGAGGGTGGCCGCGAACGCGTTCGCGCCGGCGCTCATCGTCGCGAACGACGCGCCGAGCAGCCCCGCCCCGACGAGCGCCGCGGCCGGACCGAAGCCCGGGAAGCGCGCCTCCGTCGCGAGTCGGCCCTCGCCGCCGGCGGCCGCGGCCCGCAGCGCCAGGACGAGGAGGACCGCCGCGGCGAGGTCGAGGAGCGCCAGCAGGATCGCCGCGACCCGCAGCGATGGATAGCGGACGTCGTCGCGGTGCATCCGTCGGAGCTCGACGGTGTCGAACGCCGGCAGGAAGCGGTCGTCCGCCCAGCTCGTCTCGTGCTCCTCGATCGCGGCCGCGAGCCGCGGCAACGACGCCCGCCACGGCTCCCAGCTCGCGCCGGCGCCGTGCGCCCAGTGATGATGATGGAGGAACGTCTCGCGCGACGCGGCGAGGAGCGCCAGCAGGCTCCGCTCGAAGCGCAGCGCGCGGAGCAGCCGCTCGCGGAACGCCCCCGCGGCCAGACCCTCGGCGCGCGCGATCAGCGCGTCCGCGTCGGCGACCGCCTCGTGCCCCTCGGCGATCGCCGTCGCGAGCTCGGCCGCCGCCGCGCGGTAGATCAGGCTCTGCACGCCGTAGCCCGACGACGGACGCGTCCAGTAGAGCCAGAGCATCGTCGGCATGAGGTCGAGGCCGAGGAGCGGCAGCGGCTCCTCCGCGAACGCGCGGACGTAGAGCCCCTTTGCGACGAGGTCGTCGCTCGCCAGCAGGATCTCGGCGAGCGCCGCGGCGTCGCGCTCGTCGAGCCCCTCCTCCCGCGCCCACTCCCGCGCGAGCTCGCCCGGGTCGAGGGTCGGGTCGTCGAGGAGCCGCCCGTAGGCGAAGACGTTCTGGTCGATCCAGTCGTCGGGCCCCTGCACGCCGTAGTAGGTCGGGCTGCGCAGCAGGAAGCCGCCGTTGGCCGGCCAGACGTAGATCCCGGCGAACTGCTCGTTCCTGGCGAAGTCGGCGATCTCGTCGCGGAAGCTCTCGGCCCGGTAGTTCGGGAAGAGGCCGAACCCCTCGTACTCGCGCCGCGCCTGGAACTCGACGATCTGCGGGATCGCGAGCATCCCGATCGTCGGGTTCCGCGGGACGTACTCGAAGAAGTCCATCGCGACGTGCTTGATCGAGACGAGGAGCGCCGGCCGCCCCTGGAAGCCCTCGAAGACGGCGCGGTAGAGCTCGGGGTTGGTGTGGAGCGCGCCGATCTCGCCGATCCCGATCGTCCACGTCCGGAAGATGAGCTTCTTGTCGGTGCCGTGCTCGCGGTTGTAGTCCTCGACGGCGCCAAGCAGGTTCTCGATCGCCGTCCTGGCGTCGGCGATCGTCCGGACCGCGACCGAGCTGCCGTAGCCGCTCGTGCCGACGTCGTAGGCGCCGCCCCCTTCCCCGATCCGGATCACGACGGCGTCGAGCCCGATCGTGCCGAACAGCTCGTCGAGGGCCGCCCGCCAGGCGGCCCAGAGCCGCTCGTTCGCGAGCGAGGTCCCCTGCGGCCCGAGCCACGCCCGCATCTCGGATGTCCAGGCGGGGAAGTCGGTGTCGACGACGAGGCCGAGGCCGCGCGCGCGCGCCCGCTTCGCCGCCTCGACGAAGAGCGTCCGGAGGCGCTCGTGGCGGATGCGGAACGCGCTCTCGGCGCCGTAGACCGGCGGCAGCCCGGCGTCCCTGACCGCGTCGAAGGTGACGACGTGAACGACGTTGCCGAGGAGGATCTGGCGGTAGCCCCGCTTCGCCGCCAGGTCGCAGTAGACATCCCAGCGCCCGAGGACGCGCTCCAGATGCGCCTCGGCGACGTACGGCGCCTCGTCGGCGTCGAGGTGGCTCACCGGCATCCACCACGAGAGCGGCGGCGGGCGATCGGTGTCGAAGAACGGGGCGATCCCGTCGAGGATGCGCCACGGCGCCGGATCGCCGTCCGGAGCGGCGGCGTCCTGGGCGCGCGCGGCGCCGGGCGACGACCCGAGCAGCGCGGCGAGCACGACGAGCGAGGCGGTGAGACGACGGCGCATGCGATCCTCCCGAGGAGCGAGCGGCCATGGGATCGAACCGGCGACCGATCCATCAAGCCGGCCGCGAGCGTGACAGCCGCGCGGCCGCGCGCCGTCTTCGAAGGTGATCGGCCCGTTCGAGCTCGTCGCTCGACGGGCGCGGTCGGCCCGCCCCGCGGTTCGCGAGCGGCGGTCGCCGTCCCGCGTTCCCGAACCGGGGCGATCGCCGCTTCCGTTCCCCACGACGGGGGACGAGAGCTGCTAGCTCAATGGGAGAGCGCCAGACTGGAACTCTGGAGGTTACGGGTTCGATTCCCGTGCGTGACCGGCCGCCCCTCGGGGTGACCGACCATGACTCGCGCGGGCCCCTCTCCGACGACGCGGACGCCGGCCCCGACGCCCCCGGGCGGACGGGCAGCGCGCCGCCGCGGCTCTGTGGTGCGCGAACGCGCCGCCGGGCGCGGAGGCGAGCGACGGACGGACGCGCCGATGCGCGCGACGCGTCGTGGGGGGGGGGGGAGCGCCCCCCCCCCCGGCCGCCGACG
>JAJDCQ010000074.1 GCA_029260755.1 Planctomycetota bacterium | reverse complement strand
AGGCACGGAGACACGGAGGAGCGACTGAGGACGCCGTATCCCGGCTCGCACGAGCCGACCGGCTCCAGGGATGGCTCCCTCTCGGTCTCGGTCACGCGAGGCGACGGGAGCCAAGAGAAGGAGCGCCGGGATCGGTCCGCGACGGGGCATCATCCAAAGCTACTCCGTGCCTCCGTGGTTCCATCTCTCCATCGACCTGAGCGAAGTTGATATGCCCTATGCGGGCTAGCGGTCGGCCGTCACCTCGTCGGGGCGAACGAGCCCGCCGCGCAACGCGACGGCGAGCACCTCCTCGAGCTCGTCGACGAGGTGGACGACCAGCTCGTCACGAACCCGTTCAGGCAGGTCCTCGAGGTCGGCCTCGTTCGGGCGTGGGATCACGATCGTGGTGATCCCGGCCCGGACCGCTCCGAGCACCTTCTCCTTCACCCCGCCGATCGGGAGGACACGCCCGGTCAGGGTGATCTCGCCCGTCATGGCGACGTCGCGCCGCGCCGGGACGCCGGTGAGGGCGCTCACCACCGCGGTCGCCATCGTCACGCCGGCGCTCGGGCCGTCCTTCGGGATCGCGCCGGCGGGGACGTGGATGTGGACGTCGCGGCCGAACTTCTCGTCCTCGATGAGGAGGGCGCCGGCGTGCGCCCGGGCGTAGCTCCAGACCGCCCGCCCGCTCTCCTTCATCACGTCGCCGAGCTGGCCGGTGAGGACGAGCTCGCCGCGGCCGTTGCCGGGCATCGTGATCGCCTCGACGAACATGATGTCGCCGCCGGCGGGCGTGTAGTACATCCCGGTCGCCACGCCGACCTGATCGTCGGTCGCCGCCTTCTCGGGCCACACCCGCGGCCGGCCGAGGTAGCCCCGCACGTCGTCGACGTCGATCGCGACGGCGAGGGCGCGGTCCTCACTGGCCCGGTCGACCGCGACCTCGCGGGCGATCTTCCGGGTGAGCTTGGCGAGCTGTCGCTCGAGCCGCCGCACGCCCGACTCGCGGGTGTAGTGGCTGATGATCCGCTCGAGGGCCGCGTCGGTCACGCTCAGCCGCCCCTCGGGGATGGCGCTCTCGGCGAGCTGGCGGGGCAGGAGGTAGCGTCGCGCGATCTCGCGCTTCTCGATCTCGGTGTAGCCGCGGAACTCGACGACCTCCATCCGGTCGAGGAGCGGCGCCGGGATGCGCTGGATGAGGTTCGCCGTCGCCACGAAGAGCACCTCGGAGAGGTCGAACGGGACGCCGAGGTAGTGATCGACGAAGGCGTGGTTCTGGGCCGGATCGAGCACCTCGAGAAGCGCCGCCGCCGGGTCGCCCTGGAGCCCCGCGCCGAGCTTGTCGACCTCGTCGAGGAGCAGGACGGGGTTCTTCGTGCCGGCCTGGCGCAGCGCCGTGATGAGGCGTCCGGGCATCGCGCCGACGTAGGTGCGTCGATGGCCGCGGATGTCCGCCTCGTCGCGCGCCCCGCCGAGCGCGATCCGGCCGTACTCGCGCCCGAGCGCCCGGGCGATCGAGCGGGCGACCGAGGTCTTGCCGACGCCGGGCGGTCCGACGAACAGCAGGATCGGCGCGCTCCGGGCTCGCCGCGATGCGGCGGTCGACGCGGTCTCGCCGTCGGTCGCGTCCTGGGCGACGGGCTCGGTCTCGGGCTCGTTCTCGGGCCCGGGCTCCGCCTCGTCGCGCGCCCGGCGCAGGGCGAGGACGGCGAGGAACTCGAGGACACGGTCCTTCACGTCGCCGAGCCCGTGGTGGTCCTCGTCGAGGACGGCGGCCGCCCGTTCGAGGTCGACCCGCTCCTCGCTCCGCTCGTTCCACGGCAGCTCGGCGATCGTCTCGAGCGATGTCCGCAGCACCTGGAACTCCATCGACTCGCGCGAGAGGCGTCCGAGGCGAGCGATGTCGCGGTCGACCTCCTTGCGCACCGGCGCCGGCAGCTCGAGCGCGGCGATCCGCTCGCGGAGCTCGTCGAGCTCCTCGGCCTCGCCCTCGCCGAGCTCGCGCTGGATCGCCGAGAGCTGCGCCCGAAGGAGTGCCTCGCGCTGCCGGTCGCCGAGGTCGCGCTTCACCCGGCTCCGGATGTCACGCTGGACGTCGACGAGCTCGATCTGACGCAGGAGATGCCCGAGGACGCGGCGCAGGCGCTCCTCGATCGAGAGGGTCTCGAGCACCGCCTGGCGCTCGGCCGCGTCGAGGTCGAGGTGGGCGGCGATGACGTCGGCGAGGCCGCCGGGATCGTCGCCGACGCTCTCGATGACGCCGCGGACGAGCTCGTCGGGCAGGCCCGACTTCTCGGCGAGCTCGATGGATCGGTCGCGGACCTCGCGCTGCATCCCGACGAACGCGGGCTCGGCCGCGTCGAGGGGCGGGATGTCCTCGGCCGTACGGACGAGCGCCTCGAGGACGTTCGCGCTCTCGACGAGGCGGACCGCCATCGCGCGTCGCTCGCCCTCGAGGGTCACCCGGACGCCGAACGGCGTCCGCTTCCGCTCGCCGAGGCGCGCGACCGTGCCGATCGTGTGGAGCCGCTCGGGGACGATCTCCTCCTCGTTCTCGCGCTGGAGCAGGACGAGGACGCGGCCGTCGCCGCGGTCGGCGGCCTCGAGCGCGGCGAGGCTCTTGGCGCGACCGACGTGGACGACGACGGTCGCGCCGGGGAAGATCACCGCGTCGCGCGCGGCGAGGACCGGGTGGCGGGCCAGCGGTTCGGGCGAGGGGGTGGTGGGTGAGGGGTCGGGCGTGGACATCTCGTTCTCCTCCATTGGAGACTCCGGTCGCCGGGGCGAGTAGACCAGTCGGTCTACTCTATGGACGGCCCGGAGCGAGATGCTGTCACGGAACCCTGAACGGTATTGAAAGTTTAGACTTCGGGCAGGACGACGCCGAAGACGAACGCGAGGAAGTGATCGAGCGGACGGCGGCTCTCGTCGATCTGCATCCGCGCGACGGCTCCCTCCCAGGCGTTGGTGAGGAAGTCGGCGAGCGCGTCGGCGTCGTGCTCGACCGGCACCTCGCCGGCCGCCTGCGCGTCGCGGATGCCGTCGGCCACGAGCGCCCGCCACCGGTCGAGGGTCGCGCGGATCGCCGCCCGGATCGGCGGCGAGAGGGCGGCGACCTCGAGGCCGAGCTTGCTCACGAGACACTCACGCCGCAGGCCGCGATCGACGTAGTGGTCACGGCACGCCTGGAAGTGCGCCCGCAGGCGCGCCCGCGGGCTGCCCTCGCCGGCGTGCAGGGCCGCCCGGAGGCGCTCCCGGTGTTGATCGCCGCAGTGGTCGACGATCGCGACGCCGAAGTCCTCCTTGCTCCGGAAGTGATGATAGAACGACCCCTTCGGCACGCCGGCCGCCGCCAGGATCTCGGTCAGACCGGCGGCGTGGAAGCCCTTCTCGATGAGGGCCGCGACGCCGACCTCGAGCAGCCGCTCGCGGGTGCCGCCGCGCTCAGCGGCCATAGCGCGCCTGGATCGCCTCGTAGATCGCCGGGAAGTCGGGCGCGTCCTGGATCTGGAGGTCGGGCTTGCTGCTTCCGGCCGTGAACAGGGTCACGTTCCCGTTGCCGAACAGCTTTCCGAACGCGCCCTGCGCTCGTTTCAGCGAGTCGATCCGGTCGTAGAGGACGCTCTCGTGGGCGCGGTAGAAGATCCCCGACTCGACGACGACCCGCTCGGGCTCGATCAGATACCGCCGCCGACGAACGGCGATGATCGTCAGGGGCAGGGTGAACGGCAGGAGCGGCAGGAGGGGGAAGATGATCACGCTCAGCAGGATCAGCCCGGCGACCGAGTTCGCGACGGCGGGCTTCGAGGCGAGCGACGGCTCGGGCCGGCGCGCGGCGGCCCCGGGCTCGAGCACCATCCCGGCCGGGCCTGGCTGGCGTGCGATGAGCTCGTCGATCCTCACCGCCTTGTCCTCGAGCCCCTCCACGTACCGGGTCGTGAATCCGTAGGGGACCGCCATCCCACCCGAGCTCGCCTCCTCACCGGGCTTGTTCTGCCCTCCCGCCTTCTGCTCGCCGGCGACGCGGAACTCGATGCTGCCGACGCTCGACCACGGGTAGCGCGTCAGGATCACCTTCTTGATGTTCTCGTAGCGAGCGTGGAAGCGCTTCTTCCAGAAGATCCCCTGCTCCTGCTCGACGTGCGTCGGGCCGAAGCTCGCCCGCATCCGGCCGTAGAAGACGATCGACCACGCGAGGCTCATCGCCGGAATCGTCAGGATCATCACCGCGAACAGCCACAGCGGCGGCAGGAAGAGCCCGGCGACCACCGACGCGACGAACAGCGTCCCCAGAAGGATCCAGCCGACGAAGCTCGCCTTGAGCCACGCGCCGATCGAGAAGCGCGCCGGCATCGGATCGCGGACGTCCTCGGGCGCGTCGTCGTCCTCGTGCTCGCCCTTCACGATTCCGACCTGGCGGAGGAGCGCCGGCAGATCGACCTCGTCGCGGCGGACGTGCTGGAGGACGAGCGGCTGCGACGCTCCGATCGACCAGAACGTGACCGTGAGGGTGCCGAGCCAGCGGTCGAACGGTCCCTCGGAGACGACGACGCCGGTCACCTTCTCGTACTGGAACTCGCGCTCCACCACGTTGAGGAACTTGTATCGGCTCTTGATCGAGCTCGCCCGCACCTGGTAGCTCGTCGCCATCACCCGGATGACCCGCTCGATCAGGGCGAAGATCAAGAACGGCGCGATCGGGCAGAGGACCACCGCGCCGACGAAGAGCGAGATGAGCGCGCGCGACATGCTCATCCGGAGCTCGGCCGTCCACGCCTCGTCGACCGGCACCGTCGGCGCGCCGACGTGCACCTGCTCGACCGGTCCGCCCGGCTCGCCCGGGCCGCCCGGGCCGCCCGGGATGCCCGTCCGGGTCGAGGTCGGGCGCGGGCGGTCCCGGAACGACTCGACGACCCGATCGATCGCACCGGAGAGGGCGACGCCACGCTTCAGGCGCCGGAACTTGATCTCCTGGCCGGCGCCCTGGCAGCTGACCTGGACGTCGTGGAGGCCGAGGATCTGGTCGAGGAGGTTCTGCTTGGTGTTGCTGTCGGCGATGTTCTCCGCCGGGATGAAGGCGTTGTCGCGGGTGAGGAAGCCCTCCTCGTAGACGACCGCGTCGTCGAACACCCGGTAGGTCCGGCGGCGGAGGTCGAGGAAGCGGATCAGCAGCCACGTCGGGACGATCGTCAGGAGCGGCACGCCGATCAGCAGGCCGATCCACGGGATCGACGACGACGAGGCGACCGTCTCGAATCCGATCTCGGCGCCGAGACCGATCACGCCGAAGAACGCGCTCAGGGCGAGCCCGCCGCACTCTATCGCGACGCCGAGCGGGTCGGGGCTCTCCTCGTGGAGGAGCTCCTCCTGGCGGAGGGCGAACCCGCTCCGACGCATCAGCTCCTGGACGCGCTCGTAGACATCTTCGGGCCGGACGATCGAGCGCAGGGTGATCTCGCTCGCCTCGCTCCCGGCCGACTCGATCATGACGTCGCCGATCTTGAAGAACTTGTGGCGAAGCCAGGGGAGACGGAGCTTGACGTGGGTGACGTTGCGGATGTCGAGCTCGGTCTCCTCGTCGCTGAGTAGCCCGCCGCGGGCGCAGAAGAGGCGCCCCTCGGGGAGGAGGCGGTAGCGCTCCTTGCCGTAGGCGACCGAGGTCGCATACCACGCGAACGCGGTCAGCAGCACGAAGCCGACCGGGCCGAGCAGCCAGACGGGCGGCTCGATCAGGAAGAACGCGGCGATCGACCCTCCCGTCGCGAAGACGAAGAAGAAGATCGCCGCGGGCACGACCCGCTTCGCGTAGAAGCCGATCTTGACCGGCTTGAGCTCGAGCGGCCCGTCGCCGGCCGCCCCCGTCTCGGTCTCGTCGTGCATCTTCGGTCGCCTCCGGGCTCGCCGTGTGCGGAGATTACGACACGACGGCACCGCTTGGCCACGACGCCGGCGCCGGGTTCAATGGCTCGGCGGCACCCGAGTCAATCCGCGTCATCCGCGGTTCCACTCTTCCCCGAGCGCTGAAACGAACGGGAACCGCGGATTGTTGGATTGACTGGATTGCGAGCTGCCAGGCGCCAGTCCTTGCCGACGCACAGCGCTCCCCTTCCAGGAACAGGAGTCTCGGGCGGAGCGCCGCGACGCGTCGGCAATGGCTCGGCGACGCCCGAGCCGATCCGCGCAATCCGCGAAATCCGCGGTTCGGTCTCTGTCGGCGTTGAATCGGTGGGAACCGCGGATGACGCCGATGAAGCGGAACGCGGGTTGCCAGCGTCCGGTTCATTGGCGTTGCGCGGGCTGTTTCAGGAACCTGTGTCTCGGGCGGAGCACCATGACGCGTCGGCAATGGCTCGGCGACGCCCGAACCAATCCGTGCCCTGAGCGCGCCCTCGGCCGCCGCCGGCTCTCGCCGCGAGGATCCCATGCCGCCACCGCCGCCCTCGACCATCCCGGAGCTGATCGCCGCGTCGGCCCGCCGTCGGGGCGACGCCGCGGCGCTGCTCGCCACGACCGGACCGGCCCCGCTGTCGTGGGCCGACCTCGCCGCCCACGCCCGGGCGACCGCTGGCATCCTCGCCCGGCTCGGGGTCGCCCGGTCCGACCGCGTCGCGATCGTCCTGCCGAACGGGCCGTCGATGCTCACCGCGTTCGTCGGCGTCGCCCACGCGGCGACGGCCGCGCCGCTCAACCCCGCCTACCGCGAGCCCGAGCTCGAGTTCTACCTCGACGACCTCGACGCGGCCGCGCTCCTCGTCGAGGACGATGCCGGACCCGCGGCCGCCGTCGCGCGCCGCCGGGGCATCCCGGTGATCCGGGTGCGACCATCCGTCGCCTCCGCCGGCGCGTTCGATCTCGAGGCCCTGGCCGACCCGAGCCGCGGCGTGGCCGAGCCCGACCGGCCGCTCTCGCCGGCCGCCCCCGACGACGTCGCCCTCGTCCTCCACACCTCCGGCACGACCTCGCGACCGAAGATCGTTCCGCTCCGGCATCGCAACGTGTGCGCCTCCGCCGCCCACATCGCGGCGACCCTCGCCCTGCGCGAGGACGACCGCTGCCTCAACGTGATGCCGCTCTTCCACATTCACGGCCTGATCGGCGCGACCCTCTCCACCCTCTTCGCCGGCGCGAGCATCGTCGCGACGCCCGGCTTCCGCGCCCCGAGCTTCGCCGGCTGGCTCGGAGACCACCGCCCGAGCTGGTACACGGCCGTGCCGACGATGCACCAGGCGATCCTCGCTCGGGCCGAGCCGGATCCCGAGGCGATCCGTGGGCACGGCCTCCGCCTCATCCGATCCTCGTCCGCCTCGCTCGCCCCGGCCGTCCTCGAGCGGCTGGAGGCGGTCTTCGGCGTCCCGGTGATCGAGAGCTACGGGATGACCGAGGCGGCCCACCAGATGACGAGCAATCCCCTTCCGCCGCGCCCGAGGAAGCCGGGGAGCGTCGGGCCGGCGGCCGGCCCCGAGGTCTCGATCGTGTCCGACGATGGGCGCCACCTGCCGACCGGCGAGATCGGCGAGGTCGTGATCCGCGGTCCGAACGTGACGGCCGGCTACGCCGGCGCGCCCGAGGCGAACGACGCCGCGTTCATCGCCGACGGCTGGTTCCGGACGGGCGACCAGGGGCGGCTCGACGAGGACGGCTACCTCGTCCTGACCGGACGCCTCAAGGAGATCATCAACCGCGGCGGCGAGACGATCGCCCCGCGCGAGATCGACGAGGCGCTCCTCCTGCACGAGGCGGTCGCGCAGGCGGTCGCCTTCGCCGTCCCCGACGAGCGGCTCGGCGAGGCCGTCGGCGCGGCGGTCGTCCTTCGCGAGGGCGCGCGCGCGACCGAGGGCGAGCTCCGTGCGTTCGCCGCGGCCCGGCTCTCGAACGCGAAGGTGCCGGCCGTGATCGTGCTGCTCGACGCGGTCCCGAAGGGCCCGACCGGGAAGATCCAGCGAATCGGGATGGCCGAGCGGCTCGGCGTCGGCGCGATCGACGGGGCGGCTCCGAGCCGGCAGGCCTCGTTCCGCGAGCCGGGCTCCGAGACCGAGCGGCGCCTCGCCGCGGCGGCCAGCGCGATCCTGGCGGTCGACCGCCTCGGCGTAGACGACGACTTCTTCGCGGCGGGCGGCGACTCGCTCCTCGCCGCCGAGCTCGTCGCTCGCGTCGACGACGAGCTCGACGTCGAGCTGCCGCTCCACGTCTTCCTCGCGCGGCCGACGGTCGCGGGCATCGCCGCGTTCGTCGACGCCGAGCGGGCGGCCGGACGGACGACGACGTCGCCCGGGCGCGACGCGGAGGACGACGCCTCGTCGTCTCCGCTCTCGTTTCCGCAAAGGGCCGTCTGGGTGCACGAGCGCCTCGCGCCGGGGACGCCCGAGAACGGACGGGCGATGGCGATCGAGCTCCGCGGAGCCCTCGACGCCGGCGACCTCGCCCGCGCCCTCGCCCGCGTCGTCGCCCGGCACGAGCCCCTCCGGACGCGCGTCGCGGTCGAGCGGGGCGAGCCGCGCGGGTCGTCCGTCCCGGCGCCGACCGAGGTGCCGCTGACCCTCGACGACCTCGGCGGCGCCTCCCCCGACGATCGCGATGCCGGCCTCCTCGCGGTCCATCGCGACCTCGCCCGGGCGCGGTTCGATCTCGAGGCGGGCGCGCTCCTGAAGGCGCGCCTCGTCCGGCTCGAGCCGCTCCGTCATGCGCTCTGCCTCGGCATCCACCACGTCGCGTTCGACGGATCGTCGGCGGCCCTGTTGATCGACGAGCTCGCCGCCGAGCTCGGCGGCCGGACGGTCGAGCCGCTGCCGACCCGCCACGCGACGCTCGCCCGGCGGCAGCGCGCGCGCGCCGAGAGCGGCGAGCTCGAGCGGCCGCTGGAGCGCCTCGTCGAGCTCATCGAGGGCGCGCCCCGGCTCGGTCTCCCCGCCGCGGCCGACGCCGAGGCCGACGCCGGCGAGCCCTGGCGGGGTGACGCCGTCATCGCGCGCCTCGAGCCCGCCGTCCACGAGCGGATGCGCCGCGCCGCCGGCGCGTTCGCCGCGACTCCCTTTCACGTCTTCCTCGCGGCGTGCGCGCGGCTCCTCCACGAGGTCACCGGTCGAGACGACGTGCTCCTCGGCACGCTCGTCGCCGGCCGCGACCGCCCCGACAGCCGGCGGATGATCGGCTGCCTGGTGAACGAGGTGCCGGTTCGCATCGCCGGGATCGAAGACGCCGATGCCGCCGGGCTGATCGCGCGAGCACGCGCGGCGGCGTTCGCCGCGACCGGCTGCGCCGACGTTCCGCTCGAGCTGCTCGTCCGCCGGCGCCGGACGCCGGTCGTCCTCGGCCGCCACCCGCTCACCGACGTCTTCGTCGAGTGGCGCGCCCTCCCCGAGCCCGACGGCGACGCCGGCTCGCTCGCCCTCCGCGAGCTCCGCCTCGAGGACGGGGTCGCCCGCTTCGAGCTCCTCGTTCAGGCCATCCCCGAGGTCGACGGCGGCCTCACCCTTCGCCTCGAGCACCGACTCCGGACGATCGACTCCGCGACGGCCGAGCGCTGGCGCGATCGCCTCGTCGCGATCGTCACGGAGCTCATCGGCCCCGCGTGACGGGCGTCGCGCCTCCCCCGCCTTCTCCCGCGTCCCCTCCTGCGAACGTCCATGGCGATCGCATGGCACGGCGTGACTCAAAGACACGAGACCATCCCGGACGCGGGAGGGTCAGCTCGGCGGCAGCTCGCTGACGTCCCGGACCTCGCCGTCCTCCTCGACCAGCAGCTCGCGCGGGGGCGGATGGCTGAGGAAGCGGAGCGGGCTCGCGGTCGGTCCGTACGCTCCGCTCGCGGCGACCGCGACGAGGTCTCCCGGGGCGAGCCCGGGCAGCGGGACGGCGCGCCCGAGGGTGTCGAGCGCGGTGCAGAGCGGGCCGGTGACCTCCCACGGCTCGATCGGTCCGTCCGGGCTGCCTCCCGGCAGCTTCGCGATCCGCCAGTTGCGGTGGAGGACCGCGCCGAGGTGGCCGGCCGCGGCGAGGTGGTGGTGCATGCCGCCGTCGGTGATCGCGATCGCGGCGCCGCGACTCCGCTTCGTCGCGATGACGGAGACGACGTAGACGCCGGCCTCCGCGACGAGCGCCCGACCGAGCTCGAGGGTGCGCGTCGCCTCGCGCGTCGCCGGCTCGGTCGCGAGCCGCTCCAGGGTCGGCGCCGCGAGCCTCGCGAGGGCGGCCAGGTCGGGTGCGCGCTCGCCGGCGTGATGCGCCGTCCCGATGCCGGCGCCGATGACGAGGCGCTCGGCGGGCGCGCGGACCCGCTCGGCCGCGCGGCGGAAGAGGTCGCCGGCCGCCGCCCAGCTCTCGGCGATCGATGCCTCCTCGAGGCACTGGGTCCCGCCGTACACGTGGAATCCGAGGACCCGGAGCTCCTCGTGCTCGAGGATCGCGTCGAGGGCGCCGTCGAGGTCCTCCTCGTCGACGCCGAACGGTGTCGGCCTCCCCGCCATCCGGACGCCGAACCCTCTCGGCAGGCGAGCCGGCGTGATCCGGACGAGGACGCCCTGGCGTGGCCCACCCCGCTCGCGGACGAGGGCCGCGACGGTCGCCGCCTCGGCCGCGCTCTCGAGGACGATCTCGGCCACGCCCGCGTCGAGGGCGGCGACGAGCTCGGTCCGCCTCTTGCCGGGCCCGGTGAAGCCGAGGTGCGTCCCCGACCAGCCCGTCGCGAGCGCTCGCTCGATCTCCCCCTGGCTCGAGACGTCGAGGTCGGCGACGCTCCCGCGGAGCAGCTCCAGGATGGCCCGGTTCGGGTTCGCCTTGACGGCGTAGCGAAGCTCGAGGGCGCCCCCGAACGCGCCGTGGAGCTCGCCCGCCCGCGCGCGCAGGGCGGCCCCGTCGTAGACGTAGAACGGCGTTCCGAACCGCGCCGCGATCGGCGCGAGCCGTTCCGGAGCGATGGCGCCCGTCACGGCCCGCCCTCGGCGGTCGTCTTTCGGGCGACGAAGGCGAGGATCCGGTCGACGGAGTCGAGGTTCTCGAGCGAGACCTCGTCGGCCGCGATCTTCACCTCCGCCGTCTCCTCGATGAAGACGATCACGTCGACGAGCGCGAACGAGTCGAGGAGGCCCGAGGAGAAGATCGTCCCGTCGTCCGCCAGCTCGGCCGGGTCGATCCCCTGCCGGTCCTCGAGGTAGCCGAGGAGGCTCTCACGCGTCATCGCCATCGCCGTCCTCCGCCCTCGAGAGCGCCCACGCGATGACCGCGGGGCGATCGACCTTCCCGGTCCCCGTCCGCGGGAACGGGCCGTGGTGGACCCGGACGAGGGTCGGCCGCATGTAGGCGGGCATCCGTCCTCGACAGTAGCCGAGGAGCGCCTCGCGATCGAACATCTCGGCCGCCGTCCCGGACCGAGCGCCGACGACGGCGATGCCGACCGACTGACCGAGCGCCTCGTCGGGACGACCGAACGCGACGACCTCGAGGACCGTATCGCTGGCCGCGACGATCTCCTCCACCTCGGTCGGCGAGAGGCGGTACCCGCTCACCTTGAGCTGCTCGTCGCGCCGCCCGACGAACCAGAGGATCCCGTCGTCGTCCGCCCGGACGAGGTCGCCGCTCCAGACGACCGGCTCGTCGCGACCGCGCGCGGCCGCGACGGCCGGGCACGGGCGGAAACGCGCCGCCGTCTCGGCCGGCCGCCTCCAGTAGCCGCGCGCGACGAAGGCGCCGGCGTGCACCAGCTCGCCGACCTCGCCCGGAGCGGCGAGGCGGCGTCCGCCGTCGGCGACGACGAAGACCTCGGCGTCGGGGACGGCCCGCCCGATCGCGCCGCGCTTCTCGGCGAAGAGCGATGGCGGGAGACGCGTCGAGCGGAACGCCTCGGTCAGGCCGTACATGAGGTGGATCGCGGCGCCGGGCAGCCGCTCGGGCATCGCGCGGAGCACGCCGTCGGGGATCGCGCCGCCCGAGCTCGTCACGAACCGGAGCCCCGCGAGCGTCTCGCCGGCCGCCTCGAGGTGGCGCACGAGCGCGATCCAGGTCGTCGGCACCGCCGCGATCCCCGTCACCCCCTGGGCGCGGACCGTCCGGAGGATCTCCCCCGGCATGGCGACGGCCTGGAGCACGAGCGTCCCGCCGACGAGCGCCATCGTCGTGAGCTGGCTCAAGCCGTAGTCGAACGAGAGCGGGAGCAGGCCGAGGATCCGATCGCTCGCCTCGTTCTCGAGGTAGCCGGCGACCGAGCGCGCCCCGGCGAGGAGGTTTCCGTGGGTCACCTCGACGCCCCTGGGGCGCCCGGTCGAGCCGGACGTGTAGAGGAGGGCGGCGGTCGCGTGCGGATCCTCCTCGGGCGCCGGCGGGGCGGGCGCGTCCGGTCGGGTCTCGACGAGCTCGGTCCAGTCGATGAACGGTCCGGTGAGGCCGGGCGCTCCGGCTCCGGCGCCGGCGACGACGATGACGTGGCGCATCCGATCGAGGAGACCGGGCTCGCCCTCCGCGGCGAGCTCGCGGGCGCGGCGAGCGCCGACGAAGAGCACCTCCGCGCCGGCGTCCTCGACGATGTGACGGAGCTGGCCGACGGTGGCCGGCGGCGCCACGTCGACGAAGACCCCGCCCGCCCGCGCGACGGCGAGGGTCGCGACGACCTCCTCGATGCTCCTGGGAACCTGGATCGCGACGCGGTCGCCGGGCCGGACGCCGAGCGCCGCGAGCCGAGCGGCGACCCGGTCGACCGCGCGCGCGAGCGTCCTCCAGGTCCAGACCCGGTCGCCATCGACGATCGCGTCGCGCCCGCCGTGCTCGGTCGCGGCCGAAGCGATCAGGGCGGCGACGCTGCTAGGTCGCGGCGTCGTCACCGATCGCCCACCGGGGCCGGCGTCGGGCGCGGGGTTCCGCTGGCGGGCCCCGGGGGCAGGTCGATCGCGACGAGCCGGGCGACCACCCGGAGGCCGTCCCACGCGGTCCCGTGGCGCGAGCCGTGGACCAGCGGGAACGCGAAGCTCGCCGTGACGAAGAGCGCCGTCAGGGGCACGCCGACCAGCGGCCACCAGCGTCGCCGGTCGAGGGGGCGTCCGCCGCGACGCTTCACCGCCCGGCCGATCGCCGTCCAGGCGACGACGCCCGCGGCGTGCCACAGGCCCCAGACCAGGTAGGAGAGCGAGCCGGCGTGCCAGACTCCGATGACGATGAACGTCGCGAAGATCGCCACGTAGGGGCGTCGCGTGAGGCCGATCATCGGCATGTAGACGTAGGTCTGGCACCACTGCGAGAGCGAGATGTGCCATCGCCGCCAGAACCCGATCGGGCTCGTCGCGAGGATCGGCCAGTCGAAGTTCTCCTGGATTCGCAGACCGAAGAGCCGGCTCGAGCCGAGGGCGATGTCGGTGTAGGCGCTGAAGTCGATCCACGCCACGATGTAGGTGACGCCACAGATCCCCCAGACCCGCCAGGGCGCGACCTCGTCGAGGAGGAAGACGAGCTGATCGGGGTCGATCCGCTCGGTGAGCGGCCACAGGAGCATGTCGACGACGACGAACCGCTTGATCAGGCCGACGACGATCCGGTGGCCTCCCTCGATGACGAGCGTCCACGAGAAGCGCTCATCGCGGTGCGCCCGGAAGTGGTCGAGCCGCTCGATCGGCCCGGCGGTGAACGTCGGGAAGAGGAAGATCCAGCAGACGACGTCGGCGAGGGGGGCGTCCCGGATCGTCCCGCGGCCCGTCTCGATGACGAAGTGGAGCAGCTTGAAGGTGAAGTAGCTGATCCCGAGGGGGAGGAGCACCGAGAACCGCTCGCTCTCGCCGGTGAGCGCGATCAACATCGGTGGGAGGTACTTGAACGCCGCGAGCCAGGCGAGCGCCGCGAACGCGACGGCGAACCGGAACCCGCGGGCGCGTCGGCCGAGGAGATGCGCGGCGACGACCAGGGCGACGATGACCGCCGCTCCGACCGGCTCGAGGGCCGCGACGAACGCCGCCGAGGCGAGGCCGAGGAAGCCCGGGCGCCAGCGTGCCGGCAGGAGCCAGTAACAGATGGGGAGGAATCCGACGAGCAGCCAGAACTCCGGCGAGGTGATCATCGATCGCGACCGGCCTCGAGCTCGGCCGCCCGCTCCCGCAGCGCCGGCGCGAGCCGGTCGGCGAGCAGGTCTCCGACGCGACGCCACGACGCCTCACGGGCGAGCAGGTGGATCGGGTCGGCGAAGTCCTCGTCGGCCAGGCCGGCCTCGCGGTCGAGGTCGAGGTAGGTGACGTCGTGGGACGCCGCGAACCGGCGCAGATGGTCCTGGTACGCCGTCAGGGCGGCGTCGTCGACCGCCTCCTCGAGCCTCGGGTTCCAGAACGACTCGAGGAGGACGATCCGCGCCTCGGTGGCCCAGCGGGTCCGCTCGACCATCCGCGCCAGGACGTCGAGCGAGCGCTCCGGTCGCTCGAGGAATCGGGCGAGGGCGACGTCGACCGAGCGGGCCTTCCCGGCGAGCCGGGCCGCCAGCGCGCGCGGGGCGAGGCGGACCTTGGGGCCGCCGTCGTGGCCGCCGTCGATCTGATGGACGACCGAGGAGAGGAGGAAGCCCGAGGCGTCGATCGCGAACACGCCGACCCGACGCGGCAGCCGGACGCCTGCTCGCTTCGCCTCCTCCCGGAGGACGTCGGACTCGAGACCGACCGGCCCCGCCCGGAGCTCGTGGTGGATGTGATCGTCGCGAACGCCGAGGGACGTCGGGTTCACGCCGACGATGATCACGCCGCCCACCTGCTGGTCGATCGCATCGACGACGGCCGAGGACCCGCGCAGCGTGAGCCCGCCGCTGGTGAGCGAACGGACCGGGACCGGACGACCGAGCCGCTCCTCGAGGGCCTCGGCGAGGATCCGTCGCGGCACCGCTCGGCCGAGCGACGACGCGCCGACGATCGCGACGCCGAGCGGCTCGGCCGGCGCGCGTCGCACCCGGAACGTCTCGTGGGTCAGGCGGTCGGGGCCGCGCGGGAACCAGGAAGGGTCGAGGGCGGCGAGCCGGTCGGGCGTGACGAGCAGGGCGCTCCCGATGATGATCGACGCGGCGACGGTCACGCTCCCGATCAGGGCGGGCCCCGAGGGACGGATCAGCCCGTCGAGGAACGCGCGCAGCGCGCCGGACGCGTCGGGGCGGGACGACGCCAGCGTGTCGGCGCCCGGATCGACCGGGGTGGGTTCGTCGGCCACGCGCCGCCTCAGAACCCCTGGTATCGGAAGATCAGCCCGCCGCTCGCCTCGGTCAGCAGCTTGATGACGGCGAGGGCGAGGGCGAGCCCGACGATGAGCGCCTGGAGCGTCATCCCGAGGCCTCGAGCGAGTCGCGTCGTCCTCATCAGTCCGACGAGGCGGGCCCGCACGCCTCCGAGATCGTCGCGAAGTTGAACGGCTTCTCGACGTAGGCGTCGGCGCCCGCCCGCATGAAGTCGCCCTTGACGTCCTCGGCGCCCTGGGCCGTCACCACGACGACCCGCACCTCGGGGTGCTTGCTCTTCACGTTGGCGACCGTCTCGATCCCGCCCATCCGCGGCATCATGTAGTCGGTGAAGAGGACGTCGGGCGGGCGCTCGGCGATCCGCTCGACGGCGGCCTCCCCGTCGAGGACGACCTCGACCTCGAAGCCGAGCCGCTGGAGGAACACGCGCAGGATTCGACCGATGTCGGGGTCGTCGTCGGCGACGAGCGCCCGGCGCTTCGCGGTCTCTTCACTCATGGGGAGCTCCCCGAGACGCCCCGCGGGACGCTCGTCCGGGATTCTAGCGCGCATCCCCTCGCGCCGGCAAACGCCGACCGCCGCCGTCGTTCGCCGTTCGGGGGCGCGCGGGACGCGTTGATCCGGGCCGGGGCCCTTGCTACGCTCTCTCCCATGCCCGAGGACGTCGCCTCCGAGAGCCCGGCCGCCGCCGCCGATCCCGCCCGCGTCGAGCCGGCCGCGGGCGCCTCCGATGCCGACTGGGAGGCGACGTTCCGCCTCGCCCGCGCCCTCGAGGAGAACGCGAATCGGGTGCTCGTCGGCAAGCCCGACGCGGTCCGCCTCGCCCTGACCGCGCTCCTCGCCGACGGCCACCTCCTCATCGAGGACGTCCCCGGCGTCGGCAAGACGCTCCTCGCCCGCGCCCTCGCCAAGAGCCTGTCGGTCACCTTCCGGCGGATCCAGTTCACGCCCGACCTCCTCCCCGCCGACGTGACCGGCTGCAACGTCTTCGACCCGCGCGCCGTCACCTTCGAGTTCCGACCCGGCCCGGTCCTGACGAACATCCTCCTCGCCGACGAGATCAACCGCGCGACGCCGCGGACCCAGTCGGCCCTCCTCGAGTGCATGGAGGAGCGCCAGGTCACCGTCGATGGGACGACCCATCGGATCGAGGCGCCGTTCTTCGTCGTCGGCACCGAGAACTCGATCGAGCAGCAGGGGACGTTCCCGCTGCCGGAGGCGCAGCTCGACCGGTTCGCCCTCTGCATCGAGATCGGCTACCCCGCCTCCGACGACGCGATCCGGATCCTCGCCGAGCAGCAGCACCGGCAGGCGATCGACGAGGTCGAGCCGGTCGCGTCCGGCGCCGACCTCGTCGCGGCCCAGGCGAGCGTCCGGAGCGTCCACGTCGACGACGACCTCCGCCGCTACGTCATCGCGCTGATCGAGGCGACCCGCGAGCACGGCGACGTCCTCCTCGGCGCGAGCCCGCGCGCCTCGCTCGTCCTGCTGCGGACGGCCCAGGCGGCGGCCGTCCTCGCCGGCGAGCGCTTCTGCACGCCGCAGCACGTCCAGACGGTCGCCCACGCGGCCCTCGAGCACCGGATCATCATCCGGCCGAAGTCGCGCCTGACCGGCGTCACCGCCGCCCGCGTCGTCGACCAGATCGTGGCCCAGATCCCGGTCCCGGTCGGCCGCGACTCGTGACGGGCGACCCGCTCGCCCGGATCCGGACCGCCCTCGACCGCCTCGCCGCCCTCCCGCCCGACCGCCGCCCGGCGAACCCCTGGAGCCGCTGGCTCGGCCGGGACGGCCTGGTCGAGGCGGCCGTCCTCGTGGGCTTCGTGCCCGACCCGACGGGGCGAGGTCCCTCGCTCCTGCTGACCGAGCGTTCGCGGGACCTGTCCCATCACAAGGGTCAGATCTCCTTCCCCGGCGGCAAGATCGACCCCGGCGACGCGGGACCGCGGGCGGCGGCCCTCCGCGAGGCGCACGAGGAGATCGGGCTCGACCCCGACGCGGTGCAGATCGTCGGCGCGCTCGACCGGATCCCCACCGTCGGCAGCAGCTTCGTGATCACGCCGGTGATCGCGGTGATCGCCGCCGACGCGCCGCTCCGCCCCAACCCGGGCGAGGTCGAGCGGATCATCCCGATGCCGCTCTCCGCGTTCACCGACCCGGCGAACGAGCGGGAGAAGCTCTACGAGGTCGAGGGCGAGCAGGTGGCCGTCCCGTTCTTCGACGTCGGCTCGGACGTCGTCTGGGGGGCGACCGCCCGGATCATCCGGACGCTGATCGAGACGGTGGACGCCTTCGCCGAGTGAGCCGATCGAGTCGCGCGCGGCCCCGTGCGGGGCGGGTTGCGGACGATGACGCACGCCGCTACGATGGCCAATCGCCCGATGAGCAAACGCCGAAAACCCAAAGAGGCCAAGGCCTCGCGCCGATCGGCTTCCCCGGCGAAGCCCGCCCCGCGGAAGCCCGCGCGGTCCGGCCCGACGGTGCCCGACCCGTTCGGTCCGCCTCCCTCGGACGAGCCGACACGGCCGTTCAAGTCCGCGCCCTGGCGCCCGAGCATGCCCGCCCCGGCTCCCGCCCCGGGCGCCTCCCTCAACGCCGCCCCGACCGAGGTCGGACGGTTCCGGGCCCCCGAGGACGACGTGCCGACCCAGGTCGGCCCGCGCCGCCCCCGATCGTCGGAGGAGCGGGCGCCGACGGTACGGGAGGAGCTCGCCTCCCCGTCCTCGGATGAGTTGCCTTCGGATGAGCTGCCCTCGGACCAGCCCGCCGGCGACCCCGAGGCCGAGCTGGCCGGTTACGACGCTGGGGACGGCTCGACGGTCGACGCCCCGCCGAGCGGCAGCTTCGACGGGCTCTCCCTCGGCGGCCGGATCGGCCCGTGCATCATCCAGGGACTGATCGGGCGCGGGAGCATGGGCGCCGTCTACCGCGCCCACCACTGCAACCTCGGCAAGACCGTCGCCCTCAAGCTCCCCGACCCATCCGCGCTGACGAGCGACGAGGCGCGGACCCGGTTCCTCCGGGAGGCGCGCACCGCGAGCCGGCTCGAGCACCCCAACGTCGTGCAGGTCTACGACGTCAATATCGAGGGGACGCAGCCGTTCATCATCATGCAGTACCTCGAGGGCGAGTCGCTCCGCGCGCGCGTGAAGCGCCTCGGCCCGCGCCCGCCCGACGAGGTGAGCCGCGCCGCCGTCGCGATCCTCGCCGCCCTCGAGGTCGCCCACGACCAGGGCTTCATCCACCGCGACGTGAAGCCCGACAACATCATGCTCCTGCCCGACGGGTCGGTGAAGGTGACCGACTTCGGGCTCGTCCGCGATCAACGCGGCGGGTCGATCACCCAGGTCGGGATCGTCCTCGGCACGCCGAACTACATGGCCCCCGAGTGCTGCCTCGGCAAGGAGCTCGACGGCCGCGCCGACCTCTACTCGCTCGCGTGCACCCTCCACTTCGCGCTGCTGGGCCGCGGCCCGTACGAGTCGCCGGTGCTCGGCGACATCCTCGCGGCGCAGGTGAACAAGCCGTTCCCGAGCGTCCGCCGGAGCAACGCGGCCGTCAGCCCCGAGCTCGACACGATCATCCTCCGGCTCGGCGCGAAGAAGCGCGAGGACCGGTTCAGCTCCGCCCGCGAGGCGCTCGTCGCCTTCGAGCGGCTCGGCTTCGCCACGAGCGGCTCGATGGCGATCCGGATCTTCGACCCCGAGAAGGGGGCGCCGCCGCCGAGGCCGGGGCCGCGCGACACCTCGCCGCTGACTCCGGCCGCGGCCGCGCCGCCCGACGCGATGCCCGCCCCGCTCGGCGACCCCGCCGAGACGGTCACCTCGGTCCGCGGTCCCGCGCGGCGCGCATCGGCCGACGGCGTCTTCGAGATCGGCGCGCAGCTCGCGAACGAGGGCGACCCGCTCCTCGTCGAGCCCGACGAGCCGGAGCTGGGAACCGACAGCGGAAGCGACGTCCTCGCCTCGGTCGAGCTGACGCCGGCTGGCGTCCCGCGGTTCGACCCGACCTCGCGGCAGCCCATGCCGACCGCCCCCCGGAGCGTTCCCGCGAACGTCGGCGACGAGACGACGCCCGCCCCGGCGGGCTCGATGCCCGAGCAGTCCGACCTCGGCGACGCGGGCGGCGACGAGCTCCCGGTCGCGACGGACGAGCCCGAGTCGGGGGTCGACCACTTCGCCCAGACCCAGGCCGACTCGCGCTCGATCTCGGCCCGGCGGACGCCCCCGTTCTCCGATGACGACGCCGAGGCGGTCCGCTGGCCGTCGAAGACGGAGCCGCTGCGTGACGCCGACAGCGACCACGAGAGCGACGAAGGCAGCGACTCGGACGCCGAGCTCGCCGCGGTCGGCTCGGGCATCAGCCCCCTGGTCGCGATCGCCGCGGCCGTCGCGATCGGCCTGATCGGCGCGACGCTCCTCGTCGGCGTCGCTTGGTTCGTCACCTCCGGCGAAGGCGCCGGCGAGGGTGCGGGCGATGGCGGGAGCGCGGTCGCCACCGGCGGTGGCGTTGGCGGCGGCACCGACGCGGGCGGCGCGACCGGCGGAGCCGGCGACCGGCCCTACGACGACGACGACGGACCGAGCGGACCGCTCGGCCCGGCCGGTCCGGTCGGGATCGATCGGCCGGGCGGGACCGGGACCGGCGGAGCAAGCTCGGGCGCGGCGACCAGCGGAGGCGCGAGCGCCGGCACGTCCGACGGCCCCTCGGGAGGCACGGCGGGAGGCACGACCGAGCGGGTCCCGATCGAGCCGCCCGATCCCCCGGAGTGGGTCGGCTGGCTCGTCGCGGTGACCGGCGTCCGGGTTCCCCTCGATCCGACGTTGCGCCCCGATGCGGATGAGCTTCCGTCGATGTGGCTCGCCTCGACCGTCGGCGGCCCGATCCAGGTCGACCACGACCCGAGCCCCCTCTCCCGGTTCGGCTACACGACGCTCGACCGCGAGCACCACCGCGACTTCCGCCTGACCACGGGCCGCATCGAGCCGACCGAGCCGCCGCCGACCGCGACCGATGTGGCCGGCGGGTCCGACGCCACCGGCGACGGCGGCGCCGCGGTCGCCGATGCCGGAACGGACGCGGGAACCGACGCGGGCGCCGACGGCGGCGGCGCCGACTCGGGCGGGAGCCGCCCTCCCGGCACGCCGCCGCGCCGGATTCGCTGGAAGTCCGACCGCTCCGAGATGGTGCTCGTCCCCGCCGGCGAGTTCCTCCGCGGCTCGCCCAAGAGCCCGGTGGAGGGGCCGGCGCACCGGGTCGAGCTCTCGGCCTTCTACATCGACGTCCACGAGCTCGACCGCGGCCGGTACGCGTCCTTCCTCGCGGCGGGGCCCGACGAGCGCCATCGCGGATGCGTCGAGGGATGCGCCGGGCAGAACGGCGAGCACGTTCCGGCCGAGTGGAAGCAGGACCGCGCCCTCGAGAACCACCCGGTGCGGGCGGTCTCCTGGTACGACGCGCGGGCCTACGCCCGCTGGGCGGGGAAGCGGCTGCCGACGGGCGCACAGTGGGAGAAGGCCGCCCGAGGCCTCGGCGAGGATCGCCGCCTCTACCCGTGGGGCGTCGACCGGGCGCCGCTCCTCGTCTTCGACCCGCCCGCGGTCAACATCCGGAGCATCCGGCGGGTCGGCGCCGACGAGCGCGACGGCTGGGTCGAGACGGCGCCGGTCGGCTCGTTCCCGCTCGGCGCGAGCCCCTACGGCGCGCTCGACATGCTCGGCAACGTCGCCGAGTGGGTGCGCGACGGCTTCGACCCCGACGCGTTCCGACGGGTCGGCGAGCGGGCGATCCGTGGGACGATCCCGACCGATCCCGTGATCTCCGAGGAGGCGGACCGAGGAACGCTCCGCGGCGGCAGCTTCATGACGGGGAGGCTCGACGCCCGCCTGACCCTCCGGCAGCCGCGCGACCGCTCGGACCGCCCCGAGGCGGCCGGGTTCCGCTGCGTCGTTCCGCTCGAAGGCATCGACCCCGGCGACTACGAAGCGCTGCCCGACGACCGATGACGGCTCCGCGAGCCGTCGCGCTCCTCGGCGCCGCCGCGATCACGGTCTCCCTCGCGGGCTGCCCCGGGCCATCGACCGGAGAGACGCCGGCCGCGTCGACGGTTCCCGCGACCGCCGGCGGCGGGTCGACCGGCGCCGACGTCCCGACGGAGACGGCCGACCCCGACTCGGGCGAAAACCCGAGCGACGCCGCGCCGCTCGACGCCACGCCGCTCGGCGCGGCCGAGGCGCCGCCCTCGGCGACGCCGTTCGCGGTCATCGCCGCGCCCGGCGCCCCGCTCTTCGGCCCGGGCCCCGGCGCGGCGGCGGGCGCCGCCAGGGAGGCCGCGGCGGGCGGCGACGACGACGGCGTCGGCGACGACGCGGGCCCCGAGGGCGCCCACGGCGCCCCGATGCTCGGCTCGCTCTGGCTGGCCGGCGGCGCCGGCGATCGCGCGGCGACCGAGGCGCGCCTCGAGCGAGCCCTCGCGGCCGGCCGGGCGCCGACCCGCGGCGAGACGCGACCGGCCGACATCGCGAACGCGGCCCCCCTCGACGCGCCGCTCGTCGGCCGCGGCGCGGTCCGGGCGGCCGTCGTGGTCGCCCGCGCCCCCGCGGCGCTCGCGGGAGATGTCGAGCTCGCCGAGGGCGAGCGGCTCGTCGTCGTCGCCTGTCAGGTCGAGGCGCTCCTGCCCGCGCCGGTCCCGCGCGCGGTCGTCGTCTGCGTCGATGCCGGCGCGCCGCCGGGGGCGACCGACGGCGCCGCGCTCGCGGGGACCCTGCGGGCCGGCCTCACCGCGCTCGCCGCCGCCCTCGGCCCGCGCGACCGGCTCACCATCGTCGTCGCGGGCGAGTCGGTCACGGTGCCCGTCCGCGGGCTCACCCCGGCGAACCCCGAGCACGCCGCGCGGATCGAGGGCGCCATCGCGGTCGTGGTGGTCGGCGGAGACGGGGAGTCGCTCGCGGCGGCCTTCGCGAGGGCGGCGACGATCGCGCGCGAGGAGCGCGGCCCCGCCCGCCCGGCGCGGCTGCTCCTGATCACGCGACGCGAGCCCGGGGCGGACGTCGCGACGACGGTCGTCGCCGCGGCCGCCGACGGGGTCGCCACGAGCGCGGTCGGCATCGGCCTCGACCGGGACCACGAAGCGCTCGCCGCCCTCGCCGTCCGGGGCGCCGGCGCCGCCGCGGTCGTGCCCGAGGAGCCCGCGGCGCTCGAGCGGATCCTCGGGCTCGACCTCGCCGGGCTGCTCGTCCCGGTGGCGATCGGGCTCCGGGTCCGCCTCGATCACCCCGCCTCGTGGCGCCCGGTGCGCCCCGAGCCCGGCGAGGCAGCGGCGCCGGCGTCGGAGGCATCGGCGGTCCCGGCGGTCACCCTCTTCGCCGGCGAGCGCCGGGTGAGCCTGATCGAGCTCGCCGTCCCCGCCGAGGAGCTGCACGCCGAGCCGGCCGCGGGCCTGCTCCGGGTCACGATCGGCTACACGCCCGCGGGGCGACGGGCGACCGACGATCCCGTCGAGCCCGTCGCGGAGGAGACGATGCACGTCGTCGCCCAGCGGCTCGCCCGGACCGACGCGGCGCTCCTCGGACCGCTCCTCGCGGATGCGCTCGGCCGGACCCTCGATGGCGAGACGGTGGCAGCGGCGCGAGGCCTCATCGCGGCGGCCGAGGGGAGCGAGGACGCGCGGACGCGCCGGCTGGCGGGGTTGCTGGAGCAGTTGCTCGCGGTTGGACGGTGATCGGTCGGCGTGATGATGATCGGCTTCGCCGATCGATGGCTCACGCAGAGCAAGAGGGGTCCGTTCCAGGAACGACGGAATCTCGCGCAAAGGCGCAAAGGCGCAAAGGGGCTCTGCCAGGTCGGACCATCTCGGATCGGAGCAACGATCCTTGGCGTCTTTGCGCCTTTGCGTGAGATGCCGTTCGCGTGTTCCAGGAACAGCGGCGGAGCACCAGGACGCGGGACGCGTCGGCAATGGCTCGGCGACGCCCGAATCAATCCGAGTAATCCGCGAAATCCGCGGTTTCGGTCTCTTTCGGCGTTGAACCCAGTAGAAACCGCGGATTACGCGGACTACGCGGGTTGCGAGTTGCCGGCGCGCAGTTCATTGCCGACGCCTGCGCGCGTATTCCAGGAACGACAAATCTCACGCAGAGACGCAGAGACGCAGAGCAGCGCTGTTTGGGCGGCGCGCTCGACTGAGTCGGGTCGAAGCCTGGCGACCCCACGACGGAGGGTCGAACCGATTTGCGGCGGGGCCTCTTGCGGAGATGCTCTGCGTCTCTGCGTCTCTGCGTGAGATTGATGACGGCCGAGACCGTCAGGCGTCGTCCGCGCCGGGCCGTCCGAACCACCACCACTCCACGTTCGGTCGCAGCAGCGACACGTCGAATCGCTCGCGCAGCTCCGCGAGGATCGGGAGGCTCGCGTCGAGCTCGTCGCTCATCCGGGCGAGGAGGCGGCTGTCGAGGGCGTCGAGCTCCGAGATGACCCGGCAGAGGCGGCGGGCGAGGCCGCGGTCGGTTCGCCCGTCGACGAGGGCGGCGAGCAGGCTGACGGCGCTCTGGACGCGGTCGCGGCGGAGGAGCAGCGAGACGACCGCGTCGCGGCCTCCGACGCGCGCGTCCTCGACCTCGCTCACGAGGTCGAGCGCCTCGAGGAACTGGAGCGTCCAGAGCCGGGCCATCGACTCGCTGAGGCGGTCGCGGTACGACATCAGGTTGCCGCCGAAGCGCCAGAGAATGCCCGCGTCGGCGAAGAGGCGGAACGAGGCGACCTCGGGGGACACGCCGGGGAAGCGGCCGGGCTCGTCCATCACGCCGAGGTCGCGCTCGAGGCCGGCGCGGACCTCCTTGCCGTCGTTCGGCAGGTCCGACCACGGGCCCTTCTTGCCGTCGTCGCCCCAGGGCTCGGGGACGGCCGTCTCGGTGACGATCGGCTCGGGCGCGGGCGCCGGGGGATGGAGCTGCGGGGTCGGCGAGGCTTCGCCGGGCTGGCTCGCGTCGTCTTTCGCCGCGTCCTCGGCCGGCTCTGCGGCGCCGGCCGCGTCGACCGCGCGGGAGAGGGCGGCGCGGATGTCGTCGCGGACGATGCGCCGGACCCAGCCCGCGAGCGCCAGGCCGAGCCTCTCGCGTCGCGGGTCGAACTCGCGGATGAGACCGCGGCGGTCGCGGCTCGGGCCGACGACGTGGAGGACGCGCTCGACGATCGCCGTGCGGCTCGCGTCGTCGGAGACCCGGGCGCCGGCGGCGCGGGCGTGGTCGGCGATCGCGGCGCCGAACCGGCGCGCGAGCTCGTCGCGAAGCTCGTCGACGTCGACGATCGGCGCCGGCGGCGCGGCGACCTCCGTCAGGACCGCGCAGACGGCGAGGTCGTCGTCGCCGAGGCTGCCGAGGCCGGGCTCGGAGAGGGCGGCGTGGCCGCTCTCGGGGCGCGGGTCGTCGGGCTGATGGGAATCCTGGGCCAAGCTCGCCTCCCCCTCGGGCGATGGGTGTGCTCCGCTATAACCCGAAGCCCCGCCTCAGGTCAAGCGACTCGGGTCGCCGCGTCCCGGCCGGCCAGGGCGGGTTGCCTCTTGCCTCGACCACGACGGCGTCCTAGCTTCGGCCGGGCACGGGCAGTCCCGCCCGCGCCGAGAAGACGGAGTGTGACCACGCCAGGGAGGGGAGGCTGCGACGGCCTCCGGCGCGACCACGCGGAGGAGACCCCGTGGCGACGCCTGCCGCCGTACCCGTAGCCGCCCCCCTGCCCGAGCCGCACCTCGCGCCGAGCTGGACGCTCGAGGATCCGCCGCCGCCGCTCGGTCCCCCGCGACCGATGCTGGCCGTCGCGGCCGTCGTCGCGCTCGCCGCGCTGGTCCTCGGCGCGACCCGGCCGAGCTCCGTCGTCGTGGCTCCGCTGGAGCGGCTGCTCGACGATCGCGGTCGGGCGCGGGTGGCCCTCCGCGGGATCGTCGTCGAGGGCGGCCGACCGCTCCTCGCCGACGGCCAGGGCGGGGCGCCCCGGATTCGCCTCGAGGTGAGCGCGGTGATCGCTCCCGACGGCGAGCCGACGCCGGTCGAGACGACCGTCGAGCTCCGGGTCATCCCCGGCGCAGCGAGCGACCGGCTGCCGCGTCCGGGCGACCTCGTCGAGCTGACCGCGTCGCTCTCGCGCGTCCCCGGGCGACGGAACCCGGGCGGCGTCGACCGTCGAGCCCTCGCCGCGCGCCGCGGCGTCGGCTACGAGGGCTGGCTCGCGCCCGAGCCCGCGGTCGAGACGATCGGCCGTCCCATCTCGGTCACCGCGGTCGCCGACGACGCCCGGCGCGCCGTGGCCGCGGCGATTCGCGACGCCACCGATGCCGAGACGGCGGCGCTCCTCGCCGCGACGCTCCTCGGCGCCCGCGCCTCGATCGGTCGCGAGCGCCGCGAGACGTTCCGTCGGACCGGCACCGTTCACCTGCTCGCCATCTCGGGCGTCCACATGTCGATCCTCGCCGGGCTGGCCTGGCTCCTCCTCGCGCCGGTCGCCATCCACGGCACGCCGTCGCGGCGGGCGGCGCTGTGTCTCGCCGTCGTGGTCGCCTACCTCGTGATCGTCGGGCCGCGGCCAAGCGCGGTCCGCGCCGCGATCATGGTCGGCGTGTACCTCGGCGCCCGCGCGATCGGTCGTCCGGTCGATCCGCTCCAGGCGCTCGCGACCGCCGCCGTCGTGATCCTCGCCGCGGACCCGGGCGCGCTCGGCGACGCCGGCTTCCAGCTCTCGTTCGCGGCGACGGGCGCCCTGCTCGTGGCCGCGCGCGTCGTCGCCGAGGATGCCGGGCGGTCCGAGGTCGACGCCGGGTCCGACCCGTTCGCGCCCGGCACGCTCGCCTCGATCCTGCTCCCCGCGGCGCGGCGCGGCCTCCGGTTCCTCCGCGGCGGCCTGGTCGCCTCGACCGTCGCGACCGTCGCGACGGCGCCGATCCTGGCGTGGCACTTCGGCGTCGCGACGCCGGGCGCGATCGTCGCGAACGTCGTCGCCCTCCCCCTGTTCTCGGTGATGCTCGGCGCGGGCGCGCTCACCGCCGCGCTCGGGCTCGTCTCGCCCGGCCTCGCGCTCGTTCCGGGCGCGGTCGCCGCCGGCGCGGCGCAGGCGCTCGTGGCCGTCCTCGAGGTGGTCGGCCTCGTCCCGGGGAGCGCGCTCCGGGTCGGGCCACCCTCGCTCCTCGCCGTGCTCGTCGCGTCGGCTGCGGCGGTCGCGGCGCTCGCCCTCCTCCGCCGACGGCGCCGGGGATGGACGGCGCTCGCCGTGACCGTCTCCGGCGCCGCCCTCCTGCTCGGCGGCCCGGCGCCCGCGCCGCCCGCGGGCGGCGTCCGGGTGACGGCCCTCTCGGTCGGACGCGGGCCGGCCTTGCTCGTCGAGACCGCGCGGGAGGAGGCCTGGCTCGTCGGCCTCGGGGCCGGCGGATCCGGCTGGCGGGCCGCGCGGATCGGCTCGGCGCTTCGCAGCGTCGGGCGGCGGCGGCTCGACGGCGCGCACGTCCTTCGTCGCCGGCGTGGCGACGAGGCCTGCGCGCGGGCGCTCGCCGCGTGGGTCGACCTGGGCGTGGACCCCTCGGTGGATCGGGCTGGCGCGGTCGGCGCCGATGCGACCGGCGGGCTCGAGCTTCTCTACGCGCGCCGACCCGACGACCCGAGCGCGGGGTCGATCGTCGTTCTCCGGCGGGACGGCCTGATCGTGCTGCTCGCCGACGGGGTGAGCATCGAACGGCTCGCGATCGAGACGGAGCGGGCGGGCCTCGCCGGCCGGGTCGACCTCGCCCTGATCGTGGAGCCCGGCGCCGCGCGACGCCGCCACGAACGACTGGCCGCCGTCCTCGGGCCGACCGCGACGTTGCTCACCGCCGGCCGCGTCTCAGACGGAGCCCGCGCCGTCTACGGAGCCCGGCTGCACGCGACCGGGGCCGGCGCGGTCGAGGTGACCGTGGCGGCCGGGGCGCCGCCGAGGGTGCGCCGCTGGCCGGCGGGCGGAACTTCCTTCTGGTAAAACGGGTTGGCACTCATGGTGACCCCCCCGACCGAAGCTGCATCCGCATCCGCATTCGCCCCCGGCCCCGGCCCCGAGATCGCCCCCGAGACCGGGCTCGGCGCGCCCCGGGGCATCGACCTGGTGCCGGCGGCGGTGACCGGGGGCGGGGCGGCGGTCGCGGGGGCGCTCCTCGGGCTCGGCGACGGGCTGCCCGAGGCGCTCGCGGTCCGGGTGGACGCCGGGGCGTGCCTCGGCGCGAGCCTCGCCCTCGCGGCCCTCTCGGCGACCGTGCTGCTGCCGCTCCGTTCGCTCGGGCGCGGGCCGCTCCGGTTCGGGCGCGGCCTCGCGGTCGGGCTCGCCGGCGCGAGCGCGGTCGGCGTTGCGGTCCTCCCCCTCGCCGTCGCGACGTTCGCGCTCTACGGAGCGGCGGCGCCCGATGCCCTTCCGATCGTCGGTCTCCTCGCCGTCTGCGCGGCGCTCGGGGCGATCGCCACGGCCGGCGGGCTGACGGCTCCGTCCACGCCGCCGGTCGAGAGGGCGCCACCGCCCGGCCGCTCCGACGTCGACGGCGCCCGAAGCGTCGACGACGATCGCGACGAGGATCGCGATGCGGCGGGCGACCCGCGTGGCTCCGACCTCCCCGCGCGGTTGCCGGCGCTCCTCGCCGTCCTCGTCTTCCTCGCGACCGCCCCGGTCGCGGAGCTCCTCTCCGCGCGGCGAGACCTCGAGCCGACGCCCGACCCGGCGGGGGCGACCGGCGGGTCGCCGGTCGCCGCCGCCTTCGCCGCGGCCGACCGCATCGCGGCGATCCGTCCGGTGCGCGGCGGCGAGCCGGATCCGCCCGAGCTCCCGGTCGCCGCCGGCGCCCGGATCGTGCGGGTGGCGCGTCCGCCGGGCGGCCTCTTCCGGCCGGGCCGACCGGTCGCGATCGTCGTCGCGGTCGAGGCGCCGAGCGTCGAGGGGCGCGGGCTCCTCGTCCGCTCGGCGAACGCCGAGATGGGAGCGCCGCTCGCGCCGGGCAGGGCCGGACGCCTCGTCGCGACCGTCCCCGCCGTCTTCGACGAGGGTGGCCTCGCGGCGACGATCGCGATCCTCACCGACGCCGACGCGAGCGGGCGTGGGGACGGGCGCCGCAACTCGGGCGCGCGCCTCCCCTGGCCCGCCGAGCGTCCCGCCCTGACGGCCGTCGCGCCCGGCGTCGTCGCGATCGGCTGGGGCGGCGACGACGCCCGGCGCGACGCGGCCAGGATCGCGCCGCCGACCGTGCCGACCCGGACCGCCGAGATCACGCCCGCCGAGCTCCTTCGCTGGCCCACCCTCACCGCCGAGACGTTCGACGTCATCGTCGTCGGGAAGACCGCGGGCGCGGGCGTCTCGACCGAGCGGGTCGCGGCGGCGGCCGTGGCCCTGGCGTCCTCGGGCGGGCTCGTCCTCGCCCGGGACGCGGGCCTGGCCGAACGCATCGCCCGGGCCGCCGGCCTCGCCGCGGGGGCGCCGGCCGCTCCGGCGATCGCGGTCGTCGGCTCCGGAGGCGTCGCCTCGATCGCTCCCGACGCCGACGTCGAGGCGCTCGCCCGGCTCGTCCGCGGACGCGGCGCGGCGCGGCGCCGGCGCGAGGGGCTGCGTGCCCGGCTCGCCGAGGAGGCGACGGCGACCGCGCTCGTTCCGGTGGCGCCCGCCGCGCTCCGGGCGCGGCTCGGCCGCGTCGTCGCCATCACGCAGGCCGCCCTCGCGGCGCTGATGCTGCTCCTCGGCCGTCGCGCGCGGGCCGGCCGCGCCGCGCCCGCGCCGATCGCCGCGGCGGCGCTCGCGATCGCGCTCGCGGCGACCGCCCCGGTGCTGCTGAGCTGGCCGGGCGGGCGGCTCGTCGCGAGCGTCGCGACGGTCATCCACGGTCGCGCCGGCGCCGACCGCGCCCGGGCGGACGAGGCGATCGCCTTCGGCACGTTCGGCACGAGCACCGAGGGCGGCGCCGTCGCCATCGACGGCCCGCCGCCCTGGCCGTCGGCGACGGGTCGCGCCCGGCGGCGCGTCCCCCGCTCGGAGCTCGCGGGCGGACCGGGTCGGCCCGCCTCGCGGCTGACGGTCTCGGTCCATCCCCGGCGCGTCGAGACGGTGCTCCGGAGCGGCGCGGCGACCGCCGGGCTCCGGGTCGACGTCGACGAGGCTGGGCTCACCCTCCGGAACGAGTCCGGCGTGGCGCTCGACGGCGTCCTGATCGCGACGCCGGGCGGGGCGATCCCGATCGGCGTCCTGGCGGTCGGAGGCGAGGCCCGCGTCGCGGCGACCGCGGAGCGGGTGAGCTTCGCCGCCTACCGGGCGCGGATCGACGCGGTCGCTCGCCGACGCCTCGGCCTGCTTCGCGGCTGGCTCGAGGGCGAGGATCTCGCGGAGCGATGGGTCGTCGTCGGCTTCGCCACCAACGTGGGCGCGGCGTCGCCCGTGCGCGCCGGGGCGAGCCCGATCGACGGCGGGCCGCTCGCGTTCCTCGTCCTGGTGCCGCGCTGAGCGAGCCGGCGGTCAGTCCTGCTCGTCGGCCGCCTCGGCCGGCAGCTCGACCGCCTCGACCGGCAGCTCGGGCGCCTCGGCCTGCTCGGCGAGGCACTCGTCGAGCACGTCGAGCGCGGCCGTGAACGGCGGCCCGCCGCGGAAGCGCTGCTGCCCCTCGGCGTCGAACACGAAGACGGTGAACGACTGGACGCCGAGCCCGTTGGTCAGGCGTCCGTCGGTGTCGAGGAGGACGTGGGGGCCGAGGCCTCCGCCGGCGAGCTCGATGTCGGGCCGGACCCGGGGCGCCGTGCCGCCGAACGCCACGGCCCAGGCGGTCGCGCCGCGCTCGCGGGAGGATGCGAAGAGGTGCTCGAGGTCGCGGAGATGGGGGACGCAGTCGGCGCAGCCCGGCAGCCAGATCGCGAGGAGAAACGGCGTCGTTCCCTCGAGGGACGCGAGGTCGACGAGGCCGTCGCCCTCGAGGGTCGACAGCTCGAGCGGGCTCGAAGGCTCCTGCCAGGGGCGACGCGGCGCCGCGGCGACGGGCGTCTGCGGTCGGCTGACGGGGATCGGCGCGGCGGGCACGGCGGCGCCCTCGCTCGCCGCGCCCTCGCTCGACGAGAGGAACGCCCCGATCGCGACGACGGCGACGAGCGCCGAGATCGACAGGACGCCGAACGTCGCGACGAGGGCGGCGAGGAGGACGGCCGCGTCGCGGCCACCGCCGCGGCCATCGCCGGCGCCGCGGCCGAGGTCGTTGCCGCTCACCTTGTAGGAGTAGGACTGGCTCATGCTGCCTCCTCTCCGAGTATTCCTCGGAGGGAGGCGGTGCGCCAGGCTCAGGCGGCGCCGGCCCCGACGATCGCGGCCGTCCGGGCCCCGACCTCGGTCCGCGGGACGGTCACCTGCTCCCGCTTGGCGAGGTCCTTGATCCCGACCTCGCCGCGGGCGATCTCGTCGGGCGCGACGATGACGACGACGCCGATGCCGCGCTTCTCGGCGTAGGCGATCTGCTTCCCGAGCTTGCCGGGCGCGAACCGGACCTCGGTCGGGACGCCGGCGTCACGGACGTCGCGAGCGACGCGGAGCGCCTCCTCGGTCATCCCGTCGCCGATCTGCGCGACGAGGACCCGGGTCCGGGTCGGCGCGGCGTCGAGGCGCCCCATCTCGTCGAGGACCGTGATGATGCGCTCGAGCCCGAGGGTCGCCCCGGTCGCGGGGACGGCCTTCGCGCCGAACACCTCGATGAGGTCGTCGTAGCGCCCGCCGCCGCTCACGCTGCCGATCTTGGGCTCGGTGACGACGGTCTCGAAGATCGGGCCGGTGTAGTAGTCGAGCCCGCGCGCGAGCGACAGGTCGATCTTCAGGCGCTCCGCGGGCGCTCCCATCTCGGCCGCCCCGCGGAAGACCTCGGCGACCTCCGCCAGGCCGGCCCGGCCGTCCTCGTCGTCTCCGACGATCTCGGTCGCGAACGCGATCGTCTCCTCGTTGCCGTCGTCGTACTCGAGGAGGCGGGCGGTCCGGTCGATCGCCTCGGCCTCGAACCCGATTCGCTCGAGCTCCGCCCGGACGCCCTCGACGCCGATCTTGTCGACCTTGTCCATCGCGCGGAAGAGGGCGACGGGCGCGGCGATCTCGCGGAACGCATCCTCGCCGTCGCCGGCCGGCTCGTCGACGCCTGCGCGGAGGGGGACCCTGACCATCCGGCCGGCCACGCCGACGAACGCGGCCAGCCCGTTCAGGAGCCGGCGGCTCGAGATGCGGATCGTGAACTCGGGCATC
Source organism: Planctomycetota bacterium (assembly GCA_029260755.1). Taxonomy (GTDB): domain Bacteria; phylum Planctomycetota; class J058; order J058; family JAJDCQ01; genus JAJDCQ01. The sequence continues at coordinate 48,342 of JAJDCQ010000074.1, read as the reverse complement.
TCGAGGGCGCGGAGCGACTCGGCGATCACCGCGACGATCTCGGCGTCGACGAGCGGGCTGGCGAGGCCGACCGAGTCGATGTCGCACTGGTAGAACTCGCGGAACCGACCGCGGCCCGGCTTGTCGGCCCGCCAGACGGGCTGAATCTGGTAGCGCTTGAAGGGCTTGGGAAGGTCCTGGTTCATCGCGACGACCCGGGCGAGCGGCACGGTGAGGTCGTAGCGCAGGGCGATCGTGCGGGCGTCCTTGTAGGCGAGGCGGTAGATGAGCTTCTCGCCCTCCTCGCCGTACTTGCCCGTCAGGATGTCCCAGTGCTCGATCGCGGGCGTCTCGAGCGGGTCGAACCCGTAGCGCTCGAACGTCTGCCGGACGACCGAGATGACCTTCTCCCGGCGGATCATCTCGGCCGGGAGGCGGTCGCGGGTGCCCTTGAACAGACGGGGCCGGACGGTGGGCTTCGCCATCGATGTCTCCAGGTTGGGCGCGCAAGCCGAGCGGGTGCGAAAGGATACGGTCGGGGCGAATCGGGCGTCAAGGCGATCCGGATCGACCAGGATCCCGACCGCGCGATTGTCCTCGGCCCGGCATCCGCAGTATTCTAGGGACCTGGACCCTTCGATCCGATCGCAACGGCCGCCTCACAGGACGAGCGTGATGCCCATTCCTGTCACCTGCCCGAGCTGCAAGCTCAGCACGAACGTGCCCGACAAGGTCGCCGGCCGCGTCATCGGGTGCAAGTGCGGCGCGTCGCTTCGCGTGCCCGGCGATCCCATCTCGCAGTCGAGCGGCACGATCAAGACGACGAAGCGGAGGAAGCCCGAGGACGAGGCTCCGTCCGCGGCTCGATTCATCCTCCCCGCCCTCCTCCTCGTCGCCGGCGTCGCGCTGATCGGCGTGAGCTTCACGCGATGGTTCAAGGAGTTCGTCGTCTTGAACCTCGGTGCGCTCGGCCAGGCCGCCTACTTCGGCATGTACGCCGGCGTCTGGATGGGCGGCGTCGGCTTCCTCCTCGGCGGCGGCGCCAAGCTCCTCGCGGCCACCCAGACTCCCGACGAGGAAGAGCTGAAGAAGCAGAAGGCGGCTGGCCCGGGCGGGGCCACCACGACGACGGCCCGGTTCAAGCTGGGCGACTGATCGCCGGAGTCGAGAGTCACCGCCCCGAACGGGTGACGATCCACAGATTACACAGATTCCACAGATTGTGAGCTGCCGAAGGCGGTCACCGCGCGTTGTGTAGAGGGCCCTTCCGAGCGCTCGGTAGCGACTCGGAACCGCCCGCGGCAATCTGTGTAATCTGTGTAATCTGTGTAATCTGTGTAATCTGTGTAATCTGTGTAATCTGTGTAATCTGTGTAATCTGTGTAATCTGTGTAATCTGTGTAATCTGTGGATCGTTCATCGCGACGGCAACCGCCCGCACGACCACGACTCGGTACACAGAGAGAGCCCACCCCGAGGGGTGGGCTCTCTTCGTTTTCCTCCGGTCGTCTCGGAGACCGAGACGGACTAGCTAGCCACCACCGTCGCCACTCGGACGCGGGGTGACGGCCGGCCGCGGGCCGGTGCTGCCGGGAACCGGCTGGATCAGCGGCTGCGGCGTCTCGCGTCGCTCCACCTCGACGTTGAACGTAACGTTCTCGAGGGGACCCTTCGCCGCGATCATCTGGAAGGCGCTGGTCTTCTCGGGCGGGTTGCTGAAGTTCAGCGTCACCCGGTTGATCTTGCCTTCGTCCTGGCGCGCGTTGTCGTTGATCCGGACGGTCCACTCGCCCTGACCCGGCTTGCCCTTGAACGCGTCGAGGCTCTCGGCCGGCGTCAGGTCACGCGGGAACGTGCCCTGGATGTCGTTGTCTCCACGACCGGTGCGGTTGTGGAGGACGACCGTCGTGCCATCGGGGCTCACCAGCTCGATGAGCAGGTCGCCGATGTAGGAGTGCTCGATGTCGACGGTGACCGACATCTGATCGACGGTGAACGGACCGAGCGCCGTGATCTTGGCCTCGACCGTGGTCTCGTCCTCGATGTCGGGGCTCTCGGTCGTCGAGAACGTCTTGTCGCCGTCGCTGGGAGCCGGCGTGAAGAGAACCTCGTCGACGTTGACGACGGTGCTCTCCCGGGTCTTCACGACGTTGCGGATGCCGGTCTTGCCGGGGCCGGGCTCGCCCATGAAGCGGGCGATCACGACCTCGCCTCCGGCGAAGTCGACGGCCGGCGGGGGCCCGATGCGGATGTTCGGCGCGCTCTTGGCCTCGACCCAGAGGGCCTGCCACTCTTCCTGGGTCGTCACGACGGCGTTGCGGGCCGTCGTGATCTGGCTGGTGCTGCCGGTGTCGAGCGTCCGGATCGAGACTTCCTCCGGCTCGTCGTCGCCGTCGTCACCGCCACCCTGCGCCTTGAGGTACTCCCACTCGGCGGCCTTGTTGTCGATCTTGGTGTGCCAGATGAAGAAGACCTCGGTCAGCGGGGCCCGGGCGACCGACATCATGTCGCCGTTGGGACGCGCACCGTCGATCGTGCGACGCGCCTCGACGCCGTGACCCATGTTGTGCCACGGGCTCTCGAGGTCGTCGCCGAGGTTGCTGAGCGTCTCGAAGTCGGTGAGCTTCTTGGCGTCGTGCCGCGGGCTCTCCTCGCTCCCACCCTCGACCGTCAGGTAGCTCGGGGGCGTCAGTCCGCCGCCAGGTTCGTCGGTGCTCTCGACCGCCTCGACCTTGAGGTAGCCGAACGTCTCCCGCCACTGGTTGTAGCCCTTGAGCCAGTTCCGGTGGAAGAGGATGAACCGCTCGGTGCCCGAGTACTCGAAGTGCCACGCCGAGTGACGCGGGAGGATGCTGTCGCCGATGTTGCTCGGGACGGTGCCCGTCGCCATGTAGAGCTCGCGGGCCGGGTTGTCGTGACGGATCGTGCTGACCGCCACGGTCGCCTCGGCCGTCGCGCCGCCCTTGGCGCGGAGAGTGAGCTTGATCTCACGGCCCTCGCCCTCGTCGGTCCAGAAGAAGCTGAGCTCCCGCTCCTTGAGGTGCGCGGCGGTGAACGGGGTGACCGTGTGCTCGAGGTTGTGCTCGTACGGGTCGGAACCCTCGGGCTCATCCTGGCGGAAGGTCTTGATCTTCTGACCCGGCACCGCCCACTGGATGTCCTCGATGTCCTCGTCGGTGATCGGGTCTTCCTCCGTCGACTCCTCCTCCGTCACCTTGATGCGGAAGTTGAGCTTGACCTCGCCGCCGACGAGCCACTGGTTCTCCTCGGTGACGGCGGCGCCGTTCTCGTCGACGATCTCGACCTCGAACGTCCGCTCGCGCGTCGAGGCGGCGTGCTCCCACTCCTTGGCGACGTTGTCGATCTTCTTGTGCCAGACGAAGAAGACCTCCCGGGTCGGCGCCCGCGCGACGCTGCCCATGCCGCTGTTCGGGGTCGCGCCGTCGATGATCCGGCGGGCCTCGGTCATGTGGCCCATGTTGTGCCACGGGCTCTCGAGGTCGTCGCCGAGGTTGCTGAGCGTCTCGAAGTCGCTGAGCTTCTCCGCGCCGTGACGCGGGCTCCGCTCGGTGCCGCCCTCCTGGGAGAGGTAGCTCGGCTTCTCGAGGCCGCCGCCGGGCTTGGTGATGTCGGGCTCCTCCTCGAGGGGGAGGTAGCCGAACGTCTCGCGCCAGGCGTCGTAGGCGTCGAGGAAGTTCCGGTGGAAGAGGATGAACCGGTCGGTGCCGCTGTAGCGCCGGTGCCACGCGGAGTGGCGGGGCAGGAGCTCGAAGTTCGACGTCTCCTCGGTCTGGGCCGTGAAGACGTCGAGGGCGGGCAGCTCGCTCCGCTGGACGTGGATCGTGGTCGTCTTCCGGCGACGCTTGCCGTTGCCGTTGATGAAGACGCGGACCTTCTTGTCCTGCTCATCGTTGGCGAAGTAGACGGAGATCGTGAGGAGAGAGGCGTCCTCGCTCCGGAGATCGTCCGGCGTCATCGCGACGACGGTGTGCTCGATCTCGTGCTCGAAGGGGTCGGTCCCCTCCTTGAGGTCGTGCCGGTAGCTCTTGATCAGCAGGCCGGGGATGTCCCAGCGGATGCTGCGGATCTCCTCCTCGGTCGGGACGCGGCCGTTGTCGCCGCGCGGCTGAAGGAGCGCCCGGAGGGTGACCTTCTGGCCGACGAGGAACGTCCGCGTCTCGGCGCGGGTGAACTCGGTGCCGTCCTCCTGGACGATCCGGATCTGCCAGTCGCCGTCGGGGCGATCGGGCTCGTCGGAAGGCTCGTCGGTCGGCGCGTCGGTCGGGGCATCCTCGCCCGCCGGGCCGAAGACGACCTCCATGTCGAACTGATCGCTCGGGTTCACATCCTCGCCGAGGAGCTCCTCGCGAAGACGGCCCGCGCCGCCGCCGGCGGCCTCGCGCTTCGAGATCCGGAACTCGGTCGGGTTACGCGACCCGACCGGCTTCCGCAGCTCGATCGCGACTCCGTCGATCGAGGCCTTGACGACCGCGACGCGTTCGTCCCCTTCACCCTCGAACGAGACACTGCCGGTCACCGCGGTCCCACCGGGGCCCACGATCTTCGGCGCGGTCGGCGCGGCGGGCGTGTCACCCTCCTGCGCGAACGTCGGTACGGCGAAGCCTCCCACGAGCGCGATCGCGATCGCGCCGATGAGAGCCCCCCGCATGAGGTCGTTGCGACTCACCACTGCTCCTCCTTGGCGACCCACTCCTCAGGTCGGGTGCGGCACGTCTCCCTCGAACGTCGAGGGCCCGTGTCGTCACGCCGACGGATTGGGAGCCGTCCCCCTGATGAAAGCCCGGACACGCGAAGTCGCTCGTCCGGCTGGTCCTGCCTTCCCCGTGTTCTCTTCCCGGCCAAGCGGCCGCTTCCTCTGGGCTTCGCGCGCGCTTCCCTTTCGCCCGCGTCCATCGCCCGGCGTCTCCGCCGGATTGCTACAGAGTCGTTCGTCCGTTTCGGGACTCACTCACTGCACTCGCTCGGGGCTTCCCTTCCCCTCGACGAGGCGCACGATGGCGTCCAGAGGCACTTCCTTGAACGTCTCGGTGTTTCCCCCCGGCCAGCGCACCTCGATGCTCTCGATGCGCTCGCAACGTCCGAGTCCGATCTCCGCGCGGAGGGGCGAGCTGCCGTAGCTGCCGCCGCTGCTGACCCAGCGGGTGATCGATCTCTGACCTTCAGCTTCCGCATTCCGGACCCTGATCGTCAAACGGGCCCCGATGCCGCTGCGGTTCGATCGGGTCCCCTCGAGGATGAGGGTGACCCACTTATTTCCTTGTGTGCCAGGGTTTTCGAACAGGACGTTGACGAAGCCATCGGCCTCGAAACACCCCCCCGCACGCACCAGAACTTCTCGGTCTCCGTCGGCGTCCAGATCGGCGAACGCGACGCCGCTCGCCTTCTGGAGATGGCCGAACCCGCCGGCGACCGTCACGTCCTCGAACCGCTTCCCGCCATCGTTGCGGAGCATGACGTTGGGGAACAGCGCGTCGAAGTCGATCCCGCCGGTGCCGAGGTAGAAGTCCTCGAACCCGTCGCCGTCGACGTCGCCGACGTTGCCGCTCCAGCTCATCCAGACCCGGTCGAGTCCCCAGTCGGCCGTCACCTCGACGAAGCCGAGGGAGGCGCGGTTGAGGAAGAGGTGCGGCGTCGGGCCGCCGATCGGCTTCCCGAAGATGTCGGCCGCCGCCTCGCCGGGGGCGACCCCGTAGCTCGTGACGAGGAGGTCGAGCCGCCCGTCGGCGTCGGCGTCGAGCCACCACGCCCCGTGGCTGCGGCTCTCGCCCTCGATCCCGAGGTTGCTCGCGATGTCGATGAAGTGGTCGCCGTCGTTTCGATAGAGGCGGTCGAGGCTGCCGTAGTTCGCGATGAACAGGTCGGGGTCGCCGTCGTCGTCGTAGTCGCCCCAGACGGCCGCCATCGCGTGGCGCGCGTTCTCGACCCCCATCAGGACGGTGACGTCCTCGAACGTCCCGTCGCCGGCGTTCTTGAAGAGCTGGTCGTGGTAGCGATTCGCGTCGGACTGCGTCGCGACGTAGAGGTCGACGAGGCCGTCGCCGTCGAAGTCCGCCCACGCCGCGGCCGAGTAGGGCGCGAAGTGCTCGCCGAGGCCCGCCTCGAGCGTCACGTCGGTGAACTTGCCCGTCCCGTCGTTCCGCAGGAGCGAGTTGCGGGCGAGGCGGCCGTCGTCGACGACCGGCGTCTCGTCGGGGTCGGGCTGCCCGCCGCGGACGACGAAGACGTCGAGGTCGCCGTCGTTGTCGTAGTCGGCCTGGTGGAGACCGATCCCGCCGCGCTGGTCCTGGAGGCCGATCCCGTAGAGCTCCTCCTCGAACTGGCCCGCGCCGTCGTTGATGAACAGACGCATCCGCGAGGTCGGCAGCCAGCCGCAGGTGAGGACGTCGGAGTGGCCGTCGCCGGTGAAGTCGTCGACGACGAGCGAGCCGCCGGGGATGAAGTTGCCCTCGAAGCCGACCTCCTTCGCCACGTTCGGGTAGCGGGCGAGCGGCCCCTCGGCGGTGAACGGGTCGAACGGGAGGCGGTGCTCCTCGGGGACCGAGCCCGGCCAGTCGTTCAGGGCGGTGCCGACGACGTTGAGGATCCAGCGGCTCCGCCACATCTCCAGGTCGGCCAGCTCCGGCTCGTCGAGGTGCTCGATCAGATGGACGCGGCTGCGCTTCGCCCCGAGCGGGGCGCGGTGCACGGCGCGATCCTGGAGCGGAAAGATGCAGCTCTCGGGGAAGTGCTGCGCGACGCAGTTCTCCGCCTCGGCCTTCCGCAAGGCGGTGAGCGCCAGGCGCCACGTCGCGTGCACGCCGAAGCCGTCGTAGGGCGGCGCCTTCTGGCCCGCGATGCGACCGCGGAGGCACGCCGCGTAGGCGTCCTCGTTCTTGCCGGCCTTCAGGAGCTCGCTCCCGAGGCGGACGAGCAGGATCGGATCCTCCGCCTGCTCGGCGAGCTCGTTCTGGAGCTCCCAGAGGCGTCGCGTCCCGAAGAACGCGTTCTTCTCGAGGTCGGCCCGGAACAGCAGGAGCGCCTTCTCGTCCTCGATCGGCTCGGGCGCCGACCCCTTCGGCGAGAGATCGACCGTGAACGGGTCGAACGCGGCCGGCGGCTCGGCCGCGCCGCCCTCGACGGCCGTCGAGCCACCGTCGGCCGACTCTCCGCCGGGCTCGTCGGCGTGATGCTCCCGGGTCGCGAGCGACGCGGCGACCGCGCCTCCCGCGAGCAGGAGCACCACACTGACGACGACGAAGAGTCGGTTCACGCTACGCTGCTCTCCCGATCAGCCGCGGATCTGCTGAAGCGCGCGACGGGCCGCCTGGACCTCGAGGACCTCGATCTGGCTGAGCGACTTCGTGTCGCGGCGCGAGATCTTCTCGAGCGTGGGGATGGCATCCTTCGCGGCCGTCCCGATGCGACCGAGGGCGCGGATCGCCTCGAGCTCGGGGTAGGCGTCGTGGAGGAACGGGAGCGTCGGCACGAGCCGCCGCTTGCCCTCGAGGATCGAGACGAGCTTCTTCACGGCCGCCCCGCCCTTGGTCTTCAGCGTGCCCGAGGCGCGGACGGCCGGGATCAGGGTGAACTTCTCGTCGCGCTCGAGCTCGGCGAGGACGGCGCCCTCGGAGGCGGCCGGCACGCCGACCTCGGCGAGGACGACGAGGGTGTGGCCGATGATCTCCTCGGCCTCGACCGGGTGACGACCCTCGTAGAGGGCGTCCTTGCGGTCGAGGATCGCGATCAGCCGGGCGCCGACGCCGGTGGCGGCCGGGCCGGCGCCGCGGAGCGCCTCGAGGATCTCGTAGATGTAGAGGATGTCGGACTTGTTCGTCGCGCTCTGCATGAGCGAGACCATCTTGGCGACCACCTTCTCGTCGCGCGGCGCGATCCGGTGGAGCGTCTCGATGACCGTCCGGGCGACCTCGTCGCCGACGCTGCCGAAGTTGCCGATCAGCGGCGTGACCGCGTCCTTGGCGTGGTTCGGCCGGAGCTTGGCGAGGGCGAGCCCGCCGGCGCTCTTCACGTAGCGGCTCTGGTCCGAGAGCGCCTTCACGAAGTTGGCGATCGACTTCTCGCTGGCCGGGTCGATCGCGCCGAGGCAGTCGATCGCGGCGACGCGCTCGTAGAGCTTGTTCTTCGCGTCGGTCTTGGCGAGGAGCGGGTCGACGGCGTCCTTCGCCCGGCTGCCCATGGCCCGGAGCTGACCGAAGGCGCGCGCCCGGGCCGAGACGTCATCGGCGTCGAGGCGGCTGATCAGGTCGGCGACCGAGAGGCCCGACTCGGGCTTGCTCACCCGCGCGAGCGCGATGAACGTGGTGATCTGCACGTCGCCGAACGGCGAGCGCTCGAGCGCGGCGGCGACGTCCTCGGCCTGGGCGGCCGCCTCTTCCCCGAGGTTTCCGAGCGACTCGGCGAGGGCGACGTCGACGATGTTGCCGTGCTTGCCGCTGGCGAGCTCGTGCCCGAGCACCGGGATGATCCGCGGCGCGAGGAGCGGCGTCTTCGCCGCCATCTCGCCGAGGGCGGAGGCGCAGGTCTCGCGGAGCTTGTAGTGGGTGCTCCGGTTCTCGAGGAGGCCCTTGAGGATCGCGTAGACCTCGGCGTTGCCGGGCTCGATCCGGGCGGCCGCGCGGGCGGCGTGGACCTTGGTCGCGACGTCCTCGCTCCGCTTCAGGATGTAGATCAGGCGAGGGAGCGCCCGCTGGGCGTCCTCGCCGAGGCGTCCGAGGCGGTCGATCGCCTGGAAGCGCTAGTGCTTCAGCGGATGCTCGAGGTCGGCCTCGAGCTTCTTGACCTGCTCGGCCACTCCGCCGCCGCTCTGCGCGTGGACGGGTGCCGCGGCACTCGCGGCGAAGGCCGCGGTGACGACCATCGAGAGGAACAACGGTGCCGCACGACGACCAAAGGTAGTCATCATCCCTTCCTCTATCTCTCTTCGATGACCTGCCGGTGATGGAGGTATGGACGCTCCCCGAGCGCGTGGGCGAGGCATCGAAGCCGCACGTCCGCTTCGAGCCACCCGACCCGCGATACGTCGCATCCCTTCCGGAGGTCTGATCCCTGTCTTCCCGAGCGCACGAACCTAGCAATCCAAAGAGGTTGAAGCAAGGAGAACCCATCAAACGCGCCTGACGCGACGCGCTATGAGTTGACACGCCCGGGGAGACGAAAAGGGCGCCCGAGGGGAGACGGAGACGCACCGCCAGGGCTTCACCGGGCCCGACTCCGGGGCTACCGAGCCGTCTTGACGCGAACCGACCGTCCCCCTATCATCGTCGCGCCCGGAAGGAAGAGCCGACCGGGTGAAGCACGCTCGGCGGCATAGCCAAGTGGCTAAGGCGACGGATTGCAAATCCGTTATTCCCCAGTTCGAATCTGGGTGCCGCCTTTTGAAACACGCCTCTTCCAGGGCGGTGCGCTCCGCCCGCGCGACTGGAGCTACCCTATACGCCACCATTCGACCCGCCCGGCCCCCCCGGCCCCGGGCCTGGCGGCTCGGACGGCAACTCGCAGAGGCCGCGACATGGCGAAGCGACGATGACGGCGCTCAAGAACTGCGCCCTCGAGGGCGTCTCGGTCGTCCTCGTCGGCCGGTTCAATCCGAGCATCTTCCAGCCGGCGTGGTTCCGGAAGCACGCCCTGCTTCCCGACCTCGAAGCCGACAAGGCCGAGCCCGGGCTACGCGTGGTCCACCCAGAAGTCACCGCGTTCTCGGCCGACTGGCTCGGCCTGGAGGTGACTCTCGAGCGGTTCGTCGCGTCCACCTCGAACCCCGCCCAGTACGAGCCGCTCCGCGACCTGGTCGTCGGGACCTTCACGCTCCTCGAGCACACGCCTATCTCAAAGCTCGGCCTCAACCGGGACATGCACTTCGAGATGGAGTCCGAGCGTCGCTGGCACGACTTCGGACACTTCCTCGCGCCCAAGGCGCCCTGGACTGATATCCTGGAAGATCCCGGGACGCGAACGCTCGTGATCCAGGGCAAGCGGAAGGAGAGCGCAAGCCAGTACGTGAGAGTGAAGGTCGAGCCGTCGGTCCAACCGCAGGCCCACCCGGGGGTCTTCATCGCGGTGAACGAGCACTTCGAGACGAAGTCCGAGACGAGCACGGGCGGGGCCGAGGAGTTGCGAGAGGAGCTCCAGCGCTCGTGGGCGGGGTTCCTCGATTACTCCGCCGGCGTATCCGATCATCTTCTCAAGCAGCAGTTCTGATGGGAGCGGAATGAGCACCGTCGTCGAAGCCGGAACAGAGTACGAAGCAGTCCCCAGGGACTCGACGCCGGCAGAGTTCATCATTGCCACGAGTCGGCGCCCCGCGACCGCGCCGGATCCCACCGAGCAGGATGAGGTCATGTTGACGCTCCCCTCGGCCGAGCGCGAAGAGGAAGACCGCGAAGCGGACGCTCCCCAGCTCGTGGTCCGGCCAGCCCCTCGTCCGGCCGCGTGGCGCTCCGTCTCCCGGACCTTCGAGTTGCTGCAGCAGTGGGAGGGAACGGTCCTCACCGTCGAGGACGGCGAGTTCACCGCGCGGCTCGCCGATCTCACCGTGCTGAATAACCCGCTCGAAGAGGCGACGTTCTCCGTTAGAGACGTGTCCCCGTGTGATCGACCCCTGCTCGAGTCCGGGGCCGTCTTCTACTGGTCGATCGGCTACGAGATCACCGAGTACGGAATGCACAGGCGCGTCTCGACCATCCGATTCCGGCGCCTGCCGGCCTGGACGCGCCACGACGTCGAGTCCGCCCGCCGCGAGGCCGAGGGTCTCTCGTGGATGCTCGAGACCGACGATGCCACCGAGCCGACCGCCGGATCCTGACGAGCTCGAGGTCTCGGTCTTCGGCCCGGGCATCGGCGAGTCGATCCTCGTCCATCTCTCGGACGGCGCCTGGATCGTCGTCGACTCCTGCGTCGACCATCGCACACGCCGGCCGGTCGCGCTCACCTATCTCGAGGACCTCGGCGTCGATCCCGCCCGAGCCATCAAGCTGGTCGTGGCGACCCACTGGCACGACGACCACGTCCGCGGCATCTCCGACGTCTTCGACGCGGCCACGTCTGCGCGCTTCGTCTGCTCCGACGCGCTTCGCACCGAGGAGTTGCTGCAACTCGCGTGCTCCGCCCGTCGCATCTCGCTCGTCAACACGCCCTCGGGAGTCCAGGAGCTCGCGGACGTCCTCGAGACGCTGCAGAGGCGCCGTCCGCCGGGCGCACGAGCGGCGTCCGCCGGCCCCGAGTGGGCGGTCGACAACCGTCGCCTTCTCTCGGACCCGACGAGCACGGGCCATCGGGCCGAGGTTCTGGCCCTGAGCCCCTCGTCGGGAGCCGTGACTCTCGCCCGACAGGAGATCGCGACCAAGCTGCCCGAGATCGGAACGACGCGACGCCGTCTCGCCTGTGTCTCGCCCAACCAGGCATCCGTCGTCCTCTGGATCGACGTCGCCGGCACGCGCGTCTTGCTCGGCGCCGACCTCGAGACGAGCCCGAACCCGCTCGTGGGCTGGCGGGCCATCCTCGCCCTCACGCCTCGCGCGGAGGGGCGCGCCCACGTCGTCAAGGTGCCTCACCACGGGTCCGAGAACGCCGACGACCCCGAAGTCTGGACCCAGCTCCTCGACCTTGCGCCGTACGCGGTCCTCACGCCCTACGCGACAACCCCGCTTCCCCGGCCAAGGGACCTCGAGCGGCTGAAGGGACGCACACCAAACCTCTACTGCACCGCCCGCCCGCGACGGCGGCACCCGCCGAAGCGTCAACGAGCCGTCGATCGCATGGCCGACGAGGTCGCGCGCGCCCGCCGCGCCGTCGAGGGCAAGGTCGGCCAGGTCCGCCTCCGCCGCAAGCTCACTGACCCCACGACACCCTTCAGCGTCGAGTTGCTCGCGGGGGCCCTGCTGATTGCGTAGCCGCCCTCGGCGCGGGGAAGTCGCTGCCAGTCGCGACTCCGAACGACCCGGCGGGATACGCGACGACTCCGAGCTTGGGCGCGCCGAAGACACTTGCCCACCTCGGGAAAGGCTTGGACGACCCTGACGTTTCGCACGGTGAGAGACAGGCGCCGCGTGCTCATTGGTAGGCACGGCGACGGAACCAGGGGGTCGGGCCGCGGGTTGATAGGGGGGAGGCGCGACCATGGGCTCCGGAGTGGCACCGTCTCGACGCGCGACGATCCTGGCCGCGGCCGCGGCGGCGGCCGCGACGCTCGTCTCGTCGGAGAGCCGAGGCTGATCGAGGAGGCCATCCGCCGGGGCGAGACCCACATGCGGCGCGAGCGCGGTGAGCCGGATCGGTTCGACGTTCGCGACGTCCTCGAGCTGCGCCTCGCGCTCGCGCGGCTTCAGCCCGGCCAGCACGTCGACGACCTCGTCGCGATCGCGCTCCGGAGCGACGAGTCGGCCATGCGGAGCAGCGGCTTCCGGTTCGGGATGTTCGCCCGCGCCGATCGGGAACGACGCGAGAAGGCGCTCGACCTCCTCGCGAAGCAGAGCGCGTTGGTCGCGCTTCGTGGGGCGTTCTTCGTGGCATCGGCGGAGGCGCGCGCCTCGGTCGTTCGGCTGCTTCACGACGCGGCCGGATCGAGCGTGGACGCGCGGCGCGTCCTCGTCGACGCGCTGCACGACCCGGCCCTCGGCGTGCGCGTCTTCGCGATCCGCGCCCTTCGGGCTGCCGTCCCGGGGGGGACGTTCGGCTACGACCCCGAGGGTCCCCTCGCAGCTCGGGTCGCCGCGGCGGCTCACTGGCGCGAGCGGGTCGGCTGAAGCGAGAGTCCTACACCACGCCGTTCGCGATCAGGCTCTCCCCCATCGCCACGACCATCTCCTCCAGCCCCCGCGGCTTCCAGCCGAGCACCTCGCGGGCGCGGGCGTTCGAGAGGTCCTGGCGCTTTCCGAGCTCGGGGACGGCGAGCTTCGCGGTCTTGTCGAAGATCGAGACGAGGCGGAGGAGCCACCCGGGGACGCGCCGGAGCGGCACGCGGTAGCCTCGATCGCGGAAGTGGCGGTCGAGGATCTTCGCGACGTCGAGCATCGAGGCGTGCTCGATCGCGCAGACGAAGCGCTTTCCGGCCGCCTCGGGCGTCGTCATGGCCGCGAGGTGGGCGCTCGCCACGTCGCGGACGTCGACCATCGCCCAGCCGACGTCGGGGCAGCCCGGCAGCTCGCGCTTCAGGAGCTTGCGGACGAGCTCGCCCGAGGTGCCGTAGTCCTCGTCGAGGACGGGGCCGAGGACGAGGCCGGGGTTGATCGTCACGAGCTCGATGCGCTCGCCCTCGGGGAGCGCCTCGACGAGGTCCCAGGCCGCCCGCTCGGCGAGCGTCTTGCTCTTCTCGTAGGCGGCGACGCCGTTCTCGACGATCGACCAGTCGCTCTCGTCGTAGACCCTGGATCCGTCGCGGGCGTGGCCGTAGAGGACCGCGGCCACCGACGAGGTCAGCACGACGCGCTTCACGCCGGCCTTCGACGCGGCGCGGAGCACGCGCAGGGTGCCCTCGCGGGCCGGCACGATGATCTCGTCCTCGTGCGTGGGCGGCGTCCGGGGCACGGGCGAGGCGACGTGGAGGACGTGGTCGCAGCCGCGCACCGCCTCGTCCCATCCCTCGTCCTTCATGAGGTCGGCCGCGACCAGCTCGAGGCGGTCGCCGACCTCGACGGACTTCGCGAGCGTGGCGCGGAGCCCTTCGCCGCGCGCGACCGTGCGGAGCGTCCCGCGCACCCGGTAGCCCTCTCCGAGCAGCTCCCGGATGCAGTGCATCCCGACGAACCCGGTCGCGCCGGTCACCAGGACGGTCGTGCTCGCGTTCGTCGTCGTCATCGATCGGCCTGGGTGGGGGCGCGCGCGGGTGCGACCGTCAGAGAACGACGCGACCGAGGACCAGGCCCGCGACGAGGGCGCCGCCGGCGATCGCCAGTACCCAGGGAAGGGCGAGGCCCGCTCCCGCGGCGTCCGCGCTCGCCTGGGCGCGGCGCCTCGCGAGCTCGTCCTTCAGCAGGTCGGCCAGCCTCCCGGCCGTCGGCCGGTGCGAGGGATCCTTCGAGAGGCAGCGCAGGATGATGCCCTCGAGCTCGGTCGAGATCTCCGGTCGCAGGCTTCGCGGCGGCACCGCCTCGGTCTCGACGATCCGCTCGAGGGTCTCGAAGAGGGACGACGCCTGGAACGGGGTCCGTCCGCAGAACGCCTGGTAGAGCACGGCGCCGAGGGCGTAGACGTCCGTCGGCGGCCCGACGACGTCGGGATACCCCTCGACCTGCTCGGGCGCCATGTACTCGGGCGTCCCGAGCACCGTCCCGTCCTGGGTGAGCTGGCTCGGCTTCTCGATCGTCTGGGCGAGGCCGAAGTCGGTGACGATCGCCTGGCCGCTCGAGTCGATGAGGACGTTGGCGGGCTTGAGATCGCGGTGGACGACGTTGCGCTCGTGGGCGTGGGCGATCGCGCGCGAGACCTCGATGATGAGCTCGAGCGCGTCGTCGATCTCGGGCCGGTCCTCGATGACGTCCTCGAGGGTGCGGCTCCCCTCGATGAACTCCATCACCACGTACGGCTGCTGCTTGTGCTCGCCGACGTCGTGGACGCCGACGATCCCCCGGTGACGCAGGCGTCCGCAGGAGCGCGCCTCCCGCACCAGGCGCTCCCGCTCGATGTCGAAGGCGCCGCTGCCGCACGGCTGGAGGATCTTGATCGCAACCTCGCGCGAGAGCTGGGGGTCCCAGCCGTGGAACACGATGCCCATCGCGCCGCGGCCGAGCTCCCGGAGGGCGACGTAGCGTCCGACGCGGCGCTGGGGGTCCTTCGCCGCCTGATCCGCGCGCTTGGTGATGGCGCGGATGTACTTGGTCGTCTCGCGGGCCCGCTGGCGACCCTCGCGCGAGGACGCCTTGATCTCGCCCGAGGAGGGCGGACCGATCGGGGTCGGGGGCGGCGTCTTGGTTCGCACGGGCTCCGTACCTCGTCGTCAATGGAGGATCGAGCGCTGGACGAGGTGCGACAGGATGGGGATTCTCGCCCGGTCCGGCAAGCGGAATCGAGCCGCCGGTCGTCGAGGAGCGCCGGCGGCCCACCTCGACCGGCCCGGGGTCGATTCCGTGGGAGGAGTGACCCGGCCGCGTCCGAACGGCTATACTCCCTCGTCGGTCGCCCTCACCTCCCTCGAGGGAACGGGTCATGAAGATCGCCGAGATGTCGATCGCGCTCACGCGGGAGCTGTGCGCCGCGGTCTCCCCGGCGGTCGCCGGCGCGCCGACCCTCGACCGGGCCGCCCAGACGCTCGTCGAGACCCTCCGCGATCGGTTTCCGGAGTCGATCGCCCTCGCCCGCGTGTTCGCGACGGTCCCGCACGGCGAGCTTCCGGCCGGGCATCGGAGCTTCGCCGAGCGCTGCGCCGGCGAGCCGCTCGCCGACGACGTGCCGGTTTTGACCCTGGTGGGCTCCGCCGGCGTGCTCGACGCCTGGAACGATCGGCGGCAGTCGCAGGGGCACGTGGGCATCCCGCTCGCGTCGTCGGCGTTCGTCGAGGGGATCCCGATGATCGCGCGGCTGCTCAAGGAGCTCGGCCTCTCGCTCGAGTGGATCGACGCGCGCGACACCGGGATCGTCACGCGGGTGCTCGGCGACTCGGTCGGCGTCTTCCACGTCGAGGACGCGGCGAGCGCGACCGACAAGGACGGGCGCAAGATCATCTCGGCGCAGGACTTCGTTGCCGAGCACGGGATCCAGAGCGTCTTCGGTATCGGGGGGGCCTACTTCGGCGGGACGATGGTCGTCCTGATCGTCTTCTCGAAGGAGCCCGTCCCGCGCGCGTCCGCCGAGCGCTTCCTGCCGATCCTGAGCAGCTTCAAGAGCGCGACGGTCGGGCTGGCCGCGCCGCGCCTCGTCCTCGGCGAGGCCGGCGAGTCCGGCGGGTCCGACGATGCCCCGGCCTGAGCCCGACCCCACGCCCGACGAACGGCTCCGTCGAGCGCTCGACGCGACGGCCCGGGCCGACTTCTCCTCCGCGCTCGCCGACCTCGGCGCGATCGCCGAGGGCGATCCGCTCGCCGGGCCGGCCCGGGCTGCCGAGCGGCTGGTGCGGACGATCGCCAACACCGTCGCGAGCAAGGAGTCGCTCCTCGCGGACGTGCAGCTCCAGCAGCTCGAGCTCGAGGAGGCGCTCGAGCGGGCGGGCGCGCTGATGCGGTCGAAGGAGGATCTCGAGGGGAAGCTGCGCCAGTCGGCGAAGATGGAGGCGGTCGGCCGGCTCGCCGGCGGGATCGCCCACGACTTCAACAACCTCCTGACCGGGATCGGCGGCTTCGCCGACATCGCCCTCGACCAGAACGATCTGAGCCAGCGGGTGCGCGGCTACTTCGAGCAGATCCGGCACGCCGGCGAGAAGGCGGCCGGCCTGACGCGGCAGCTCCTCGCCTTCAGCCGCAAGCAGATGCTGCGGCCGCAGGTGGTCGAGATCGACGCCCTCATCGGCGAGATCGAGGCGATGATCGCCCGGCTCATCGGCGAGCGCGTGCGGGTGCGCTTCGTCCGGGGCGGCGGGCCCTCCCCGCGCGTCGAGGTGGATCCGGGCCAGCTCCAGCAGGTGCTGATGAACCTCGCCCTGAACGCGCGCGATGCCATGCCCGACGGCGGCACGCTCACGTTCGAGACCGAGGTCGTCGAGCTCGACGAGAGCTACTGCCAGGGCCAAGCGGACGCGCGTCCGGGGTCGTTCGTCTGCGTGGCCGTCACCGACACCGGCGAGGGGATGGCGCCCGAGGTGCTCGGCAACGCGTTCGAGCCGTTCTTCACGACCAAGGGCGACGAGGGCACCGGCCTCGGGCTCGCGACGGTCCACGGGATCATCCGGCAGAGCGGCGGGCACATCACCGTCTACAGCGAGCCCGGCCGCGGCACGACGTTCCGGGTCTACCTGCCGCGGGTCGAGGCCGTCTCGGAGACGCCGGCGGCGCGGGCGCGCCCGGCGAGCGCGAGTCTCGCGGGCGACGAGACGATCCTCGTCACCGAGGACGAGGACGTCGTCCGCGGCTTCGTCCGAACCGTCCTCGAGCAGCACGGCTACCGCGTCCACGGCGTCTCGGACGGGGCGGCCGCCGTGCGGCTCTGCGGGGACGAGGCGACCGGGAAGATCGACCTCCTCCTGACCGACGTCGTCCTGCCGGGGATGAGCGGGCCGGAGATCGCCGCGCGGGCGGTCGCGATCCGTCCCGGGCTGCGGGTGATCTACATGTCGGGCTACGCCAGGGGTGCGATCGTCGGGGAGGGCGTCCTCGATCCGGAGGTCGTCCTGCTCCAGAAGCCGCTCCTGCCGCGGGTGCTCCTCGAGACGGTCCGGGCCGTCCTCGACGGGCCGCCCGAGGCGGCGCCGGCCGCGCGGATCCGTCCGGCGCCCGGCGACCCGGAGCCGGCGACCGTCCTCGTCGTCGACGACTCGCTCACCGCCCGCGCCTTCGCCTGCGAGGTCGTCGGCGAGGCGGGCTTCGAGGTGCTCGAGGCGGCCGACGCGACCGCGGCGCTCGCCGTCGCGGCCGGTCACCCCGGCGAGATCGACCTCCTCCTGACCGACGTGATCATGCCGGGCATGAAGGGACCGGAGCTCGCGACCCGGCTCGTCGGAGAGCGGCCCGGCCTCAAGGTGCTCTTCATGTCGGCCTACACCGACGGCCGGGTCTCCGCGGAGGAGCTCGCCCTGGGCGACTTCATCGACAAGCCGCCCTCGCCCGCCGAGCTCGTCGAGCGCATCCGGAAGCTCCTCGACAGCCCCTCGTGACCCCGATCGCGGTGGGCTAGGCACGCCCGACGCGTCGCCGTTGCAAGTCCTGACCCGGCGCCTACAATCGCGCACATCGGCCCCGGGCCGACCGAACGAAACGGAGATCCCGTGCGTCGCATCCTCGTCACGAGCGCCCTGCCCTACGCGAACGGCCACATCCACATCGGCCATCTCGTCGAGTATCTCCAGACCGACATCTGGGTGCGGTTCCAGAAGCTCCGAGGGGAGCGCGCGGTCTACATCTGCGCCGACGACACCCACGGCACGGCGATCATGATCCGGGCGCGGCAGGAGGGTCGGAGCTGCGAGGACGTCATCGCCGACATGAGCGAGGCGCATCAGCGGGACTTCGCCGACTTCGGGATCGAGTTCGACCACTACGGCAGCACCAACTCCGACGCCAACCGTGAGGTGTGCGGCGAGATCTGGGGCGCCTTTCGCCGCGAGGGGCTCGTCTCGGAGAAGGAGGTCGAGCAGCTCTTCGACCCGGAGGCGGGCACGTTCCTCGCCGACCGCTTCGTCCGGGGCGAGTGCCCGAAGTGCGGCGCGGCCGACCAGTACGGCGACAGCTGCGACAAGTGCGGCGCGACCTACTCGCCCGCCGACCTGAAGAATCCGACGAGCACCCTGTCGGGCGCCACGCCCGAGCTCCGGAGCGCGGCGCATCTGTTCGTCGACATCGAGAAGCTCCACGGCTTCCTCGACGAGTGGACCCAGAACGACGACCATCTACAGCCCGAGATCGCGAACTACCTCAAGGGCCACTTCCTCTCGGGCCCGCTCCGCCCGTGGGACATCTCGCGGCCGGCGCCCTACTTCGGCTTCGAGATCCCCGACAGCCCCGGCAACTACTGGTACGTCTGGTTCGACGCGCCGATCGGCTACGTCTCCTCCACCCGCGAGTGGTGCGCACGGACGGGCGAGGACTTCGAGACGTGGTGGCGCGACGGCACCGCCGAGGTGCGCCACTTCATCGGCAAGGACATCGTCTACTTCCACACCTTGTTCTGGCCGGCGATGCTGAAGACGGCGGGCTACAACCTGCCCCGCCGGGTGCAGGTGCACGGCTTCCTCACCGTCAACGGCGAGAAGATGTCGAAGAGCAAGGGCACCTTCGTCCTCGCCCGCACCTACCTCGACCACCTCGACCCGATCTACCTCCGCTACTACTACGCGACCAAGCTCGGGACGACCCAGGACGACCTCGACCTCAACCTCGAGGAGTTCATCGCGAAGAACAACGCCGACCTCGTCGGGAAGGTCGTCAACCTCGCCAGCCGGACGGCGCGCTTCCTCAAGGGGAAGTCGCTCGCGGCGACCTACCCCGAGGACGAGGGCCTCTTCGCCCACGCGGCCGCCGAGGGCGACGCGATCGCGGCGGCCTACGAGGCGTGCGACTTCAACCAGGCGACGCGCCGGATCATGGCCCTCGCCGATCGCGCGAACGAGTTCGTCGAGCGGGCCGAGCCGTGGAAGCTCAAAGGTCCCGACCAGGCCGACGCCCTCCGAAACGTGTGCACGATCGCACTCAACCTGTTCCGACAGATCGCGGTCTATCTCACCCCGGTCCTGCCCCGCCTCGCGGAGCAGACCGGCGCGCTCCTCGGGAAGCCGATCGCCTCGTGGGACGAGGTGAAGGAGCCGCTCCTCGGCGCCGAGGTGGCGAAGTTCAAGGCGATGCTACAGCGGGTCGATCCCGAGAAGGTGACGGCGATGGTGGCGAGCAGCGCGGACGGGGACGGCAAGGCCGGCGCCCCCCAGACCGATGAGGCGGCGGGCGACCCCAAGGGGGACGCGGCGAGCGATGCGCCGGGGCGCCCCGTCCTCGAGGGCGAGGAGCTGGCCGCCGAGTGCACGATCGACGACTTCGTCAAGGTCGACCTGCGCGTCGCCCGCGTCGTCACCGCCGAGGAGGTGCCCGATGCGCGCAAGCTCCTCAAGGTCACGCTCTCGCTCGGCGGAGAGCCCGAGGTGACCCGCACCGTCTTCGCCGGCATCAAGAAGGCCTACGAGGCGGAGAAGCTGATCGGCCGCCTCGTCGTCGTCGTCGCCAACCTCAAGCCGCGCAAGATGAAGTTCGGCGTGAGCGAGGGGATGATCATCGCGAGCGGCCCCGGCGGCGAGGACGTCTTCATTCTCTCGCCGGACGACGGCGCCAAGGCCGGCCAGCGGGTGCACTGATCCTCCCGGGCTCGTCGTCGCGGCGGCTCTGCTCGTGGCGCTCGCACGAGCGCTCTCTGGGCAGCCGGCGCCGATCCTCCGTGCGGGAGCGGTTGCCGACGGGCGGGTCTCTTCGGGTTTGCGACCTCCGAAGCAGGCCGCACACCCGGACCGTCCGTCCGTCGGCAATGACCTCGCCCACGGTTCGGCGGTCGCCTCGCAGAAGAGGCGCTCGTCAGTCGCTTCGCTTCGCCCACGCCTCGCGCCAGTCGGCCGCTCGCTTGTGCTTCCAGCCGGTCGCCGCCTGCAGCGCCTGCAGGACCAGCCCGTGGAGCGGGCGGCGGGGGCTCGCCGCCTCCTCGCGCTCGAGGACGGCGATCAGGGGGGGGACGGCCGCCTCGTTCGGCCGGCGGTAGAGCTCGACGGCGGCCCGCTCGGCCTCGGCCTCGTCGTCGCCGAGGAGGCGCTCGACGGCCCGGCGGAGCGCCGCGCCGCGCTCGGCGTCGGCGTCGGGATCGACCGGCGCCCGGTCGCGCCGCTCGCCGCCGTCGCCCGGGTCGCGACCGGGATCGCCGCGGTCGCCGGACCCGCTACCGCCGCCGCCGCCGGCCGGCGGGCCCTCGGGCGCGGCGAACGCGTCGTCGCCGAGCTTCGGGTCGAGCTCGGTCTTCTCGTAGCGGAACTCGTAGGCGATCTCGTCGCCCGCGTAGTGGACCGCCCGCCCGGCGAACCGGGCGCCCTCGACGACGACGTAGTCGTAGTAGTAGATCCGGTCGATCGTGCCGCCGTCGAGGCCGGGGAAGCGCCCTTCGGCGAGGAGCGGCAGGCCGCTGTCGGCGTCGTAGTGAACGGTCCGGCGGCTCGAGAGCGACTCGTACTCGACCGCCCAGGCCCGCCGCCCCTGCGCCCGCGACGGCCCGCGGAGGCGCACCCGCGTCCCCGCCTCGTCGTCGCCGCGCGCCTCGCGCCACGTCGCCTCCGCCCACTCGACCATCCGGTCCAGCGCCGGCCCCTCGAGCGCGCCGACGCCGTCCTTGCTCAGACGCCACCCGCGCTCGCCGTCGAATCCGGTCCCGGCCGATCGGCCCGGCGAGGAGTGGCGGAACCGTCCGTCGGCGGCCACCTCGAGGACGAACTCGACCTCGGCCGCGGGCGTCGTGACGACCAGGGTGCCGGTCACGCGCATCGTCTCGAGCTTCCGCCGACGCTCGGCGCCGAGCGCGTTTTCGGCCTTCGCCGTGATCGCGTCGAGGAAGCTGCCGCGGCCGCCGCGGAGCGACTCGGCGCGGCGGTCGGCCTCGCGGGCCGCGTCGCTCATCTCGGGGAAGAGGGTGCGCAGCCGGGCGTAGGCGGCGAGGGCCTCCTCGGCCCGACCCGCCCGCTCGTGCAGCTCGCCGAGGAGGAGGAGGCCGGCGGCCACGTCGTCGCGCTCGGCGAGGTGCGCCTCGATCGCCTGCTCGAGGGCGTCGGCCGCCCGCTGCGCGGCGCGGCCGGACTCGACCGCGTCGCGGCCGCGGTCGACCGCCCGCCGGAGGGCGTCATCGGCGCGGGCTTCGCCCGGCGCCGCGAGCCCGAACGAGACGATGGCGACGATCGCGACGAGGGCGATCGGTCGGGTTCTGGTGGCACGGTTCGCGATCACGATCGCATCCCTTCCTAGCTGCTCCCGCGTTTGCCGCGCTCGAGCATGTAGCCGAAGATGAACGCGGCGCCGCCCATGAAGAACAGCCGCATCTCGACGGCGAAGCCGCCGTCCTGCGAGAGACCGAAGAGGAGCCCCGTCCCGACGAGGATGAGGCCGATGATCTCGAGCGCCCTGCCGATCAGGTAGAGCACGGTCAACGCCCTCCGAGCCGGGCGCGCGCGCGGAGGAGGTCCTCGGGCGTGTCGACGTCGAGGAGCGCGGCGCCGTCGGGGTCGAGCCGGGCGAGCTGCTCGCCGTCGACCCGGTCGACGCCGAGGGCCGCGTCGGCGACGAGGACGTCGAGGAGCGCGTGGACGGCGCGCCGGCCGTCGTCGAGGAGGTCGCTCGCGATCGGGAGGACGCGCGGCGCGTGGTAGACGGCCGCCAGCGGCTGGTAGCGACCGTCGAGGACCGGCACGACCGCGGCGGCGCCGTCCGTCCTCGCCCGCGCCGCGAGCCCGGCGCAGAGCTCGGCGGTGATGAACGGAAGGTCGGTCGCGACGACCACGACCCACGGGGTCCGGGCGGCGCCGAGGAGCGCCTCGATCCCGGCGAGCGGCCCGGCGCCGGCGACGCCGTCGGCGACCGGACGCGCGCCCGGGACGGCCGCCTCGACGGCCGGGTCGCCCGCCGCGGCGATCAACGTCTCGGCGCAGCGCAGCGGCGCGAGTCGGTCGGCGATCACCGCGAGGAGCGGCCGGCCGCCCGACCAGTCGACGAGCGGCTTCTTGCGCGGTCCGCCCAGGCGCGAGCTCGCCCCGCCGGCCAGCAGGCCGAGGGTGAGGGAGCGCGCGTTCTCGGAGGTCTCGCTCATGTCGGGGCTGAATGATAAGGGGCCGCCTGGGACGACGCCACGTCCGGGCGCCGGTATACTACGCGCCTCATCTCACGTCATCCGAGGAGGAAACGATGAACGAAACGGCGAGGCTGAGACGACTCACGAGGCTCCTCACGGCGACCGTCGCGCTGCTCGCGATCGTCGTCGTCGCGCTGACGACCGCGCTGCTCACGGCCGGTCCGTCGGTGCTCGAGCCGGCCTACGGGCAGCTCCCGCCGCCGGGACGCGGCGCGTCGGAGTTCTTCGTCGAGCTCACCGGCGACGGCACCGCGGCGCTCCTCTTCGAGCGCAAGGGCTTCACGATCGAGTGCCGCGGCGCGTGCATGCTGGGCGGCCGCAACCTGGCCGAGGAGGAGCGGGAGTGGTCGTGGCAGGCGTTCGAGAAGGCGAAGCCGAAGTAGCCTCCTCGCGCCGTCGCGGGTCGGGCGGCGTCCAATCGGCGAGCCCGGCCGCCGAGACGCGGACGTTCGGTCCGTGGTCGGCTCGCCGGGGACCAGACGTAACGGGCACTCCATGCATGCTTTATCGAACAGTGGGAATGCCCACCGGCGCCCGCCTGTGATGTTCCCTGACGCCCGGTGACGGGCGCGGCGGAAGGCTCCGAAGCCTCCCTCGCGCTCGACCGGGAGGGACGGGACGAGGCCGAGCAAGCGCTCCGGGAGCGGCTCGGCGCTGGCGACCGCGATGCGTTCGCCGAGGCTGCAGACCGGTTCGCGCCGCGCCTGCTCGGCCTCGTTCGCCGGATCACCCTGGACGGGTCGGCGGCCGAGGACGTGGTGCAGGACACGCTGCTGAAGCTCTGGACCGAGCGCGCCCGGCTCGCGACCCATCGGGGGAGCGTCCTGCCGTGGCTCCGCCGCGTCGCGACGAACGCCGCCCTGAACTACTGCGAGCGGCGGCGGGTGCGTCAGCGCCCGATCGTCGACGCCCCGACGATGGTCACCGAGAGCCCTCTCGCGGCCGCCGCCGAGACCGAGACGCGCTCGCGGATCGAGGAGGCGATGGACCGCCTCCCGGCCGAGCGGCGCGCCGTCCTCGCGCTGCGGGTGTTCGAGGAGATGAGCTACGAGGAGATCGCGTCCGCCCTCTCGATCGCTCCGGGGACGGTGATGAGCCGCCTCCATCGGGCGCGGCTCGAGCTCCGCGAGGAGCTCCGCGACCTCGACCCCCACGCCGCACCCGGCGACGCCGACGAGCCGACGGGACCTCGCCCGGTCCGGCGGGAGGAGTCGGCATGAGCGGCCCCCGAACCGTTCGCTGCGTCCACGAGGAGAGCGTCAGCGGGCTGCTCGACGACGCCCTCGCGCCGGCCGAGCGCGACCGCGTCGCGGCCCACGTCGATGGCTGCGATCGATGCGCGCACGTGCTCGAGGAGCTCCGCGCCGCCGACGCCGCTCTCCGGAGCGGGCTAGCCGACCTCGACGGCTGGGGCGGCACCGATCGCGGCGCGTTCACCGCGTCGCTCCTCGACCGGCTCGACGCCGCGGCCTCGCCGGGCGAGCCCGCCGCGGGGGCGACCGCAACGCCACCGCCGGCGATCGCGCGGCCGGTCCGCCCCGAGCGCGACGGCGCTGGCCCGATCTCGCTCGGCGCCGCGGGCGCTGTCCTGGCGGCGGGGATCGTCGCCGGGTTCCTGGTCGGGGGGATCGTCGAGGTTCGCTTCCGCGATCCGGCGCGCGGCGGTCCGGCGGCCGAGCTCGCCCGCGGACCGCTCCTCACCTCCGGCACCACCGACCCCGCGATCACGCCCATCGGCGGCGGCGGCGGTCTCGGTCCGCCCCCGCTCGACGCGAGCGTCTCGCGGCCCGGCGGCTCGATCGGCTCGACGAACGAGATCGGAGGCGGGCTGGCCGAGCTCCCGTCGGCGTGGCGCGCGCCGGCCGCCGAGGAGCGAGCGCATCTCGCGTCGACCGAGGCGCTCCTCGACGCGATCGCGACGATCGGCGAGCGGGACGACCCGGCGGCGTGGGAGCGGCTGCGGACCGAGGTGATCGCGGCCGGCATCCTCTCGGAGATCCAGGACGAGCGGACCCGCGCCGTCGACCCCGAGCTGCGTCGGTCGCTCGCGCGGATCGAGCTGCTCCTGCTGCGGATGATCAACGCGAATCAGAGCGAGGCGAACGAGCCCCAGGACGCCATGCGGCACCTCAGCGGAGCGCTCCGCGAGGCGGGTCTCCGGGAGCAGGTGCGGAGCGTCCGCCGGAGAAACGCGCGATGAACGCGATGAACGGGATGATTCCGGCTACGATGGACGCCGAGCGCGTCGGGAGCGCGCGTCGATGAACGCCAAGCAGCTCGTCCTCCTCCTCTTCGTCGGCCTCCTCGGCGGGGTCCTCGGATCGGCGATCACGATCGCCCTCCGCCCCGTCCCCGGATCGCCGACGGCGACCGATCAGCAGCAGCTCGGCGCGCGGCCGACGTCGGCGGACCCACGGGTCGGCGACTCGCCTCCGATCGGCCACGGCAACGCCGGGGGCCTCGGCGGCGGCACGGGCGCCGGCGGCGGTGGCAGCACGAGTGGCGGTGGCGGCGGCGGCGGCGCGGCCGGGGCCGGTCGCGCTCCCGCGGGCGGGCAGGCCCACCCCGTCGACCAGGCGTTCGCCCTGCTCCTCGATGGCCGGCCGGCCGAGTGTCTCGTCGTCCTCACCGACGCCCTGGCCGCCGCCGAGCCGAAGATCGACCGCGCCGACGAGGCGCTGTTCTGGAAGGCCCGAAGTCTCCGAGAGCTCGGTCGGCCCGACGAGGCGGTCGAGGTGCTCGGGACGCTCGTCGAGCGCTTCCCCGAGAGCCGCCTGGCCGACGACGCCGTCTTCCAGCAGGCCGATGTCCTCGAGCGCGATCTCCAGAAGTACGACGCCGCCCTCGCCACCTACAAGGATCTCGGCGATCGCTACCCCCAGAGCGACCTCAACGCGTGGAGCAACTTCCGCCAGGGCGAGATCTACTACGGTCCCTACAACGACCTCGGCAACGCGCAGAAGAAGTTCATCGAGGCCGATCAGCTCGCCCAGGCGAACCGGGGTCTCGCGCAGGACCAGCTCGAGCTGCCCGGTCAGATCCTCGACGGAGCGCAGGTCGACAACTACGAGGGCCGGCGGGCGCGCGAGCGGCTGCGCTTCCTCCACATGAACGGGATGAACGTCGAGGTCGATCAGGCCGACGAGGCGCTCGCCCTGTTCGCCGCGGCCGATCACACCCTCCGCATGGGCGAGACGCTCAAGGGGATCGGCCTCCTCAAGAAGCTGCTCGCCCGGTTCCCCGAGCACGCGATCGCCGACGACGCGCAGTTCCTCGTCGCCGAGACGTTCCGCGCGGCCGGCCTGTTCGAGGAGGCGATCCGCGAGAACCGGCGCCTCGTCGACGCCCACCCCGAGAGCCCCCACCGCGCCGACGCGGTCAAGAACCTCGAGAGCCTCGCGAGCCTGAAGCACACCCAGCAGCGCGCGCTCGAGCTCCAGGTGGATCAGGCCGAGGCCGGACGCTGAGCGATCGCTACTTCCCGTCGGGGTGGGCCGGCCAGATCGTCCAGACGCCCTGAGCCGTCGCGATCACCTCGCCCCGCGCGTCGACGAGCTCGCCCGAGGCGTAGGCGACCCGCTTCCCGCGCTTGATCACGCGCCCGCGCCCCCGCACCTGCTCGCCTCGTCCGGGACGGATGTACTGGACATTGAGAGACATCGTCGCGCACCACTCCTCCTCTCGCATCGCGGCGACCACCGCCGCGCCGAGGGCCGCGTCGAGGAGGCTCGCGCTCACCCCGCCGTGGAGAACACCGCGACGCGTCGTGAGGTGAGGGGCGAGATCGAGGACCACCTCGGGCGGCCCTCCATCGTCGGGGACCTCGTAGCGAACTCCGAGGTGCTCGCAGAACGGCGTCGGCTTGCCGGCCATGTCAGTGCTCCGCTCGTCTCGATCCCATGGGCAGATGAGAGCCCGGGCGCTCGAGAATCGTTTAGGGTCCCGTTCAGTTATCACCCTGAACGATAAAATACGACATAACTAATGGGGAGCATCATCCACCGGCGGGGCCGAACGGGTAGAGGATCGGGGGGACGCCAGGGTGCGTTATCCGCGAGAGAGTCGAGTCTGTCAGTTCCTGCTGCGCAAGCGCTGGATCAGCCTGGATCAGCTGACCGAGGCGCTCGAGGAGCAGCGACGTGAGCGCGAGCTCGGCTTCCCGACCCGTTCCTTCGAGGCCTTCCTCGCCGAGCGCGGCGACCTCGACCCGGCGAAGCTCCTCGAGCTCGCCGACTACGCCGAGTCGACGCCGACCCCGCAGCCCGGGGCGCCCGGTCTGACGACGACGGAGCGCACCGACGACGAGGGCCCGACCGTCCCCGAGGGGATCGGCGCGCGGACCGAGGACGAGACCGGCCACGACGAGGGGTTCGGATCCGACATCAGCCTCCGACCCGGGACCCGGGTCGGCCCCGTCTTCGTCGTCGGCCGGATCGGGCGCGGCGGCGGCGGCACCGTCTACCTCGCGCGCTGGGCGCCGGAGGACGACGACGGCTCCGACACGGCGACCGGCCTCGGCGGACCTCGCGAGGACGAGTCGACGCCGAAGCGCCCCGCCCTGGTCGCCCTCAAGGTCTTCAGCGGCGAGCGGAGCCACCGCCGCGCCCGCGAGCGCTTCCTTCGCGAGGCCCGCGTCGCCTGCCTCCTCCGGCACCACGGGATCGTCGCCGGGCTCGACGCGGGCGTCTTCGAGGGCGGCTTCTACTACGCGATGGAGTACGTCGAGGGGCAGTCGCTCCGCCGCGCGATCGACACGGCCGGCCGCCTCGACGAGCGGCGCGTCCTCGACTATGCGATCCGCCTCACCCTCGCCCTCGACTTCATCCACGGTCTCGGCTTCGTCCACCGGGACGTCAAGCCCGACAACATTCTGCTCGGCTACGACGGCAGCGTTCGCCTCTGCGACCTCGGCCTCGCCCGCCCGATCGCCCTCAAGGAGGGGATCACCACGGCCGGCGTCGCCCTCGGGACGCCCCGCTACATCTCGCCGGAGCAGGCCCGCGGCGCCGACGACGTCGACGCCCGGTGCGACATCTACTCGCTCGGGATCACGCTGTTCCACGCGCTCGTCGGCGAGCCGCCGTTCCTCGGCGAGAGCGGGATCGTGATCATGAGCCGCCACCTCTACGAGGACGTGCCCGACGTCCGCGATCGCCGGCCCGACTGCAGCCGCGGGCTCGCCGAGGTGATCTGGAAGATGACCCGCCGCCGGCGCGAGGACCGCCACGTCGACGCGAAGGAGCTGCTCGACGCGCTCCTCGAGGTCGCCGCCGCGCTGCCCGAGCCCGAGCTCGTCTGAGCTCCCGAATCCTTCCCTGACACCGCGCGTCCCTCGGGTCATCCCCGACCCGCCGTTGACGCACCGGCCCATGGGTTGCTAAAATCCGCGCCCTTTGTAGGACGTTCCCTCCGGCACCGGGTCGTTCCTGGCAGACCCGGCCGAACCCACTCGATCCGCAAGGTCGGAGCCGGTCCGACGAGGACCGGTCGAGTCGTTGCCTCGGCATCGTGCCCGGGTCCGTCCAGGCGTGTCCGTCACGCCGCTCTCGAATGACGTAACGAGCCAGGTTGAGGATCGTAGACGTGACCACCCCCGCCCCCGCCGCGGCCAGCGCGGCCGTCGCCAGCGCCGTCGCCTCCGGCCAGCAGAACATCAGCCTCGATGACCTGCTCCTCGCCGGCGCGCACTTCGGCCACAAGGTCAGCCGCTGGAACCCGAAGATGCGTCCGTTCAACTACGGACGGCGCAATCAGATCCACATCATCGACCTGAAGCAGACCCTCCGCGGCCTGATCCGCGCCCAGTACTTCCTGCAGCGGGTCGTCAGCCAGGGCGGCGACATCCTGTTCGTCGGGACCAAGCGTCAGGTCAAGGGCCTCGTCAAGACGCAGGCCCAGAGCGTCGGGATGCACTTCGTGAACGAGCGCTGGCTCGGCGGCACGATCACGAACTACTCGACGATTCTCGGACGCCTCAAGCGCCTCGAGCAGCTCGAGAACCTCGAGCGCGACGGCGACCTCCAGACGATGCGGAAGAAGGAGGTCAGCGCCTTCAACCGCGAGAAGCGGAAGCTCCTCCGCAACCTCGAGGGCATCCGCCACATGCAGAAGCTGCCGGCGGCGTGCGTGATCGTCGATCCGAAGCGCGAGCACATCGCGATGCGCGAGACGATCAAGACGAAGATCCCCTCGATCTGCCTGATCGACACCGACGGCGACCCCGACCTCTGCGACATCCCGATCCCGGCCAACGACGACGCCCTCAGGAGCGTCCAGGTGATCCTGGCCGCCCTGTGCGCCGCGATCAACAAGGGCAAGGGCGAGTTCGAGACCGGTCGCGCGATCACCGCGCGCGGCGGCTCGGGTGGCGGCGGTCGGGGCGGCCCGATCACGCCGATGGCCCCGAAGTCCTCGGGCAGCCGCCCGGTGCGCGCGCTCAACCCGGCTCCGGCCCCGGCGCTCGGCCCGGCGCCCGCCAAGGGCACCGGCGCGGCTCCCGCGCCGGCCCCCGCGCCCGCTCCGGCCCCCGCGCCCGCTCCGGCCCCCGCGCCGGCTCCGGCCCCCGCGCCGGCCCCGGCCCCGGCCCCGACCCCCGCGCCTGCGACCGAGACCCCGGCCGCGCCCGACGCGGCGGCGAAGCCGGCTGACAGCGGAACCGGTGGCGACGCGTCCTGAACGTCGGGGACGCGCCACGTAGAGACATCGATTCGAAGACTAGAGAGACTCGAGGAGTAGAGACATGGCCGACATCTCGGCGACCGTCGTGAAGAAGCTTCGCGACAAGACCCACGCGGGCATGATGGACTGCAAGAAGGCGCTCGTTCAGGCCGAAGGTGACTTCGAGAAGGCGGTGGACATCCTCGCCAAGAAGGGTGTCAAGGCCGGAACCGCGGAGCGCGCGACGTCGGAAGGCGCGATCGCCAACTACGTCCACACCAACGGCAAGGTCTGCAGCCTCGTCGAGCTCCGGTGCGAGACCGACTTCGTGGCGCGCAACGATGACTTCAAGGCGTTCGCGAAGGATCTCTGCCTGCACGTCGCCGGCACGCCCTTTCCGCCGCTCGCGGTTCGCATCGAGGACCTCCCGGCCGACGTCGTCGAGCGCGAGCGTGCGGTCCTGCTCGACCTCGACGATATGAAGAAGAAGCCCGAGGCCGTGCGCGACAAGATCGTCGAGGGTCGGATGCGCAAGTTCTTCGAGGAGCGAGTCCTCCTCGAGCAGCCGTTCGTGAAGGACGACAAGATCACGATCAAGGCGCTCCTCGAGAGCAAGATCAAGGCGATGAAGGAGAACATCCAGATCGGCGGATTCTGCCGCTGGGTGCTCGGCCACGAGCCGATCCTCACCAGGAACGGCGCGCTCATCGAGGGCTGACCTCGACGGACCGTTCGCGCGCCGCACCGGCGGGCAGCCGGTCGGCGCCGGACGGAAGACGACGGAGGCGGGCCTGCGGCCCGCCTCTCGCGCCGTACGGCCGCGGCCTCCGGCGCCCGCGACGAACGAACCGGGAGCGAGACGCCAAACGTGGTGAGTGACCCCAAGGCGAGCGAGCGACTTCGCGCGCAGCACCGACGGAGCTACGACCGGGTCCTTCTGAAGATCTCGGGCGAGAGCTTCTGCAAGCCGAGCGGGTTCGGCCTCGAGACGGTCGAGGTGGCGAACATAGCTCGGCAGCTCGGCGCGGTGACCGCGGGGGGCAAGGAGCTCGCCGTCGTGGTCGGCGGCGGGAACCTCCTCCGGGGCAGCCAGTTCGCCGAGAAGGGCTTCAGCCGCGCCCTCGCCGACCAGATGGGCATGCTCGCCACCATCATCAATGGCATCGCGCTCCAGGACTCCCTCGAGCGCCAGGGCATCGAGACGCGGCTCCTGACCGCGGTGCCCGTCAAGGACTTCGCCGAGCCCTTCATCCGCCGGCGCGCCATCCGCCACCTCCAGAAGAAGCGGGTCGTGATCCTCGCCGGCGGCACCGGCAACCCCTACTTCACGACGGACACCGCCGCGTCGCTCCGGGCCAAGGAGATCGGCGCCGAGGTGCTCCTCAAGGCGACGAAGGTCGACGGCGTCTTCTCCGCCGACCCCGAGAAGCACTCGGATGCCGAGCGCTTCCACGCGATGACCTATCTCGACGTGCTCAACAAGAAGCTCGGGGTGATGGACCTCACCGCGATCAGCCTCTGCATGGAGCACGGTATTCCGATCATCGTCTTCAATCTGAAGGTCGACGGGAACATCGAGCGCGCCGTCCGCGGCGACGACATCGGGACGCTCATCACCGCCTGATGCCGCCGTCGCGCGGGGCGCGCGACCCTGCCGAGAGGAGTGACCCATGGCCGAGAGTGCCGACGACGTCCTGCTCGAGACCGAGGAGAAGATGGAGGGTGCGGTCGATCACCTCAGAACCGAGTTCCGCGGGATGCGGACCGGGCGCGCCCACCCGGGTCTGATCGAGCACATCAAGGTCGACTACTACGGGAGCCAGACCCCGCTCCAGCAGCTCGCGAACATCGGCGTCCCCGAGCCGCAGCTCCTCGCGATCAAGCCGTTCGACCCCTCCAGCATCGGCGACGTCGAGAAGGCGATCCTCAAGAGCGACGTCGGCCTCACCCCGCAGAACGACGGCCACATCATCCGCTGCGCCGTCCCGCCCCTGTCCGAGGAGCGACGCAAGAAGCTCGTCAGCCGGGCGAAGGACATCTCCGAGCAGGCCCGCGTGGCGATCCGGAACGTCCGCCGCGAGGGCAACCGCCAGGCCGACGGGCTGATCGACGACGGCCTGCCCGAGGACGCGGGGAAGAAGCTCAAGGACGAGATCCAGGACCTGACCAAGAAGTACGAGGGGGCGGTCAACGATCTCCTCGAGGGCAAGACCAAGGAGCTGCTCGAGACGTAGCTCCCATCCGCCTCGCCCGTTGCGGCGACCCGGGGCGCTCTGACATCCTCACCGTGGCGGCGCGGAGCCAGCCGCGCCCGCCGAGACGAGGACCGAGCAGCCATGGCCAAGGCCACGCGAAAGAGCGCCCGGAACCGGCGCGCCGTGTCGGAGCGGGTCCCCGCGGCGGAGCCGCCGAAGGAGAAGCCGCCGAGCGTTCTCCGGCGGGTCCTCCTCGTCCTGTTCCTGATCGTCGTCGGCGGCGCCGCGATCGTCGGCGCCCAGATCGAGGACTGGAACCGCGACTTCATCAAGAACTTCGCCTCGACGAGAGACGAGGCGCAGCACCCGCTCGAGCGACCGATCCGGACGACGCGGGGCGCCGACGAGCTCGTCGGGATCGTGAAGCACGTCGCCGGCGCGATGCCGCGCTGGCGGGTCGAGAGCGAGGACGTCGACGACGGCGGCGCGAAGCGCGTGAAGCTCGTGCGGCAGTCGATGCTCTTCAAGTTCGAGGACGACGTCACCGTCCGGATCGAGGACGAGGGCGAGGTCCGGGCCGTCCACGCCGAGAGCCGATCGCGGATCGGCGACGGCGACCTCGGCCAGAACCCGCGGAACGTTCGGAAGATCATGGCCGCCATGGCCGAGGCGATCGTCGGCGGTCGCGCCGCCCCGGCGCCGACGCCGGGCCCGGGCGACGACGGTGGATCGAGCGAGACGCCCACCCCGCCGGCCGGCCCAGACGAGTCGGGTGAGACGGGCGACGCCTCGGACGACGTCGACGCCCCCACCGACGACGCCGGCGCCGTGGACGGCATCGAGGACGTCGTCCCCGACGACGGCGACGGCGGCGCGGACCCCGACGACGAGTCGGGCTAGATGTTCTGGCCTGCGAGCGCCGATTTCGGCCCGAGGACGCCGCCCCGTGGGAGCCGACCGCAGCCGGGGCTCGTGAATGATGCGGGCAGGGACCATCGAGCTCGTTCAGGTGCCGATGGGCTCGCCTTCGGCGAGCAGATGTCACCACGGAGGCACGGAGACACGGAGGAGCGACTGCGTGCGCCGTATCCCGGCTCGCACGAGCCGATCGGTTCCCGGGGTGGCTCCCTCGCGGTCCCGGTCACGCGAGGTGAGGGGACCCAAGAGAAGGAGCGGCGGGATCGGTCCGCGACGTGGTGTCATCCGAAGCTGCTCCGTGCCTCCGTGCCTCCGTGGTTCCATCCCTTCATCGGCTCCGATGCGGGCTAGCCCGCCGCCCGGCCCGTGACCGACCCGAAGACGAGACGTGGCCTCCTCGCCGACGTCCGCTGGAAGGCGGTCGCCGGGATCCTCGCGCTCGCGCTCATCGTCGTGGCGCTCTGGGACACCGGCGCCGTCTATCCCCTCAAGATCCTCGTCGTGTTCCTCCACGAGCTGAGCCACGCGGCGGCCGCCATCATCACGGGCGGACGGGTCGAGGAGATCGTCCTCAACCGGGGCGAGGGCGGCTACTGCGTCACGCGTGACGGCAACGCCGCCGCGATCCTGACGGCCGGCTACCTCGGAAGCGTCCTGTGGGGCGGGCTCATCCTGATCCTCGCCTCGCGCACCCGGGCGGACCGGATCGTCTCGATCGCGCTCGGCTCGGTCCTCATGGTCGTCACCCTCGCCTGGGTCGGCCCGGCCGGGAGCTTCGGCCACGTCTTCGGCCTGGCGACCGGCGCGGTCCTCGTCCTGTGCGGAGCGCTCCTCTCGGGCGGGAAGAACGACCTCATCCTCCGGGTGATCGGCGTGACGAGCTGTCTCTACGCCGTGAACGACATCAAGGCCGACATCCTCGATCGCCCGCAGGTGCGGAGCGACGCGGCGATGCTCGCCGAGGTCATCGGCGGCTCGACCTGGCACTGGGGCGTCGTCTGGATCGCCTTCGCGGCGGCCGCGTCGTTCGGCTTCCTCGTGATCGCCTGCCGGCGCACCGACGACGAGCTCCGCGCCGCCGCGGAGGGCTGAGGGCCCGATCAGCCAGTCACGGCGGAGAGGAGCGGGTCCTTCACGTCCTTGCCGAGCACCGCGATCGCGCCGCGCTTGCGGCACGCGTGGACCGCCCGGAGGAGCGCCGCCTCGTCGAGGTCGGGGTCGTCCTGCTGCAGCCGCTCCAGCGCCCGCCGGAAGCCGAGGATGTGGTGGCGGGCGACGAGGCGGGCGAGGCGGTCCTCGACGCTCGAGCGTCGCCGCGCCTGCGCGGCCGCGCGGCCGTCGCCGGAGCCGACCGAGCCGAGGGCCGGGTCGCTCAGGCTGCGCCAACCCAGGAGCGAGCGCACGACCGGGAGGGCCTCGAGGACGCCGCCGAGCACGAGCGCCTCGAGGAGCTCCTCCTCGGAGACGGTCCGCTCCCCGACGAGGAGGTCGCCGGCGCGCGCCCGGCGGGTGATCGAGAGCAGCGCCGCGAGGTGGCCGCGCCCGAGATCGTCGGGCCGAACCCGGACGCCGCCTCGCTTGAGGAACTTCGCCAGGTGCTCGCGTCCCCGCGACCAGCTCGCCCGCTCCGTGCGTCCGCGGACGAGGACGAACCGCGGCCAGCGGCCGACGCCCCGTCCGGTCTGGTCGGTGCAGCGGCCGACGACCGCGGCGAACGACTGGCCGCGCCGGCTCTCGCAGACGATGACCGCCGAGCGCTGCAGCTCCGGCGTCCCGTCGGGACCCGGCGGCGCCGCCTCGTGCGCCTGGCCGAAGACGAGGACGGTCCGCTCGCCGAACGCGATCGGCGGCTCCACGCTCACCCGCCATCCGCCGGCGTGCGGTCCGGGGCCGTGCTCGGCGAGGGCCTCGAGCGCCGTCTGGAGGGCGCGGGTCGTGTCCTCGTCGGAGAGGTCGGTGCCGCCGCGGGTCGCGCGGACGACGTCGAGCTCCTCGGCGAAGATCTCCTCGGCGAGCCGCTCGAGCCGCACCGGCTCGTCGGGCCCGGCCTGACGAGGAGGCTCGGGCTCGAGGTCGTCGAGCGGGTCGGCCAGCGCGGGCTCGAGGATCGCCGCCGGCGCGGGCGACGGGTCGGGCTCGGGCGCGTCGTACTCGTCGAGGTGCACCGGGACGCCCATCCGGCGGGCCCACTCGTCGGCGCCGATCTCGCGGATCGTCCCGGCCTCCTTCGCCTCCTCGACGAGATCGCGGAAGTGGTTCAGCGCCTCGCGCGGCTGGAGCTGGACCTGGGCCGACAGGGCGGCCAGGTAGTCGGGGCGGAACGGGTAGCTCGGATACGGCGGCGAGAAGCCCTGGTAGATCGTCGCGAGGCGCGCGGCGAGGAGCTCCTCGAGCTGCATCGGCGAGAGGCCGGACATGCCGAGCGGCAGGACGAGGTTCTCGACCCGCTGGCGCTCGGACTGGTGCAGCCCGTGCCGGTACTTCCGGGTCCAGACGTCGGTCGGGCAGACGAGGACGAAGACGAAGTTCGGCAGCGGGTGGAGCCGGCAGATCGCGTTCACGAGCAGCCGGATCCCGGGCTTTCCATCGACCTCGGGGAGGTTCTCGGTCTGATCGAACGCGATCACGACCGGCTTGTGGAAGCGCGAGAGGTAGCCGAGCGAGCGGAGCGCCTCGAAGGCGTCCTCCTCGGTCTCGATCGCGCGGCTGACGCCGAGCTGCTTCGCGTCGTCGTCGTCGAGCGCCTCGCCCTTGAGCCAGTCGAGCGCCAGGGTGTCGAGCGTCCGCACCCGCGCCCGGAGGAACGCCCGGAGGTAGCTCCGGTCGAGCGCCGGCTCCTCGCTCCGCAGGTGCTTCTCGAGGGCGCCGAGCACCCGGAGGGCGCCCTCCTCGTCGTCCCAGAGGGCGGCGCCCCGGTCATCGACGAGCCGGAGCAGGTCCTGCCGGTCCGACGGCGACCGCGCGGCGCGTCCGAACGCCGCGAACGCGTGGCGGGCGACGAGCCGGTCGACGAACTGATCGATCTGGCGACCGCGCGCGCCCGGCGGCGTCTCGGCGAGGTTGACCGCGACCGCCCGGGCGATCGTCCGGAAGACGGTGCCGAGGCTCGTCGGGCTGTAGAGATGGACGTAGATCGCGCTCTCGCGGTAGCGCGCGGTCAGCCGGCGGAGGAGGTGACTCTTCCCGGCCCCAGCCTCGCCGAGGAGCAGGACGCCCTGACTCGCCGCCGTCGCGTGGACCTCCTTCATCACCTGGAGCGAGCGGCGCGTCTCGCCGGCGTAGATGCTCTCGACGTCGGGGACGTCGTGGCCGGGCTGCCACGGGTTCTCGACGACGTTGCGCCGGAACGGGTTGATGTCGCGGAGCAGGCTCGCGTCGGCCCGCTCGCGCGCCTCGGCGCGAGACGCCGCGTCGGTCGGCGGAGTGTAGGCGCTGCCCGGATGCAGGGTCGCCTGCTGGCGCTTCCGCTCGCGGGCGCGGCGGAAGGCCTCGATCTCGGGGGCGAAGGAGCCCGAGGGCGCGCGGGTCGTCGTCATAGCCGGAGACCTCCGCCCAGCGTCAGGAAGTAGAGCAGGCCGCGGACGGGGTGGTGGATCGACGCGGCCCGCTGCTCGGGCGTGGCGTCGGCCCAGTCGGTGATCTTGTTGAGCGAGGCGCGCCCGCTCCGGGCGACGTCGTAGAGGGCGGTCTCGAAGGCCGGGCCCGCGAGCCTCCCGCCGAGCCGCTCCCGCAGTCGGTGGATCGGCACCATCCCGCCGGTTCCCTCCGCCCGGTCGATCGCCTCGGCCTCGCGCAGGATCAGGGTGCGGATCGTCTCGGGGTGCGCGCTCACCGGCGGGCGCCGGCCCGGCGGCGGCGGTCCGATCCGGAACGGGCCGCTCTCGACGATCGGGGCGACCGGGGCGAGGGCCGCGTCGTCGGGGTTCCGACGCGCTCGCTCCCCGATCGCGCGGTCGGCGTCGTCGGCATCGTCGTCGGCGGCGGGCGCCGCGGGGGCGACGTCCGACGCGATGCGCGCGAACTCGGCCCGGAGCAGTCCCAGGAGCGCGCTCACCTCGCCGCCCGACAGGCGCTGGCGCGGCCCGAGGTCGAGGTCGAGCGCCCGCCGGATTCCCCGCTCGGTCAGGCGATAGCGGACCGAACGGCTTCCGCGGGTGCCGACCTCGATCGCCCCCTCGGCGATGAGCCGGGCGACGGCGGCCTCCCGCGTCCCGCGGGCGATCCGGCCGAGCCGCTTGTTGACCTGGCCGCGGGTGACCCAGCCTTCCTGGTCGCCGCCCTTCGAGGCCAGGGTGAGAAGGACGCGAGCCTCGGCGACATCCGAGGCGGAACGACCGGTGACGATCGGGGAGCGTAACGCGCGCAAGTTCGAGCCTCCCTCGGGAACGACGGACGCGGATCGGGTGGAGGCACGGGCGTGCCTCAAGGATGGATCGGTTTCTCGGCCGGCCCGAAGGAGGAGAACGACGAGAACGCGCGGCACGGCTCCCCGCAGGTCGCCGCGGGGGACGCGCGGCGGGGCGACGGGCGGTATAATCCGCCCCCTCGCCGTGCGTTGAGCGCACGGCCACGCCGACCGAGCCCGACGGGACCCGCCGTGAGCAAGAAGAACAAGAAGAAGAAGGACCAGGGCGGCGGCGCCGCCGCCGAGACCGCTCCGGCCGCGACCGACGCCCCCGACGCGCCGGGCGGCGCGCCCGCCCCGGGCGCCTCCGAGGCGACGGCCGCGACCGCCGCGACCGCCGATCGGGCCGCCTCCCCGGATGCGCCGATGATGCTGAAGGCGATCGTCTTCCTCTGCGGCGCCGGGATCATGAGCCTCGAGATCACCGGCAGCCGGCTGCTCGCGCCGCACTTCGGCAACTCGGTCTACGTCTGGAGCGCCCTGATCGGCCTCTTCATGGGCGCGCTCGCGACCGGCTACTACGGCGGCGGGAACCTGGCCGACAAGATGCCGCGCTTTTCGCTCCTCGGCGTGATCGTCGCGACGGCGGCGGTGCTCGTGATGATGCTGCCGCTCGTGGCGAGCCCCGTCTGTCACGCCCTCTCGGGCCTCGGGCTCCGGTGGGGCCCGCTCACCGCGTCGGCGATCCTCTTCTTCGCGCCGAGCGCGCTCCTCGGGATGGTCAGCCCGTTCAGCGTGAAGCTCGCCACGCGCGACATCACCAAGGTCGGCCGCGTCGCCGGCCGCCTGTATGCCCTCTCGACGGTCGGCTCGATCTTCGGGACGCTCTTCACCGCGTTCTTCCTGATCCCGACCCTCGGCGTGAACAACATCGTCAAGCTGACCGGCGGCGCGCTCCTCGTGACCGCGATCCTCGCGATCCTCGCCGACCGCCAGCGCGCCGCCCGGGCCACGCCGGGCTCCACGATGGCCGGCCTCGGCGCGATCTCGTTTCTCTGCCTCGGCTTCGCGGCCGCCCCGCCGACGCCGGTCGCGCCGATCTCGAGCACCGACCGGCTCCTGATCGAGACCGACAGCGCCTACCATCACATCGCCGTCGTCGACACCGACGACTGCTACTGCCACGTCGGCAACCCGCCGCCGGGCGGGTGCCGCTACCTCCAGTTCGACAACTACCGCGAGAGCGGCATCCATCTGGTGAAGCCCTACGACAGCGCGGCCGAGTACAGCGAGATGTTCGACCTCGCCTGGCTCCTCGAGGACGAGATCGAGAGCGTCCTCTTCATCGGCGGCGGCGGCGGGCTCGGGCCGCGCGTCTGGGCGCGGCGCTACCCGAAGGTGAAGCGACTCGACCTGGTCGAGATCGACCCCGAAGTCGTGGAGGTGGCGAAGCGCTTCTTCTACTTCGAGGAGAAGGGCCCGGTGAAGGCCCACGTCGAGGACGGCCGGATGTTCGTCCGGAGCCGGCCCGACGAGCAGTGGGACGTCGCCATCCTCGACGCGTTCACGATCGGCGGCCGGATCCCGCCGCATCTGGTGACGGCCGAGTACTTCGATGAGCTCCGCGCCCAGCTCCACCCCGAGCGCGGGATCCTCATGGCGAACATCAACGCGTCGCTCGAGGGCGACAAGAGCCTCATCTACCGGGCCGTCGTCCGGACGATGCGCCACGTCTTCGAGGGCGCCGAGGAGCCGGGGCGGGAGCTGTCCGGCGAGCGCCGCGGCCGCGTCCACGTCTTCCCGAAGCCGTCGTGGTGGGCCGGACCGAGGGACACGCGGAACATCTTCGTCGTCGCGACGGTGACCGACCGCTTCGCCGGCGAGAAGCTCCCGCCGATTCGCGACGCCCTCGCTCGGAAGGCGAGCGGGATCGCCGACGAGATCCGCGGCGACGCCCTCGAGGCCGGCGGCGACGAGAGCTGGGCGCAGTTCTTCGAGCTCCAGCGCGCCGACCGCTACCTCGAGTTCGCCCAGAGCTACCTGACCACGCCGGTCGAGACGCACGACGTCCCGCTGCTGACCGACGACTTCGCGCCGATCGAGGACATGGCGTTCTGATGGGCCGGCGCGGGCGACCGACGATCGCCGCCGTCGCGATCGTCGTCCTCGTGGGCTGGGCCGCTGTTCCCGCCGCTGCGGGCGACGAGCTCCCCGCGGTCGACGTCGAGCTCGACGTCGCGCCGGACGCGGTCACGGTGGACTGGAGCGTCTGGGCCGAGAAGCTCGGCGCCGGGGTCACCGGGTGGCGTCTCGAGCGCGCCGAGGGCGACGCGTGGAAGGCCGCCGCGACGCTCGGCGCCGCCGAGCGGACCTGGGAGGACCGCGACGTCACGCCCGGCGAGACGCGCCGCTACCGGGTCGTGGCCCTCGACGGCAGCGGCGACCGCGCGACCTCGGAGCCGATCGCCGAGGTCGTCCCCCACGACCACTTCCTCATCCCGAGCTGGGTCGAGCCGGGCGACGGCGAGCGCGAGACCCGGGTCGTCGTGCAGGCGTTCCGGTTCTGGGAGAAGCGGCGCCGGTGGGTGCGCTCGCGCGCGCCGATGGCCGCCATCCTCGCGGTGGGCGAGTCGGTCCACGGCATCACGGTGATCGACGCCGGTCACGACGTCGAGGAGCGCCGCTCCCCCGCAGGTCGGCGCCGCGAGCTCGTCCGCCGGCGTTGGGTGAAGCTCCGCTACGCCGACGGGACCACCCAGACGGTCGAGGACACCGCGGTTCCCCGCTCGGTCCTCCGGGTCAAGCTGAGCGAGCTCCACGGAGACATTGTCCACCGGCACCGACCCGCCCGCGACCTCGAGGCGATCGCGACGCGCGGCGCCGTCACCGTCAGCTGGAAGGACGCGCTCGGCAACGCCTACGTCCGGATCACTGGCTACGAGATCGAACGGCGGGCCGCCGGCGAGGACGCCTGGACGAGCCTCGGACCGGTCGCGCTCGATGGCCCTCCGCGGCGGTTCGTCGACACGAGCGTCGTCGCGGGGACTCGCTACGTCTATCGGGTCACCTCGACGGCGGAGATGGACCGCGAAGGGACCATGGCCCTCTACGCGTTCGGCCGACCGATCCCCGATCACCTCGACCTCCCCGACGACGCCCGACGGCGCACGACCGAGCCGTCCGCCGAGGTGCGCGTCCCGGCCGACATCCGCCTCGTTCCGCTCTTCATCGAGAAGACCGTCCCGAAGCACGCCGTGATCGCGGTCAGCCGCTGGGACCCGAAGACCGACGACTGGGCGAAGCCCAAGACACGCCGGGTCCCCCTCGGTGGAGACGTCGCGGGCGCCGAGCTCCTCGATGCCGGCGAGGACACGCGACGGGAGACCCTGCCGGGCGGCGACGTCCGCGAGACGGTCGTCCCCTGGATCCGCGTTCGCCACGCCGACGGCCGCGAGGAGCGGATCGAGGGAGCTCCCTGACGCCTCGGCAGCTCGCGCCCGGCGGCGCCCACCGATAATCTCGGGATGCGGCGAGACGCGACGACGCGATCCGCCGCGGACGCGATGCCGCCCGACCGTTACCCATCCCGACCGCCCCACTCGCCCGGCTGGCAGGCGCCGACCGACCCGGGTCATCTCCCGGCGCCCCCCTCGCTCCCGCCGTCGTCCCCCGCGAGCGGATCGGACTCGGCCGCCTTCGCCCCCGTCGACCCGGGCGCCCAGGGACGGATCGGGCGCTACGTCGTCACCGAGCAGCTCGGTCGGGGCGGCATGGGCGCGGTCTACCGGGCCCACGACCCGGACCTGCGTCGCGCCGTCGCGATCAAGCTCGTCCTCGATCCGACCCGGAACGTCGAGCGCTTCCGGCGCGAGGCGACCGCGTGCGCCAAGCTGCGGCACCCGGGGATCGTCGGCGTCCACGAGGTCGGCCTCCACGGCGATCGGCCCTATCTCGTGATGGACCTCGTCGAGGGGCAGAGCCTCGAGGGCCTCCTCGCGGCGGGCGAGGTGGCGCCCCGCCGCGCGGCGGAGCTCGTCGCCTCGGTCGCCGACGCCCTCGCCCACGCTCACGGACACGGCGTCCTCCATCGCGATGTGAAGCCCGAGAACATCCTCATCGATCGGCAGGGCCGCCCGCTCCTCTCGGACTTCGGCCTCGCCCGCGACCTGACCGACGCCGACGCCAAGCAGCTCACCGCGTCGGGCGCCCTCGTCGGCACGCCCGCCTTCATGGCGCCCGAGCAGGCCGTCGCCCGCCGCGGCCCGCAGAGCCCGGCGACCGATGTCTACGGCCTCGGCGGCGTCCTCTACCGGGCGCTCGCCGGGCGACCGCCCTTCGATGGCGAGACGTTGATCGAGCTCGTCCAGCAGGTCCTCCTCGACGAGCCGGTCAGCCCGCGGACCGCGAACCCGCGCGTTCACCGCGACCTCGAGACCATCTGTCTCCGTTGCCTCGAGAAGGCGCCGGCCCGCCGCTACCAGACCGCCGCGGCCCTCGCCGACGACCTTCGGCGGTTCCTCCAGGGCGAGCCGATCGAGGCGCGGCCGGCCACGGGCGCCGAGCGGTTCCGGCGCTGGGTCGCCCGCCACCGGTTCGCCGCCGCCGCCCTCGGCCTCGTCGCGATCTTCCTCGTCGTCCTCGGCGTCACGGTGCCGGCGGCCGTCGTGCGGGCGTCCCGCCGCGAGCGGGCGCGGATCGTCGCCGCGGCGCGGGTCGAGGCGGTGGCGGCCCTCGCCGCGGTCGCCGCGTTCGAGGAGGCCGCCGGCGCGGACCAGACGCCGGCTCCGGGCGAGGAGGGCGAACCGGTTCTCGTCGCCGCGGTCGAGGCGCTCGAGGCGAGCGGGCGCTGGCTCGCCCTCGCGCCCGAGGAACCCGACGCGATTCGCGGTCGGTTCGACGCGGCGATCGCCCTCGGCGAGGTGGCCCTC
The DNA here is from genome assembly GCA_029260755.1 of Planctomycetota bacterium. Taxonomy (GTDB): domain Bacteria; phylum Planctomycetota; class J058; order J058; family JAJDCQ01; genus JAJDCQ01. The sequence goes on along the minus strand of JAJDCQ010000074.1, from coordinate 6,865 downwards.
CGCGACGCGCAGTGGGCGCTCGCGCGCTCCGCGTTCGACAAGGCGCTCGCCACCGGCGTCGACGACGCGGCCGCGCGCGCGGCGCTCGCGCGGGTCGAGCGGGCGCGGACCGGGGTCGCCGAGCGGCACCGGGAGATCGTCGAGAAGATCATCGCCGATACGCGGAGCGGCGCGGTCGCCGCCCGGCCCGGCGGCTACGACGACGCCCTCTTCACCCTCGTCGGCCTCCGCGAGGCGCAGACGGTGCAGCTCCTCGCCGCGGCCCTCGACGAGGTGGCCGACGAGCTCCACGCGGCGACGGTGGAGCTCTTCTCGAGCGCGATCGAGCCGACGCCGGAGGAGCGGGCGAGTGGCCAGCGATCGCTCGAGGGGCTGCGCGAGATGCTCGACCGCCGGCGGACGCCCGGGCAGGACTTCACCCCCGAGGAGGAGAGGCTCTTCCTCGAGGCGAACCGGCGCGTCCTCTTCCGGCGGATGCGCTCGCCCAATCCGCTCGCCGCTCCCGGCGAGGTCACCTCGACCGAGATCGAGGCGGACGCGCAGCACCGGCGCGTCGGCGGCCGGGAGCTCTTCCTGGCGAAGCTCTGCTGCGATGCGCTCGGCCGGCTCGGGATCCGAGAGACCGCCGTCGACGCGCTCGGGCGCTTCGCCATGGTCGCCTCCGACGAGGCGGTCGCCGTGCCGGCGGGGATCGCCCTCTGCCTCCTCGGCGGCGAGACCGCGCAGCGGCACGTCATCTTCATCCTGCAGAACCGCTTCGAGCCGAACGGGACGTTCTCCTCCCAGATCCGTCGGTTCGTCCCCCGTCTCGACGGCGGCGCGCCGACCGGGTCGCCCGAGGCCGGCGCGGTCGCCGACGACGCTCCCGGCGCCTCCGGGACCGCCGGGGGGGAGTTCCTCGAGCTGCTCCGGTCCGCCGCCGAGCACCGTGTCCTCGGCCACCTCGACGAGGCGCTCGAGCGACTCGAGCGGGCGATCGCGCTGCCGGTCCCTCCCCTCGACCGCGCCAAGGCCTGGACGATGCGGGGGAACGTCCTGTCGGTCCGAGGGCAGCTCGCCGGCGCCCTCGCCGCCTACGACGAGGCGATCGAGCTCGCGCCGCTGCTCGCGATCGCGTGGTCGAGCCGCGCCCGCATCCGCCTGACGCAGAACGACCTCGCCGGCGGGCTCGCGGATGCCCGGAAGTCGGTCGAGATCGATCCGAACCACGGCCACGGCTGGGGGCACGTGGGCATTGCGCTGGGTCGGCTCGGTCGGTCGGGCGATGGGGCCGCGGCCCTCGACCGCGCCATCGCGCTCGACCCCGAGGTGTCGGAGTGGCGGTCGTGCCGGGGGCTCTGCCGCGCCGACGAAGGAGACCTGATCGGCGCCCGCGCCGACCACGAGCGCGCCGTCGAGCTCGACCCGGGCAACGCGGAGGCGTGGGCGAACCTCGGCGACGTCCTCCAGAGGTCGGGCGACCTCACCGGAGCGCTCGCCGCGCTCGACCGCGCCCTCGGCCTGCGGCCCGAAGCGGCCGAGCTCCACTTCAACCGGGGCAACGTCCAGGTCGCCCGGCGGAGCTACGCTGCCGCGGTGGCCGACTACTCGCGCGCGATCGAGCTCCAGCCGGGCGCCTCGATATTCTGGGGCGGCCGCGCCACGGCGCACGTCGGCCTCCGCGACGCCGCCGCGGCGCGCCGCGACTTCGCCGAGGCGCTCCGTCTCGACCCGCGCAACGCGACCGCCCTGCTCGGGCGGGGGAACCTCGAGCGCGCCCTGGGGCGGCTCGACGAGGCGAAGAAGGACTACGAGAGGGCCGTCGAGATCGCGCCGAACGAGGCGAACGTGTGGATCGCGCTCGGCGTCCTCCACGCCGACACCGGCGACCAGCGGCAGGCGATCGAGTGCCACGGGCGGGCCCTCACCATCAACCCTCAGAGCCTCGAGGCCCTGGTGAACCGCGGCGTCGCTCTCCTCCGGTCCGGCGACGCGGCGGGCGCCCTGACCGACTTCGACGCCGCCCTCGGTCAGAACGACACGCTCGCGATCGTCTGGTTCAACCGGGCGAACGCCCGGGAGAGCCTCCGCGATCTCGAAGGCGCGCTGGCCGACCTCGCCCGGACGGTGCAGATCAACCCGGGCTTCCACCACGCGTTTCGCCAGCGCGCGAAGATCCGGGCCCGCACCGGCGACCGGAGCGGCGCGATCGCCGACCTCGAGCGCGTCCTCGAGATCGTCCCCGACGACGCCGCCTCGCGCGACGCGCTCGCCCGGCTCAGGGGCGACTGACGGCGAACCCGACGGGCGGTCCAGGCGTCTGATCGAGCGAGGCCTCCCCGCATGAGCTTCGGCGCCAACCCACCGCCCACCACCCCGACCGCGACCGGCGCGGCGCCGCGGCGCCGCGCCGGGTGGCTGCTCGCGGCCGTCGCTGGCGTGGCCGGGCTCGCCCTCGTCGCCAGCCTCGCGCTCCGTCGCGACGAGATCGTCACCCGGCGCGCGATCTCCCGGTGGCGCGCCGAGGTGGTCGAGATCTCGCGGGAGCAGGGGATCGACGTCGCGGACCTCCGCAGCCTCGGCCGGGGCATGGTGGTGCCCGAGCTCGTCGAGGGACAGGTCCTGATCCTCCGGGAGGAGATCGAGCTCTTCCCGGACGGCGCGAACCCCCAACCGCTCGTCGCCCCGGGCGACGCCCTCTTCACGACGCCACGCCTCGAGACGGTTCGCGCGCTCCGCGACCACCTCCGCGACGAGGATCCGATCGTCCGTCACCTCGCCGTCCTCTACCTCGCGGCGATGAAGGACCAGGCATCGCTCGACGACATCGTCGAGACGCTCGCGACCGACTCCTCGGTCTGGGTGCGATGGCGCGCCGCCCGCGAGCTCGGCCTCTCGAGGCACGAGCCGGCGATCGAGGTGCTCGCCGACCTCTTCGATCACGAGGACGCGGAGCTTCGCGGCGGCGTCCGCTCGGCGCTGCTCGGCTTCGGTCCGCGGGCGACGGCTGCGGTGCTGGCGCGCCTCCCCGAGGTGACCGATCCCGAGCTCCGCCGCCAGCGGATCGAGTTCCTCCTCGAGGGCGACAAGTGGTCGATGGACGACGGCCACTCGATCGGGCCGGCGCTCCTCCCCGTCGTCGCCGCCGCCGAGGAGGATGACGTGGTCCGCTCGGTCGCCGCGATCGTCCTGGCGAGCTTCGGCATCGAGGAGGCGATCGAGCCGCTCGTGGCGGTGCTCGCCGAGGAGCGGATCCGCCATCGCGACCTCTGCCTCCCCGTGAAGGAGTCGCTCGCGATCCTCGGCGAGCCGGCCGTCGCCGCGCTCGCCGCGCGGCTGACGGCCTCGTCCGATCCGCACCACCGCCAGAACATCCTCTGGGCGCTCATGCGCCCGGGCGTCGAGAGCGCCGTCCCCGCGATGGAGGCCGCCCTGGCCGACGAGGACCCGACCACGCGCCAGCACGCGATCAGCGCCCTCCGTCAGGCGGGGCGCCGGCCCGCAACCGAATAGGGGCTCCCTCCCGATCCCGGGAAGCAGAATCCGGAAAGTTGGAGAGACGGCCGCGGCGCCTGCGTATGCTCACTTGACCCCGCGCCACTCCAACTGGCTCGTATCGAAGCTCTTAGATCGCATCGAATCGCGGCGAGGCAACGCGCCCCACCGGGCACGAGCGTTGCGTCTTCGACCGACCTTCTCGAGAACCCACCGAGGTGAGTCCATGGCTACTCTCCGCCAGCATCTGGCCACCCAGATCGGCACCGTCGCCGTCTCCATGATCGTCGCCGCGTCGACCCCGGGCGGATGCGCCCCGATCGGCGGCCCCGGCGGCCGCGGCACGCCGAACCCGCCGGTGAACGCGCAGCCGTCCGGCACGCCGACGGCGCAGGACCTGACGATCGCCTTCATCGGCGACCAGGGCGTCAATCAGGGATCGCGCGACGTCCTCGACCTGATCCGGACCGAGGGCGCGGACGCCGTGATCCACTCGGGCGACTTCGACTACAACGACGACCCGCAGGCCTGGACCGACCAGATCGACGCGGTCCTCGGCGCCGACTTCCCCTACTTCGCCTCGCCGGGCAACCACGACGAGGACGCCTGGGACGGCGGCGGCGGCTACCGCGAGCGGCTCGAGGAGCGGATGCGGCGGATCGGCGTCGACTGGGGCGGGTTCCTCGGCGAGGAGTCGACCCACTACTTCGGCGGCCTCCAGATCATCCTGGTCGGACCGGGCGTCACCGCGGGCGGCAGCCAGAACGCCGACTACATCCGCGACGAGCTCGCCCGCGACGGCTCGATCTGGAGCGTCGTGAGCTTCCACAAGAACCAGCGCAAGATGCAGCTCGGTGGCAAGAGCGACGAGACCGGCTGGGCCGTCTACGACGAGTCCCGCCGCGGCGGCGCGATCGTCGCGACCGGCCACGAGCACTCCTACTCGCGGACGCACCAGCTCTCGAACGTCGAGAACCAGACCGTCTCGAGCACGGCGAACGCCTTCGACATCTCGGACGACGACCCGAACACGCCCGACGACGACGGACGCACCTTCGTCTTCGTCTCGGGCCTCGGCGGTCAGGGCATCCGCGACCAGGAGCGGGGCGGCCCGTGGTGGGCGAGCGAGTACACCTCCGACCAGGGCGCGAAGCTCGGCGCCCTCTTCGGGAAGTTCCACGTGAACGGCGACCCGCGCGAGGCGCACTTCTACTTCAAGAACGTCGACGGCGTCATCATCGACGAGTTCTTCGTCCGCAGCACCAACGACTGATGTCCCGCCGCCAGGCGGTGCTCGCCGCGACTGGCGGCGCCGTCGTGGTCGGACTGCTCGTCATCGCCGCCCTCTGGCCGCGTCCGCGGACCGGAGACGCCGGAGCCCGGCCAGGCGCGCACCCTCGCGATGGCGAGCGCGGCGGTGCTTCGCTCGCATCCGGACCGGCGCGATCCGGCGGCGGCGCCGCGACGACCGGCCCGGCCGCCACGCCCGCCGCCGTCGTTCGACCGGCCGCGGGCCGGCCGCGGCCGCCGCTGCCCGAGGGAACGAGCCTGCGAGGGCTCCGCGGCGTCGTCCGGGACGGCGCGACGGGCGAGCCGATCGCCGGCGCGTGGGTGAGCTGGCGCGCGCCGCGCCTCGAGATGCTCGGCGCCGTCCTCGCGGCGGCCGACCCGGCCACGCCGCGCTTCCGTCCCGAGCGCTTCAGCTCGCCGGGCTTCGGCGCGCTCACCGACGCGGCCGGACGGTTCGTCCTCTCTCGCCTGCCCGATGACGCCGACCCCGCATCGCTGCTCTGGGCGGTCGCCGCCGACCACGCGGTCGTGGTCACCCGCCCCGGACTCGCCGCCGAGGTCGCGATCGAGCTGCAGCGCGCCGCGACCCTGACCGTCTCGGTGCCGCCTTCGCCCGATGGCTGGGAGGCGAGCCCGGGTCTGGTCGCGAGCGCGCCGTCCGACCCCGCCTACCAGACCGAGCTCCTCGATCGGCTCGATCCCGACGCCGAGGGCCCGCAGCGGGACGAGCACGTCTTCCCCTGCCTCGCCCCGGGCGCCTACGAGGTGACCCTGCACGGCGAGGTGCGGCTCGCGGTGTCGCTCGCGCCGGGCGAGGAGCGGCGCGTCGCCCTCGACCCTCCCGCGCGGCTCCACGTGACCGGGATCGTGATCGGCGCCGAGGCGCGGGCGCGCGGCGCCCGGCTCGTGCTTCGCGATCGCGCCTCGGGCGCCCGCAAGACCATCCGCCTCGACGCCGAGGGTCGCTTCGATGCGCGGCTCCGCCCTGGACGCTACACGCCGCTCCTCGGAGCGAGCGACGGGTCCGAGCGTCGCCTCGACCCGAACGAGATCGCCGCGGCCGGCGAGCACCGCCTCCAGCCGGCGACCACGACCGCGCCGATCGCGGTCCACGTCGAGGCGGCCGACGGCCAGCCCTGGAGCGGTCCGGCGCTGGTGCTCGTCGCGCTCGAGGGCGAGCCGGCCGAGCGGTTCGCGCTCGCGTCGGCCGGCGCTCCGGGCGCGTTCCAGGCCCGGGTCAGCCCGGGTCGCTACGCCCTCCTCGCCGGGCGGGATGTCCTGGCGGCCTCGGTGGACGTCGCGGAGGCGACCCTCGTCGTCCGGCTCGCGCCGCGTTCGCTTCACATCGCCTGGACGCTCCCGCCCGAGCTCGCCTCGGACGAGTCGCTTCGCGCGGTCGTCACCCTCCTCCCCGAGTCGCTCGGCGATCGGCCGGAGCTGCAAGAGCAGGGCGAGCGGCGCCTCCTGATCGCGGTCGCCGATCCGGTGTCGGTGCTCGAGGTGCCCGGTGGCGGCGGCCGCTTCGTCCTGGCCGGACGGACCGATCTGGGAGCGTTCCGCGCCGCGATCGAGGTTCCCAGCGGGGGAGCGGACGAGGTGGCTGTGACCGTCTCGCTGATCCGGTAGGATCGAGCCCCGATGAGCCACGCCGCGCGATCCCTCCCCGTGCTCGCGCTCCTCGCCGTGCTCGCCTCCGCGGTCGCGGTCGGGAGCCTCGCCGCGGCCCGCCCGGCCCGCGGGCAGGAGCCGTTCTCGATCGAGACGCGGCGTCGTGCCCTGCGCCTCCAGCAGGAGGGGCGCTACGTCGAGGCGGCCGCCCTCTACGCCGCCGAGGCCGAGAGCGCCGAGGCGCGCGGGGATGCCGAGGCCGCGGCGCGGTGTGTCTGGCTCCAGGCGCGATCGCTGCGGCACGGGGAGCTCTACGAGGAGTCGCTCGCGGCGCTGAGCGAGCTCCTCCGCCGCTGGCCCGACGCGGCCGTGGCGGTCGACGCGCGCGAGGCGCACGGGGAGCTGCAACGCGCCCGAACGAGCGGGTTCCGCCACGTTCGAGCCCACGAGGACGCGCGCCGCGCGCGCGCGGGCGGCGACTCCGCCGGCGCCC
>JAJDCQ010000073.1 GCA_029260755.1 Planctomycetota bacterium | reverse complement strand
GGTCATCGACGGCGAGGACGACGGCGCCGGCGATCGGCCCGCCCTCGGTCGCGACCACCCGCACCAGCAGCGAAGACGACGTCGGAGCGGGGCCGCCGGTCGAACTGGGTCCGACCGGCGGCTCGCCCGGACGCTCCGACCCCACTCGGAGCGCCGCCGCATCTGCCGGAGGCTCGGCGGACGCGCGACGGGACGCAAGGCTCGTCTCCGCCGGCGCCCCCCCGGGGGGCGGCGACGAGCCGAGCATCCGACGCGAAGGAAGGGCGCCGCGCGGGTGCGCGACGTTCCGACCAACGATGCTTCTCCTCTCCATCTCCTCGCCCCGCTCCCGCGGGAGGAGGAGGGCGCCGACGACGACCGCGAGAAGAACCGCCCCGAGGAGCGATGCCGCGGTGGCGAGACGGTCGCGCGTCGGCGCCTTCGTCACGCCGGACTCCTAACGAGGCCCGGCGCCGTTCACGATGGCGTCGCGCAGGGTCGCGTCGACCGGCTGCACCGTCGCCTGGTAGTAGGTCGCGCGATCGAACACGCGCCGCGGCTCGTGCTCGGTGAGCTCCGCCCCGTTGAGGGCCGAGTCGTTCACGCTCTTGATGAAGCCGAACGGCCGATTCGCCCAGTCGTTGATGAGCCCGTGCTTCGAGACGACGAGGTCGCGGTCGCCGCCCGGGTTCGGATCGGACTCGAACGAGAACGAGCCGGGACGGGCCTCGTAGATGTTCGACTCGCTCAGGAACTGAGCGCTGGCGTAGCTCGCCGCTCCGTACTCGTACCACTGCTTCTGGTAGTTGTTGAAGTAGTCCATCAGGCCGGCGTGGAACGAGGGGCCGCGCCGGGTGACGCGGTCGAAGAAGTTGTGGTGCATCGTGATCCGCATCCCGGCGACGTACTGCTGGCGGCTGTCCTTCCAGAGGAGGAGCGCCTTCAGGCTCCGGCGGAAGTGGCACCACGAGATCGTGACGTTGGTGCCGCCGCGGATGTCGAGCAGCCCGTCGTTGCTGTCGAAGACCTCGAGGTGGTGAAACCACAGGTCGCGGTTCTCGAAGTCACTCGGGCGCGCGCCGCCTTCGCCCCAGACGTTGATCACGTCGTCGCCGTCGGGGTTGGTCAGGCGCAGGTCGCTCACGATCACGTTCTCGACGCCGTTGCGGAACCGCCATCCGCCCCGGACGGTCACGTCGCGGCCGCGGCCGTCGACGGTCTTGTTCGACCGAACCCGGAGGTCGCTCCGGAGACGGATCGTGCCGCTCACGCCGAAGACGATCCAGTAGGGCTCCCGGCTCTCGACGGCCCGCCGGAGCGAGCCCGCTCCGTCGTCCGCGAGCGTCGTGACGCGGTAGATGCGGCCCGGGTCGCCGCCGGTCGTGCTCGCGCCGAAGCCGACCCGCTCCGCGAGGAGGGACGCTGGGCCGGTGCTCGGCGGGGCCGGCGTCGGCGTCGGGGTGGGCGCGGGCGGCGTCGGCGTGGGCGCCGGAGCCGGCGGGGCCGGCGCGGGAGGAGTCGGCGTCGGCGGGGCCGGCGTCGGCGCGGGCGGCGCCGGCGGCGTCGCAGGCGGCGCCGGCGGCGTCGGGGCCGGCGCGCTCGTCGCCGGCGTCGTGTAGGCGCCGTGGACCCAGCCCTTGCGATGATCGAACTGGATCCGCAGCCAGGCGCCGCGCTCGGCGAGCTTCACGTAGGTCTCGTCGCGATGCGCGAGCCCGATGCGCCGATCGCCGACCGACGGACCGGTGCGGACGTTCAGCCCGCTCGCCGTGATGGTGACGAGGTCGGCCTGGCGGGCGGCGACGTGACTGCCCTGGAGCCACGCCTCGCGGCCGCCCCAGTCGATCGCCACCCAGCCGCTGCTCTGCCCGTGGGCGGCGAACCGGTGCCCGCGGAACCCCCAGCCGATGACGTTGCCGCCCGCGGAGCCGCGGACGAACGTGATGAATCCGTCGACCTCGACGGGCGTCGGCGTCGCCGACGCGCGCGCCGGCTGCTGCGCGAGCGCGCTCGAGGCGCCGGCGAGCATGGAGATCGATGATGCGATGGTGATGGCTACTGCGAGTCGAACGGTCTTCAAGGTGCCCCCCCTGCCAGGCTTCTCTTCCGATCTCCCTCTCTCGCGCCGCCCGCCCCCCTGGCGAGCATTTCTACCCCTGTGAACTCTCTCCAGGGCAAACGCCGGACCGGCCGGAACCGTGGGGCAAGGATCCCCGGCCGCAACCATCCCGTGCCGGCCCGCCGCCCGCCGCCCGGTCGCCGTCGACGACGCGCCCATCGATCGAATGACGCGGCGATGCAGAGGATGCCGCCGCCACCGCCGCCGCGGTTGAGGACCGCGACCCCCTCGAGCGGTCGAAGGCTCCCGACGACCCGTCCCCAGATCCGGACGCCGAGGTCGGAAAACGGAAACCGATCGGTTGCGGGGCGCCGAGAGCCCGGGCCAGATCCCTTGACCCCAACTCGTCGCGTGGGCAGGGTATGGGCCTTCGGGGCCACCCGCGCCGACGCGCCAGGGTGCAGGGAGAAGACCGCCATGCCAGCACGCATGATCGTGCTCTCGGGGGGGGAGTCGAGCGCGGCGCTCGACCTCGCGGCCGAGCCACGCTACCTCGTGATCACACCGAGCGCGGAGAAGAACGCGATCTCGCTCGCGGGCGAGGACGCCGGCGTCGACGATCGCCTCGTCGAGCTCTTCAACCGAGGCGAGTTCGTCCACCTCCGCAACCTCCGCCCGTGGCAGACGGTCAACGTCAACGGCGAGAAGAACATCGACCAGGGCGAGCGCGCCGTTCTCCGGGACGGCGAGGTCGTCACGATCCGCGACGTCGTCCTGCGAGTTTCCGCGCAGCCGCAGGTCGCCACGCCGCTCGACGGAGAGGGGGGCGAGGAGCAGCCGCTCCAGGACGGCCTCGACTCGAACATCATCCAGGAGGCGCAGCCCGCGAAGCAGGCGCGCGAGCTCAAGACCGTCGTCGCGGCCGCGTCGGATGGCGAGGCCGCCGAGCGGATGACGGCGCGCCTGCGCCTGATCCGCGAGACGACCGACGCGATCCTGACGGCCGACTCGCCGCGACCCCTCCTCGTCCAGATCCTCGAGATGATCTGCCAGCAGTTCCCGTCGGCGCGCGGCGCGATGATGTGGCGCCTCGGCGAGAGCGAGTCGTTCCGCCGCGTCCACAAGGTCGCCCGCTCGGGCGGCGACGTCACCGTCAGCCGGACGGTCGTCAAGCACGTCCTGGAGCGGAAGACGGCCGTCCTCTCCGAGGACACCGGCACCGACGAGCGACTCAAGACGAGCTCCAGCATCGGCGCCCAGAGCATGCGCAGCGTCCTCTGCGTTCCGATCGTGCGGCACGACCGCGTCTCCGGCGTCCTCCACCTCGACGACGCGGGCTTCCGCACGTTCGAGGAGGCCGACCTCGAGACGGTCGCGGCGATCGCCGGCACCCTCGCGGCCGGCCTCGACGCCCTCGACCGGCGCGCCCAGAAGACGGCGACGGCCGTCGCCGACCTGCGGCGCGGCTTCGGTGAGGCGATCCGGAAGGCGGCCGTCGCGACGACGCCGGACAAGGGCGTCCACGCCGGCGGGATCCACATCGCGGTCGGTTGCATCGGGGAGCACCAGCTCTCCGGCGCGTTCGCCGAGGCGGTCGCGCTCGTCGCCCCGCCGGGCGCCCCGCCCAACAGCAACCCGCTCGTGATCGCCCTCGGCGAGGTCGCCGGCGACACGGCCGCGACGGCCGTCGGCGCCGCGATGGCGCGCGCGACGGTGCGCGCGCTCGCCCCCTACGGCCTCGCTCCCGGCGCGCTCGTGACCGAGGTCGGCCGCGCCCTCGGCGTCCTCGGCGTGGGCGGCGCCGGCACCGCCGTGGTCGCGTGCTTCGACCCGGCCGTCGGACAGCTCTCGCTCGCGGCCGCCGCCGGCCAGCCGGTGATCCACCACGCCGCGACGCTCGGGCAGGTGAACTTCACCGAGATCATGGCGAAGGCGCCGGCCCTCGGGACGCCGTCGCCGCAGCTCACCGGCGCCCCGACGGCGCTCGCGATCGGCAAGGGCGACACCGTCGTCCTGTTCACCGACGGCCTCGTCAAGAAGCTCGGGACAGGGCTCCAGACGGTGCGCGACCTCGTCGCGTCGACGGTCGCCGAGGGGCCGGTCGCGGTCGTCAACGCGCTCCTCGAGCGCGCCCGCGGTCAGGAGGGCGACGCCCTCCTCCCCGGCGCCGTCGCGGCGCTCCGCCGGACCTGATCGGCCCGTCGTAGGTCGCTCCAGCCCACCCGAAGCGAGAACGCCCCGACGGGGCGGAGGCTCCGACGATGATCGCGCGCATGACCGTCCTGTTCGGCGCCGACGCCGGCAAGTCGATGGAGCTCGGCGAGGAGGCGTCCTTCCTCGTCATCGATGAGCGCAAGAACAAGCCGAACGCGATCTCGCTCGACAAGGACGCCGAGCCCGACGCGCGCCACGCCGAGGTGCGCAAGCGCGGCGACTTCGTCCACCTCCGAAACCTCCGCCCCTGGAGCGGCATCTCGGTCAACGCCGAGAAGAGCTACGACCAGGGCGAGCGGGCGATCCTCCGCAACGGCGACGTCTTCGTGATCCGCGAGATCGTCGTGAGGACCACCCTGATCGCCGAGGAGGGCGACGACGAGGGGTCCGGCGCCTTCACGGCCGCCGACACCGACGCCACGGCCGACGAGTCGGCCGTCACCTCCAAGATCGTCCAGACCAAGACGAGCAAGGACGCCCTGGCGATGACCCAGGTCGTCAAGGAGGAGGACCCCGAGAAGCTCCGCGCGCGCCTCGGCTTCCTCCACGCCCTGACCGAGACGGCGCTGATGTGCGACCGGCCGCTCTCGCTCCTGACCCAGTTCCTCGACCTGCTCGGGGAGCAGTTCGACGGAGCGCAGGGCTCGATCATGTGGCGGGTCGGCGAGAGCGAGAGCTTCCGACGGGCCGCGAAGCTCCGCTGCGAGGAGAGCGACGTCCGGATCAGCCGGACGGTCCTCGCCCACGTCCTCGACACCAAGGCGGGCGTCCTGAGTCAGGACAGCCGGGCCGACGACCGCCTCAAGCGGAGCACGAGCATCCGGGTGCGCGGGATGCGCAGCGTCCTGTGCGTCCCGATCCTGCGGGGCGACCCCGTCCGGATCGCCGGCGTGATCCACCTCGACCACTCGGGCTTCGGCACGTTCGGCGAGGCGGACCTCGAGATGGTCGTCGCGTCGGCGGCGACGCTCGCGAGCGCGCTCGACACGATGGACCGCCGCTCGGGCGAGAGCGCCGACTTCCTCCGCCGCCGCGTCGGCGAGATGCTCCGCAACGCCGCGGCCGTCCCGATGCCGCCCGAGGGCGTCAACGCGGGCGGGCTCCACGTGCACGTCGGCCACCTCGGCGAGCCGGTCTTCGGCGGGACGTTCGTCGAGGCGATCCCGCTCGATCCGGGCGACGGGAGCGGCGCGGCGGCGAGCCCCGTCCTCCTCGCCCTCGGCGAGGTCGGCGGCGAGGGAGCGAAGACGGCGATCGGCGCCGTGAAGGCGGCGGCGACCGTCCGGGCGCTCGCGCCCTACGGGATCGTGCCGTCGGCCTTCATCGAGGAGCTCGGCCGCGGCGTCCGCGTCCTCGACCTCCCCGAGGACGAGGGCCACGCGATCGTCGCCCGGTTCGACCCGAAGGCCGGGCAGCTCACCTGCGCGAAGGCCGGGTGGCCGGTCGTCCTCCACTACGCGTCGATGCCGCGGCTGACGAACGTGAGCGAGGTGCAGGCGCAGTCGATGGCGCTCGGCGCCAAGCCGATCGCCGAGGTGAAGCCGACGAGCGTCGCCCTCTCGGCCGGCGACTCGGTCGTCCTGCTGACCCCCGGATTGATCGCCGCCCTCGACGAGTCGGATCCGCAGCTCAAGTCGATCCGCAAGCTCGTCACCGAGAAGGCGGGCGACGGCCCCGTCGCCGTCGTCAACGCGCTGCTCGCCCTCGCCCGCCAGCGCGGCGAGCCGGGCCGCTCGGGAAGCGTCGTCGCGATCCGCCGCGGGTAGGCGTCGCCGGTCGCACCGCGCGAGGCGATGGCGGCCCTCTGGTGGGATCCCAGGGGTCAGGTCCAGGATTCCCACCAAAGGGGTCAGGTCACACCAGCCGTCGCGGGCCGCGCGGTCCATCCGCCGCGCGGACGCCGGCCAGCGCCCGTCCCGCTTTGCGGACGGCCCTGCCGAGCCGGTATACCTGCATTGGTTTCCTCAGACTCTCATTGGTAGGCCTGCCGACCGTTGACCGACCTCCCTCGCGAGGGCGACGACCGACCGCGCCCGGAGATCGCCGGGCACGGGCTCGATGGTCCCGCGCGTCGGGGTGACGCGCCGACCTACGTCGACCCGATCCGGGTCGGCCGCTGGAACGCGGCGCGCGCCTTCGCGCCGACCTACCGGCCTCGGCCCGGCGAGCGCGGCCCCGAAGACTCGTCGAGCGCAGGATCGGAGCCGGATTCGGACCCGCCGGTCGTCGTCCTTCCGCTCTCCGAGAGCGACGCCGACGGGGGCGAGCCCGCGGCGCCGACCTCGGAGCCGAGCCCGCCGGCGGCGCCGGCCCGCGACCAGGACGCGATCCTCCTCTTCGACTCGCCGGCCCCGGACGGCTCGGTCGACCTCCGGGCTCGCCGGATCGCGCGCACCGTCGCGGCGTCGGGCTGGAAGCACGACGACCTCGAGCGGCTCCTGCGCGAGCGCGAGGCGGGCGCGATGACGACGCGCGTCGCGATGTGCACCGCCCAGGCGCGCCTGATCGTCGGCTTCGTCCACGCCCCGGCCGACGTCACGATCGAGAGCAAGCTCATCGCCGTCGGCCGCGCTCCCGACAACGCCGTCGTCGTCCCCCACTGCACCGTCGACCCCCATCACGCGCGGATCTTCTGGACCGGCAAGCGCTTCGTCATCGAGGACCTCGGCAGCGTCAACGGGACGAAGGTCGGCGGGCGCACCCTCGGGCGCGGCGACCGGGTCCAGCTCAAGCCCCACACCGCGATCTGGTTCGGCGGCGTCCCCTGCCTCTTCCTCATGCGCACCCTCGAACCGGGCGCCGGGGCCGAGCGCCCCGTCCGGGCCGACCTCGTCCTCGACCAGCTCGTCCGGGCGGAGCTGATCTCGGTCTACCAGGCGCGCGACTTCGAGGCCGACCTCGCCGGCGACCTCCCGACGATCGCCGCCCGCTTCGTCACCCTGGGCATCGTCACCCCCGAGCAGTGGGCCGACGCCCACGCGGCGGCCGCCACCATTGATCTCCTCGGGCTCGCGCCGCCGCCGCCGAGCGGCGATCTCGGCGCGGCGATCCTCGCCCTCCTCCTCGCCCCGTGGCGGCTCCTGCGGCGCGTCCTGACCGGTCGCCGGCGAGACTCGAGCGACGCGCCCGGCGGCAGGCGGAGCGCCGCCCCCGCCCCCCTGCCGGCGCGGGTCGGGTCGGATGTGATCCGACCCGAGATCGCCCGGATCGTCGCCGAGGCCACCGACGGTCGCCCCCCTCCGGGCGCGGTGATGCCGTGAGGGCGCGATGACGAACGACCCTCCGATCTCGCCTCTGCGACCCTCGACGCCACGCGCCGGCGCGTCCGCCGGCGGTCCTCTCTTCTCGCCCGCGTCGGGCACCGGCTCGGGCGCGGGCCCGGTCCTCCCGCCCGAGATCGCCGCGGCGGCCGACCCGACCCGTCCGCGCCTCGGCGGCCACATCGTCGTCCTCGAGGAGCTCGGCCGCGGCGGCATGGGCGTCGTCCACCGCGGCTGGGACACGGCCGCCGGCCGCGAGGTCGCCGTGAAGATGATCCTTCACGCCGACGAGGCGACCGAGGCCGTCCTCCGGCGGTTCCGGCGGGAGGCCCGGGCCGCCGGGAAGCTCGAACACCCCGCGATCGTATCGGCCCTCGGCCACGGCGATGACGGGGGAAAACCCTACATCGTGATGGACTACGTCCGCGGCCGCCCCCTCGACGCGATCGTCGCGACCGAGGGGCCGCTCCGGCCCGCCCGGGCGGCCGCCCTCGTCCACGCCCTCGCCGGCGCCCTCGAGCACGCCCACCGGGCCGGCATCCTCCACCGCGACATCAAGCCGCAGAACGTGCTCGTCCGCGACGACGGCCGCGCCCTCATCACCGACTTCGGGCTCGCCCGGGAGACGGTCGCCTCGGTCGCCCTCACCAAGACGGGCGCGTTCCTCGGCACGCCCGGCTTCGCCCCGCCGGAGCAATGCCAGGGCGAGCTCGCCCGGATCGGCCCCGCATCGGACGTGTTCGGCCTCGGCGCCGTCCTCTTCTTCGCCCTGACCGGGCGGCCCCCGTTCGACGGCGACACGGCGGTGCAGGTCATCATCGCCTCGCTCTCGGCCGGTCCCGGGTCGATGCCCGGCGTCCCGGCGACCCTCGAGGCGATCGTCCTCCGCTGCCTCGAGAAGGACCCCCGCGACCGCTACCCGTCCGCCGCCTCCCTCGCCGACGACCTCGCCCGCTTCGCCGGCGGGAAGCAGGTCGCCGCGCGCCGGGCCGGGCCGATCGAGCGGGCCCGGCGCTGGGCGCGGGCGAACCTCCTCGTGGCCGGCCTCGCCGTCGCGGCGATGACGGCCGTCGGGTGCGGCGTCGTGTTCTCCTGGTGGTGGGCGCGTCAGGCCGCCGAGCAGGCCCGCCTCGAGAGCGAGCAGGAGATGGTCGAGCGGGCGCGTCGCGCCGCGACCGAGGCGCGCCTCGCCTTCGACGCGGCCCGCGGCGAGGAGCCCGAGCCCGGCGCCGACGCCGCGACCCGGCGCGGCGACCGCGTCGTCGCCCTCGGCCTCGACGCGCTCGAGGCCGCGCGCGTCCTCCTCGAGCTCGTCCCCGACGATCCGAGCGCGCGCCTGGACGCGTCCGGGGTCGCCTTCGCCACGGCGAACGCCGCCCTCGCCGCCGAGCGGTGGACCGACGCGCGTCGAGTCGCCGGCGAGGCCGAGCGCCTGACGGTCGATCCGGCCCGGGCCCGCCGGCTCCTCGACCGGGTCGAGCGGGAGAGCGGGCGCGAGGAGAGCGACGCCCGCCGCGCCGCCGAGGCGATCCTCGCCGACGCCGGAAGCGGCGAGCTCGGGAGGCGGACCGGCGGCCTGGAGGACGCCATCCTCGCGCTCGTCGCCCTCGACGCGGAGACGACGACGCCGCTCCTGATCGACGCCCTCGACGGGCTCGCGGAGCGCCTCGACGACGTCACCCACGCGACCCTCGTCGCGGCCGCCGATCCGACCGACGACGAGGTTCACGCCGGCGGCGAGGAGATCGCCGGCCTCGAGGCCGCGGTCGAGCAGCTCCTCGCCGCCCGGGCCGGCGAGCCGCTCGCCGCCGCCGCGAGCGCCCTCCTCGATCGGGCGGCCCGCCGCCTCGAGAGCCGCGAGGCGCGCCGCCTCTCCCTCCTCGGCGTGATGACGGCGCCCGGCCTCGATCGCATCCTGGCGACGGCTCAGGCCGAGGCGCTCGGCGAGGGGCGCCTCCTCCTCGCGCGCCTGAGCTGCGAGGTGCTCCGGCTCGGTCGGCGGGCCGAGGCCACGGCCGCCCTCGGCCGCTACCTCCGGGCCGAGCGCGATGAGCTGCGGGCCGTCCACGCCGCGATCGCCCTCTGCGCGATGCCGGGCGAGGAGGCGCGCGCGCTCGTCGACGCGGCGCTGGCGCGGTTCGGGCCGACGAGCGGCTTCGCCGAGGCGATCGGCCCCCACCTGCCGGACGACCGCGATGACGCCGCCGGCGCCGCCGGCGGTGAGACCATGACCGCCGCGGAGCACGCCGCGCGCGGCTCGCGCCGGCTGCTCCGCGGCGAGCTCGAGCTCGCCCTCGGCGACTTCGGGCGCGCCCTCGACCTCGACGACGGAGAGGTGAGCGCCTGGTATGGCCGGGGTGTCGCGCGCGCGCGCCGCGGCGACGCGAGCTCGGCGATCGAGGACCTCCGCCGAGCGATCGAGCTCGCGCCGAGACGCGCCGACATCGTGACGGCGCTCGGCGTGGCGCGGGCCCGCGGCGGGGACGTCCCCGGCGCCCTCGTCGAGTTCGACCGGGCGATCGAGATCGCGCCCGGCCACGCCGACGCGTGGTGGAACCGCGGCAAGGCGCTGCAGGCCCTCGGCCGCCCCGAGGAGGCCCTCGAGGCCTACGGCCGGTCGCTCGACCTCGCGCCCTCGCCAGCCGTCCACGCCGCCCGCGCGGAGCTGCGCTTCCGCCGCGGCGACGTCGACGGGGCGCTCCGCGACTACGACGCCGCGATCGGCCTCGCCCCGCGCGACGCGACGATACGGTTCCAGCGCGGCTTCCTCCGCGCGCGGACCGGCGCGTTCGACCGCGCGGTCGAGGACTACGGCGCCTGCATCGACCTCGACCCGACGATCTACCAGGCGTGGAACCAGCGGGCGATCGCCCACTTCCGCCTCGGCCAGCTCGACGACGCCGTCCGCGACTCCGGCCGCGCGATCGAGCTCGCCCCCGATCAGGCGGACCTCTTCGCGAACCGGGCGTCGTTCCGCGAGGCGGCCGGCGACCTCCAGGGGGCGCTCGCCGACGGACGCCGCGCCGTGCAGCTCGCGCCCGGGAGCGCGAGCCATCGCGTGAACCTCTCGAGCGTCCTCATCGCCGTGGGCGAGCTCGAGGAGGCGGAGGCCGAGACCACTCGCGCCATCGAGATCGACCCGCGCGCCAAGCGGGCGTTCTGCAACCGCGGCCTCGCCCGGATGAAGCGGCGCGCCCTCGAGGACGCGGCCGCCGACTACCGCCAGGCGATCGCGATCGACCCGGCCTACGCCCTCGCCTACGGCAACCTCGCCGACGTCCTGATCGACATCGGGCGCCACGACGAGGCGGAGGCGGCCGCATCGCGCAGCATCACGCTTCGCCCGAGCGACCCGATCGGCTGGAACAACCGGGCGAAGGCGCGGGCGTGCCTCGGGCGCATCGAGGCGGCCATCGCCGACGCCCGCGAGGCGGTCCGGCGGGGCGAGCGGATCTCGCTCACCCACCACACCCTCGGCTGGGTCCTCCGCGCGGCCGGACGGAACGACGATGCGGTCGCCGCCTTCGATCGCGCGATCGAGCTCGCGCCGGGCTACGCCCGCGCCTGGCTCGATCGGGGGATCGCGAACGCCCGCCGGGGACGGGTGGCCGAGGCGCGTCGCGATCTCGAGCGATGCGTCGCCCTCGACCCCGACGGCGCCACCGGGCGCGAGGCCCGCGCGGCGCTCGAGCAGCTCGATCGGGGAGGCGGACGATGACGACGCCGACGAGCCCCCCCGAGCCGCACCCGGTCGCCCTCCCCGGCCGCGAGGCCGACGGCGCGGTCGCCGAGGCGCTCGTGCGCGCCGACGCGCTCACCGAGGCCCAGGTCGCCGCGTGCCGGACCGCCCAGCGGGCGCTCGGCGGCGCGGAGTCGGTCGCGCTCGCCCAGGTCGTCGCCCGGAGCGGGCTGGTCGAGAGCGGGCGCCTCCGCGAGGTGCTCGCCGACGCGTCGGTCCGCGGCGTCGTGATCCCGGACACGCCCGAGCCCGAGCTCGGCGCCGGGATGCGGCCGATCCTCCTGCCGATCGGGAACACGCCGGTCCCCGACGTGATCCCGGCGACGCCTCCGCCGGGTGGGACCGGGTCGGGCGAGGTCTCCTCCGAGGTCGCCGCCGAGGTCGCCGACGCCCGGGCCGACCCGCGTCGCGAGCGCATCGCGGGCTACCTCATCCTCGACACGATCGCGCGCGGCGACCGCGGCGTCGTCCATCGAGCCTGGGACGAGCGGAACGAGCGCGAGGTCGTGGTGAAGTCGCTTCCGCGGTCGGAGCTCGCGGCCGACGGGGCGCTCGATCGCGTCGTCCGCGAGGCGCGGGCGGCATCGCGCCTCCACCATCCGGCGATCGTCGCGGCGACCGAGGTAGGCGAGGAGAACGGACGGCCCTACCTCGTGACCGAGCTCGTGCCCGGTCGCTCGCTCGCCGCCTCGCTCGAACGCTCCGGACCGCTCGAGGCGCGGGCGGCCGTGACGCTCGTCCGCGAGCTCGCCCTGGCCGTCGATCACGCGCACCGGTCCGGCGTCGTCCATCGCGACATCAAGCCCTCGAACGTGCTGATCCGCGACGAGGACGGCCGCCCCTTCCTGACCGACTTCGGCCTCGCGCGCACCTGCACCGACCCGACCGGCATCACCGAGACGGGCGCGTTCCTCGGCACGCCGGGCTACGCCGCCCCCGAGCAGATCGAAGGCGATCGGCGGCGGATGGGGCCGACCTCCGACGTCTTCTCCCTCGGGGCCGTCCTCTTCTTCGCCCTCACCGGGCATCCCCCGTTCGCGGGTGACGGCCCCGTCGCCATCATCGTCGCGAGCGTCCGGGGAGAGCCGACCGCCCTGCGCGTCCATCGCCCGGATGCCGATCCGCGCCTCGAAGCGATCGTTCGACGCTGCGTGTCGCGCGACCCGGCCGACCGCTACCCCTCCGCGGCCGCCCTCGGCGCCGACCTCCGGCGCTGGCTCGCCGGCGAGCCGCTCGTCGCCGGGACCGGCGGGGGACGCCGAGGGAGCGAGAGCCCGCTGCGGTCGGCACCGCTCCTCGGCGGGCTCCTCCTGGTCGCGGCAACGGTCGTCCTCGCCGCCGTCCTCGCGCTCGGTCCCGGCGGCGCGACCGCGCCCCCGACGCCTGCGGCGATCCGCGCGACGCGCACGGCGGCGGCCGAGGCGCGCGCGGCCTTCAACGCCGCCCGGGACGCCCTGGCCGGATCGCCCGACGACGACGACCTCGTCGCCGCGGCGCTCGGGGCGGGGCGGGCCGCCCTCGCGGCGACGGGCGCGCTCGTCGAGGCCGCCCCCGGCGATGAGAGCGCACGCCTCGACGCGTTCGCGACCGCGATGGCGGTCGGCGAGACGGCTCGCGGGCACGGTCGCGCGCCGCTCGCGCGACGGGCGTTCGAGGCGGCGGTCGCCCTCGGGGTCGACGACGCGCGGGCGCGCGCCGCGCTCGCCGCGCTCGACCGGGATGACTGACGACGCCCCCCCGAGGACGACCCGTCGCGCCGCCGCCCTCGGAGCCGGCGTCCTGATCCTCGCCGCGGTCGGCCTCACCCTCGGCGGGCTCGTCTGGACGAGCGAGCCGGGCCCGACCGAGGCGGAGCGGGCGCTCCTCGACCGGTTCGACCGGCTCGGCTACGGAGCGCCGCCCGACGCGCCGTTCGTCCGGGTCGCGAGCGGGTGGTGGAGCCAGTACGGCGACGGCCCTCCGCAGAACGCCTACCTCGGCGGCTTCCTCCTCGAGGAGGAGCCCGATCGGTTCACGGTGCTGACCCTCGACCTCGAGCGGAGCACGTTCGAGCGGACGCCGGAGGAGACGCCCGAGCACGCGCGGGTCGGCTTCGAGACGGTCGACCTGACCGAGCAGGTCCCCATCGTCATCGCCGCGCTCGGCACCGATGATCACGGGGACTGGCCGTGGTCCATCGATGGGATGAGCGGGTCGCGCTCGCTCGGCGCCTGGGTCCAGGCGACCGCCCTGGCCGCCGCCCTCGACCGGCGCGGGGAGCCCGCCCTCGCCCACCGGATCCTCGACGCGTCGGCCCGCTCGTTCGAGAGCGCCGGCGTGGAGTCGATCGATCCCGGCACCGGCGCGCGGATCCAGATCTCCTTCGGCGAGCACGTCTGGGGCACGATCTCGCACCACGAGATGTGGCGCACGGTCGAGGCGTTCGGCGACCCCGAGGTCACCCGGCCCGAGCTCCTCGAGCGCCTCGAGGCGCTCCTCGCCCGCTTCCCCGAGAGCGGGCACGCCGAGCGAGCGCTCGAGATGGCGACCCTCCTCCGGACCATGATCGTCGAGGACGAGGCGCACGCGGCGAGCTCGCGGCCGCCGGACGAGCTCTCCGAGGAGGAGCGGATCGCCGTCCTCGTCCACCGGCTCCGCGACCAGAACGGCCATCAGTGGTCGCAGCCCGGCGCCGTCGACTTCTTCACCGGCTCCGCCGAGGAGGGGAGCCCGGCGGCCCGGCTCGTCGCCATCGGCTACCCGGCCGTCCCGGCCCTCATCGACGCGCTCTCGGATGAACGCTTCACCCGCTCCGTCGGCTTCCACCGCAACTTCTACTTCAGCCACCGCGTGGCGCGGGTCGGCGACTGCGCCCGCGCGATCATCCCCCGCATCGCCGGGCGCAACTTCTACGCGGCGACCGACGAGGAGACCCGCGCCGAGATCGAGCGCTGGTGGGCGGAGCTCCGCGACAAGGGCGAGCGCCGCGTCCTCATCGACGCCGTCGCCCGCGGCGAGCGCGAGTCCACCTCCCTCGTCGAGAGGCTCATCGAGCGGTACCCCGCCGACGCCCTCGACGCGATCATCGCCGGCGCCCGACGGGCCGAGGACCCGCACACGCGCGGATGGCTGATCACCTCGACGGCCAGCCTCGAGGGCGAGGCGCTCGTGCCGTTCCTGCTCGAGGAGGTCCGGGACGCGCCCGGCGCCTTCCCCCGGATGGCGGCCGCCTCGTCACTCCACGCGCACGGTCGGCCCGAGGGCCTGGCCGCCGCGACGAGCGCGTGGCGGTCGGCGGCGAGCGGCGAGCCGGGCGTCGCCCCTCTCACCGATCAGCGAGAGATCGTCGACGCGCTCCTCGCGGTGGACGAGCCGGAGGCGATCGAAGCGCTCGCGGACGGGTTCGCCGAGCGCCCCCTCGCGATCCGGACGAAGGTCATCGACGACCTCGGCCACGGCTTCCGGATGAACCCGTTCCGCGACACTTCCGGCATGAGCCTCCTCGCCGCGTCGGAGCCCACCGAGGCGGCGATCGAGGCCCTCCTCGCCGCCGCCCTCGACGACGACGAGGAGGACCACGCCTTCTGGACGGTCGGCGATCGGGCCGTCGCGACCCTCGCCGCGCGCCTGCCCGACCGCTACACGGCGCCCGACGTCTCGGCCGGCCCGGCGGCGCGGCGCCGGGCGCGCGCCACCGCCCGCCGGGCGTTCCGCCGCGCCCGCGGCCTGCCCGAGCTGCCCGCGGCGCCCGCGACGACGGCCCCGGCGGTGGCGCCCGGGACGATCGAGCCGCTCCTCGACCGCCTCCTCGACGCGGGCTCCGAGACCGCCCGCGCCGCGATCGAGGAGCGGATCGTCGCCCTCGGTCTCGGCGCCCTGCCGGCGGTTCGCGCCCGGACCGAGGCGCCCGACGCGGCGTCGCGGGCGACCCTCGAGGCGCTCGAACGCCGCCTCGGCGTCATCGTCCGGACGGGGCGAGTCACCTCGCGGTCGCGCCCGCCGGGGGACGCCCTCGCGGCGCGGCTCGCCGCCCTCGAGGGTCGCCCTCTCGACGCCGACCGGCTCCTCGACCTCCACGACGAGCTCCTGCGCGCCCCGCCGCCCGACGTCGGCCGGTTCCGGATCGGGGTCGATCGCGACGAGGAGGACGGCCTCACCGTCTCGCTCAGCCTCCGCGCGGCCGACCCCGACGGAGACACCGACGGCGACTCGGTCGAGGTCGCCGGCGCCAGCCTCTGGGCGATGGGCTTCGGCGGACGCTCGCCCGAGGATCTCCTCGTCCGCGAGACCCACGCCGAGCTCCACGTCGCCCTCGGAAAGGCGTTCGTCGCGCCCGCGCGCGTGTCGATCCGGATCCGGCTGGGCCGGCCGATCGAGTGAACGGTCATCGAGAAACCCTGACCGATCCAGCACTTGCCTTTGGAGAACGGGGTCCGGATCGGCTATGAAGGAGTCGAACGGCTTCCGGCGGATGAACTCGCCGTGATGAACCTTACAGAGCTCGGTCCCTTCGAGATGATCCGCCCCCTCGGCCGCGGGGGTATGGGGACCGTCTATCTCGCCCGCGACCGGCGTCGGTCGGCGCCGGTGGCCGTCAAGGTCCTCCATCCGTCGACGGCGACGAACCCGGTCGGCGTCGAGCGGTTCCAGCGCGAGGCGCGGGCGGCGGCCCGGCTGCGCCACCCGTCGATCGTCTCGGTCCACGAGGTGGGCGCCCTCGGCGGCGTCCACTTCATGGTGATGGACTACATCGATGGGGAGACCCTCGCCGCCCGTCTCCAGCGGGGGCCGCTCACCGTCCGCGGCTCGGTCGGCGTCGCGGGCGCGATCGCCCTCGCCCTCGCCCACGCCCACGGCGAGGGGATGGTCCACCGCGACGTCAAGCCGCTCAACATCCTCATCGACGGCGGCGGACGGTGCTTCCTCTCGGACTTCGGCCTCGTCCGCGACCTCCTCGACTCGAACGCGCTCACCCAGAGCGGCGAGGTGCTCGGGACGGTCCGCTACATGGCGCCCGAGCAGATCAAGCCGAGCCGCGACCGGCCGATCGACGCCCGGGCCGATCTCTACGCCCTCGGCGCCGTCCTCTACGAGATGCTGTGCGGCGGACCGCCGTTCGACGGGAGCAACAGCCTCGACGTGATGACGGCGCACGTCGAGCGCCCGCCGCCGCCTCCGATGAAGCGAAACCGCGAGATTCCCGCCGCGCTCGACGCGCTCGTCCTGCGCTGCCTCGAGAAGGACCCGGCGCGCCGCTTCCCGTCGGCCCGCGAGCTGGCTGTCGCGTGCGAACGCTTCCTGACGAGCTACCGCCCGAGCTCGGACAGCCGCCACGGCGGGACGCGCCTCGGCCTCCTCGCCGGGACGGGGCGGCCGGCCGGCGCGGCGCCCGCGGGCGGGCTGCTGCCGCCGCCGATTCCGACGGCGAGCGCGCCCTCGGCGGCGCAGCCGGGGATCCCGGCGGCGCCGGCTCCGGACGCACCGGGCGCCGCGCCCGGGCGGCGCGGCCAGGTGTCGACCGTCGTGACGGCGGTGCTCGTCGTGGCCGGCGTCGCGGCCGGGGCGATCGGCGCGGTCCTCGTCGTCGGGCGGGGCGGGCCGGCGGTCGATCCGGACGCCGGGGCGCGCGGAGACACGGGCTCGGGCGCGGGCACGGCCTCGGGCACGGGCACGGCCTCGGGCACGGCCTCGGGCACGGGCACGGGCACGGGCACGGGCACGGGCACGGGCACGGGCACGGGCACGAACGGCACGGGCGCTGGCTCCGATGCGATCGTCGGGGCGCGGTTCGATCCGGCGCCGGCGGTCGCGCTCTACCTCGCGGGCGGCGGTCGGCGCCTCGACGAGCTCGTCGCCGCGGGGGGCAATGAGGGGCCTCTCGGTGCGGTGTCGGCGGCGATCGCGGCGGGCGATCCGGCGGCTCTCTCGGCGGCCCTCCCCTCGCTCGATGACCTCATCGACGATGCCGATGACCTCGGGGCGGGACCGGCGCGGCTCCTCCGCGCGATCGGCCGCTGGGAGCTCGGACGCCATGACGAGGCCGTCGCGGACCTCGACCGGATCGCGTCGCCCGAGACGGTCGGCCTCGCGGCGGTCCTCGCCTCACGCTTCGCCCGGCGGCGCCGCCGCTGGAGCCTCGCCGCCGACTCGATCGCGCGCGCCCGCGACGCGGGTGGGGTCGACCCCGCCCTGATCGACGCCGAGGCCGGCTGGCTGGCCCTTTCGCGCTTCGAGGTCGACGCCGCCCTCGATCTGTTCGAGGCCGCCCGGGCGGCCGCGCCCGATGCCCCCGCGCCCCTCATCGGACGGGCGCGCGCCGACCTCTTCCGCGGCGGCTCGCCCGGCGCGGCCTCCCCCGCGGAGCGCGCCGACCTGCTGGCCGAGGCGCGCGACCTCGTCGCCGCCGCGAGCCGCCTCGCGCCCGCCCGACCGACCGCTCCGGCGGCGGTCGAGGTCGCCATCACGCGCGGCTGGACGTCCCTGGTCGCCGGCGACGTCGTCTCGGCCCGGGTCGAGGCGGACGCCCTCCTCGCCCGGCTGCCCGGGTGCCCGATCGCCCTCGAGCTCCGGTTCCAGGCCGCCGACGGAGCCGCCGACGCGCGGCGATCGTTCGACGCCTGGCTCGCCCGGACGCCCGACGGCCCCGGCGCGCATCTCTCCCGGGCGGTCACCCTCGCCGCCACCCCCGAGGGCACCGGCGCGGCACACGAGCAGTTCCTCGCCGCGCGCGAGGGCCCGGCCGGCGACGCGACGCCCTACCTCATCCACGCCGCCACCCTCGCGCCGTATGTCCTGGCGGCCGGAACCGGCGGACCGGCGACGCAGTACTACGACGAGAACGTCCGGCGCGCCCAGGCCATCGACCCCGAGCTCGTCGCGAGCTTTTCCCGGTTCCATCGCGTCGACGAGGCGCGCCTCGTCGGCCTGACCGACCTCGTCCGGCGCCGCGTCCCCATCGTCGCCGCGGCCGCGGTCGCGGCGAACGAGGCCCGCGCCCGCTTCGCCGCCGGCGACCTCGCGGGCGCCGAGCGCGTCCTGACCGGGCGCGCGACCGGCGGGCCGCAGGTCGCGATCGAGCTCGCCAGCCTCTACCTCCGCACGGAGGCGCCCGCCGGGCTCGGACGGTCGAAGGAGGACCTCATCGCCGCCGCGAACCGGGCCGCCGCGCAGGCCGTCGCCGCCGCCGAGGGCGACTTCCCCGAGTGGAGGGCCTACACCCTCGCGGTCCGGGCGCTGACCGAGGCGCGCCTCGGCCGGACGGACGCCGCGCGCGAGACCCTGGAGCGGTCGGCGGCAGCCCGGAACGCGTACCTCGGTCGGGTGACCGCGATCGAGCTGCTCGCCCATCGGGTCGCCGCCCAGGTCGAGGCCGAGCTCCGACGCTGACGCGCGTTCTTTGACCGGCCGCCGGCCGGCGTGACACCATCGGGGACGACGCGGGCGTCTCGAGCCACCCGGCCCGCGCGAGGGTCGCCGCCATCCACGCTCCCGAGAGCCGCATCGGCCGCTACGTCGTCGACCGCGAGATCGGCCGGGGCGGCATGGGCGTGGTCCTCCGCGCGTTCGACCCGGCCCTCCGCCGGCCGGTGGCGATCAAGGTGATCGCCGGCGCGCTCGACCCGATCGGCCGCCACGCCGAGCGCTTCGTCCGCGAGGCGCGGGCCGCCGCGCGCCTCCGCCATCCGGGGATCGTCGCCGTCCACGAGGTCGGCGCGCACGCCGGACGGCCGTTCATCGTCCTCGACTGGGTCGACGGCGAGAGCCTCGATCGGGTCCTCGCCCGCGGCCGCCTCGCCCCGCGGCGCGCCGCCACGATCGTCCGCGACCTCGCCCGCGCCCTCGCCCACGCCCACGGCGCCGGGATCCTCCACCGCGACGTCAAGCCGCAGAACGTCCTGATCGATCGCGGCGGCGCGGTGAGGCTCGGCGACTTCGGCCTCGCCCGCGACCTGACCGCGATCGACCAGGCGACCCTCACCGCGCCGGGGCAGCTCGTCGGCACGCCGGAGTACGTCGCCCCCGAGCAGGCGCGCGGCGACCCCGACGTCGGCCCCGCCGCCGACGTCTGGGGGGCGGGCGCCGTCCTCTACCGCGCCCTCCTCGGCCGATCGCCGTTCCCCGGCGAGACCGTCCTCGAGGTGCTCGACCGCGTCTTCACGGCCGAGCCCGAGCGCCCCCGCCGCCTCGACCGGACGATCCCCCGCGACCTCGAGACGATCGCCCTCCGCTGCCTCGACAAGCGCCCGGAGCGACGCTACGCCTCGGCCGAGGCGCTCGCCGATGACCTCGACCGCCATCTCGCCGGCGAGCCGATCGCCGCCCGCCCGATCGGACGGCTCGAGCGGGTCGCGCGCTGGGCGCGGCGCGATCGGGCGTTCGCCGCGACGGTCGCGATCGGGCTGCTTCTCGCCCTCGCCCTCGTCGGCGGGGGCGCCGGCGCCGGCGTCTACGCGTGGCTGGAGGTGCGACGCGCCCTCGACGAAGCGCGCGCCGCGCGCGCCGACGCCGAGCGCGAGGAGGCGACGGCCGCGGCGGCCCTCGCCCGCGCCCGCGCCGCCGAGGCGGACGCCCGGACCGAGGCGGACCGGGCGCGCGCCGCCCGTTCCGCGGCGGCCGAGCGGGTCGCGCGCATCCTCACCGAGCGCGCCGGACGCGCCGCCGCCCGCGGCGAGTCGCCCACCGCCTGGGTGCTCGCGGCCGCCGCTCTCGAGCTCGCCCCGTCGCCCGAGGCGCGCCTCCAGCTCCTCGACGCGCGAAGCCGCTCCCCCCGCCTGCGCTGGGCCAGCCCGGCGTCGCTCCAGAACTCGGCGATGGCGGTCGCCCTCGACGGCCCCGACCTGGCCGTGGTCGTCGCCCGAGAGATCAGGCGCTGGGACCTCGCCACCGGCCTGGAGCGACCGAGCCTGCCGCCGCGGGAGGGAGCGGCCCTCTCGTCGTGGCCGATCGCGGTGAGCCCCGACGGTCGGCAACTCGCCGCGGCGACCTCCGACAGCGAACGGCTCACGATCGTCGACCTTCGATCGGCCGAGGACGTCCTCGAGATCGAGCTCGACGATGTCCGCGTCTCGAGCGTCGCCCTCCGTGAGGGACGTCTCGCCGGCGCGGCGCGTGACGGTCGGATCTGGCTCTGGAACGCCGAGACCGGGGACCCGGTCGCCCGGCACGAGACGGGTTCACCCTGCGTCGCGGTGGCGATCGCCCCCGGCGGCGACACGCTCGCCGCCGCCAGCGGCCGCTCGATCGTCCTGATTCCGCCGGGCGGTCCGGTCGATCCGATCGCGGCGTTCCCCGACCAGACCGTCTCGGCGCTCGCCTTCTCGAGCGACGGCCGCCGCGTCGTCGCGGGCGGCCACCTCGGAGGCGTCCTGGAGATCGAGCTCGCGACCGGACGGGCCCTTCGAACCCTTCAGGGCGCCGCGGGGAAGGCGATCCAGGTCGTCGCGTTCGCGGACCAGCGGATCGTCGCGGGCGGCGAGGACTACCACGTCACCGTCTGGGACGCCGCTGGAACGGCGCGCCGATTCCCGCTCGCGTCAGCCCACCGCCACTTCCCGATCGCCGTCGCGCCCGACGGACGGCTCGTCGCGAGCTCGGCGCCCGACCGCGGCGTGCGCGTCCTCGACGCCGCGACCGGCGAGACGCGCGCCCAGCTGGTGGGGCATCCCTACGTCAAGCGCGCCGTCGTCAGCCCCGACGGTCGGACCCTCGCAAGCGTGGGGATGGCGAGAGAGATCCGCCTCTGGAACGCGCGCACGGGCGCCGCCCTCGGCTCGCCCCCGGGCGAGCTCGGCTCGGGCGACGACCTCGCCTGGCTACCCGACGGGCGCCTCCTCGTCGCGGACGGAGGCCGGCTGCTCGCCCAGCGCATCCCGGCCGACCCCGACGCCGCCTGGACCGAGCCGGAGACGCTCCTCGACGCGCCGGCTCCGAGCGCCGCGTCCGCTGGCGACTCGACCGCCCCCGGACTCCACCTGGCGGCGATCGACGTCTCGCGCGACGGCGAGACGATCGCCCTGGCGACGCGGTACTATCGCGCCGCCGGCGAGCAGACCCGCGGATGCGTCCGCCTCTTCGACCTGGCCTCGCGCACGCTCGGTCCGATCATCGGCGACCATCGCAAGCCGCCCCTCTCGATCTCGCTCCAGCCGGGAGGGCGCCTCATGGCCACGGCGAACGGCGGGGGACGGCTCCAGGTCCACGACGTCGAGACGGGCGCCCGCCATCGAGGCCCGCCGGACGAGATCACCGACCGGGTGAACGGCGCGGCGTTCTCGCCCGACGGCCGGCTGCTCGCGTGGGAGTCCGAAGAGCACGTCCACGTCTGGGACGTCGAGGTCGGCCGCGCCGTCGCGGCGCTGCCAGTCCCCGGGGACTACCGCAAGGCGGCCGAGATCGCCTGGAGCGCCGACGGCCGTCTCCTGGCCGCGGGCGGGCTCGAGGCGCTCGTCTCCGTGTGGCACCTCGCCCGCGCCGAGCTCGTCACGACCATCCGCGCCCACGCGACCCGCATCACCAGCATCGCGTTCGGCCCGGGGGCGAGCCTCGTCACGACCAGCAACGACCACGACATCCGCGTCTGGGATGTCCCCGAGTCGCTCGCGCCGCCAGGCCCGATCGCGCAGCACGAGCGCGGGAAGGGCGTCGCCACCCTCACGGTCGACCCGACCGGCCGACGGGTCGCGTCGACCGACCTCGACGGCACCATCCGGTCGACCGACCTCGCGGGAGACGACCCGCCGACGATCCTTCGGCGGGACGGGCTGACCGCGTCGGCCTTGCTCCTCGACGGTCGGGTCCGCGCCGTTCACGAGGACGGAGACGTCCTCGAGCGGCGGCCGGGCGAGGACCGCTTCCGCGTGCTCGCCGAGGGATCCGGGCCGACGTCGCTCTCGCCCGACGGCCGCCGAGCGCTCCGCTGGGGCGAGCGTGGCGGCGAGGTCGCGGTCGTCGACCTCGCCACCGGCGACCGACAGGTGCTCGCCGACGAGGCGAGCCGGGTGCGCGCGACCGCCTGGAGCAGCGACGGATCCCGCCTCGTCGTCGCGTGGTCGAGCGGGCTCGTCGTGTTCGATGCCGGCCGCGGCGACCGCCTCGTCGAGACCGACCCCGGCCGACTCGATGTCCTCGCCCTCTCCCCGGACGGCCGGACCATTGCGGTCGGGCGCAGCCGCGCGGTCCGGCTCATCACCTTCGAGAGCGACGGCTCGTCCCGGGCGCGAGACCTCGCGGCGAACGGCTACATGGCGGGGCTCGCGTTCGACGGATCTGGCGCCCTCGTCGCCGCCGCGACGAGCGAAGAGGTCGCGATCTGGAGCGTCGCCACCGGCGAGCGTCGCTTGACGATTCCTCTCCGCGGCCAGTCGCGCCCGCGGCCCGTCGCCTTCGCGAACGAGCGCCTCCTCGTCGGCTGGAGCGACGGCGCCGTCACCGTCCACGCGCTCGAAGGCATCGACCGCACCGACGCCGAGCTGATCGCCGAGGCGGAGCGCTCGACCGGTCTGCGCGTCGAGGGCGCGACGGTCCGCCCGGCGCCCGGCCGGCGGCTGATCATCACCGCCCCTCCGACCGACCGGAGGGCGCCCCGGTGACGCTCCCCCCGGCCTCCCCGCCGCCGACCGGCCCCGGCCGCTCGCCGCCTCCGTTCTCGCCGCGACCCGGCTCGGGCAGTGGCTCGGGCGGCCCAGCGAGGAGCGCGGGCATCCCCGCGATGGTGGGCCGCTACGCCGTCACGGCAGAGCTCGGCCGCGGCGGGATGGGCGTCGTCGTCCGCGGCCACGATCCGGCCCTGCGCCGGGACGTCGCGATCAAGCTGCTCGGCGCGGGGTCGTCGGACCGCATCGAGCCGCGCCTCCTCGAACGGTTCGCCCGGGAGGCGCGCGCGGCCGCGCGGCTCCGGCACCCGGGAATCGTCAGCGTCCACGAGGTCGGCGAGCAGGCCGGCCGACCGTTCATCGTGATGGACTTCGTCGATGGGAGCTCGCTCGAGGACCTCCTCTCCGAGCGCCGACCCGACGCGCGCCGGGTCGCCGAGATCGTCCGCGACCTGGCCCGGGCGCTCGAGCACGCCCACCGGGCGGGCGTCCTCCACCGCGACGTCAAGCCGCAGAACGTCCTCGTCGACGACGCTGGCGGCGTCCACCTGACCGACTTCGGCCTCGCCCGCGACCTCGACGCGGACGACGCGACCCTGACGAGGTCCGGCCAGCTCGTCGGCACGCCTCAGTACCTCGCGCCGGAGCAGGCGCGGGGCGAGGGGGTCCGACCTCCCGTCGACGTCTACGGGGTGGGCGGCGTCCTCTACCGCGCCCTGGTCGGCCGGCCGCCGTTCGAGGGGACCTCGCTCCTCGAGATCCTCCACCAGGTCTTCCGCGACGACCCGGTCGCGCCGCGCCGGCTCGACGCCCGGATCCCCCGCGACCTCGAGACGATCGCGCTGCGCTGCCTCGAGAAGGCGCCCGACCGGCGCTACCCCGACGCGGGCGCCCTCGCCGCCGACCTCGACCGCTTCCTCGCCGGCGAACCGATCGCGGCGCGCCCCGTCGGCCGCGGCGAGCGCGCGCTCCGCTGGGCCGCCCGCCACCGGGCGTTCGCCGCGACGATCGGGCTCGGCGGCGCCGCTCTGGTCGCCCTCGCGGTCGGCGCGGGCGTCGTCGTCTCTCGCTCGTTCGCCGCGATCCGCGATGCGACCGAGGATGCGACAGACGCTCAGGCCCGGGCCGAGGACGAGGCCGCCCGCGCCCGCGAGGCGCTCGGCCGGGCGCGGACGGCCGAGGCGGAGGCCCGGCGCGAGTCGGACGCGGCGAAGCTCGCGATCGCGTCCGCCGATGCCCGGCTCGCCGAGGTGCTCGTCGAGATCGCCGATGGCGCGATGGACGCCCGCGAGGCGGCGGCCGCGTGGACGCTCCTCGCCCGGGCCAACGCGCTCGCCCCGAGCCCGGCGGCGCGCTGGCGCCTGCTCGAGGCGCGCGCCGAGTCGCCGCGCCTGCGGTTCCAGTCGCCGTCGCTCCACACCGCGAACGCGATCGCCCTCGCGTTCACCGGAGACGGCGGCCTCGTCGGCTTCAGCGGCGGCTCGTTCACCCGCTGGCGGGCGACGACCGGCGAGGCGGCGCCGTTCATCGCGACCCGGGGCGTCTCGCCGTCCCTCGCCGGCCGGCCGCGGTTCTCGCCCTCGGGGCGCCTCCTCGCGACGCCGAGCTCGAAGGCGTCGATCTCCGTGATCGACGCGACGACGGGCGCGCTGGTCCGCGACGTCGCCGTCCCCGGTCTCGTCGCGTCGCTCACCGAGGTCGCGATCTCGCCCGACGACGCGCTCCTCGCCGTCGCGTCGAAGGCCGGCCTCGACCTCTGGAGGATCGAGACGGGCGAGCGCATCGAGGAGCCCGACGACGCCGGCCCGGCCACCGCGGTCGCCTGGCGCGCCGACGGTCGCGCCATCGCGCTCGCCCGGGGCGCGTCGGTCTCGGTCATCCCGATCGGCGCGTCCGGCGCGCCGGACCGGTCGCGGGCGAGCGTCCTCGACGCGGGGGCGCCGGCGACCGCGCTCGCGCTCTCATCCGACGGCGCCGTCCTCGCGATCGGCACCGGCGACGGCCGCGTCCGGATCGTCGCGACGGCCGGGTCGGACGACGCAGAGCCCGTCGACGGCACGCCCTTCGCCGGTCTCGGCCGGGCCGCCTCGATCGAGCTCGTCGCGTTCGTCGAGGGCGGCCTCGTCACGTCGAACGGCGCGGCGATCGCCCTCGTCGACCTGACGACCGGACGGACGGTCGGCCGCTGGATCGGGAGCAACACCCGCACGGGGGTGGCCGTCGCCCACGACGGAAGGACGTTCGCGCACGCCACCCACTCGACCGGCCGTCGCCTCGTCGTTCGCGACGCCGCGGGGCTGACCGTCCGCGCGCTCGAGGGGCACAACTCGATCGACACCGCCCGCCTCGATCCGTCGGGCCGCGTCCTGGCAAGCACGGGAGACCGGGTGCTCCTCTGGGACGCCCGGACCGGTGCGCTCATCACCGCCCTCTCCGAGGACCCGAGCACCTTCCACGGCGACGTCGCCTGGAGCGGAGACGGCACCCTCGCCGTCCCGGATCGAAACGGGATGAAGCTCTTCCGACGAGACGAATCGGGAGGCTGGTCGTCGGTGCGGTTGCCGTGGACGCCGGTCGGCCACGCCGGCGTCGCCTTCTCGCCCGACGGCGCGCGGATCGCCATCGCGCACTCCTATCGGGACGAGGAGAAGGAGACCCGAGGCATGGTGACCGTCCACGACGTCGCGTCCGGCGAGGCGCTCGCGACCCTCGGCTACCATCACGTCGCTCCCGGTCAGGTCGCGTGGAGCCCCGACGGCCGGTGGATCATGACCCGGAGCGGGGCCGACCGGCTCAAGCTCTGGGAGGCGTCGACGGGCGAGGAGATCGGCCCGTCGCTGATCCCGCAGGGGATCGTCAAGAAGGCGATGGGCGCGGCGTTCTCCCCCGACGGCGAGCGCCTCGCGTTCAGCCAGGGCGGCTTCGTCCACATCTGGGACCTCGCGACTCGACGCGCCGCCGCCGTGCTCGACCCGCCGGCCACCGGCGACCCGGCGGGAGAGCTCGCGTGGAGCCCCGACGGCCGGTGGCTCGCGACCGGGAGCCTGGCCGGCCACGCCCGCGGCCGGATCTACGTCTGGGACGCGGAGTCGGGCGAGGTGATCCACGCGATCCCGGGACACGCGAGCGCGATCGGGCACCTCAGCTTCGGCCCCGACGGCGAGCTCGTCGCCACGAGCGTCAACGAGATCCGGATCTGGGATCTCCCCGATCGGCCGCGGACGGGGCCGATCGCGGCGCTCCGAAAGAGCGTGGGGATCCTGGCGTTCGACGCGATCGGAGCGCGTCTGGCCATCGGCAGCAGCGACGGAAAGATCCACCTCTACGACCTCGAGGCCCGACGGGTGACGCGAACGCTCGACACCGGACGGGACCAGGTCCGCTCCCTTCTCTTCGTGCCGGAGCGAGGGGCGATCGTGCTCGGCGACCCCGAGGGGGTGATCCGGTCGTGGATCGTCGATGGGCCGAACGAGTCGGTGGAGGTGCTCTCGAGCTCCGAGACGCTCAGGTCGTACTCGCTGGCGATCACGCCGTCGGGCGAGCTCGCCGTCTCCCACACGCGCAAGGGGCAGATCATCGTCCACGACGTCGAGTCCGGCGACGAGCTCCTCCGCGTCGGCGACGTCGACTTCCCCGGAGCCCCCCACCGTCTCACCACCTCCCTCACCTTCGACCCCGACGGCGACCGCCTCGCCGTCGGCGGCATCGGCGGCATCTCGATCATCGATCCGCGCGGAGGCGTCATCCTCGAGCGCCTCGTCGCCCGCCAGTCCCGCAACGCCGCCCTCGCCTGGAGCCCCGACGGAACGCGCCTCGCGTCGGGCGGCAAGCCGAGGATCCGGATCTGGGACGTCGCCGCCTCGCGCGAGCTCGGTCGCCTCGAGCCCGACGAAGTGCACGATGCCGCCGGCGGCATCTCGAGCCTCGCGTGGCGCGGGAACCGGATCGCCTCGGCCGCCGGCAACCGCATCGCGCGCGTCTGGGATGCCGCGAGCCACGAGGAGTGGCTGCGGATCACCCGGCGAGGCACGACGGCGAGCCCGCGGAGCGTCGCCTTCCACCCGCGTGACGCGGATCGGCTCGCGATCGGCTGGTCCGACGGCGTCGTCATGCTGCTCGAGACCGAGCCGCTGGCCCGGACTCCGGACGAGCTCGTCGAGGAGGCCCGGGCGGCGACGCGGCTCATGATCGACGGCGCCGACGTCATCCGCGAGCCGGCCCCGGCGAGGTTCATCGAGGCCCGGCGCGGCGACTGATGATCGCCGACCGACGGGACGGAACGATGAGGAGCGGGCGAGCTCCGGAGAGCTCGCCCGCGTCCGTGCGATTGTCTGAATGTCTCGCGGTGTTACGCCGCCGCCTCGGGCTCGGGCTTCGCCTCGGGGCTGACGGCGTAGACGATGCCGCCGACGATGGCGAGGCCGAGGCCGCCGAGGTGGAGGACGTCGATCACGCTTCCGGGGACGACCAAGGCCGCCTCCCCGATGATCAACGACGCCGTGATCGGCAGCCACCCCAGGCAGAACGCCGCCAGACCTGCCTTCGCCACGTTCGCGCCGAGCTTCTTCATCCTCGCCTCTCTCTCTCTCTCTCGTTTCGATCGCGTCCGGCGTCCGTCGCCGACGACGCGGGTCGAGAGGAGCAAGCGGCGGACCGCGCCCCCGGCGCCTCCCCCAAGGCTCCGGCGGCCGGCGCGGCGGCGGGCGCGGGGCGCCGACGCACCCCGGGCACGGCGCGCCGCGCCACATCCGGGTGCGGCGCGCCGCATCGGACGGCCGGCGCGGGGAGTCAGGGACCGGGGGGCCCCGCCTCCGCCCGGACCGGCAGCGCCGCCCAGCGGTCGGCGAGGACGTCGTAGACCGTCGTCCAGTCGAGCTCCCCGATCCCCCACGGCGACGCGTCGAGCGACCAGGTCACGGCGGGCTGGACGGCGTCGCGAAGCGCGACCGGGTCGAAGTCGTCCATCGCTCGGAGCGCGGGGAGGGCGTTCCAGTGGCGGGTGGCGGCGGTCCGTCGATCGGCGTCGTCGCCGGCGAGGCCGAGCACGGTCCGCCGGAGCGCGCCGAAGCTCGTCGCGTCGACGGTCGGATCGGCGTCGAGCGGAGCCCCGGCGCGCGCGTAGCTCTCGGCGACGCCGCGGCCGATCCGCGCGCCGACCTCGCGCCAGAACGACTCATCGAAGCCGTCGCTTGCGGCGAGCGCGATCAGCGCCTCGAGGGTCTCGCCGTGGACCGCCTCGTAGAGCGGCCGACGCAGCGGCGCCCGGTCGCCGTCCCAGAGGACGTCGAGGACGGCGAGGAAGCCGAGGGCGTCGCTCTCGTCCTGGAGCTCGGCCATCAGGTCGAGCTCGAGCGGCCGTCCCATCGACCGCTCGAACCGCAGCGCCGGGAAGGTCCGGTAGCCGAGCTGGTTGAACGCGTACTCGCCCCGGTTCCCGCGGCGGTGCCGACCCTGCGCCTTCAGGCGGTCGTAGGCCCACGCGAAGAGCCGACCGAAGAACTCGCTCCGCGCGCGGGTGCGATGCGCGAGCGGGATCCACCGCTCGACGAACGCCGGGTCGCGGAGCTGCCCCGAGAGGTACGGCCAGACGAAGATGCCCCAGTAGACGTGGAGATCACGCCGGTAACGCGGCACGGACAGCTCGAAGCTCGCGAAGCTCCGGTAGACGCCGCCGACCCACCGGACCGCCTGCTCGTAGAACGCCTCGAGGACCGCGTTCGCCGCGATGGCGCGGGGGGCCAGATCGGCAGGCCCGGCGCCGCAGCGGTCGGCGGCGACGAGGTCGGAGATCGCCTCGCACTCGATCGCGATCAGGTCGCTCCCGCTGCTGTAGAACGGGTCGACGAAGCCGGCCGCCAGCCCGATCGACGCGGTTCGTTCGTCGGCGTCGATCCAGCGCTCCGGCTTCCAGGCGAAGCCGCGCAGCCGCCCGAAGTCGATCGGTTCGGCGCCGTCGAGCACCTCGGCCGCCATCGCGTGCTCGGCGAGGAACGCGCGGAACGCCTCAAGGGTGGCCGGCGGATCGCGCAGGACCGTCTCGTCGTAGACGAGCCCGACGCTCAGCAGGCCCGACGGGAGCGGGATCAACCAGATCCAGTAGCCCTCGTGCATCAGGTGGTTCGTCGAGAGGAGGCGGTGGGCGCGGAGCATCCGGCGGTCGCCGCCGTCGCGGAGGAGGCGGTGGAGGCACCGCGCGCCCCGGAACCGCGCCCAGCAGCCGCCGTGGGGGACGCGCGCCTCGGCCTCGAGCAACCCGCGGCGACGCCCGAGGGCGGCCGCGACGCCGGTCGCGTCGACGAGCCAGCGGCCGGCGACCCGGCGGCGCGCTCCGTCGTGATCGAACGTGACGACGTGCGGCGCGTCCGGCGTCGAGCTCGACGGACCGCTCTCGAGGGTCAGGTCCGACGCGCCGTAGAGATGGCGTGCACCGGCCGACCGACCGAGCTCGATCAGGTCGGTCTCGAGGCGCTCCCGGTCGAGCTGAAAGCTCTGCCACCAGGAAAACGTGACCGGTCCGTCCTCGCTCGCCTCGGCGAACGGGGTCGCCCGCGCCTCGTCGTCGAACCAGAACCGCAGCCCGTTCTTCGGGAGCTGGGTCCGGCGGAGCAGATCGGCGAGCTGGAGGCGGGTCGAGAGGAAGTGGGCGCCGATCTCGACGGTCGACTCGCCGACCTTGCGGGCCGGGCCGGCGCCCCGGTCGATCGTGATCACGCCGAGCTCGGGGTGCTCGAGGGCGAGCAGTCGGGTCAGGCAGAGCCCGGCCAGCCCGCCGCCGGCGATCACCACGTCGAACGCCTCGGGGGCGGTCACGAGGGCAGGACGCCGCGGCGCCGACTGACGAGGTAGCAGAGGCAGTCGACCTTCGCGATCCGCGGGGTCGTCGTCATCATGATCGGGACGAACTCGCGCGCAGCGCGCAGCTCGCCGCCCTCGATGACGAAGGTCGTGCCGGTCTGGTCGTTCCCGTCGGAGTCGGTCGCGACGAACGGGTAGGGCGCGCCGTCGCGGACCCAGCCGAGGAGCGTCCCCTTCGGAACGAGCCCGAAGTTATGCGCGTCGACGTCCGGCGTGAACGTCACATCGACGCCCTCGACCCGCTCCTCGGCGAAGGCGAGCTCGACGCCGTCGGCGACGCAGACGCGAATCGGCCGGTCGTAGATCATCATCGTGCCGGTCGGCTTCGGGTCGTCGAGTCGCTCCCGCCCGGTGTAGCGCACGATCCCCGCGAGGGCGACCGCATCGGCGGCCGGGTCGCCCGAGCGGCCGCACTCGATCGAGACGGTGGGGAGGTCGACCGTCGCCTCGAGGAGCGTCCCGAGCGCGATCTCGGTGTGGACGCACCGATCGGCGAAGAGGGCGACGAGGCCGGCGCGATCGGCGTCGATCACCGTGATGACGCCGTAGGGCGGGTTGTGGCCGCTGTTGTTGTGGACGTCGACGACCGACTCGCATCGGTGCTCGCGGATGGCCGCGACGATCGCGGCGGCGACCCGGCCGTCGATGTCGTCCGAGGACGCCACGAAGCACCGGTTCAGGTCGCGCCGCCCCGGGAGCATCCGATGGGCGAAGCCGGGGGGATGGAGCGCCGCCTCCACCGATGCGATGACCACCAGGACGTCGGTCGCCGGGGTCGGCTCCTGGCGCAGCCACGCGTGGAGCCCGATCAGGCTGGAGGGCTCGTTGCCGTGGAGCAGGGTGACGAGGCCGCGGCAGCGGCTCCGGTCGCGGCCCGGAATCACGACGGCGGTCGGACCGCCGAGCCAGCGGAGAAACGCCTCGGGCGTCTCCCCGATCTCTTCGGCGCGGGGGCGGCCCGGAAGCCAGCGGAGGGGTGAGTCGCGGTGATCGCTCATCGGAGGCGCGCATTCTAGAGCACCACGACGATTGCGCCAGCGAATCAGCGGAGGGCGGCCCGCCAGGCCGGGGCCTGGGCCAGGTCGCCGCCGAGCTGCAGGGCGCGCTCCAGGTCCTCGCGGAAGCCCGCGTCCCCGAGAGCGCGCCGGGCGAGACCCCGCTCCCCCCAGAGGAACGCCGCGGTGCGATCGGTCGCGAGCGCCCGGGTCGCCACCTCGCTCGCCCCGCCCGGGTCGCCGCCGAGACGCCTGGCGCGGGCGAGGTAGCCCCAGGCGTAGACGAGCGACGCGTCGAGCTCGAGCGCCCGGGCCGCGTCGGCGTGGCCGCCGGCCACGTCGCCGAGCTCGAGCTTCACGCCCGCCCGGGTGCACAGGGCGTGGGCGTAGGCGGCGTCGAGGGCGAGCGCCTCGTCGAGGTCGGCGAGCGCCCCGCGCCAGTCGCCGCGCCGCGCCCGGGCGAAGCCGCGGTTGGCCCAGGTGCCCTTCCGATGGGGGTCGAGCTGGAGCGCCCGGGTCAGGTCGGCGGTGGCGCCGTCGAGATCGCCGGTGGCCAGGCGCGACGCGCCGCGGTCGTTCCAGCACTCGACCAGGCCGTCGTCGAGCTCGAGGGCGCGGCCGAGGTCGGAGGCCGCCGCCTCGAACCGGCCGAGGGCGTAATGGGCGCGGCCGCGGTGATGCCAGGCGTTCGCATCGCCCGGAGCGAGCTCGAGCGCCCGGCTCAGATCCTCGATCGCGCCGGGATGGTCGCCGAGGGAGTAGCGAATCACGCCGCGGTTCGCCCAGGCCGGGGCGTGGTTCCGGTCGAGCTCCAGGGCGAGGGCGAGGTCGGCGAGGGCGCCCCGGTGATCGCCGACCTGGAACTTCGCCCCGCCGCGGCTCGAGTGGAACAGCGCGTTCCGCGGCGCGAGCTCGATCGCGCGGTCGAAGTCGGCGATGGCGCCGCCCGGGTCGCCCCCGCCGTACTTCGCCCGGGCGCGCTCGTTCCAGGCGAGCGGCCGGGTCGGGTCGAGGGTGATCGCCGCGGTGAACGCCTCGATCGCGCCGGCGAGGTCGCGCTTCGCCATCAGGGCGACGCCGTGGTCCATGTAGTCCGCCCACGTCTCGGCGGCGAGCTCGACCTCGGTCTCGCTCCGCTCGAGCCGGCGCGAGACGATCTCCCAGTACGGGCCGCGGAGGCCGAGCCGCCTCCGCGCGGCGACGGCCAGGCCGACCGCCTCCGGCGTCGCGATCCGGCAGAGCGCCTCCCCGGCGACGGCCGCTCGGCGCTGGTCGAGCTCGGCGTCGATGTAGTCGGCGAGGCTCGCGAGCGCCCGTGGCGCCGGGAGCCCGATCCGCCCGAGCGCTTCGCAGCAGGCCCGCGCCGTCAGGAGCCGCGGCGCGCCGAGGCGCTCGACAATGCGCGCCGAGAAGAGCGGGTCGGCCCCTTCGACCGCGCCGCCGGCGTCTCGATGCCGCGTCACGATCCGGACGAGCGCCCGCTCGAGCCGAGCGGCGAGCTCCGGTCGCGCCTGCCCGCGCGAGGCGGGATCGAGCGCCCAGTCGACCGCCTCGGCGAGCCCGTCGATCGAGCCCTCCCCGCGGGCGCGCTCGGCCGCGTCCGGCTCTCGCGCCTCGAGGTAGATCGCGCGGGCGCTCTCGCGGATCGCCGCGCTCGTCGCGTCGAGCTCGTCGGCGAGCAGCCCGACCGTCGTCGGCGTCGGATGTCGGACGAGGGCGAAGACCGCGTCCTCCACGTCGGCGACGCCGACGCCGTAGGCGCCCTCGCGCAGGTCGGCCAGCACGCCGAGGACCGCCTCGCGAGCGAGGGTCTCGACCCGAGCCCGCTCGACGGCGACCGCCTCGAGGGCCGCCGCCGCGCGGTCGGCGTCGACCCCGGTCGCGGCCGCCCGCTGGAACGCCGTCGCGGCGAGACCCCACTGCTCGGTCTCGAGGGCGACCTCGCCGAACGCGAGGGCCGCGTCGAACGCGAGCCGGCGGACCGCGTCGTCCTCGGGGTGGACCGCGAGCGCCCGTCCGGTCGCGGCGACCGCCTCGAGCCCCGCGGCGAGGACGCCGTCGAGGGCGCGGCGGCGCCGGTCGCGGGCGCCCGGATCGACGGCCGCGTCGGCATCGTCGACGACGGGGACCGCGGCGCGCGCGGTCTCGAACGCCTCCCAGGCAGCCCGCGCCTGGTCGCGAGCCCGCGCCTCGGCGGCGCGGCGCTCGCCGGCCGCGGCCCAGGCGGCGGCGACGACGCCGCCCGCGGCGAGCGCGACGACGAGGACGCCGCCGATCCCGAGCGTCACGGCGAGGGCGCGGTTGCGACCGGCCCAGCGGACGAGGCGGGCGAGCCGACCGATCGGACGCGCCCGGATCGCGTCGCCGCGGATGAACCGGTCGAGCTCGGCGGCCAGGTCGGACGCGCGGAGGTAGCGACGCCGCGGCTCCTTCTCGAGGCAGCGGAGCGCGATCGTCTCGAGGTCCGGATGCACCTCGGGCGCGAGGGCGCGGAGCGGCTCGGGATCGGTCGTGAACACCTTCCCGAGGATCTCGGGGAGGGTCGCGCCGTGGAACGGCGGGGACCCGGTGAGCGCCCAGTAGAGCACGCCGCCGAGCTGGTAGACATCGGAGTGCGGCCCGATCGAGGTGAGGTCGCCGCGCGCCTGCTCGGGCGAGACGTAGTGCGGCGTCCCGATGAGCTGACCGGTCCGGGTGAGCTGCCGGTCGACGTCGATCGACTGGGCGAGGCCGAAGTCGACCAGACGGGGTCGGCCCTCGGCGTCGAGGAGCACGTTCTGCGGCTTCACGTCGCGGTGGATCACGCCCTGGTCGTGCGCGTGGTCGAGCCCGCGCGCCAGATCGCGAACGATCTCGGCGACGCGACGCGCCGGGAGCGGCTCCCTCTTCTGCAGCTCCGCGAACGTCTCGCCGCGGATGTAGTCCATGACGAGGAACGGCCGCCCCTCGTGCTGGCCCGCCTCGTGGACGGCCACGATCACGGGGTGGCTGAGGCGGGCGGCCGCCTGGGCCTCGCGATGAAAGCGCTCCCGCTCCTTGTGGTTGTCGAGGAGGCTGTCGTGGATCGCCTTGATCGCGACCGTCCGGCGCAGCTCGACATCCCACGCGCGGTAGACGACGCCCATCCCGCCGCGGCCGAGCTCGTCGACGAGGGCGTAGCGGCCGAGGCGCCTGCTCGGGTCGGCCATCGCCGCCGCGACGTCCTCGGGCACCCGGGCGGCCGCCGCGATCCTCGACGAGTGCCCCGCGGGCGGACCCCGACCGGCGGAGGAGTCGGCCGCGCCGCTCGGCGGCGTCAGATCGGGCGCCGTGAGGCGGGCGCTCCCCCCGAGGCGGGTCCGCAGACGCGCCGAGCTCGGGCCGGTCGGCGCGTGCCGGCCCGAGACCGGCGTCCGCTGGGGCAGGCCGCCCGGGCGCGGGCCGAGGCTGGGCGCGGGGCTCGCCTGGGGCGCGGGGGTGAGCGCCGGCCGCGGCGAGGCGGACCCCGAGCGCGCGTCCGGCTCGGCCGGCGGCGCGACGACGAGCGTCTCGTCGCGCGACACGCTCGGAGGGAGAGCGCTCCCGTCGGGGACGAGGCCGAGCTCGACCAGGCTCCGCCGCAGGGTCCCGCCGCGCTGCCGCTGCGCCGCGAGAGCTGCCGCGAGCTGATCCTGGCTCAGTCGCCCGGTGGCGACGAGCTCCTCGCCGAGGCGTCGCTCCTCGGGGCCCGCTGGCAGCGGGGTTTGGGGCATGTGAGCGTCTCCAGGGCCGGTCCGTCGTCGCCCGATGGTGTCAGGGCGTGGTACGGGTATCAAACGGCCAATGGGGTCTCGTCCGTATGATGCTTGGGAAACAGTGTGAAACCAACTCAGCTCCAGAGTCGGTACCTCCCAGAGGGAAGGTCCGCCTTCGCGGGCCACGGTCTTCGAAAAGAGGTAACAGCATGGCAACGCTGCGCACGACCGTCATCGGCGGGGTCGCCCTCGCCTTGGTCACGACGCTCGTCGTCGCCGAAGCAACCGGCGGCGAAGGCGACGACGTCACTCCGGGTGCGCGAACGCTCCCGACCGAGCCGGCCGGGCTGATGGGACGGAGACTCCTGGCGCTCGACGGCACCATCATCACCGTCGGGTCGCGCGACTGGACCCAGCCGACGGCGTTCGTCTTCATCGGGACCGAGTGCCCGATCAGCAACCGGAGCGTGCCGAAGCTGAACGCGCTCGCGAAGACGGCCGACGCGGCCGGCGCCCAGCTCATCGCGGTGATCTCGGACCGCTTCGTGACGGCCGCCGAGGCGCGCGCGCACATGGCCGAGTACGCGGTCGAGTTCCCGGTCGTCTTCGACGGCTCGGGGATCCTCGGCGCGGCGCTCGCCCCGAGCACCGTCCCCGAGGCGTTCGTCGTGGGCTCCGATGACCGGATCGTCTACCGCGGCGCGATCGACGACGGCTGGGACGCGGTCACCAAGCCGAAGCCCGCCGGGGCCAAGCACAGCTGGCTCGCGGACGCGATCCAGGCCGCCGCGACCGGCGAAGAGATCGCGACGCCGGTCACCGACGCGGTCGGCTGCGTCTGGGAGGGCGAGCGTCGCCCCGAGGGACAGCCGAAGGTCAGCTACACCCGGGACGTCGCGCCGATCCTCGCGACGAGCTGCATGAGCTGCCACCGCGACGGCGAGATCGCGCCGTTCACCCTGACCAGCTACGAGGATGCCGCTCGGCGCGCCGACATGATCGACGTCGTCGTCTCGAACCGGCTCATGCCGCCCTGGCAGCCGAAGAAGGGCCACGGCGAGTTCCTCGACGAGTCGAGCCTCCACGCCGACGAGGTCGCGATCCTCGAGGCGTGGGCCGAGGCCGACGCGCCGAAGGGCCACGACGACGACCTGCCGACCATGCCGTCCTTCCCCGACGGCTGGCGCCTCGGCGAGCCGGACCTGATCATCGAGATGGACGAGGCCTACGCGGTCAAGGCCGACGGCCCCGACGACTTCCGCAACTTCGTCCTCCCGATGAACCTCGATGGCGACAAGCAGGTGATCGGCTTCGAGTTCAAGCCGGGCGCTCCGAGCGTCGTCCACCACGCGATCGCGTTCCTCGACGACGAGCGCCGCGCCCGTCGCCTCGACGCCCAGCACGACGGCCCCGGCTACCCGGGCTTCGGCGGGATCGGGTTCAACCCCTCGGGCGCGCTCGGCGGCTTCGCCCCCGGGTCGCCACCGACCCTCCTCCCCGACGGCATCGCGCGCTACGTGAAGAAGTCGGCCGACGTGGTCCTCCAGCTCCACTATCACCCGAGCGGGAAGGCCGCGAAGGACAAGAGCCGGATCGGGATCTACTTCGCGAAGAACACCGACAACCGCAAGCTCGAGGGCATCGTCCTCGGCGCGCGCGACATCGACATCCCGCCCGGCGAGAAGAACTACATCAAGACGAGCGAGATGACGCTGCCGAAGCCGGTCGAGCTGATCGGCAACGCGCCCCACATGCACTACCTCGGCAAGGAGATGCGGATCTGGGCAGAGCTGCCCGACGGCGAGGTCCTCGAGCTGATGTACATCGACGACTGGAACTTCCGCTGGCAGGGCCAGTACCTCTACCGCGAGTCGGTGAAGCTCCCCGCCGGAACGAAGCTCAAGCTCTGGGCCCGCTACGACAACAGCAAGGACAACGCCGACAACCCGAGCGACCCGCCGACGCGCGTGCGCTTCGGCGAGGAGAGCTTCGACGAGATGTGCTTCGACTTCATCAACGTCGTCGTCGAGGATCCCGCCCACATGGAGCCGATCCGGCAGGCGATGATCCAGGCGTTCATCGGCGAGGAGATGGAGCGGCGGGCGCGCAAGCAGAAGGAGCGGCGCGAGCGCCTGACCGGCAAGAAGACGCCGAAGCCGGCGCCGGAGACGCCGGCTCCCGAGAAGAAGAAGCCGGCGAAGAAGAAGTACTACTAACGACGCTTCGATCGCCGACGCCGAGGACGCCACGGCTTCCTCGGCCGTTCCGGGCCTCTTCTTCGATGGAAGGAGGGGCCCGGTCTCGTTCCTGGAACGAAGAATAGCTCACGCAAAGGCGCAAAGGCGCAAAGGGGCCCTGCCGGAGCCGGATCTCGGCGCACAGCAACGCTCCTTTGCGCCTTTGCGCCTTTGCGTGAGATTCCCTCGTTCCTGGAACGGATCTCACGGGAAGGCGGTGAACCAACCCCTCGCCATCAGCTCACCGCCCGCGCGAGCCCGTCGGAGGCGAGGTCGGGCGTGAAGCGATCCATCAACCAGCGGGTGAACGTCGGGAACGTCCGGGCGAGACCGTTCGCGCGCGGGTAGACGACCCGCGCCCGGCGGCGCTCCACGGCGCGGCGCACGTGCCCGGCGAGGCTGCGCGCCGTCCCGCGAGGCTGGAGCGCGAGCATCGTGGACGACGCGTAGGCGGCGAGGCCGTCCTGCGCCATCTCGGTCTCGGCGATGATCCCGGGATAGACGGTCACGACGTCGACGCCCGTCTTCCGGAGCTCGCCGCGGAGCGCCTCGGACGCGCCGGCGAGGCCCGCCTTCCCCGCGTTGTAGTAGGTCATCCGCGGGGTCGGGGCCAGGGCCGCCATCGATGTCACGTTGACGATCACGCCGTCGCCGCGCTCGAGCATGCCGGGCAACACGACCCGCGTCGCCCGGAGCGGCGCGAGGAGGTTGAGGGCGACCGACCGCTCGCCTTCGTCTGGGTCGACCCGTGCGGTCGCGGCGATCACCTGCACGCCGGCGTTGTTGACGAGGACGTCGATCGGCCCGAGCGCCGCGCGCGCCTCCTCGATCCAGTCGGTCGACGTCTCGAGCCGGGCGAGGTCGGCCACGGCGACGAAGCTCTCGGTGCCGTGATCGCGCGCGAGCGTCGTCGCCAGCTCCCGGAGCCGCTCCTCGCGCCGGGCGACGAGGGTGACCCGCGCGCCGTGCGCGGCCATCTCCGCGGCGATGGCCGCCCCGATGCCGGAGGAGGCGCCGGTGACGGCGACGTGTCGATCTCGGACCTGCATGACTCTCTCTCTCTTTCTTCTCTGGCGCTTTCGCAGCTAGCCTTTGTGACTGATATGGTTTTTTGGTCATTTCCGATCGAAAAAAAGGGGAGGGCGTCAGGGGACCTAGAGGCCCGACGAGCGCCG
This sequence comes from Planctomycetota bacterium, assembly GCA_029260755.1. Lineage (GTDB taxonomy): Bacteria > Planctomycetota > J058 > J058 > JAJDCQ01 > JAJDCQ01. The sequence continues at coordinate 49,968 of JAJDCQ010000073.1, read as the reverse complement.
CCCCGATCGTGCGATCCCGTGGAGGACGACCTCGAGGCCGACCTGGCGCCGGCGCGCGAGGCGCGCCTTCGCCCCCTTCCCGCGGGTGTGGAACATGTAGGTGGCGACCTGCATCTCCTGGAGGAGGCTCGCCACGATCTCGACGTCGAGATCCTTCCGGAAGCGCCGCTGTCGCACGCCGACCTCGAGCGCCTCGACGACGTTCCGGGCGCCGCGGCGACGGAGGTCGGCGAACGCGTCCGACCAGTCCGGCAGCTCGGCGCTCGCCTCCCCGACCAGAAGCGACCGGATGAGCGGTCGCTTCTCGAGCGAGCCGAAGCCCGCCTCGCTCATCGCCCGGAGCGTCCGGTCCGCGGGCACGTCGGGGTCGATCCGGGCCCGGGCCTCATCGACCCAGCCGTCGACCTCGCGCTCGAGCACCTTGTAGAAGAGCTCCTCCTTGGACTCGGCGGCGTGGTAGAGCGATCCCTTCGCGACGCCCGCGGCCCGGGCGATCTCGCTCATCGTCGTCTTCCGGAAGCCGAAGCGGGCGAACGCGGCCGCCGCCTGCTTCAGGATCCGATCTCGCTTGTCCACGTTCATGACGAAATGACCATATTCGATTTTTGGTCAATCAGCCAGGAGAAAGTCAGATCGCGGGCCCGTGCCACGTCATGATCCCCTCGAGCGGCTTCCGGTTGAGGTCGGGCACCCGCGCCCCCTCGGCCGGGTAGCCGACGGGGAGCAGGACGAACGCCGTCTCGTTCGGCGGGCGGCCGAGGAGCTCCCGGAGGAAGCCCATCGGGTTGGGCGTGTGCGTCAGGGTCGCCAGGCCCGCCCGGTGGAGCGCCGCGATCAGCAGCCCGGTCGCCAGCCCGACCGACTCGGTCACGTAGTAGTTGCGCGTCCGACCCGACCCGGGCGGCGGCGTCCGCTCGGCGAAGACGACGATCAGGACGGGGGCGTCCTCGATGTGCGCCTTCACCTCGTCGGTGCCAAGGGGGGCGAGGACGGCCAGCCACTCGGGCGGGAAGCGCTCCTCGTAGCTCTTCCTCTCCTCGGCCTCGGCGGCCTCGCGGATCCGGCGCTTCAGCTCGCCGTCGGTGACGACGGCGAAGTGCCACGGCTGGAGGTGCGCGCCCGATGGCGCCGTGCCCGCGGTCCGAATCGCCGAGCGGATGACGTCGAGCGGCACCGGATCGCGGCTGAAGTCGCGCACCGTCCGGCGACGGTTCATCTCGGCGTGGAACGCCGTCGCCCGGCGTCGCATCTCGTCCTCGGCGAGCCGCTCGAACGGCAGCGGGACGAACCGGGGCGGGGCGTCGGAGGGGGTCTCGCTCGACTCGGTCATCGCGAAGGCTCCAGGTCTGGGCGCGGCGCTCGCCCCACCCTATCCGTCGGCGGCGCCGGAGATCCAGACGACGCGCCCGGCTCCCCTCGGCGTAACTCCAGCAACGACTGGCATCGCGTCGGAGAAGCCCGGCCGATCCGACACGCCGACCCGCGCCCGAGCGTCCTCGGAGCTGGAGGGCACCGCCCCGGCCTGGCGGGCCCTCGGGGGTCGATCTACCATGGGCTGCGCCCGGTCGGGCGAGAGGAGGACGCGTGGCGGATCGTGTCGGGGCGACGGCCCTTGCGGAGATCGACGAAGCTCCTGCGGCGGCGTTCATCGCGCTCGACATCCTCACCGAGGACGAGGGCGGGCTGACCGAGGTCTCCGGCACCTTCCACGAGCTCTTCCTCGGTCGGGACCCGTCCTGCCGGGTCCACCTGGCCGACCGTCACATCGGACGCAGGCGGGCCCGGTTCGTCTTCGACCGGGGCCGCTGGCGACTGCACGATCTCGGCGGCGCGGAGCCGCTTCACATCGTCCGCGATGGCGTCGAGGTCGCCCTCGGGCCGAACGCGCGCACGATCGCCATCCGCGCCGACGACATCATCCGCATCTGCGGGTACGACACGCGCGTGCTCCGCCTCGAGGAGCGCGACGACGCCGCGGCCGACCCGGAGATCTCGATCGACCTCGACGACCTGCTCGAGGGGGACGCGATCCCGCCCGAGGTGATCGCCCTCGTCGACGGCGCGGTCGCGGCCGAGCATCGGCTCGTCCCGATCCGGCTCGACGGCGGCGCGCTCGTCATCGCCGTCGAGGAGCTCCCGTCGCCCGAGAGGCTCGAGGCGCTCCGGTTCATCCTCGGTCGCGACCGGATCATCGCGGTCGTCGCGAATCGGTCCGCGATCGAGGACGCGCTCCTCGCCCTCTACGACATCGACGTCGACCTCGATGTCGATGACGAGGACGACGAGGACGAGAGCGCGAGCGAGGACCGACGCCGCGACGGAGACGACGCGGCGAAGCAGGAGCGCGAACGGTCCGAGCCGCGGAACGAGGCGAAGAAGGAGGTCGCGTACCGAACGTATCACTTCGACGAGCCCGACGACGACCTCGCCATCGACGAGGGCGCCCCGGTCGGCTCCGAGAAGGACGCCCTCGACGACCTCGAGTTCCTCCTCGATGGCGCCGGCGAGCCCGAGCCATCCCCCGCCGACACCGGCGCCTTCATGGCGTCGGACACCGGAGTGCACGCGGCCGTCGGGCCCGGGGAGGTGGAGGAGGAGCATCCCGAGCCCGAGCCGGATCTCTCGTGGCCGGAAGGGCCGAGCGCGGACGCTCCCCCGCCTGCCGAGGCCGGCGCATGGTCGGGCCTCGACCCGTTCGCGGCGACCCCGACGCCGCCCGCCGCCCCCTTCGGCGCGCCCGCGCAGGCGGCGCCCGCGGACCTCGCCTCGGACGACTTCTCCGTCGCGCCGGTCGCCTTCGACGACCCGTTCGGCGATGACCCGTTCGGCGACGACCCGTTCGGCGCCGACCCGTTCGGTGACGAGGCCGACGCGCCACCGACGTTCCGGAGCCTGATGGACGGCCCGATCGGCGCCCTGCCGTCAGGCTCGCTCTCGGCCAGCCTCGGCATGCCCCAGGCCGGCTACGGGCCCCCCGGCTCCGGGGAGCCGGTGCCCGGCGCAGCCGGCGGAGGCGGAGGCGCGCCCGGTCCATCGCCCGAGGTGCTCGCCCAGGTCGCCCGGGCGCGCGCGGCGATGAGCGCGTCGGGGCCCGACCTCCCGTCGGCGGCGCCGAGCGGCGCTCCCTACGGAGCGCCCTACGGAGCGCCGGCCGCGCTGCCGCCGGCGTCCGCTCCGCCGCCGCCGCCGCGCCCGACGGCCTCGCGTCGCCGCTCGTCGGCCGCGGAGCGGAGCTTCGCCGTCGCCGCCGCACCGAGGATGCAGGCCGCCCGCGGCGGCGGCCCCGGCATCGGCGCCCTCTTCGGCGCGGCGGCCGACCTCGCCGGCGCCGCCGCGGGCGCGGCGATCGGCGCGGCCGGCGCCGCGATCGAGAAGATGCAGGAGCAGAGCAAGGACAGAGACGCGAAGCTCACCAAGGGCGGCGCCGCCGCCACCAAGACCGGCGCCCGCGGCACCCGCGTCGTGAAGTCGTACGAGCGGCGGACGACGGTCCGGTGGTGGTCGCGGATGAACCCCAACCGCACCTTCCCCATGCTCGTGATCTTCAGCCTCCACGAGGTCGAGAAGATCGTCGCCGAGGCGGTCGAGCAGGTGCAGAGCAAGACGCGTCTCAAGATCAAGGAGAGCGACCCGTTCGTGAAGGTCGTTCCCCACATCCCCGGCTGCCTCGTCGTGCCGCCCGAGCTCGACGTCGACACGCGCCCGGCGATGGCCGAGGGTCGCTTCCACGTCACGCCGATCGCCGAGGGCGACTTCGACGACGCCTACGTCGAGCTCCACTACGAGGGCAAGGTCGTCGACAAGATCCCGATCCCGACCCGCTCGGTCGCCCAGACCGCGACCAAGGCGGCCGGCTTCTTCGCCGTGGCGAGCCCGGTCCTCAGCCAGCTCCTCGAGACCTACGGGATCGACGTCGCCGACCGGCCCGCCGAGGCGGCGACGTTCGTCTCGCGGATCGTCAACGCGCTCGGCGGCACCGGAAACGCGGGCTGGACGTTCATGGCCGGCCTCGCGGTGACGACGCTCGTTCTCTATCTGAAGCGCCGGCCCAAGGCCGCGCCGCCGATGACGAAGTTCTTCGACACGGCCGCCCTCGCGCCCGACGCGAACAAGGCCGACGAGGCGGTCGCGAAGTACAAGGCGCGCCTGCTCGTGTTCGCGCCGAAGACGCGACGGATCTTCCCGATCGAGAAGAAGACGCTCGAGATCGGGAGCGCGCCGAGCGCCGACATCCGGATCGAGGCGCCCGGAATCGAGGACAGCCACGTCGCGATCGCCTTCGGCAGCGACGGCGCGTTCCGGCTGATCGCCCGGCGCGGAGGCGGCAACACGACGGTGAATGGCGAGCCGCTCGGCGCCGGAGGCACGTTCGTCCTCGAGGGCGACGTCTTCATCCAGCTCGGCGGCGGCACGCGGGTGTCGCTCTGGTTCTACATCGAGTCGCGCGACGAGAGGCTCGACGACCCCACCCTCCGCCAGGTGTACGTGAGGCTGGTCGAGCGAGCGCAGGAGACGCGCGCCGCCGAGGTCCGCGCCGCCTTCGCCGACCCCGGGACGACGTTCCGGGCCGGCGTGGCCGAGCTCGTGATCGGCGGCGCCCTGCCGCTCAGCAAGTGGCGGCGACTGCGCGAGGCGGTCGACGACCTGCCGCGCCTGCTGAAACCGAAGACCTAGATGGAAGATCGAAGATCCCCAGGAGAGAGCGCGTGAGCGACGACGCAGCGCTGGCCCGGATGGCGAAGCTCCGGGCCATGGCCGACAGCGACGCGAAGAACACCTTCCCGCGCTACGCCCTCGCGATGGAGCACAAGGGGCGCGCCGAGCCCGACGAGGCGATCCGGCTCCTGCGCGAGTGCATCGAGATCGACCCCGACTACGGCTACGCCTTCTACCACGTCGCGGCGATCCACCGCGACGAGGGTCGCCTCGACGAAGCGCGAAAGACGATCGAGGACGGCCTCGCGGCCTCGAAGCGCAAGGGCGACGCGAAGGCCGAGAACGAGCTCCTCGAGCTCAAGGAGCTCGTCGACCGGGCGATCGACGCGGGCGGGTAGGCGAGCGAATCCGTCCGTGGCGACCCCCGAGACGAACGACCTCCTCGATCGGCTCGAGAGGGCCAAGGTCCGCCTCGACCGCGGCGACTGGGCGAGAGCGTGCGCCGGAGCGGGTGTTCGCTTCGACATCCGACTTCGCTTCATCCTCACCCTCGACGTCGTCGACGACGAGGACGCGTCGGTCGACCGCGCCGAGCTCGAGGCTGTCCTGCGCCCGGACCTCGAGGCTCTCGACCCGGTCGCGCTCGCCCACGCCGTCCCGTGGACGTCGATCGGCTACGCGGACCGCACCACGCACCTCCGCGCCCTGCCCCTGAGGAGCCGCAAGGACTACGAGGCGAGGCTCCACCTGGTGGTCGAGGGGAAGGGCGGAGCGAAGCTCTCGGTCGGTCTCTCCCGCGTCTGGGAGCAGCCGTTCGCGCCTCACCCGTTCCTCGACGAGTCGAAGTGGCGCGCGACGAGGCGGCTCGGATCCTGCCCCCTCGACGACGCGAGCAACTATGGCCTGTCCCGCGAGCTGCTCACCGCCGTCGAGACCGCGTTCACCCCGGCGAATCGGGCGACGACCGCTCTCGAGATGGTCGTCGCGAGACGAGCCCGGTCGCCGAAGACCTACGACGACGCCGGCATGGCTCGGATCCTGCCGCGCGCGATCGAGCTCTCGAACGGAAAGCTCCCGCGCCTCAAGCAGCTGCTCGACCACGCCGTGAAGGACCCCGACCTCGAGTCGGATCGCTTTCCGACCAAGCTGAGCGGCACGATGCCGCGCGTCGAGCCGGCGCCGCTCCCCGCACGACCGGGCGCCCCGGCCGGCGGCCACGTCGGCTCCATCGACGAGCGCCTCCGCGACCTCGCCCGCTCGGTCGCCACTCGACCGGACGACTGGCCGCTCCGACTGCGCCTCGCCCACGAGCAGATGCGAGCCGGCGACCGTGACGCCGCGGCCGAGACGGTCGGACTCGAGTTCCAGATCACGCTTCACCGACTGCCGACCCTCTACCTCGCCAGGAGCGGGCAATCGCTCGACGTGCCCTCGACCGACCTCCTCGACCAGGCATCACGCGAGGAGATCGTCGAGTTGATCGGGGACGACCTGCGAGCGCTCGACCCCGCCAAGCTCGCCTCGCACATGCCGCGAGCGAAGGCCGGCTACAAGCTCGGCAGCGTCCTCCGGCTCCGCCGCTATCGGTGCCGCATCGCGGAGAGCGCGTGGCGCCGCCTCTGCCTCATCGCGACGGGGATCGAGGACGGGGACGTCCGGAAAACCGCGGTCCTGCTCGTGCCGAAGAGTTACCGCGGGACGATGATGCCCGAGGACGCCTGGCGGGCGCCGGGACCCGTCGGGGAGATGCCGACGATTCGGTAGCCGACGACGGGCGTCATCTCGGAAGCGGAGACGCGGGCCTACTTCGAACGGAGCTCGACTCCGCCGAAGACGACCGTGGAATTGCCGGCCAGCAGCCTCAACTCGGTGAGCCTGCCGTTGTGAACCATGTTTCCGTCGAGGTAGGGACGACCGTCGACCATGAGTCGAATCTGCCTCTGATAGCGACGCCCCGGAGCGCTCTTGTCGGTCAGGTCGAACGACATCTCGACCCATCGCCTTCGAACGGCCGGATGAGTGAGCTCGACTTGCCCGCCGGTCCGCGTCACCCAGAGATCGCCCTCCAGTGTCGGCCTCCAGACTCCCTGGTCTCCGACGAAGGAGATCGTGGTCTCGTCGCCTTCGACGACGAGGAGCCGGATCACGAGCGAGTGATTGCCCTCCTGGATCTGCTCCGGAAGTGGCTTGAGAATGTACTGCTCTCCACTCTGGAGAAGGCGGTTCTTTCCGACGGGACGACCCTCGCCCTCCCAGCCGCCCTGCTCGAAGAGATCGAGACCCTTGATCGCGAAGCGAACGCCGTAGAGAGCGAACGACTTCCTGGTCTCGCTCCACCCGGCAATGATCCCCTCGGGAACTTCGCTCGCGAGACCAATCTGCTTCTGGAGGATCTTCGCCGCCACGAATCGCCGACGGTCGGTCGGCTCCATCCCCTCCATGGCCTCCTTCAAGTCCTCCAGCGCCGAGAAGTAGGGCACGGGACGATTCAACGCCTCCTCGATGATCTTCGCCTCCGCCGGGTCGTCCGTCGCTTCCCAGCGCTCCACGAGCAACCGCGCGGCGTCCTCATCGCCCGCCTCGGCGAGAACCGTCACGACCGCGAGGCGCAGCCTCTCGTCCTCCAGGAGGCGCTTCACGCTTCGCGTGAGCCCCGGAACGCGCAGGAGGATGGCGAGCTCGAGGGCGCCCTCTCTCGTCCGAGCGCGACCGATTGCGGAGTGAAGAGGTGACGTCAGATGCTCTCGGTCGGCCGCTCGTAGGCGCTCGATGATCGAAACGCGCTCCGACTCGTCCTTCAAGTAGGTCTTCACGAGCGACGCCACATCCCGCGCACTGAGCGAACGATTCACCGGGAGCGGCGGCAGCGCGACTGGCACGTCGAAAGGCTCGGGAGCGAGACGCTCGGGTGGCTCCGGGTCGGGCTTGCTCGGGTCACCTGGCGGCAGCTCGGCCGCACCGCTCGCCTCCGGCGCGAGCGGCTGCTGACCGCCCAGGGGTCCCTCCGCAGAGTCCGCCGATCCGGGGGGTCTCCACTCCTCGTCCTCGGAGTCCTCATCGGCGTCCTCGCCCCCGGGATCCTCCTCTCCATCCTCATCCTCGGACACCACGACCGTCCCCGCCGCGCCCGAGCCCACACCGAGCTCGGGAGCAACCGGCACATCGAACCGCGGAGGAGGGGCCTCCTCCTCTTCCTCGACGGCGACTGGCCGATCAGCGGCGCTTGGAGCCGGATCCCTGACCTCCTCGACTTCGGGCGGAGCGGCGACGGGATCGTCACCCACGGGCTCGTCGACCGGCGAGACCCAGTCGTCGGGCGTGGCGGCTTCACCGGAGGCGATCTCGGGCGCCTCGGGAGCCGGCTCGGTCGCCTTCTCGCCACCGGATGTCGCGACCACGGCGACGATGAGCAACAGCGCTCCGCCCACGACAGCCCCGGCCATGATGGCGTTCTGACTCCCGGGTCGACTGGTGGCTCGCGTCGCGCCCGTTGGCCTCGGCCGACGGCTCGACGTGGCGCGTGGGCGCTCGGAGCCAGACTCGAGAGCGTCCCCCCCTTCGATCGTCTCGACCATGCTGACGACCTGAGCGGGACTCGGTCGCGCGGAGGGACTCTTCGCCATCATCTTCCGGACGAGCTTCGCCGCGGACGCGGAGACGGCGGGCCGGACTCGTCGAGGGTTCGGCACCTGAGCGCGAAGGTGCTTCGACATCACGACCGCCGAGCTCTCTCCATCGAAGGGCGCCTCGCCGGTGAGCAGATGGAAGAGAGTCCCCCCCAGCGCATAGACGTCCGTGGCGATATCGAGCTGCTTCTCGCCGCGCACCTGCTCGGGTGACATGTAGTACGGCGTGCCCAGAGAGACGCCGGTCTTCGTCACCGCGACCTGGTCGTCGGCGATCGGCCGCGCGAGGCCGAAGTCGGCGAGCCTCGCTCGTCCTTCCTCCCTGTCGTAGATGATGTTCGAGGGCTTCACGTCTCGATGGACGAGCCCGAGCGGCTCGAGATGCTGAAGAGCGTCCGCCACCTGGCGCACGATCGAGAGCGCCTCGTCTTCCGACAGGTGCTTCTCGTCCTGCAGCAACACGTCGAGGTTCGCCCCTGCGGCAACCTCCATCACGAGGTAGTTGACGTCCTCATCTTCTCCGACGTCGAACACCGACACGATGTTGGGATGACTGACCGCAGCCGCGGCGCGGGCCTCGCGATCGAAACGGGCTCGAAACGACGCCTCGGATGAGAGCTTCGGATCCAGGATCTTCAATGCGACCGAACGCCCGACCGAGGTCTGCGTCGCCCGATAGACCGTCCCCATGCCTCCGCGTCCGATCACCGCCTCGATCTTGCAGCCGCCAACCGTCGCCCCGATCAGGGCATCCCGAGCGACGTGCTTGAGCGGCGCGCTACAGCTCGGGCAGCGCCGGTCGCTCCCCGGCTCGTGGCCCGACACGCGGAACGTCTTGCGACAGGCGAAGCAGGCGAGGAGCGGCACCGTCGGTGACGTGAGGATCTGTGACAAACTGGGGCGAACGACCTCGTTCGTCGGAGTCAACTCGTGAACACGTGCCGAGTCGCGTCCCCCGCCGAGCTCGCGCCCACCCGCGACCGGAGCTGCTGAATGCGGCGATGCGGTGACCCCATCCCGAGACGGCAAGGGGCTCGGAGCTGCGGCCGGTCGTGATGGCCGAGGAGGTGAGGGGGGCGGCGGAGGAGGAGGAGGCGGTGGAGGAGGCGGCGGAGGAGGCGGCGGAGGAGGCGGCGGAGGAGGCGGCGGAGCGCCTGGGGCGCCACCGTGAAAGGCCGTCATCGAAGGTGCCGTTGCGCCGGGCGCGGGATACGGCGGCGGAGCGACAGGAGAAGGAGGAGGGGGAGGGGGAGGGGGAGGGGCAGGAGGCGACGATGGCGCCGGCAGCGATGGGGGCGGGGCGGCCGCGGGGACTGCGACGGAGTACACCTCCGTCGATCCGCAGCTCGCGCAGACCAGATTACCTGTGTGGTACCACTGGGCACGACAGCGCCAGCATTGTACGAGGGTAGGCGCCATGATCGATGGCCTCCGTCAGGAGAGGCATCGTAGTGGCTGACGCTCGCTGATCGCAAACAGGGGAGCCGCCACGCCGTCGCGAGCCGGACCGCGACCCCCCGTCCTACCCGCGCGGCGGCGGCCAGATCGGCTTGCGCTTCCTCGGGGTGGGCCGGGCCGGCGTGACGCCCGGCTGGTCGATGTCGGGGCCTTCGCCAGCTCCGGCGGTCTCGCCGGCTCCGGGGTCTTCGCCGCCGTCGGCGGCGGCGGCGATCCTCGCCTCGAGGCGCTGGATCACCGGCTGCACGCGGGCCACCTGGGTCGGCTGGCGCTCGTAGCGGGTGTAGGTCCGGAGGTCCTCGAGCGCCTTCTCGAGCTCGCCCTTCCGCTCCCACGCCTGGTATCGGTAGTAGTAGGAGTTGGCGTAGGCGGGGTCGATGTCGATCGCCTCGGTGAGGGTCTCGATCGCTCCGTCGGGATCCGGCGGGCTCACGTTCAGGAGCGATGCCGCGAGGACGGTGCGCGCCTGGGCCGCGTTCGGCCAGGCCGCCGCGTCCTCGGCCAGGTCGATCGCCCTCCGGACCCGGTCGATCGCTCGCTGGTAGTCGCGCGTCCGGTAGTGGAAGAGCCCGATGTTGAAGGTGAGGTCCTGGTTCTCGGGATCGAGGGCGAGGGCGCTGTCGTAGTCGCCGTTCGCCCCGGCGACATCCTCGCGCCGGACGCGGATCGTCGCGCGGTTCGCGAAGGCGCGGGCGAAGGTCGGGTCGAGCTTCACCGCGCTCGAGTAGTCGTCGTAGGCGTCGTCGTAGCGCTGCATGTGATGGCGCGCCTTGCCGCGGTAGAAGAACGCCTCCGCGTTGCTCTCGTCGAGCTCGAGCGACTTGTTGAGGTCCGGGAGCGCCCCGTAGTAGTCCTCTCGCTCCACCCGGAGGCGACCGCGGAGGAAGAGGGCGTAGGCGTCGGTCGGGTCGTACTCGATCGCGAAGTCGTACTCGGGCCGCGCCTTCTCCGGCTGATCGTTCGCCTCGAACGCCTGACCGCGGATCATCCGCGCGAGCGGATCGCGCGGCGCGAGCTTCACCGCCTGCTCCGACTCGCTGATCGCCGCCGCGACGTCGTCCCGCACCAGCGCCAGCCACGCGGAGAGCGCGACCGGCCGACCGAGGAGCGGCGCCTCGGCCCGGGCCGCGTCGACGTCCTCGGTCGCCTTCTCGACGCGGCCGAGCCCGATGTTCGCCTGCGCCCGGAGCAACCTCGGCTCGGGCGCCTCGGGGCGCGCCTCGATGACGGTTCGGAGCTTCCGCCCCGCCGTCTTGTAGTCGCGCTCCTCGAGCGCGGCGCGCCCGTCGGCGTAGGCGACCGTCCACGGCTCGCCGCTCTCGTCGCGGACCCGCTCGGCCTCCTTGAGCGCCTCGCGCTTCCGGCCGCGATCGAACTCGAGGATGAACGACCGCTCGAGGACCGTCTCGGCCAGGAGCTGCCCGATGACGGCCGCCATCGCGCGGTCCTCCTCCGCGGTCGGGTCGTCCTCGGCCAGGTCGGCGATGTCCTTGTCGATCTCCGCCCGCTCGGTCTTGAGGAGGTCGTAGGCGATCCGGAGGTCGTTCTCGGCGCCGGTGAAGCGCGCCTGGGCGTCCTGCGACGCGCCGCGCTCCTGCTTCTGCCGGCCCACCCGTCGGGCGGCCCGCGCCCGCTCGAGGTAGAGGCGACCGCTCTCGCCGTCGGCGAGGATCGCCTTGTCGATCGTCGCGGCGGCCTCGCTCGGCTCCGCCTTGCTCGACGCCTCCGCGATCGCGGCGTTCGCCCGGTCGTCGCGCTCGCGGGAGGCGACCCGGCGCTCCTCACGCCGGCGGAGCGCCGCGAGCCGCTGCTCCGCCTCGACGAGGCGCGCGCTCGCCTCGGGGTGATCGGGCTGGTAGTCCACGACGGTGCGGTAGGCGTCGTAGGCCGCCTGCCAGTCGCCGCGCCGGAACGCGTCGCTTCCGGCCGCGAGGCTCCCGTCGACGACGCTCGAGACGTGCATCGTCCAGCCGATGAAGCCGGCCGCCCCGAGCAGGATGACGAAGACGACGAGAGCGACCGCGAGCTTCGCCCCGCCCCCTCCCGTCTTCGCCGCGACGACGACGCCCGAGCCGGTCGCGTCGAAGTCGCTGTCGCTCTCGGAGTCGCCCCAGCCCTCGAACGGCGGCGGGTCGCTGTCGGCCGTCTCGCTCCGCGGGCCGGTGTCCGATCCCGCGCGCGTGTCGTCCCAGCCGTGGTCGTCGGTCTCGCTCCGAACGGGCAGCCCGGCCATCCCGGCGGGGCCGTCCATCTCGACGGTCGGCGCGAGGTCGGGGTCGTCGCTGAAGACGGGTCCGCTCCCCTCGATCCCCGAGCCGCCGGGCGCGCCCATCCCGGGGCCCATCATCGCCGGCCGCGACCCGTAGCCGCTGCCCCCCGGCGCGCCGGTGCGTTGGGTCTGCTCGTCGGGATCGCCCATCAGATCGGAGACGTCGATCGAGCCGCCGAGCGAGGAGTCCCCGTCGATCGCATCGTCGCTCGACTCGACCGGCGCGAACGCCTCGAGCGTCTCCGAGAGGCCGCCGACGTTCTCCTCGAGGCCGCGGGGCGCGTCCTGCTCCCAGCCGCCCGACGGCTCCGGCTCCCACGCGCCCGACTCGAGCTGCCCGCGCACCGTAGGCGCCGCGTGGAGGCCGCTCTCGACCTCGGGCTGGACGAGGCCGCCCGACTCCATCGCGAGGAGCGACTCGTCGATCTGGCCAGCGCTTCCCGGCCCGAGGAGGACGGTCGCGCCCTCGGCGTCGAGCGCCGGCGGGGGCAGCGGGGCGGGCGGCTCCGGACGCCAGCCGCCCGCGCCGTCGGGCTCGAGCTCGACCGTGCGGCGCATGCCATCCATCGCGTCGGCGGTGATCTCGTGCTCGTCGACCTCGACGGTTCGGTGCATGGCCGCGCTGCCGTCGATCTCGCCCGACTCGAGCTCGACGGTCCGATGCATCGGATTCGCGCCCGCGACGATCTCCTCCTCGTCGACCTCGACGGTGCGATGCTGGATGTCGGCGGCGCCGGCGCCGGCCTCCGGCGGCGGCGGCTCGAAGAGCGAGCCGTCGTCCGAGCCGGGCTCCGACTCGGACGGCGCCTCGAACCCGACGTCCGAACCCGGCGGCTCCGGCGCGCCCGGCGGCGGTCCGATCGGGCCGCCGCCCGGGAAGGCGCCGGCGATCTCATCCGGCTCGATCTCGACGGTCCGGAACATCGCGAACCCGTCGTCCGAGGGGAGCGGCTCCGACGGCGGCGCGGAGTCGGAGTCGTAGTCCGACTCGTACGACTCGTACGAATCGAACGGCGACTCCCCCTCGTCGTAGACGGTGATCGTGCCGCCGCACGGGCAGCCGGCCGCCTCGCCCACGTTCCGCCCGGTCGCGTCGTAGCGCGCCTCGCAGCCGTCGCAGATCGCGACGAGGCCGCCGGCGGCCCGGATCGGCTCCTCGACCGACTCGTCCACGCCCGAGATCGAGGCGAGGGTCTCCTCGAGGACGTCGCGTTCGACGTATCCCTTCTTCAGGAGGACGTGCGCGATGCGCAGGCCGGGGTAGCGAACCGTGAGCTGCTCCCGGAGGCGGCGGCACTCCGCGAGCTGGTCCTCCGTGATGACCCCATCGGCGAGCAGCGCCTCGGCGCACGCCTCATCGACGCCGTCCTGATCGGCGGTCGTCGGTGCGGGATCGTTCGGTCCGTTCACCCGGACAGGCCCTCCCCCCGCCGCTCGGGGGCTGCCCGCGCGGCGTGGAACCATCATCGTTAGGGATGACGTAAGGAGATTGTAGCTCTGGACGGGGGGCGTTCAAGGAGCCGGGCCCGCGGTCGCGCCTGAACATCCCCCGAGGCGCCGCCGTCGGACGCCGGGGGACATCTTGAAGGCCGACGTCGGGCCGTCTATGGTGGTTGGTGCGAGACGGCGCGATGACGCGACGCGCGAACGCCGCCCGCTCAGCCACGTCGGAGGAGACATGCGAGGTACGCGGATTCGGGGGGTCGCACTCCCGGCCGTCGGACTGCTCGTGCTGGCCGCGGCCAGCGGCTGCCGGAGCTACCACTACGTCGTCCGCACCGACGGCGCCCCGCTCTACGCCGACGAGGACGGCGAGGACGTCATCGGCCGGATGGACCAGTTCCATCACGAGTCGCTCGGCGTCGGCGACCCGACCGGCGACCGGGTCGAGGTCACCTATCAGGGCCGCGAGGGCTACGCCGATCCCGCCGACGTGCGCGTCTTCTCCTACGACTCGGGCACGTTCGCCCGCGCGCAGGACCGCAACGATCAGGTCCGGCACAACCTCCGCGAGGTCATCCTCGAGACGACGCCGTGGCCGCGCCGGGTCGAGGCGGCCATCCGCGACGACCGGCTCCTCAAGGGCATGACGCGCGAGCAGGTCGAGCTCGCCTGGGGGCTGCCGAACACGATCGTCCCCGACGGGCGAGGCGGCGGCGGCGAGCGATGGGTGTTCCGGATCACCCGCTACGAGGAGCGCGAGGCCGTCCACAGCGGCTACACCTACGCGCACTTCCGGAGCTACGGCGGGTGCGGCAGCTACGGCCGGTCGATCCACGCGCCGATCTACACGACCTACGTCACGCGCTACACGGTCCCCGTCTCGTTCCGTCGCGACGTCTACTTCGACGCCGACGGGCGACTGGCGGGCTGGACCTCGGACGACCTGTAGCGAGCTCGCCGAGCCCGATCCCCTCGACGCACCCGTCGACCGCCCTGGACGCCCGCGTGGCGTTCCGCTGCGCGCGGTGGTGAAATGGCCGCCATGGCCGAACCGACCGCCGACGTCGTCGTGATCGGAAGCGGCGCCGCCGGCGTCGCGGCGGCGCTCGCGGCCCGGGCCGAGGGCGCGAGCGTCGTCATGCTGGCGGGCCGCCCCGGGGCGACCGCGCTGTCGTCGGCCACGCTCGACCTGGTCGCGGGCGACCTCGACGAGCCCCTCGGCGACGCCCTCGCCCGGCTGCTCCGCGCCGAGCCGCGCCACGCGTGGTCTCGCCTCGCCGACGAGGCCGACTCCGCCCCGCGAGCGCGGGCGAGCTCGATCGTCGCGCGCGCGCGCGAGGCGTTCGACGCGCTCCTCCCCCGCCTCGCCGACGTCGACCTCCCTCACGTCGTCTCCACCGACGAGCCGCTCGCCCTCCCCGCCCCCGGCGGCGTGCTCCGCGCGGTCGCGGGGGCGCCGGCGACCGCGGCGCGCGCGTGCGCCCGCGCCGTCGTCGCGGCGGGCGCGACGCTCGTCGTGGCGCCGCTCGCGGGAATCGCCTGGCCGGAGCTGGGCGCGCCGACCACCGCCGCCGCCTACCGCGCGTTCGGGGCGCGCGCGAGCGCGGCGAGCCCCGTCGCGCTCCCCGATGAGATCGAGCCGGGCGCGCCGACGGGCCCGTTCGCCATCGCCGTCGGGTTCGACGCGGCCGACGAGGCGACCCTCGCGCGCTGGGCCGAGACGACGCTCGGCCCGGCCGTCCGGGACGCGCGGGCGGACCGAGCCGAGGACGGCCACGACGGCCGCGGCGCGACGGTGGTCCTCCTCCCGCCGGCGCTCGGCCTCTCGCGTCACGACGCCGTCGTCGCCGCGCTCGATCGAGGCCTCGCCGCGGCGGTCCCGAACGCGCGGGTCGCCGAGGCGACCGCGCTGCCGCCGTCGGTGCCCGGCCTCCGCGCCCACCGCGCGCTGCTGCGGGCCGTCTCGGCGGCCGGCGTCGAGGTGCGCGCGGCGCGCGCCACCTCGCTGCAGCTCCACGACGATGCCGCGATCGCGCGCTCGGTCCCGATCGCCCCCGAGGCCGACCCCGGCGCGGCCGAGCCCGTCGTCGCCGGGGCGGCCGTCCTCGCGACCGGTCGCTTCCTCGGCGGCGGGCTCGAGGGCGCCGGCACGCCGGCCGTCTCGGCGCGCGAGCCGGTCGCCGGGCTCACCCTCGTCGACGGCTCGGGCGTCCCGGTTGGTCCCGACGCCGTCCTGGCCGCCCACGACGGAGTCGACGGCGGCGGCCCCGCCCGGCATCCTCTCCTCGAAGGGCTCGGCGTGGCCGTCGACCCGACCGGACGGGCGCTCGACGAGGACGGGCGCGCGGCCTCGGCGCGGCTCTTCGCCGCCGGGTCGATCGTGTCCGCCCACGACTACGCCCGCGACGGCGCGGGGGTCGGCTTCGCCCTGGTGAGCGGCTGGCTCGCCGGTCGTCACGCCAGCCGGCTCACCGGTCGTCGGCCCGATCGGCAGGCATCCGGGCTCGCCCGCGAAAGGACCGCCCCGTGACCCTCACCGCCAGCAGGATCGACGACGCGATCATCGACCGCATCGCCGCGATCGTCGGCGCCGAGCACGTCAGCCGCAGCGACCTCGACCGCCGCGCCTACGCCCGCGATCTGTGGCCGCTCGAGATGATCCGTCTCGTCCGCGGCGGCGAGGTCGGCCATCCCCCGTGCGCCGTCGCGTGGCCCGCCGACGTCGAGCAGCTCGCCGCGCTCGTCCGCCTCTGCCACGAGGAGCGGATCCCGTGCACGCCCTACGCCGGCGGCTCCGGCGTGTGCGGCGGCGCCGTCCCCATCCGCGGCGGGCTCTCGATCGACGTGAAGCGGCTCGAGAAGATCCTCCGCGTCGAGCCCGACTCGCTCCTCGTCGAGGCGCAGGCCGGCGTCATGGGGCCCGTCCTCGAGGATGAGCTCAACCGCCACGGCCTCACCCTCGGCCACTTCCCGTCGTCGATCCACTGCTCGACCCTCGGCGGCTGGCTCGCCGCCCGGAGCGCGGGCCAGTGCTCGTCGCGTTACGGCAAGATCGAGGACATGGTCCGCGCCCTCGAGGTCGTCCTCCCGACCGGCGAGGTGGCCGCCCAGCGGATGTCGCCGCGCCGCGCGACCGGCCCCGACTTCGCGCAGCTCTTCGTCGGCTCCGAGGGCACCCTCGGCTTCATCACCCGCGCGACGATGCGATGCTGGCCGGCCCCGCGGGAGCGCGTCTACCGGTCCTACACGTTCTCGACGGCGAAGGCGGGCCTCGACGGGATGCGCCGGATGCTCCAGGCCGGCCTGCGCCCGGCCGTCGTCCGCCTCTACGACGAGCTCGACACCCTCCTCGTCGCCCGCAAGGGGGAGAAGGCGGCGAAGGCCGAGAGGCGCGCGGCGGCCGCGGCCGAGAGCGCGCCGCCGGCTGCGGCCGACGACCGCCTCGAGGGCGAGTTCCTCCCGGGCGACGCCGACCGCGTCACGTCGGCCGCCGGCGCGGACGCCTCGGGCGCGCCCTGGCGCCTCGGGAGCTGGCTCGAGGAGCTCGCCCAGCGCGGCGGCCGTCACGTCCTGCGCCACGCGGCCGGCCTGATCTCGACCGCGGCCGGCGCCCTCCCGGTGAGCTGCCTCCTCGTCCTCGTGTTCGAGGGCGACCACGGCCAGGCCGAGTTCGAGGCGAACGCGGCCGAGGCGATCTTCCGCGAGGTCGGCGGGGTGAGCCGCGGCGAGGGACCCGCCCGCCGCTGGGAGGCGGAGCGCTACTCGGTCTCCTACAAGCAGAGTCGGGTCTTCGCCCGAGGCCTCTTCAACGACACGATGGAGGTCGCCTCGTCGTGGACCCAGCTCGACGCCCTCTACGCGGGCGTCCGCGCGGCGATCGGAAAGCACGCGATCGTCCTCGCTCACTTCAGCCACGCCTACCCCGAGGGCTGCAGCATCTACTTCACGTTCGTCGCCGACGCCGGGGATGATCCGGCGAAGATGGAGCGCCTCTACCGCACCATCTGGAAGGACGCGCTCACCGCCTGCGTCGCCGCCGGCGGCACGATCAGCCACCACCACGGCGTCGGGCTCTCGAAGGCCGAGTTCATGGCCGAGGAGCACGGCGGCATGATGACCGTCTTCCAGCGGATCAAGGACGCCCTCGACCCTCACGGGATCATGAACCCGGGGAAGCTCGGCCTCCGCGAGTCGACCCGCTGAGCAGCGGGCGTCCGGCCGCTGGCCGCGAGCCGTCGCCGAGGCTACACAGGAAGTCGACACGAGTCCGCGAGAGGCGGAGAGGAGTCAGCATGGATCCCCTCGATCCCAAGACCAGACCGGTGATCCAGGCCGTCCTCGACCTCCACGAGGAGCGAGGCCGCGAGGCCTACTTCCCGCCCGAGGCGATCGAGGAGGCGATTCCGCTCGACCCGAGCGGCGCGCTCGGCGTCGGCGCGATCAGCAATCTCGACGCGATCGCGGTGCTCTTCCCGCTCAGCCAGATGGCGGAGCGGATCGTCGAGGCCCACAAGCCGGACGCCGATGGCCAGCTCTGCTATCGGATCCGGCCCGATCTCCAGGGCCCGCTTCGAGCGTCCTACGGCCTCTGAGCGCCCGAACTCTCCCCTGAATCGTCATCGGGAATTCCCCCGCCCCTCCTGCGGCACAACGGGTTGCGCAACGCGGCAAGAGTCCGGGCGAGAGCGGTCTGATTGGCCGGGTTCTTGCGAGAGGCGAGGTCCCGTAACTGGTTTTGGCCGAAAGGGCTAGACGGGACGAGATGCCCTTGAAGGCCGCCCCCGCCCTTGTATAATTGGCCGCTTCGTGCCTTCACTGAAGAGGGCACCTCGGTCGGCGGTGGGCTCCACCCTCAGTTGCCCCACGCGGTATCGGGGAGGCCTCGGTGCGCATCGCGGATCATGTGAAGGACGCGGTTCGCGAACGGGCCGATCTGGCGGAAGTCATCGGCTATTACGTTCCGCTCACCCAGAAGGGACGCGAGTACAAGGCGCGCTGTCCCTTTCACGAGGAAAAGACGGCCTCGTTCCTCGTCCACACCGATGGACGCTGGCGGGGCTTTTGGAAGTGCTTCGGTTGCGGCGTCAAGGGTGACGTCTTCAAGTTCGTGCAGCTGATCGAGCGGGTCAGCTTTCCGGAGTCGATCCGCATCCTGGCGGAGCGCTACGGGATCGCGCTCGAGGAGGAGGAGGACGGCCCCGGCGCGCGGGCCGCCGAGAACAAGCGAAGGCTCCTCGCGGCGCTCGACCGCGCGAGCACGCTCTACGAGATGGCGCTCTTCAGCAAGAGCGAGCTCGGCGAGCGCGGCCGCGCGTATCTGACCGAGCGCGGGATCGAGGAGGAGACCGCCCGGACCTGGCGGCTCGGCATCGCCCCCCCCGAGTGGGACCGGGTCGGTCGCCGGCTCCGCGAGGACGGGTTCTCCCCCGAGGTCCTCGAGGCCGCCGGGCTCTGCCGCGCTCGCAAGGGCGGCAAGGGTCAGTGGGACTTCCTTCGCGACCGGATGATCTTCCCGATCACCGACGCACAAGGCCGCGTGGTCGCCCTGGCCGGGCGAAGCCTCCCGCAGCCGGCGTCGGACGAAGAGGAAGGCGACGGCGACGGCGACGGCGACGGCGATCGCAAGGGTGACGCAGGACCGAAGTATCTCAACACCCAGGAGACGATGACCTTCCACAAGCGGGAGGTTCTCTATGGATTCGACAAGGCGTGGCGCCGGAGCGAACGCCCCGAGCGTCTGATACTCACGGAGGGCTACACCGACGTCATCCTCGCCCATCAGGCGGGCTTCCACGGCGCCGTCGCGTGCCTCGGCACGGCGTTCGGCGACGAGCACGCGAAGCTGGTGAAGCGGGTCGGCCCGGCGCTGACCCTTCTCTTCGACGGCGATGCGGCGGGGGAGCGCGCGGCGCTGAGGACGATCGAGGTCTGCGTCCGCAACGGTCTCGAGGCGGACGTCGTCGCGTTGCCCGAGGGAATGGACCCGGCCGACCTCGTCGTCCAGCGGGGGCCGGAGCCGTTCGCGGAGGCGCTCGCGGCCCCGATGGGCGCGATCGACTTCTGCGTCGACGTCGTCAAGAGCCAGGAGGGAGAAGGGGCGAACGGCTCGCGCGTGGCAGATCGGGTCCTCCCGATCGCGGCGGCGGCGCCCGACCCCCTGAGACGCGCGGAGCTCGCGCGAGACGTGGCGGCGAAGCTCGGCTTCGCGCTGACCACGATCAACGAGCGCCTCGCGACGTTCATCAAGGAACAAGCCCGGCGTGATGCCGGGTCGAGGAGGTGGAGCGGGCAGGGCGGCGGACCCCGAAGTGGCGAGTCTCGACGGAAGGGACCCCACGGAGGAGCGCCGGCCGGAGGCCCGGCTGTTTTCGCGAACGAGTCGCCCGACCGGGACGGCTCGTTCGAGCACGAGATGCGGGGCGATGGCCCCGCGCCGCAGGACCTCGACGGGTATGCACCCGCCGCCGCGCAGAAGCCCCCCGGGGTGCTCGACCGCTCGGTGGCGAACCTGATGGTGGTGTCCCCCGCCGAGCTTCTCGCGGAGTATCCGGATCTGGCGTCAGGCCAGGGAGTGGAGCATCCACAGTGTCGCGTGATCGTTCGCGTGGCGGCCGAGATGTTCGAGGCACGGGAGGACGTGAGTCCTCAACGAGTGCTGGACGCGCTTCCCGAGGGGCAGCGCGAAGCGGCGCTCGAGGTGCTGCTGCTCGAAGAGCAGCCGGACGAACGGCCCGACCTGCAAGCCGAAGTGCAACAGGTGGCCGCAAGGCTTCGAGCGCGAGCTCGAAAAGAGCAGCTTCGTCAGCTCCGAGCCGAGCGGGCGGAAGCGCTGCGAAGGGGCGACCTCGAAAGGGCCGAGGCGCTGTTCCAGCAGCTCGCAAGCCTCGCGACGCAGCAGAGCAGCCCGTGACGCCCGCGAAGGCTGCCCCGCCGAGCACGGAGACCGACGAGGCGCCGGTCGACGACGCCCTCGCCGCGCGCGAGAAGAAGATCGCCGAGCTCACGCAGGCCCTCATCGACGAGGGCAAGAAGCGGGGCTACGTCGTCCACGACGAGATCAGCAAGATCTTCCCCGAGGAGGAGTTCACCCAGGAGGAGGTCGAGGTCAAGGTCGACGCGCTCCTGAAGGTCCTCGAGGAGAAGGGCGTCGAGGTCGTCGAGAAGGCGGAGGAGGAGGACGAGGAGTCCGACGACTACGACGAGTTCGCCGAGGAGTACGCCGAGGCGGCGACCGAGAAGATCGACGACCCCGTCCGGATGTATCTCACCCAGATGGGTGAGATCCCGCTCCTCACCCGCGAGCAGGAGCTGATCCTCGCCAAGCGGATCGAGCTCACCCGGAAGCGCTTCCGCAAGAAGACGCTCGAGAGCCCGATCTGCCTCGCCGAGGCGATTCAGATCCTGCACGACGTGCGCGAGGGCGAGCGCGCCTTCGACCGGACCCTCAAGGTGAGCAGCGGCGACGACGAGAAGAAGCTCGAGATGGCGGCCCGTCTGCCGACCAACCTCGCGAGCGTCCGCTCGATCATGGCCGCGAACACCGAGGACTGGTGGAACTTCCGGGCGCTGACTAAGCGCGCCCCGGAGCGAGAGCCGCTCGACGACAAGATCAAGGCTCGCCGGCGGCGCGCCGTGACCCTCCTCGAGGAGCTCAACATCCAGATCAAGGAGGTCCGGCCGATGCTCGACACCCTCCGCGGGGTCCGCGAGGACCTCGAGGAGCGGAACCGCGCCCTCGAGAAGGCGCGGAACAACGGCGCGAGCGCCGCCGAGGTGCGCGAGGCGAAGGAGCGGGTCAAGGAGATCGAGGACACGATCCAGGAGACGACCGAGCGCTACATCAAGCGGATGGAGATCATCGAGATCCGCCACGCCGACTACGAGCAGGCCAAGCGGAAGCTCTCGGGCGGAAACCTCCGCCTCGTCGTCTCGATCGCGAAGAAGTACCGCAACCGCGGCCTCTCCTTCCTGGATCTGATCCAGGAGGGGAACACGGGTCTCATGAAGGCGGTCGAGAAGTACGAGTACCGCCGCGGCTACAAGTTCTCGACCTACGCGACGTGGTGGATCAGGCAGGCGATCACGCGATCCATCGCCGATCAGGCACGGACGATCCGCATCCCCGTGCACATGATCGAGACGATGTCCAAGCTGCGGAACATCCAGAAGAAGCTGATCCAGGCGCTCGGTCGCGAGCCGACGATCGAGGAGATGGCGACGAAGCTGGACATCCCCGTCCAGGAGTGCCGCCGGATCATGAAGATCAGCAAGCACCCGATCTCGCTCGATCGTCCGATCGGCGAGAGCGACGACGGGTTCTTCGGTGACTTCATCGAGGACAAGCAGGCCGAGAACCCGGTCAACGCGGCGACCTACGAGATGCTCAAGGACAAGCTGGAGAAGGTCCTCGAGACGCTCACGTTCCGGGAGCGCGAGATCATCAAGCTCCGCTACGGGATCACCGACGGCTACACCTACACGCTCGAGGAGGTGGGCCGGATCTTCAAGGTCACCCGCGAGCGCGTCCGCCAGATCGAAGCGAAGGCGGTCCGAAAGCTCCAGCACCCGGTGCGAAGCCGGATGCTCGAGGGCTTCCTCGAGGGTGTCGTCGGCGTCAGCCGGACCTAGTCGGAGAGAGACAGAGCGCGCTCCTCCGCGGGACGGAGGAGCCCGCGGAGGAAGTCCCTGAATGAGCGTCAATCTCGATGGGATGTTCCAGCTCCACGAGCTGGACGTCCAGATCCTCCGGCTCAGGCGTGAGCTGGCGAAGGGGCCGCGCGCGATCGCGGCGGCCGAAGCCGAGCTCCAGACCGCCACGTCGACGGCCGAGACCGCCGCCAAGACCGTCCAGCTCCTCAAGCGCGACGTCGAGCTCAAGAACCTCGACGTGCAGGGCCGGCAGGAGGGCATGCTCAAGCACCAGGGGCAGCTCAACCAGGCCAAGACCAACGTCGAGTACCAGGGGCTGGTCAACCAGATCGAGACCGAGAAGCGAGCGATCAACAAGATCGAGGAGGAGATCCTCGGCCTCTGGGAGCAGATCGAGGCGAACGAGGCGATCAAGGCCGAGTCGATCGAGAAGCAGAAGACGACCGGCGAGGCGCTCGCGAAGACCCGTGAGGTGACGGGCGCCGAGTCCGCGAAGCTCCAGGGCGAGCTCGACGGTCTCGAGGCCGATCGGGCCGGGATCGCCAAGGACATCGCGAGCGATCAGCTCAACTTCTACGAGCGCGCCCTCGAGCGCCACAAGGGCGCGGCGATGGCCGAGGTGGCGAAGGACGGCACCTGCCAGGGCTGCTACATGGTCATCACGGCCAACGAGCAGAGCAAGCTCCTCGGCGGGAACGAGCTCCTGATCTGCCGGACCTGCCAGCGGATCCTCTACCTCGAGCGGTAGCGCGCGCCGACGACGACGTCGGACGGAGTCCCCGACAGGACCGACGTCGACGAGCCGTCCACGACATCACGAAGCGGAACGAAGGGGGAGTCGGCGGGCGATCGCCTCCGGTGTCCGTCAGGACATCGCGGGGAGGAAAGTCCGGACTCCGCAGGGCTGGGTGGTGGGTAACGCCCACCGGAAGTGATTCTAGGGAAAGTGCCACAGAGAGTAGACCGCCTCCCGAGGGCCTCGGCCCGAGGGCGGTAAGGGTGAAAGGGTGCGGTAAGAGCGCACCGCAGGGCTGGCGACAGTCCTGGCATGGTAAACCCCACCCGGAGAAAGACCGAATAGGGGCGGATGGCGGCCGGTCTCGGCCGGTCGACCTCCGAGGCGGCCCGTCTCGGCAACACGCCCGGGTAGGTCGTTCGAGGGGCCCCGCGAGGGGCCTCCCAGATAGATGATCGCCCCCGGCGGCGCGCTCCGGCGCGTCGACGAGGACAAAATCCGGCTTATAGCCGGCTCCCCCTTCGTTCCGCTTCGCCGCCCGCTTCCCCCACGCCCGTGTGCCCGTGCCGTGGCCGTGGCCGTGGCCGTGGCCGTGGCCGTGGCCGTGGCCGTGGCCGTGGCCGCAGGCCGACCGGGCGGCGCCCGCCGCGCCCAGCGCGTCGCCCCGACCCGTTCATCGTGGTCCCGGGGGGCCCCCTCATTTCATTGTCGCACGGGCCCCATCGGTCCGGAAGATCGGGTCGCGGCGACCCGGACGCCAGGGCTTTCGCGTTATAAACCCCATCACGTGAGCTATTTGAGCCCCAGGGCAGCCAGCCGCCGCCACGACGTCGAGACTCCTTCTTTTTCGAACGAGAGAGAAAAAGTCGCTCTCCGCCGGTGTAACCGGGGCGATCGACGGCGACCCGCGCCCTCGACTCTTGCGAAGAGGATCGATTCGATGAGTGTGACCCTGATGACGATCTCGCCCCCCGATGAGCAGCTCGCCGCCGAGCTCGTGGCCGACCGGCCCGAGCCGGCCGCCGTCGACCGGCTCCTGAGTCGCTACTGGGAGCGCGGCTACCGCGTGGCGCGGCGCCTCGTCGCCGACGATGCGACGGCGGCCGATGTGGTCCAGGACTCCATGATCACCGTCCTGCGGAAGGCCAACTCGTTCGACCCCGCCCGCGGCGCGTTCAAGTCCTGGTTCTTCCGCATCGTCGAGAACACCGCCCGCAACCGCCGCCGCGCCTCCGGCCGCCGCCGGCATCACGAGGCGAAGGCGCCCGGGGCTCGCGACGACGCGCCGAAGGCGGAGGCCGACGAGATCGAGCTCGTCCTCGGCGCCCTCGCCGAGCTTCCCCCCGAGCTTCGGAGCGCCGTCACCCTCCGCCACGTCGAAGGGCTCTCCTACAAGGAGATCGCCGAGACGCTCGAGTGGCCGCAGGGCACCGTCGCGACGCGCGTGAAGCGCGGCCTCGAACGGCTCCGCGAGCAGCTCCGCGGCCACGAGATGCCGGTCGGCGCGAGCGCGCTCGCCGCCATGCTCGAGGGCGCGCCGGTCGCGGTGCCTCCGATGCCGTCGGCCGCCGAGCTTATCGCGGCGGCCGCCGCGCCCGCGCCGGTCGCGCCGGTCGCGCCGGTCGCGCCGGTCGCGCCGGACGCGACGCCCCGCCTCCCGTCGGCGATCGCGGCCGAGGCGAAATGGCTCATCGCGAAGACCGCGGTCGCCGCCCTGGTCCTCGTCGGCGTCGCCGTCGCCCTGTTCCTCGTCCTCGATCCGCGGGAGCCCGATCCCGTCCTCGCCGGGCTGGAAGCCGGCCCCGCCGGCTCCCCGGGGGACCCCGCCGGCGGCGAGTCCGCCGGCGACGCCGCCGCCTCCTCGGGGGCGACGGCCGGCCCGAACGACGCGACCCCCGGCGACGCCGCGGCCGCGCCGGCGACCGGCCCCGGCATCGCGATCGCCATCGGCGACGCCGACCGCACCGGCATCGAGCTCGCTCTCGAGGGCGAGGAGGTTCGCGGCGGCTGGATCCGGATCACGAAGGCGTTCCCGACCAACATCCCCGAGTGGAGAGAGGACGACGAGCGCAGCCGTGCATTCTACGAGCGCTTCGCCGCCGCGGACGTCGCCACCGGCCACATCCTCGGCCGAACGCTCGGCGCGTGGCTGCCGCCGATCGATCGCGATCGCGGCGTCGCCGCCGTCGCCGCGCTCCCCGAGGAGCTCACCTACCGCTTCGATCACTTCGGGACGGCGTTCGGAGTCTCCGCCCAGCGGACCTACCGCGGCACGATGGCGCCCGGGAGGTATCTCCTCGCCGCCGGCGCCCATGGCCGGATCAACGAGGTCGCCCCGTTCGAGGTCCAGGACGGCCGGGTCACCCGACTGACCGCCGAGCTCGCGGCCGAGGGCGTCGCGAAGCTGACGCTGCTGATCCGCGACGCCGACGGCTCGCCCCTCGCCGAGACCGCGGTCGACATCGAGAGTCGAGGGCCAGTCCTCGAGGCGCTCCGCGAGCGCGCCGACTGGCCGAGCATCACCGAGGACCTCGGCAGCCTCGAGAACGTCTCGACGGGTTCCGACGGATCGCTCTCGTTCGACCTGGCGCCCGGACGCTACCAGCTCTCGGCGTCGAACACGTTCGGACAGCGCCGGCCGTCGCCGTTCGCCGAGATCGAGCTCACCGCCGGCGCCTCGGAGACGCTGGTGCTCCAGCTCGCCTCCGAGGACGGCGACGACACCGGCGCCGCCGGGGAGCTCGTGGTCACCGTCGTCGATCCGACCGACGCGCCGGTCGCCGACGCCGCGATCGAGGTCCTCTTCACTTCCCCCGCCGGGCCGCTCGCCGACCTCATCCCCGCGTCGGATATCGAGGACGGGCTCCACACCGCCGCCGACGGAACCCTCCGCCAGCCGCTTCGCGCGGGCCTGCCGCCGATCGTCGCCGTGATCGCGCGAGCAGGCGACTGGGCCGGCGTCACGCGGGTCGGTCCGCGCGGCCTCGACGGTCCGGTGCGCGTCGTCCTCGACCGGGCGCTCGGGCGCGGCGATCTTCGCGCGAGCCTCGTCCCGCCGACGACCGGCAAGAAGCTCGACCGCTTCATGCTGTCCGTGCGGCTCGACGCCGCCGACGGGTCCGTTCGCTTCGGCGGCTACATCGGAGACGACGGAGTCGCCAGCGTGCGCGATCTCCCCGTCGGCACCTGGCGGTTGACCGCCCGAGGAACGCCGCTCGGCGGCGGCGAGCACTACCCCGCGGACCTCGACGATCCCTCCGCGAAGCCCTCCCCCAGACCGATCCTCGCGACCGCGGAGCCGATCGTCGTGAAGGTCGTCCCCGGCGAGACGGCCGAGGTCGCCGTCGCCCTCGTCGAGCGGCCCGCCCTGATCGCCCCGCGCCTCCTCGACCCCGACGGAAACGTGGTGAATCAGCACGTCCGCCTCGACGACGATTCGAGGGTCGACGTGGACGAGGGGGCGGGCGGCTACCTCGCCACGCCCGAGACCTTCTCGGTCCACGCGTGGGCCGCCAGCTCCGGGCCGGGCGGGGTCGGCTACCTCCCCGTCCGCTTCGAGGACGTCCCCTTCGACGCCGAGAAGCCGGCCGAGCTGCGATTCCCGCGCGGCCCCGAGTGGACCGTGATCGTCACCGGCCCCGACGGCGAACCGATCGAAGGTGCAAGCGTCTCGATCCCTCTCGGGTTCTACTACGCCGGGATCCAGCCCGAGTGGGCGACCGACGCCGAGGGCATCGTCCGGCTTCGAGGCGTCCTCGATCACCCGCTGCTCGTCGACGGTCTCGGGCTCGAGGCGCGCCTCGTCGACGTGCCGGCCGCGTCGCCGGTCCGCGTCACCCTCCGTCCCCGGCCCGCGAAGAGCCAGCCCGCCGTGATTCGCGGTCGGGTCGTCGGCCGCGACGGACGCCCGGCTCGCTTCGCCGAGCTTCGCGCGATCGGCCGCTCCCGCTCGAGGACCAAGCGCACGCGCATCGACCCACGGGACGGCCGGTTCGAGATCCGCGAGGCGCCCGCGGGCGAGGTGACGATCCTCGTCAGGAGCATCGGCGGCCTCGAGCGCGTCGTCCTGAGCGGAATCGAGGCAGGGGAGATCCACGAGGACGTCGAGATCGTCCTAGGCCGCAGCGAGGGAGCTCGCCTCGCCGGCCGCGTCGTCGGCTACCCGGGCGACGAAGGGACGATCGTGCTCCGCGCCTTCGATCCGGCGATCGACCGCGGCCTCTTCCAGGGCAAGATGGCGGGTCTCCAGGCGTCGCCGGCGAGTGACGGCACCTTCTCGTTCGGTCTCGTGCCCACCGGACGCTACCTCGTCTCCTGGCGGATCCTCGGCTGCGAACGCGCCTGGCGGGTCGTCGAGATCGCCGCGGGCGGCGACGTGACCGACCTCGTCCTCGGCGAGTAGCGCCGCGCCGACTCCCGAACGCGAAGCGGCCGGCCTCGAGAGCTTCTCGTGGCCGGCCGCGACGTGTCCTGCGGGATCGCTCGTCAGACGGCGGTCACTGCTGCCGACCCTCGAGCGCCATCATGCAGGTCGCGAGCCCGATCCCGAGCCGACGATCGATCACGTCGTTCTTGTCGTGGCTGAAGTCGAGCTCCATCTTGAACACGAACGGGTTGAAATACTGCCCGAACCGCGCGACGAGCTCGCCGCCGGGCGTCTTCACGTCGAACCCCTGCGGGATCAGGTTCGAGAGAAACCGCCGGACGATCGCGAGGGCGGCGCTGTCCTCCTGGGCGATCGCGATCACGTTCTCGTCGGGATCGAGGATCTCCCACTCGTCGCGCAGGATGCTCTTGAGGCCCTTTCGGCGAACGCAGCCGACGACCTCGTCGTTCTCGATGTCGGTGATGTCGTAGGTGCCGCTGAAGTCGATGATGTTCCGCGCCTGGATCCGGAGGACCGGCTGGGTCTTCGCCTCGTCGCCGAAGACGGTGAAGTCCTCCTTGAGCTTGAACGCCTTCTGCTCGGCGTAGAAGTAGACCCGCTGCATCTCCGGATCGTAGATGTGGAATCCCGCGCCGAGGAGCTTGAACACCTTCCGGCGGATCAGGTACTTGTCGAGGGCGTAGAGGTCACTCATCGTTCAAGCTCTCTCTTCCAGGATTCGAGTTCAACGCGACGCGTCACCCTACCCCGACGGCGCCGGGCGACGCAATTCGACCCGCGGTCGCTCGCTGTCAACTGGCAACCAAGGACTTACGCCGTCGACGGACGAGAAGCTCCGTCCCGGTGTAACCCTCGACCTCCCCGCGGCACTCACCCTCCGTAACGCGGAAGCCGGAGCCGGATCGGCTCCCCCGAACGGAGTCGAACCGATGAACCGCCTCGCCCTGCTCGCCCTCGCCGCCGCCACCCTCCTCGCTGCACCCGGCTGCGGGATCGCGTTCGGCCTCGTCGACCGCTCGATCGAGACGGCCTTCGGCGCCGTCGACGCGGCCGTCGATGTCATCCGTCCCGACGAGGAGATCCACCTCCACGTCCACCAGAGCGGTCGCCGGTGCGGCGAGCGGACGTGCGTCGTCATCATCGACGACTGATCGCCGCCGCCACGACGACCCTCGAAGGCGGTTGCCGAAGCGGCGGCGCGCGTGCTACCACGGCGGTCCGTGACCGCTCCGCCGCCCAACGACCGAACCGCCGCCGCGCCCGCCCCGGGGGCGGACGATGACCTCGAGGGCGCCCTCGCCGCGGCCATGCTCTCGGGCGGGATGATCTCGCCCGACGACCTCGCCCCGGGCGGACCCGATCGAGTCGGGCGCTACGAGATCGTTCGCCGGATCGGCGATGGCGCCTCGAGCGAGGTCTTCCTCGCCCGCGACCCGACGATGGCGCGCGAGGTGGCCGTCAAGGTGCTCGTCGCAGCCGGCCGCGACGCGCGCGCCCGGTTCGAGCGCGAGGTCCGCTTCCTCGCGCGCCTCGACCATCCCGGCATCCTCGCGGTCCACGACTCGGGGCTCACCGGCGACGGCACGCCGTTCCTCGTGATGGAGCTCATCGGCGAGCGCTCCCTCGCCACGGCGGACCTCGAGCTAGACGAGGCGGTCGCACGCCTGGCCGAGGTCGCCCGCGCGTGCGCGGCCGCTCACGCCGAGGGCATCATCCACCACGACCTCAAGCCGGGAAACGTCCTCCTCGGCGAGCGCGGCGCCGTCGTCTGCGACTTCGGGATCGCGAAGCTCCTCGAGGGGAGCGATGGCGAGTCGACGCGCTCGGGCGCGATCTTCGGGACGCCGAGCTACATGGCTCCCGAGCAGCTCGAGGGGCGTCGTGACGATCCCCGGAGCGACGTCTACGCGATCGGCGCGATGCTCTACGAGCTCCTCTGCGGCCAGCCCCCGCATCGGGGACGGACGATCGTCGAGCGGCTCCGGTCGCGGGACGAGCCGATCCCCGATCCCCGCGCGACCGCGCCCGACGCGCCCGCGACGCTCGTGACGATCGCCCGGCGAGCCCTCGCGCCGGACCCCGGCGCGCGGTTCGGCTCCGCCGCGGAGCTGGCGGAGGCGCTCGAGGCGGCGCGCGCCGGGTCGGCCCGACCGCGGCCGTCGACCTCGACTGCGATCGTCGTCGGAGCGGTCGCCGGCGCGTTCGTCCTCGTCATCGCGATCGGGGCGGCGCTCGGGTTGCTCGCGCCGGGGGCGCGTCCGGATCCCGAGGAGAGACGGAAGCCTGCCGAGGCGATCGGTCCCCCCACGCGGCCCTCGTCGACCGCGACGTCGACCGAGACCGAGGCCGACCCTTCCGAGAGCACGACCGACCGCGAGACGACCGACCCCGCGCCGGAGCCCGCCGCCGCGAGCGAGACCGCGACGATCGTCCCGGGGGCGAAGGAGCTCGCGCGCCTCAAGCGGCAGATCGAGGCCTGGGCGGCCCGATCCGGACCTCCGACGCGGGCGGCGCTCGAGGAGCTCGAGGCCCACGCGCGACAGATCGAGCGGTGGCACGCGGCGAGTTCGGGCGACGAGCGGGCGCGGTTCGCCCTCGTTCTCTCGCTCGCCTGCGCCCACCTGGGCCGACGCGCGCAGCTCGGCGACGTGCTCGGCGAGGACTTCGAGACGTCGGTCCCGAAGCAGTTCGCCTTCGCCGCGCTCCTCCGGGCGACCGGCCGCTGGGAACGGCTCTTCCGGCGGTCGCTCGTCCCCGACCCCGTCTTCGACGACGGAGCGCGCCCCGCCCGAGCCCATCGGGACAGGATGGAGCGCGAGGCGACCGCCGCCGAGCGGGGCCTCATCCGGGGCGAGCTTCGCGAGCACGCCGACCGGCTCCGCCGGACCGCCGCCGCGCGCTCCGACGACGCGCTCCGGGCGATCGCCGCCGAGCTGACGGGAAGCGCGAGCGGCCGCGACCGGCTCCTTCGCGGCCAGCTCCTCGCCCTCGCCGGCGACCTCGACGCGGCCGACGAGGCCCTCTCGGCCCGCTTCTCTCACGGCTCGTCCGGCCCGGCCCGCCTCGCCCTCGCCCTCGTCGAGCTCGCCCGCGTCGACGCGGAGCCCGCCACCGGCGCGGAGCCCCTGCGGCGCGCGCTCCGTCATCTGGCCGACATCATCGAGCGCCGGCCGCAGCACGAGGAGGCCGAGGCCATCCTCCTCCTCGCGCTCCGGCGGTGGCAGACCGCCCACCAGGCCGGGACGGCCGCCCCGACCGACATCGACCCCGCCCTCGCCCGCGCCCTCGGCGAGGCCGCGCCCGGCGATCGGCGCGCGCGGATCGTCGCGATCGCGGGAGCGTCGGCCGTCGAGGCCGAGCGGGCGCTCGCCGACGGCGGCGACGTGGACGCGGCCCTCGCGCGCGGCCGCGCCGCCCTCGCGACGCCCCGCCGCGGCGCCCCGCTCGCCGAGGACGACGCCGGCCGCCGCTGGGCGAGCGCCTGGCTGGACGCGATCGCCGCGCGCGCGGGAGGCCGCTGATGGCGTTCCCGACGACGCGGTGGACCCTCGTCGACGCGGCCCGCTCCGGCGACGCGAACGCGCTCACCAGCTTCGTCGAGCGCTACCGGCCCGCGCTCCTCGGATACCTCGCCAGCCGGGGCTT
This sequence comes from Planctomycetota bacterium, assembly GCA_029260755.1. Classification (GTDB taxonomy): domain Bacteria; phylum Planctomycetota; class J058; order J058; family JAJDCQ01; genus JAJDCQ01. The sequence continues at coordinate 19,099 of JAJDCQ010000073.1, read as the reverse complement.
CCGGAGCGAGGCCGAGGACCTCGCGCAGGAGGTGCTCCTGCGCCTCTGCAACGACGGCGTCCTCGACCGGGCCGACCGCGACGGAGGCCGCCTCCGGAGCCTGGTCCTCGCGGTCGCCCGCCACGTCGTCGGCCACCACGTCGAGCGCCGGGGCGCGAAGAAGCGCGGCGGAGGCGCCGCGCCGGTCCCCCTCGACGAGCTGACCGTCGCCGACCCGCGCGGCGACGACCCCGACGAGACGTTCGACCGCGAGTGGATCGCCGGCCTCGTCCGCCGCGCGCTCGTCCGCCTCCGCGAGGACCACCCGAGCTACTGGGAGAGCCTCATCCGGGTCGTCCTGAACCGCGAGTCCTACGCCGACACCGCCGCGGCGCTGCGCTGCACCGACGGCGCCATCCGCAACTACGTCCACCGCGCCAAGCGCAAGGTGATCGCCTACCTCCGCGAGGAGGTCCGCGCCTACGCCGGCCCCGGAGCCGGCCTCGACACCGAGCTCGCCTACCTCTCGCGGCTCCTCGACCGAAAGCCCGCCTGACCCCGCGCCGGCGAACTCTCGCCCCAGAACGCTCTTGGAACCGACCAGCGAACGGGTCGCGCCGACCCGGCGCCCGGGTCCGTCACGCCCCGAGGTAGAGTCTCGCCGTCCACCTGACGACTCTGATGAGGCTGACCTCGTCCTGGCGCTAGGAGGCTGTTGCAGAATGAGCGTGAAGCGACGACTCGTCGCAGGCTCCTCGCCGTCGCTTCACTCGCGGCGTCATTCTGCAACAGCCTCCTAGGCGTCGCGCCACCCGCGCCGTGTCGTGACGGCTCGCGCATCGAGCCAGCCCCGCGGCGATGTAGACTCCACGCTCCCGAGGGAGGTCTCGGAGGCGTGCGGTGGGTGAGCTCGATATCACGTCGAAGGTGTTGCTCCGGGAGGACCCCGAGGCGTTCGCCCGGCTGCTCCTCGCGAACGTGGGCGGCCCCGCAGGGTCGATCGTCGACGTCCGTCCGGACGAGACGGTCTACACGGCGACCGAGCGCCGGCTCGACAAGGTCCTCCGCGTCGAGCTCGAGTGCGATGGCGCCCGCGAGGCGAGCTGGATCCACATCGAGGTCGAGGCCGTCTGGCGCTCAACGGTGCCTCGACGCGTCTACCGATACTGGAGTCGGGTGCGCGATGCGCACCGGCGCGAAGACGTCAGCTCGTTCCTGATCGTGCTCAAGCGGGACACGCGGCAGCGTCCGGATCCCAGGGGCACGTTCGAGCAGCGGTCGCGCCTGGGCACGACGCTGCGATTCGATTTCGCGGTGATCCGGGCGTGGGAGGACCTCGGCGCCGAGGCGCTCCTGCGGGGCGACGCCGACGGGTTGCTTCCGCTGCTGCCGTACGCGGGCGGAGCGACCGAGGAGCGCGTCGACGAGGCAATGAACCGCCTCGCCCGGGTCGAGCCGATCGAACGCCGAGCGGAGCTCCAGACCGCGCTCGCCGTGTTCGCGGGCGATGTCTTCCCAGATGTCCGGTGGATTGACAGAATACCAGAGGAGGTTCTCATGAAGTCGACCACGATCGATACGCTCCGCCAGCGGGCCCGCGAGCAAGGTCTCGAGCAAGGTCTCGAGCAGGGCCGCGAAGAAGGGCGGCTGGAGGTTCTGGCCGGACTCATCGAGCGGCGCCTCGGGGCGTCCGTCCGGGCGACGCTGATGCCGCGGCTCCGCGGTCGCCCGGCCGACGTCCTGGACCGCGTCCTGACGCTCCTCGCGGTGCCCCGGTCCGACGAGGCGCTCGCCGCCGAGCTCGCGGAGCTCCTGCCTCCCGCCTGATCGACGTGCGGAGCGCTGGACGGCGAGACTACCGCTTCCAGCGGGGGGCGCGGGGCGCCGGTGCGGGTCGGTGGGCCGCCTCGATGCTCGGCGGGATCGCCGCGTCGCGCAGCGATGTGGCGAACGCGCGGAGCCGCTCCTGGACGCGCGCGGCGATCGTGCCGGCGGGGTAGGCTCCGCTCGCCCGGTCGAGCTCGCCGACGGTGAGGCCGGTCAGGAGCTCCAGCCCCTGGTCGACGGTGTCGATCGCGTAGACGGTGAACCGCCCGTCGGCGACGGCCTCCACGAGGTCTCCGCGCAGCATCAGGTCGGGCACGTTCGACGTCGGGATCACGACGCCCTGGCCGCGGACCAGCCCGCCCCGGCGCTTGCGGCAGGTGTCGAAGAACCCCTCGATCTTCTCGTTCACGCCGCCGACCGCCTGGATGTCGCCCTTCTGGTTGACCGACCCGGTCACGGCCAGGCGCTGGTCGACCGGGGCGTCCGCGAGCGCGCTCACGATCGCGAAGAGCTCGGCCGCGCTCGCGCTGTCGCCGTCGATGTCGGCGTAGCTCTGCTCGAAGCACACCGTCGCGGCGAGCGAGAGAGGGACGTCGCGCGCCCAGCGCTCGCGGAGGAAGCCCGAGAGGATCAGGACCCCCTTGTGGTGCGTCTCGCCGGCGAGGTCGGCCGCGTGCTCGATGTCGACGACGCCGCTCCGTCCCGGGCTCACCGCCGCGGTGACCCGCGCCGGCCGACCGAAGACGTGGTCGCCGAGGTCGTAGACGGTGAGCGCGTTCACCTGCCCGGTGCGCCGGCCCTGGGTGTCGATCAACACCAGGCCGTCCTCGATGAGCTCGGCCACCTTCCGCTCGCCGAGGTCGTGGCGGCGGCGACGATCCTCGAGCGCCATCACGACGTGCTCCTCGTCGATGCTCCTCGCGTCGTCGCGCGCCGCGAGACGGTCGGCCTCGCGGAGGACGTCGGCCGCCTCGTGGAACCGACTGCTGATCCGGTTCTTCCGGCCGCTGTCGCGGACGCTCCAGTCGACGAGCCGGGCGAGCGCCATCGCGTCGGGGCGTCGCAGCTCGGCCTCGTTTGCGATCCGGGTGACGGCGCGGGCGTAGCGGACGCGGTTCGCCTTCACGTTCGGCACCTCGCCGTCGAACTCCGCCTTCACCTTGAACAGCTCGCGGAAGTCCTCGTCGTGGTCGTCGAAGGCGTGGAACGTCTCGGGGTCGCCGACGAGGACGACCTTGAGGCGCAGGTCGATCGGCTCCGGCTTCACCGGCGAGATCGGCGCCTGCAGGGTCGGGTCGAACCGCTGGATCTCGAGCTGACCGTGCTTCAGGACTCGCTTGAGCGACCGCCACACGCCGGTCTCGGCGATCACGTCGCGCGCATCCATCACGAGGTAGCCCCCGTCCGCCCGCAGGAGCGACCCGCCCTTGATCCGGAGGAAGTCGGCGCCGAGGCCCGGGTCGCCCTCGATCGATCCGAACAGGTTCGGGTAGCTCGGCGCGATCTCCTCGATGATCGGATGGGCGGGCCGGTCGGCGTTGTCGAGGACGACGTTCGCCCGGAACGTCGCGAACGGATCGGCGCCGCGCGGCGGCGGGAGGCCGAGCTCGTCGTCGTGGGGCGGCTCGGGGCCGCGGTTCCGGTCGTCGGGGTGCGGCTCCTCGCGGTCGAGGAAGACGTCGACGCTGGCGAGGACGTTCTCCTCGAGCCCCTCGAGGAACCTGGTCACGTCCGGGTTCTCCCAGCGCTCGGCCAGGTCGGCGAAGAGCCCGCTCACGACCTTGAGGGTCGCGGACCGATCGACCTTGCGGAGCGCGCGGCGGGCGCGCCGCGCGGCGACGCGGCACTTCCGGAGAACGCCCTCGAGCTCGCCGGTGAGCTCCTCCTGGCGCGCCTCGACGGCCGGCAGCCCCTTCACCCGGATCTCGCCGAGCTTCTGGCGCGAGACGACCTGCCCCATCGAGAGGACCTTCCGTCCGACGACGACCATCACGTCGGGTCGAGCCAGGCCCCCGTCGGTGACGTGGCCGAGGCAGAAGCCCTCCTTGCGGAGCTCGTCGTCGAACTTCGCGAGGAGCGCCCGCTCCCGATCGCGCCAGCGGCGAACGATCCGGTCGCGGCGCCGGTGGTAGGCGTCGGAGTCGAAGACGCTCGGCAGGCTCCGGCGCAGCAGGTCGACGAGCTCGTCGAGGTCGCGCTTGAACCGGTTGGCCTTCCCGCGGGGCAAGGTGATCAGGTGAGGCTGATCGGGCTGGCGCCACGAGTGGACGTAGACCCGGTCGGGAGCCGGCGGGAACGGCGGCTCGATCCGCCCGAGGAGCGCCCGGACGGCCGTCTCGCGTCCCGAGCCGGCGGGACCGCAGACGAAGATGTTGTAGCCCGGCCCGTCGACCTCGAGGCCGGTCCGGAGCGACTCGAGGCCTCGCTCCTGGAAGTCGACGACGGGGTCCCCGCGCTTCGACCGCCGCGCCCGCGCGACGCCCTCGAGCTCGCGCGCGTCGGTCCGGAACGAGAGCTCCTCGACCGGGAGGGCCAGCGCCGAGCGACCGTCGAGCCCGGCCCGGCCGTTGCCTCGCGCCGAGGAAGGCGACCGGCGGGCAGGCGACGACGGCGCGATCGCCCGAGCCGACCGGCGCGCGCGAGCCGAGGTCTTCTTGGCCACGGCGCCCTTGCCCGCGGTCCGCTTCGCGGCCCGCTTCGCGCTCGTCTTCGTCTTCGCCTTGGCGGCCGCGCGAGCCTTGCGAGCGCCGGCCTTCGCCGCAGCCTTCTTCTTGGCGGTGGTCTTCGGAGCGCTCTTGCGCGCGCTCTTCGGAGCGCTCTCGCCGGCCGGCTTCTTCTTCTTCGAGGCGCGCTTGCCGGCGGCCTTCTTCTTCGGGGCGCGGACCGGCGCGGCGGGCTTCTTCTTCGACTGCTTCTTCGCCATGAGTCCTTCTTCGAGGGTCGTCTTCAAGCTCGGACCGCGTCGTCCTCGCGGAGGGCGCGCGGAAGGTGATCGAGGATGCTCGGTGCGGTGACCTGCTCGGCGCCGAGGGTGACGGCGGCGAGATCGCCCGCCCGCCCGTGAATCCACGCCGCGAGGCGGGCCGCGTCGAACGGCGCCAGCCCGCGACCGAGGAGCGCGGCGATGAGGCCGGTGAGGACGTCGCCCGAGCCGCCGGTGGCGAGGGCCGGGCCGCCGCTTCCGTTCTCCGCCCGCCGATCGCCCTGCGCGACGATCGTCGCCCGCCCCTTCAGGAGCAGGGTGACCCGCCGGTGCCGCGCGGCGAACGCCGCGGCGACCTCGGCGCGGCGCGCCTGGATCGCGCCCGCGCCGTCCGCCTCGCCGAGCAGCCGCGCCATCTCGCCGGGGTGCGGCGTGAGGACGGCGTCGGTCGCGAGCCCGTCGAGGACGGCGTCGGGGTCGGCCGCCGCGAGGGCGTTCAGGCCGTCGGCGTCGATGACGACCGGCGCGCCGCGGAGCGACCCGCCGACGAGGCGCCGGACGAGGTGGTCGGTCGCCGGGTGCCGTCCGATGCCGGGGCCGAGCGCGACGGCGTCCGCCCGCGCGGCGAGCGCCACGATGCCCTCGAGCGCCCGCGGCGAGATCGTCCCGGCGTCGGTCGCCGGCAGCGCGACCGTCATCGCCGCGGTCGTCTTCGCCTCGAGGACGGCGTGGATGCTCTCGGGGACCGCGACGGTGACGAGGCCCGCGCCGGCGCGCACCGCCGCCGCTCCGGCCAGGAACGCGGCGCCCGAGAGGCCCGGCGATCCCGCGACGATGAGGACGCGACCGCGATCGCCCTTGTGGTCATCGGCGCGAAGGGCGGGGCGATGGGGGAGGTCGGCCGGTCGAGCGACGGCGTTCACGAGACCCCGTCGCCGGCGAGACCGGACGCGGCGCCGCCGCCCCAGCCCCGGGCGATGAGCGTCGCCATGTACCCGGCGCCGAACCCGTTGTCGATGTTCACCACCGCGACGCCGTTCGCGCACGAGTTGAGCATCGCGAGGAGCGCCGCGAGCCCGCCGAACGCGGCGCCGTAGCCGACGCTCGTCGGGACGGCTATGACGGGCCGGTCGACCAGCCCCGCGACGACGCTCGGCAGCGCCCCCTCCATCCCCGCGACGACGACCAGCGCCGCCGCGTCGCGCATCCGCGGGAGGTCGCCGAGGATCCGGTGGAGCCCCGCGACGCCGACATCGCGGATCATCTCGACCCGGACCCCGCCCATCTCGGCGGTGACCCGCGCCTCCTCCGCGACGGGCAGGTCGCTCGTCCCGGCGCAGATGACGCCGATCGACTGCGCCGGCGGCGTCTCGGTCGCCCCGTCGGGGCGCACCGTCACCGCGCGCGCGCGCGCGTGATAGACCGCGCCGGGCAGCTTCGCCTCGATCGCGTCGAACGCCGCCTGGCTCGCGCGCGTCGCGAGCAACCGGCTGCCGTTGCCGACGATCTCGGCCGCGATCGCCGCGATCTCGTCGGGCTCCTTCCCGGGGCAGAAGATCACCTCGGGAAAGCCGCAGCGGAGCGCCCGATGATGATCCACCTTCGCGAACTCGAGGTCGCGAAACGGGAGGTCCTTGATGCGGGACAGGGCGTCATCGACGTTGACGTCCCCGCCCCGGACCTCCTCGAGGAGGGTCTTCAGAGTCTCGGCGTCCATGGGGGGACAGACGTTACCGCGGTCGAGCGTCGAAGTCGAGACTCGATCCGGGCCCGGCGCCCGCCTCCAGCCGCGCCCGCAGCGCGTGGTGGCCCAGCCCGGCGATCATCGCGGCATTGTCGGTGCAGAGGGCCGGCGCGGGGAACACCACCCGGAGGCCGCGCGCCCGCTCGTTCACCTTCTCGCGGAGGCGACCGTTGCACGCGACGCCGCCGCCGACGGCGATCGCCGACACCTTCGCCGCCCGGGCCGCCTTGACCGTCCGGTCGGCGAGGACGTCGCACACCGCCTCCTGGAACGAGGCGGCGACGTCGGCGACGCTGCCCGCCTCGGGCCGGATCGGGTCGCTCCGCTTCCGGTTCGGGCCGTGGAGATGATAGAGGACGGCCGTCTTGATGCCGCTGAACGAGAAGTCGAGCGGCGCCCCCTTCACCCGCGCGCGGGGGAAGTGGACCGCCCCGGGGTCGCCGTCGCGGGCCGCCCGCTCGATCGCCGGCCCGCCGGGGTAGCCGAGGCCGAGGAGGGCCGCCGCCTTGTCGAACGCCTCGCCGGCCGCGTCGTCGCGCGTCCGGCCGATGAGCTCGCTCCGCCCGGGGCCCTCCCACCGGTGGATCGCGGTGTGTCCCCCCGACGCGATCAGCGAGACGAACGGCGCCTCGAGGTCGGGGGCGGCGAGCAGGTTCGCGTAGATGTGCGCCTCGATGTGGTCGACGTCGATGAGCGGCTTCCCGCTCGCCACGGCGAGGCCCTTCGCGAACGAGACGCCGACGAGCAGGCTCCCGATCAGGCCGGGGCGAGCGGTGACGGCGATCCCGTCGACGTCGTCGATCGAGGCGAGGCCGGCGTCGGCGAGCGCCGCCTCGACGACCGGACCGATCGCCTCGAGATGACACCGGCTCGCGATCTCGGGGACGACGCCGCCGAACGGGCGGTGCTTCGCGATCTGGGTGCGGACGACGTTGCTCAGGACGTGGACGCCGTCGCGGACGATCGCGGCGGCCGTCTCGTCGCACGAGCTCTCGATGCCGAGGACGATCATTGCGCCGAGGCTGGCTAGTCGCCCGAGCCGGCGCCGGCCGTCGCGGGAGCCCCGCCCGCGCCCGCGCCGCCCGGGGCGCCCGCGCCGACCGCATCACCGCCGCCGCCCTCGATCCGCTCGAGCAAACTCGCGACGGCCGCGCGCACGCCCGGGTCGTTCGGCTCGACGAGCGGGACGGTGCCCGCCGGCGCCGGCGTCGCGCCGAACGCCGACACGCCGCCGGCCGCGCCCAGCGCCGAGCACGCGCCGAGCGGCAGCTTCGGGACGCCGCCGTTCGCCGCCGCGCTCAGGCGGCGGATCTCGAAGTCTTCCTGCCAGCGGAAGATTCGCCGGAGCTGTTGCGGATCGACCGGCGCCTCGATCGATGGCAGGAGCCCCCACTCCTCCTCGGGGCCCGCCCCCTCCTCGCGGTGGATCGCGCGGCCGCTGGGCGTGTAGTAGCGCGCAGTGGTGAGCTTGAGGACGCTCCGCCCCTCCTCGAGCTCGAAGATCGTCTGCACGCTCGCCTTGCCGAACGTCCGGCTCCCGACCAGGATCGCCCGACCGTGATCGGCGAGGGCGCCGGCGGTGATCTCCGACGCGCTCGCGCTGTAGCCGTCGACCAGGATCGCGAGCGGCGTGTCGGGCAGGAGGGTGTTCGCGCTGAGCGCCTTGAAGACGCGCGTGTCCTTCTCCGCGTCGCGGCCGCGCGTCTCGACGATCACGCCCTCCTCGATGAAGAGGTCGCAGAGCGAGACGGCCGCGTCGAGCAGCCCGCCCGGGTTGCTCCGCAGGTCGAGGATCAGGCCGCGCAGCTCCCGCTCGGGCGCGCCGCCGTCGGCGGGGACGCCGCGCAGCTCCTGGAGCGACTTCCAGAGCTGGTTGATCGAGTCGTCCTGGAACGAGGTGAGGCGAACGTAACCGATCCCGTCCTCGACCATCCGCGCGCCCTTGACGCTGCGAACCTCGATGATGGCGCGCTCGATCTCGACCCGGATCGCCTCGGCGACGCCGTCGCGCCGGAGGTCGAGGAGGATCGTCGAGCCGGGCTCCCCCTTGAGGCTGTCGGCGGCATCGTAGACGGTCGGGAACTCGTAGACGTCGCCATCGATCAGGGTGATCAGGTCGCCGGGGAGGACGCCCGCCCGCCACGCCGGCGTCTCCTCGAGCGGGGCGATCACCCGGACGAGGCCGTTCTCGAGCGTGATGATGATGCCGAGGCCGCCGAACTTGCCCGTCGTCTCCTCGCGGAACGCCGGCGTCTCCTTCGGCGGGAGGAACGTGCTGAACGGATCGAGCTGCTTGGTCATCCCATCGATGGCGCCCCGGTCGAGCTGAGCGCCATCGATGTTGCCGACGTATCGATCGAGGATGACGTCGCGCGCCTCGAGGACGGTCGCCCCGTTGTCCAGGCCCGCCGCCTGATGGACCGGCTTCCCCGTCCCCTCGTGCACGCCGAGGCCGACGACGAGGGCGATCGCGCCCGGGAGGATCCACGGCTTGATGAGGCGCCAGGCCTGCGAGGGGGACTGCGGCTCGTCCAAGGGAACTCCGAAAGAGAGGGAGGCTCAGGACCTACGTCGGGAACGGCATCGTAGCGGGGGGCCGGGAGGCGGGCAAGGTGGATGGCGTTGCGCAGGGGCTCCCTCGTTTCTTCTGAGATCGTGTTCTGGAGCGCGCGCATGCGATTGCCGTCGCGATGAACGATCCACAGATTACACAGATTACACAGATTGACGCCGCGGCTTCGGGCCGCGGCCTGGGCCGAAACGACGTGCTCGCTGCGCTCGCGCCAGGAACGACCGCCTTCGGCAGCTCTTATCTGTGCAATCTGTGTAATCTGTGGATCGTACCCCGTTCGGAGCTCGAGATTCGCGCCTGGAACGGGAGAGCAGCGCCGCCCGATCTACTCGTCCTCCGACTTCGCCACCTCTCCGCCTTCGCCCTCGTCTTCCCCATCGGGACCCATCCCCGGGATCTTCGCCATCACCCGCCTCGCGAACGCGCGGCCGCTCTCGATCGCGTGGAGCACGGCCGCCGCCGCCTCGGAGCTCTCCGCCTCGCGCCGGAGGAACTCCATCACGAGGACGCCGATGAGATCGGGGTCCGAGAGGAACGTCGGCGGCGGGCCCTTGCCGTCGCGGATCTCGCGGGCGCGCTCGGCGATCACGCGGGCGAGGTCCTCGTTCTTCGTCTCGGCGGCGAGCTTCTCGAGCGACTCGGCCGCCTCCTCCCACTCGCCGTCGGCGGCCCGGCGCTCGCCGGTGAGGAACGCCGCGATCGGGTTGTCGGGGGAGACGCGGATCGCGCGGGCGAGCTCCTGGTCGGCCTTGCCGAGGTCGTCGTTCGAGATCGCGAACGCCGCGAGGAGGAGATGGACGCCGCCCTGGAGCTCGGCCCCCCACGCGATCTGCTCGGTGTCGGAGACGAACGCGGCGTGGAGCTGCTCCTCGGCGAGGATCGGGCAGCCGTGGAGGCGGTAGATGAGCCCGCGGAGGACCCGCGCCGCGGCGGCGAGCTCGCGCGTTCGAAGCGCGTCGGGGTCGCACGCCTCGATCTCCCAGAGCGCCATCCGGTCGCGCGCCGTCACGAGGAACGCCGCCGCGAGGAAGAGACGAAGCTCGGGCGGCGGCTCCTCGCCGAGGCGGCGCATGTCCTCGGCGATGCCGGTCCAGTCGGGCGTCTCGCCGTCCGCCCGTGGCGCGCGCCCGGCGATCTTGGCGGCCACGTCGGCGGCGAGGAGGGCCGAGTCGCGCGCCTCGGGCTTCATCTCGTCGAGGTCCTGCTTCGCGGCCTGCTCGGCGGCGACGGCCAGCCCCGAGAACGCGTAGGACAGCGCCGTGCTCCGCGCGCCGGTGTAGACGCCGTGCCGGATCCCCGAGTTGACATCCGCGATGACCGCGAGCTCGGCCGTCCGGTCGGCCGTGTGGCGCGCCGCGACGGCGGCCTCGCGCGTCGCCTCGAGGGGACCGATCTCGGCCTCGGCCGGCTCCGCGCCGGTCGCGCCCTCGGGCGCGGGTGGCGAGAGCCCGACGGCCTTCTCGTAGGCGGCCTCGGCGCGCGCCGCGGCCGTCTCGGCGGCGTCGACGTCGACCGCGTCCATCGCGACGGTCGCCGCGTCGCGCGCCGCGACGGCGGCGTCGCGCAGCTCGGGCACGGTGTCGGGGAGCGGCGGCTCGCCGCTCGGGCAGCCGAGCGCCGTGAACGCTGCGGCCGCCAGAACGAAGGCGGCCGCCGCGCCCGATCGTCGCGATCGCGGGCCGGTCACGACGCTCACTCGCCGAGGAACGGGTAGCGGTAGTCGGTCGGCGGGACGAACGTCTCCTTGACGCTCCGGTAGCTCGCCCAGCGGATCATGTTGAGCCAGCTCCCCGCCTTGTCGTTCGTGCCGCTCGCCCGCGCGCCGCCGAACGGCTGCTGACCGACGACCGCGCCGGTCGGCTTGTCGTTCACGTAGAAGTTGCCGGCCGCCTGCACGAGCGCCCGCTCGGCCTTCTCGATCGCGTAGCGGCACTGGCTGAAGACGGCGCCGGTGAGCGCGTACGGGCTCGCCCGATCGCAGACGCCGAGGAACTCCTCGAACTCGGCGTCGGGGTAGACCCGGATCGTCAGGACCGGCCCGAAGATCTCCTCGACCATCGTCTCGTAGTCGTCGGTCTTCGAGAGGATGACGGTCGGCTCGATGTGCCAGCCGACGCTCCGGTCGGCCTCTCCGCCGAGGATCACATCGGCGTCGAAGCTCTCCTTCGCCCGCTGGATGTAGCCGGTGATCTCCTCGAAGGCGGCCTCGTCGATGACGGCGTTCATGAAGTTGCCGAAGTCCATCATCGTGCCGACCTTGATGGTGGCGAGGTCGCGCTCGAGGCCGGCCTTCACCGCCGGCCAGAGCGACTCGGGGATGTAGGCCCGGCTCGCCGCGCTGCACTTCTGCCCCTGGTACTCGAACGCGCCGCGCACCAGCGCGGTGATCAGCGCGGGAACATCGGCGCTGCTGTGCGCGAAGACGAAGTCCTTGCCGCCCGTCTCGCCGACGACCCGCGGGTAGCCCTTGTACTTCGCGATGTTCTCGCCGATCGTCTTCCAGAAGCTCTGGAAGACGGGCGTCGAGCCGGTGAAGTGGACGCCGGCGAGGTCCTCGTGGTCGAGGGCGGTCGCGCCGATCTCGCGGCTGTTGCCCATGATCATGTTGATCACGCCGCCCGGGAGACCGGCCTCGCGGAGCGCGGTGAGCGTCGTCCAGGCGCTGAGCACGGCCGTCCGGCACGGCTTCCAGACGGTCACGTTGCCGAGCATCGCCGGGGCCGTCGGAAGGTTGCCCGCGATCGCGGTGAAGTTGAACGGGGTCACCGCGAAGATGAAGCCCTCGAGCGGACGGATCTCGCTCCGGTTCCAGATCCCGTTCGGGCTGATCGGCGGCTGATCGCGGTAGAGCTCGGAGGCGTAGTGGGCGTTGAAGCGCCAGAAGTCGATCAGCTCGCACGCGCTGTCGATCTCGGCCTGGTAGGCGTTCTTGCCCTGGCCGAGCATCGTCGCGGCGTTGTTCGCCATCCGGTGCGGACCGGCGAGGAGGTCGGCCGCCTTGTTGAAGATGCTCAGACGCTGATGCCAGGGCAGCGCAGCCCACTCGGCCTGCGCCGCGGTCGCCGCCTCGATCGCGGCCATCGCCTCGTCCTTGCCGCCCTGGTGGACGGTCGCGAGGACCATCGAGTGGTCGTCGGGGGAGCGGAACTCGACCGTCTTGCCCGTCTTGACCTCTTCGCCGCCGATGTAGAGCGGGATCTCGATCGGGTTCTTGGACATCTCCTGCAGCTTCGCCTGGAGCTGGTCGCGCTCTGGGGAGCCCGGCGCGTAGGAGAGGACCGGCTCGTTCGCGGGGAGGCTGATGGTCGGGATCGTGTTCGACATGGAGTCCTCGCAGCGTTGACGGGGAGTCCCGCGAGTCCCGGAGAAACGGGCGCGGGATGAGTTTTCGGCCGGCCACTCTATGGCAAAGACCGGCCCCCCGCCAGGGCGGGGTTTGACACCCTTCGGCCGCCGCCCGTATCATCCCGCGCCCTCCCCGAGATCACGACGCTCGCTGGGTTTGCGCGAGATTGAGGTCCCCATGAAGCTCCGCATCGGTGCCGTCTCCGGCTCGCTCCTGCTGGCCGCCCTCGCCGTCACCCTCGTCGGCCTCGTCGCCGCCGGATCCGCCGGCGCCCGCGCCGACGACGACGGCGGCGCGAAGGCGGTCGGCGCGCGCGGCGACGACGGGCCGAACGGCCCGCCCGTCCGGCTCGACCCGGCCCTCACGCGGAAGAAGATCGGCCGCCGCTTCCGTCTGCTCGTCGAGTCGGCCGGGCTGGCCGGGCTCGCCGAGGCCGACCAGGCGCGCGTCGACTGGCGCACGATCTACGAGGTCTGGGACGGCGATCGGCTCCTCGGGCGCGACTTCGTCGGACGGCCGGTCTACCTCGAGCGCCCGGGCGACTACACCGTCACCGTCGGCGACCGCCGCTCGCTCCGGCTGACGGCCCGCTTCGTCCCGCCGGCGGGCCTGTCCGAGGCCGACATGGCGTCCTCGTGGCGGCGGGCGCGGGCGGTCGACCTCGTCCTCGAGGACCAGAGCGTCCCCGTCCTCTCGACCCTCATGGTGGTGCACCCGCGCGACGTCGGCGGCGCCCACGCCGACGGGTTCGAGGTGCGCGCCGCCGGCGCGCCGGTGTTCGTCGCGGCCGGCAACGCGGTCGCCTACGACCCGCCCGAGGTGCTCGAGGTGGACGCCGGCGTCGCGTGGGCCGACACCGTCGTGCATCTCCTGCCCGGTCGCTACGAGCTCGACGTCAACGGGTTCACCGGGACGTTCGACGTCGGCCGCGGCGAACGAACGGTCGTGCGGACGGGCGCCCTCTGGATCGAGAGCGACGACCGCGAGGCGCGCACCGTCGCCGTCCACCAGGCGCTGCCGTCGGGCTGGGGGCGCGAGCGCCGCCTCGCCCTCGGCGAGATGGAGCTCGTCCTGCCCGGGCGCTACCGGTTCGAGGACGGGTCGGTCGTCGAGGTCTCCGATCGGACGGTCAGCCACCGGGTCACCCGCGCGGCGCCGCGCTCGCCGAGCCCGGCGCCGGGCCGCGAGGTGGTCGTCGGAGTGAACGGCAGCGCCGGCGCCGACGGCTTCGCCGTCACCGGGACGGTCGCCGGCAGCCCGGCCGCGCGCGCCGGGCTGGTCGCGCGCGATCGGATCGTCCGGGCCGGCGGACGGCCGGTCGCCTCGATCGACGACCTGGCCGTGGCGATCGACGCGGCCCGCGAGGGAGGCAGGCCGCTGCTGCTCGACGTCCATCGCGGCGGTCGGGTCATCCGCCTCGAGGTCACCCTCGGCGGCGAGGGCGGCGAGGACCGATGACCGCGTCGGCCAGCGGGCGATCCCCGCTCCCCATCCGCGAGCCGCGCTTCGGCGCCGACCGCCGCCTCGAGGCGCTCGCCTGGCTCGGCGCCGCCGTGGCGCTGATCGCGCTCGTGCCGTTCATCCCGTGGCCGGGCACGCCCGACCCCGCGGCGCCGGGCGGACCGGGCGGCGCGACCGACGCAAGCGGCGCGGCGAGCCCGAACGGCGGCGCCGCGACCGCCGACGCGCGGCCGAGCGGCGACGCCGCGATCCCGCGCGGCGCCCCGGTCGTCCGGGCGGGCGACGTCACGACCTCGGCCCACCCGCGGCTGCCGCTCTACACCGCGAGCGAGGACGGCTCGATCCTCTACATCTGGGAGCCCCGCAAGAGCCGCGTCGAGGTGCTCGACGCGCGCGCGGGGACGCGGCGGACGGTCGAGCTGGTCGACCGCCAGGCCGAGCGCGAGGCGAGCGGCGATGACGACGGAGGCGGATAGCGCTCCGGCCGCCGCGCCCAGGAGCGCCGCGCGTCGCCCGCGGGCGGCGCTCGCGTTGCTCATCTTCGTCGGAGCGCTCGGCGCGGTCGCCGCCTGGAACTGGCGCGCGTTCCCCGCGCTCCGCGCGCGGTTCGCGACCGAGCGCGCCGCGGCCGCCGGCAACCACGACGCCGCGATCGCCGCCTACGACCGCTACGTCGGGTGGCGCGGCGGCGAGGAGGACCCGGCGGTCCTCGGCGAGGTCGTCGTCGCGATCCTCGACGAGCACCTCTCGATCGCGCGCGAGGGGAGCGAGCAGGAGGAGGTCATCGCCGCCGTCGGGGAGACGCGCGAGCCGCGGCTCGTCGCCAGACTCCGCGAGCTCGCCGCGCCGCCGACGACGGGGACGGCGACGCCGATGCAGGCGGCGCGACTGGCCCTGGTCCGAGCCGGCGACGCGGCGATCCGCGAGGAGCTCGCCCTCGAGCTCGCGATGCTGCACCCGGGGACGTGGGAGGCGCAGGAGATCGCGCGCGCCCTCGCCGACATCGGCGACCCCCGCGCCGCGACCTGGGCCATGGGGCGCCTCGCCGAAGATCACGACGCGACCGCGCTCGGCGTGATGCGCGACGCCGGCACGACCGAGGCGCACCTCGAGGCGGTCCTCGCCTGCTGGCGCCGCGCCCGGCCCGGGGTGGAGGTCCTCTCGTTCGGCGGGGCGCTCCTCGCCTTGACCGCGCGGCTCGACGCTCGAGATCGGGTGCGCATCGCCGTCGAATCGGAGCCCGGGCGCGGATCGGGCGACCTGCACCTGCGCGCGATCCTCGGCGACGACTCGGCCCTCGCGCAGGTCCGCGAAGATGTCGACGGCGCCCGAGACATCGGGCGGGGCGGGTTCGCCATGGTCTTCCTCGGAGCGGTCCTCGACCTCGCGGGGCAGCCCGACGGCGCGCCGGTCGTCGCGGAGCAGCTCGAGTCGGGCGTGCTCCATGATCGGGTGCTCCGACCGGCGATCCGGTTTCTGCTGGAGCGCGACCCGCCGGCGCGAGCGCTCGTCGCACCCGTCGTTCGAGCCCGGCTCACGACCGAGAACGACTTCGCTCTCGGGAGCGACATGATGACGCTCGGCTCGGGCCCGACGATCGAGACGTGGCTCGGGCTCCTCGGTCAGACGGGGACGCTCGACGACCTGGCGCTGCTCCGCGTCTCCCTCGAGATCGCCTCGACCCGGATCCCCGCCGCGACGGCGATCCTGCGGATCCTCGCCCGGGCCGAACATCTCCCCCGCTGATCGAATGACATCGCCCCGGCGAGCGTCAATGAGGCGACTCCGCAGGGGAAGACGTGGGGCAACCGCCGACACCATCGATCGTTGCCACGCCCAGGGGGACGGGCGCGGCGTGAAGCGATCCGGGCCGATCTGCTACCATCCATCGGCCGCAAGGGAGGAGTGAGAGATGAAGATGATGCTGAGGTCTCATTGGGCGGGCCGCCTGGTCGCCCTCGGAGCGCTCGTGCTCGTGGGGCTGCTCCTCACCGGCTGCCCACGACAGCGCTGGAGCGTCAGCTACCAGCACAACGTCCACACCGGTCACCACACCGCCCACGTCCACGACGCCTACTGCGGGCACGTCTGGACGGGCGACTCGTGGTACCTCATGCGCGGCCACAGCCATCACCGCGGCTGCGGCCACTACTTCCGCGGCGGGCGCTGGTGCCGTGACGGCGAGACCGTCGTGATCGCGCACGCCCACAGCAACGAGTGCGGCCACGTCTGGGGCGGCTCGAGCTGGGTCGTCGTCAGCGGCCACCGTCACTACGACGGCTGCGGCCACCACTGGGACGGGCGGCGCTGGTGCATCCGGAGCTCGGGCGGCTACGGCGGCGGCGTCACCGTCGCCCACGTCCACGGCGCGAGCTGCGGCCACGTCTGGGGCGGATCGAGCTGGGTCGTCGTCAGCGGCCACCGTCATCACAGCAGCTGCGGCCACCACTGGGACGGACGGCGCTGGTGCGTGCGAGGCCGCCCGGCCGTCGCCGCCCACGTCCACGGCGCGAGCTGCGGCCACGTCTGGAGCGGCGGGAGCTGGGTCGTCGTCACCAACCACCGTCACCACGCGACCTGCGGCCACCGCTGGACGAACGGCCGCTGGTCGGTCGTCGCCACGCCGGCCTACGGCGGCGTGCGGATCACCGTGCCGGCCGGCCACCGCTGCAACTCCCGCTGCACCCACTTCCGCCACGGCGGCGGATGGCACAAGGGCCACCGCCACGGCAGCGGCTGCGGGCACCGGCTCCAGGCCGGCATCTGGGTGCGCTGGTAGGGACGAAGAACCGGCCGTAGCAATCTTTCTTTCTCGTCCGGCGCCGCGGTAGCATCCGCGCTCCGATCCGGAGGAGGAAGCGCATGCTGACCCGAACGCTCACGGCGGCCACCCTCGGCGTCCTCGCCGTCGCGACCGCGCTCACGGCATCGAGCGCCGCGGCGCCCGACGGCGACCCGACCTGCATCCGCGGGCCGTGGCTCCAGAACAACCGAGCTGGGAGCAACCCGATCATCCGCTGGGAGCTCGACCGGCCCGGGCTCTCGATGCTCCGGCTGACGCCAGAGGGCGGCAAGCCGCGGCGCCTCGTCAGCGAGTTCCTCGGTCGGATGCACCGGGTGAGCCTCGAGGGGCTGACGCCGGGCGCGCGCTACCGCTACCAGATCTTCTCGGGAGCGAAGCCCGTCACGGGCGAGATCCGCTTCCGCGCCGCGCCGGGCGCGTCGTCATCGTTTCAGATGGCGGTCTTCGGCGACTGCGGCAAGGGCAACCTCGACCAGAGGCGCGTCGCGAAGATCCTCGGCGGGAGCGAGTCGGAGCTCGTCCTGCTGACCGGCGACGTGATCTACGGCAGCGGCGAGCTCGAGCACTACGACCTGCGGTTCTTCGCGCCCTACGCCGAGACGTTGCCCCGGATGAACTTCTGGCCATCGCTCGGCAACCACGACGTGAAGACGTCGGGAGGAGCGCCGCTCCTCGCCATGTTCGACGTGCCGGGCAACGGCCCCCGGACCGTCCAGCGAGGGCGTAACTACGCCTTCGACTACGGCGACGCCCACATCGTCGCGATCGACACGAACACCCCCTACGACATCCTCAAGAGCCGGGTGCTGCCCTGGCTCGAGAAGAACCTCGACGCGAGCGACCGGCGCTGGAAGCTCGTCTTCGCGCACCACCCCGTCTTCTCCTCGGCGAAGCACGGCGGCGACCCGCGGCTGAAGAAGGAGCTCAAGCCGATCCTCGAACGAGCCGGCGTCGCCATCTACTTCGCCGGTCACGACCACACCTACGAGCGAACCGAGCCGATCGAAGGCGTCGTCTACGTCGTGAGCGGAAACGGCGGCGCTCGCCTCTACGAGAAGACGAGCGAGAACGACTGGAGCGCCCGCTTCTACAACGAGAAGCACGGGTTGACCCTCGTCACGATCGAGGGAGACCGGTTGACGCTCGTGCACCGCAACGTCGACGGCGAAGAGATCGACCGGGCGGTGATGGGCAACCCGGTGCGCGTGCCGGGCCCGCCGGACGGCGAGGAGGGCGAGGAGGGCGAGGAGGCGCCGAAGCCGGATCGTCCGAAGCGGAGCCCCTACTGACGAACCGCGAGTCTCGCGCCCGCTGCAGACAGAAGAGCTGTCCTCCTAGCGTTTCGCCCCTACCCGAAACACTCCGAGGTCGGGATCCAGAACGAGACGGTCGGCGTACCGAAGGGTCCAGGCGATCACTTCTCCCAGGACGAGCTTCGCCTGCGCTGAGCTCTCGCGGAGCGCTCGAAAGTACGCGACGCTGAGCTCGCGTCGTTCCTTGCTCAAGACGAGGTAGTTGAGGGTGCGGCCAACGATCTGTCGCCGCTCCGATCTCGAGTCGGGCAGAATCCCGAGCACGTAGGTGAGCAGCAGGACCGTCTGTACCCGAGGCGCTATCGTGAGGTCGTTGATCTCCGCAGCGAATCGCTCGTCGTCTGAGACTGCGGCTAGCCGCGACGCGATGCCCCTCGCGTCTTCGGAGAGTTGCTTCTCGAGGGTAGCCAGTTGAGCGCCTGGCGTTGCTTCTTGCCGGGCGGAGGCGGTAGATGGCGACACAAGCGCGCCGCCTAGCAGCGCCACGACCATGACCGCTTTCCTCATCACGCTACCGCTACCATTCCTTCACCCTCCAAGTTCCTATCTGGATCATAGCGTCGGCGGTGCGAAAGAGCCGGTCGCGCGAGGGTCTAGGTCGGAATCTCGCTTGTCCCTCGCCGATGATCCCCCCGACGAACCAGGCCTCTTCCAACTCCCCGGGATGAGCCCGCAAGGCCGAGCCGCCCGCGGGGTCACGCGGCTCGTCCACTCCGGTCGGCCATCGGTTCGCTCAAGGAGAGGGAGGGCCCATTCGAGGGCGAACCGTCGAACGAGAGTCGTACCGTCCCGTGCCGGCCGTCCCGCGGAGAGCAGAGTACCGGGTCGCGATGACGGCGAACCGTGCGATCACTCGCTGGCCGCGGTGGCCACGCAGTCGAGCCTTCCGCCCCTCCGGCGATGCGCGATGCCCCATTCCGCCGAGGCAAGGTGCTACACTAAAAACCTTAGACTTAATGAAACATCTCCCTCACCTCGAGCGTCTAACTGGGTGGCCACCGACGACGAGGGAGTCCCCCCGATGATCGTACTCACCGAGACGCTCGACCTCCCGCCCTGCGAGGCCGGGCTCGCACCCGACGAGGTCCTCCGCCGCCTTCGACGGCTCGCGGCGGTCAGCCACCGCTGCGA
>JAJDCQ010000072.1 GCA_029260755.1 Planctomycetota bacterium | reverse complement strand
CAGGCGAATTCGGCATTCACTTCCAGCGGATCGGAGCCGGGAGAAGAGACGGAAGGACGAACGGGGAGCCGCCACGTCGGCCCCCCTGAGATTCCCCTTGACGGAGGGGCCTTCCCATGGAAGACACGGAGAGCACGGAGGTGTCACGGAGCGCGCGCCGGCCCTGCCGTTCGGCGCTCGAGGGCGAGCTGGGGTCTCGAGAGGGGCTCCCCTTCTCGCGCTCTCCGGGTAGCATGGTCGCGCGCCGCGAGAGCGAGGTGGGCGTGGCAGGGCAACGACCCCTCCGTGCTCTCCGTGTCTCCGTGGTGACATCCTCGTCGCCGAAGGCGACATCACGTCGACTGCCCAAAGAGCCCGTGGGAGAGTAGAGCAATGTTCAAGCGGATCCGTTTCCGGAAGAAGAAGGAGATGCCGCCCGGGCTCTTCCTCCGTTGCCCCGGCTGCGCGAACATGCAGTACAAGCAGGACGTCGACGAGCGCCAGCAGGTCTGCCCGGAGTGCAACTTCCACTTCGAGCTCTCGAGCCGCGAGCGGATCGCGCACCTGCTCGACGAGGACAGCTTCACCGAGATGTGGGGCGACCTCGCGCCGACCGACCCGCTCAACTTCAAGGCGAAGAAGGCCTACAAGGATCGGATCGAGGCGAGTCAGGCGGCGACCGGGCTGAAGGACGCGTGCGTCGTCGGGACGGCCGAGCTCGAGGGCAAGCCGGTGGCGTTTGGCTGCACCGACCCGAAGTTCATGCGCGGGAGCATGGGCTCGGTCGTCGGCGAGAAGATCACCCGGATCATCGAGCACGCGACCGAGGAGCGGCTGCCGCTGATCTTCGTGAGCGGCTCGGGCGGCGGGGCCCGGATGGACGAGGGCGCCCTCTCGCTCATGCAGATGGCGAAGACCTCGGCCGCCCTCGCCAGGATGGATCAGGCGGGCGGGCTGTTCGTCTCCGTCCTGACGAACCCGACGATGGGAGGCTGCATGGCCTCGTTCGCCGCGCTCGGCGACATCACCGTCGCCGAGCCGAAGGCGCTCCTCGGCTTCGCCGGCCCGCGCGTGATCCGCGACACGATCAAGGCCGACCTCCCCGAGGGCTTCCAGACCTCGGAGTTCCTCCTCGAGCACGGCTTCCTCGACATGATCGTCAACCGAGGCGAGCTGCGCGCGAAGCTGGCCGAGCTGATCGGCTTCTGCGTCGGCGAGGACGGGAAGATCGTGAAGAAGCCGAGGCGGGGCGCGGGGTAGCGGGGCCCCGATTTGGGCGGGTTGATGGCAGCGATGATGGGGGCGAAGCGCCGCGAGGCGCGCCGGTGCGTGCTCCTCCTGGACCGCCGACCCTCCGTCGGCGCGCCTCGCGGACGCTTAGCCCCACGCTCGCTTCGCTCGCTTCTTTCGCTCGCTTCCTCCGGAGGTGTTCCCCTCGTTCCTCGGGGAACACCTCCTCCGGGACTCGCTCTCTGGCTCTTCGGAGGCCGTTTCGCCGGGAGGACCTTTCGGCGAGGGCGCTAGTCGCGGGCCCGGCGAAACGCCCTCGGGTCCTGGATCGATCGATGGGTTCAGCCGTAGAGGCGGGCGATCGCCCCTCGGAGCGCGTCGTCCAGGTCGGCCATCTCGTGGCCCGAGCGCGCGGTAGCCTCAGTCGCTCGAGGGACCCAGTCGCTTCATCCGGATGTCGCTGGCGAGCTTGGCCTTCGCGCCGGGCGCCGGGTTCATCGACATCGTGGTTCGACCGCTCGTCGAGATGATCTGACCCTCGTCGATCGAGAAGCGGATGCTGGTGTCCATGCTCCAGCCGTCCGGGTCGGGGGCGGGTCCGCCCTCGAGGGAGGGGGACGCGACCTGATCGATGACGGCGACGCGGAGCCCGTCCTCGACCTCGACGCTCGACAGGGTGTTGGTGACGTCGATCGTGACGGTGCCCACGCCGGGAATCGCCATGATCGTCTTGCACTTCCAGGCCGCGCCCGGCCCGATCGACTCCTCGGGGAAGGTCCCGAGGAGCGAGAGGCTCAGGGTGCGGACGAATCCGTCGACGACCGCCGTCCGGAGCTGCTTCGCCACGGCGGGCGGCTGCGTCTTCGGGTCCACGCCGCCGAACGTACGCTCGAGCGCACCGACCTTGCCCGTGGGTGAGAGGCCGAAGATCATCGGCTCGAGCATCTGAGCGGACTGGGGCCAGGCTTCCTCCTCGGAGGTCGCCGAGCTGTCGCGAACGCGTTCCGTCCCGCTCTCGGAGACGACCTCCCGCAGGCGTTCGAAGCGAAGCTCGACGCGGAGGTCGTGCTCTCGGACCTCGAGGGTCGCCAGCGAGAACGTGTTCGTTCGCGTGATCGTGCGTGGCGGAAACGGGTTCCCGTCGCGCACTCCCTCGATCACCTTCTTCTGCACGTGCTCGTAGCGCACCGGCCGGGCGTCGCCCTCGGGAAACGACCAGCGGAGCAAGACGGAGGCGTCGCCCGGCGGCTCATCCTGCCCCGATGCGACGGGGGCGAGCAGGAGGAGCGCGGCGAGCGCCGACGCGAGACCGACGGTGGCATGTCGCATGAGAGGTCCTTTCCGCGGATCGTCCTGACGACCGCTTCGCTCATCTTCGGTCCCTTCTGGATATCCGTTCGACGGCCCTGCGCGCCAGGACGAGGTGATCCCAGCGCTCGTCTTCGATCACGCGCATCAGCGTCGGAAGGGCCGCGGCGGCCTCGGGCCCCATCTCTCCCAGGGCGACGATTGCGCGAGCCCGGACATCGGGGTCGGAGAGCGTCACCGACCCTCTCGGCAGCTCGACCGCCGCCTGCTCCTCGACCGCGGACGTCAACGCCGAGACGAGGTCGGGTTTCGCGTCCCGGCTGAGGCGCCAGATCGCGAGCGCCGCCTCCGCACGGACGACGCCGTTCGCATCGACGAGCGCGTGTCGACGGAGGACGCCCTCGACGTGACCGACGCGGATCGCTCGCGAGGCGTGCACCGCGAGCGCCGCGCACGCCGCGGCGCGGACCGCGGCGTCGGAGTCATGTCGGACCGCTCTGACGAGAGCATCGACGACCTGTCGAAGGCGATCGGCCCGACGAAGCTCGCCCGTCCGGGCGAGGGCTCGACAGGCGAAGGACCGGACGCGCGAATCCTCATCGTCGAGCCGTCTGGCGAGGGCCGGGGCCATCCAGTCGCCAAGGAGGAACTCGGGGGACACCCCGACGCACCACGCCGCGATCGCGCGAACCTCGGGGCTCTCGTGCGCGAGGGCTTCGGCGAGGAAGCTCGTGTCGAAGGTGCGGGGCTCGCTGCCGGCGCCGGAGCCGATGCCGTCGACGAGGAGCCGCCAGCGCCGCCACAGCTCGGCCCGCCCGTCCTCGTGCGCCGATACCGGGGGGCCGAGGAGCTCGAGGGCCCACTCGGCCCGACGTCTCCGGTTCACGTTGTCGGACAGGAGAGAGTCGACGGCGACCGATGGCCCATCATCACCGAGCGCGAGGAGACTCCATGCCGCCCAGGTGCCGACCAGCTCGAGATCCGCCTCGAGCGCGTCCACGATCAGATCCCGAGAGACCGGCCTGACTTGGTTGGCGACGATCCACCGAAGATCGTCGAGCTCGAAGGTCCGCGTCCGGCGAAAGAGGCGGCGGGATCGGTACTCCTGGGCGGCTAGGATCGCCAGGTTGGCTCGCGGATCGTCGGTGGGAAACGACTCCGCCCGTCTCCCGATCCACCGGATCGTGTCGAGGAGTGCCGCGTCCTCATGGCACGCCTCGACTGCCCGCCAACCCATCCTGATCAGCATCTCCGCCCGTCGGCGGTGCCCCCGGAGGACGGCCATGACCTCGGGTCCGGTCGAAGCCGGGTCTGCGCGGCTCCACGTGAGCGCGGTTGCGATGGCAACGCGGACGACCGGAAGGAGCTCGCGGTGAAGAGCCGATCGGAGAGCGTCGGTGTCGGCGGCGTCGATGTCGCGGACGATCTCGAAGGCGAGCGCCGACGCGAGCCGAACTCGCGCGTCCTCGGCCGTGAGGCCCGCCCGACAGCTCGCGCTCGGATCGCCGCCGAGCAGGACGAAAGCGTCCTCGAGGTCGAGCGACCACTCGCGCAGCGTTTCGACGGCCCGGTCTCTCGACGTGAGCGGCCGCGCGTCGTCGAGCCCGCAGAGGCGCGGGAGGTTCTCGGCGAGCGACGGGGCGGCTGCGGGCCCGATCTGCGCGAGCGCGTTCAGGATCAGCGTGCGGGGAGGACGGTCGAGCTGCAGGAGACTTCCGAGGGGGTGGGCGGCCGGCGCGGCCCCGGGACCGATCGCTCCGAGCGCCCGGATCGAAGCGTTCCGTAGCCTCCGGTCATCCTCGGTGAGGGCTCCGATCAGAGCGGGGACCGCCGGCTCGGCCCGCGATCCGAAGCGCGCGAGGAGAGAGGCTGCCCGGGCTCGTCTTCGGGCGGAACCGGTCGTGACGGCTTCGGTCAGCGCGGGAACCGCGGCGGCGCCGACGATGTCGCAGACCCGCGCGACGCGGGAAAAGGATGCCTCCCGCGGATCGAGGAGGCGGAGCACGAGCGCGACAGCCGCTTCGGGTTCGAGTCGCTGTACCAGCGCGAAGCCCGCTCCGGCGATCGGGTCCGAGGTCGAGGTCAGGAGCTCGTAGCAGAGCTCCGGCGGGACGGTCGGCAGCTGAGCGAGCGCTCGGGCGGCGAGTGTTCGTGACGGCCCCGCGGGCATCGCCTCGAAGGTCCGGATCAAGCGCTCCGATGACACCTCGGGGATCGACGGCGCGCACGAGAGCCCCCGCGCGGCGGCCGCGCGGAGCTCCTCGCGGTCGCTCGAGAGCGCGCCGACGAGCGCGTCCAGCGCCGTCGGCGTCTCGAGACGACCGAGAGCGCGCGCGGCGCGCGTGGCGACCTCGCCGTTCTCGTCGTCGAGCGCCGCGATCAGGGCCGGAGTGAGCGCCGGATCCTCGAGCCGTCCGAGAGCCCAGACGGCCTCGGCGCGGATCGTCGGGTCGCTTCGCGACAGCGCCGAGACGAGCGCGTCGGCCGCCGGCCGGGCCTCGACGCCGAGATCGCCGAGCGCCGTGATGACCCAGAGATCGCGCTGCGGGTCGGGCGTCGCGAGCGCCTCTGCGAGGGCGGGAACCGCGGAGGGCCCGATCGCGGTCAGCGCTCCCGAGACCCGGACGCGAAGCGCGGGAGAGTCGATCTCCAGCGCCGCAATCAACGCCGGAACGGCCTCGCCGGCCGCCGTTCCGAGGCGTCCGAGTTGCTCGGCGGCTCGCTCCTTCACGGGAGCCGAGCCGCGCTCGAGCTGTCCGACGAGCGCCTCGACGAAGCTCTCGGATGCGAGCTGCGCACGAGCCACCGGCAGGCTGACGAGCGATCCCACCGCGACGACGACGACGAAGTGCACGACTGACCGCACCGAACGCCCCTGGTCAGGAGGAAACGTCAGGAGGAAACGACCGCGTGATCATAACACCCTCGATCGAACCCGAAGACCAGAGCGTCGACCGATCCAAGACGCGAGGGCGTTTCGCCGGCCCGAGACCGTGCTCCCGGCAGAGGCGCCCCACCCGGCGAAACGGCCTCCGAAGAGCCAGAGAGCGAGTCCCGGAGAGGGCGAGCCCCGAGGAACGAGGGGCTCGCCCTCGGAGGAAGCGAGCGAAGAAAGCGAGCGAAGCGAGCGTGGGGCTAAGGGGTCGCGAGGCGCGCCGGCGGCGGGCTGGTGGTCCGAGAGAGCTCTCGCAACGGCGCGCCTCGCGATCCCTTCGCCCCCATCATCGCTGCCATCCCATCGAACTCCCGATCAGCCCAGCCCCCTCCGAACGGGCCGCCTCTCGCGCCCCCCCCGCCCTCGACCGGGCAGTACACCCGACGAGCCGAGCAAAGCTCGGCTCGTAGGCTTCGTTCACGTCGACTCATCCCGCGGTCGATCGATGATCGATGTGCTGGCAGCGATGATGGGGGCGAAGCGCCGCGAGGCGCGCCGGTGCGCGCTCCTCCTGGACCGCCGACCCTTCGTCGGCGCGCCGCGCGGACGCTTAGCCCCACGCTCGCTTCGCTCGCTTCTTTCGCTCGCTTCCTCCGGAGGCGTCCCCCTCGTTCCTCGGGGAACGCCTCCTCCGGGACTCGCTCAGGACCCACCCGGAGCCCCGACGCTCGTGCCGACGCCGAAGCGCTTCCCGCCCGGCAGCTCGATCGGGACGTTGACCGCGGCGCGGCCGATCGTGCCGAGGTTCACGTTGACCGTCTGCAGGTCGCCCTGGAAGAAGAGGGTCGCGCGGATGTCGAGGGTGGTGTAGCTCGACTCGCGGTGGAGCTTCCGGACGCGGTCGGTGTAGCCCATGATGTCGGCCGCCCGGTCGCGGATCTCGGGGAGCTCCTCGTCCAGCGCAATGTCGATCAGGTTCGCGTGGGCGTAGTCGGCCCGCTTCTGGCTGTTGCTGTAGAGGCGCTCGAAGTTGCGCTTCACGTCGCGCTCGAGCCGCTTGAGGCGGCGCGCCTCGCGCTTCTCTTCCTTCTTCGCCGCCCGCTCCTCGGCCTCGGTCGCGGTGAGCCAGTCGCCCTCGCCCTCCTTCGCCTTCGCCCGGAGCGCGACGGCCTTGTCGACCCAGGCGCCCTCGTGCTGGACCTGGCCGAGGAAGTGCCGGGTCAGCTCGTGGTCGGGGTCGGTCTTCAGGATCCGGTCGACGAGCTTCTGCGCCTCGGCGTCGAGGTCGGCCTCGCGGCACAGGTTCGCGACGTTGAGGATCTCGTCGCTCTTCGCCTCGGCGGTGAGGGCTGCGGCCGCGTCCTTCGCCTCGCGCTCGAGCCGCTCCCACTCGGTCTCGCCCCGCTCGTAGCTGACGATGTCGCCGGCCGGCAGGTGGAGCGTGCCGTAGCGCGCGTCGAGGAGGACGGTGCCGTCGGCGAGGACGTCGACGATTTTCCCCTCGAGGCGGCGGCCGTCCTTCATGAGGACGACGTCGGCCGTCGCGGCGCTCGGGACGAGGAGGCCGACGACGAGGGCGACGACGGCGATGATCGTGAGGCTCGTGTTGCGCGGGCGCATGGCGTGCTCCGATCCGGTGAGGCCAGCGGGATTGGTCTATGTTTGGGGCAGAGCGATGTCTCTACCCCTATCACGACGGTACACCCATCCAATGTTCCAACGTAGCGCGGCGTTTGAGCCGGTCAAGGGGCTTCTCAGCGGAAGCGGCGCCCCAGCGGCTTCCGCCGGACGACGCGCGGGTGGCGCTTCGACGCGGGGCGCGGGGCCTCGAGCGCCGGCTGGTCCGTCGTCGTGTCCGCGTCGTTGGTGTCCGCCTCGACGAGCGGCACCTGATCGGACGGGCGCCGGTTGAACGGGCGTTCGCCCGGCCGGGCGGTCCTCCGGCCGCTCTTGCCGCCGGCTCGGAGCGAGCTGCTCTTCCCTCCGGCCCGGAGCGAGCTGCTCTTGAGGCCGCTGCTCAGCCGACCCGTCGCCGAGCGGCGCTTCTTCGGCCCGACGACTCGCGACGGCGTCTTGCGGAAGGCGGAGGTCTTGTCGGGCGCGGTCGGCACGGGCGACTCGGGCGTCTCCCGCTCGATCAGGCGCTCCATGTCGCGGAGCAGGCCCTCGGGGTCGTAGCGCTCGGTCGGATCGAACGCGAGCATCTTCGCCACGACCCGTCCGAGCGCCTCGCTCGCGGGCTTCCGGGAGACGTCCTCGAGCCGGTCCGGCTCGCGGTCGCGTCGCGCCTCGGCGTTTCCGATCACGTCCGAGCGCGAGAGGTCGGGGAACGGCGTCCGCCCGCTCATGGCCTCGAAGGCGATGACGCCGAGCGAATAGATGTCGCTCCGAAGGCTCGGGCCGTCGCCGAGGGTGAGCTCGGGGGCCATGTAGCGCGGCGTGCCCGAGCGCATCCTCGGCTTCGCGTCCTTGGCTCCCCTCGCCGGACGGTTGAGGGCCGCCGCCACCCGCGCGATCCCGAAGTCGACGATCTTCGCCTTGAACGCCTCCTCCTCGCCGGCGAGCCGGACGCCGAAGCGGGCCTCGTCGGTCGTCAGGATCACGTTCGCCGGCTTGAGGTCGCCGTGGATGATGCCGCACTCGTGAACGGCGATGAGCCCGCAGACGAGCTGCCGGAGGAGGGCGACCGTGGTCGCCTCGTCGAGCGGGTCGCGGACGATCCGCTGGCGGAGCGTCTCGCCGGCGGCCAGCTCGCAGACGAGAAAGGGGCGACCCTCCTGGACGCCGACCTCGTGGATTCGGATGACGTTCGGGTGATCGATCAGCGACGCGCGCTGGGCCTCGTCCATGAACTTCTTCACGGCCGACGGATGGGCGGCGAGCTCCTCGTGAAGGATCTTGAGGGCGACGTCCTCCCGGCGCTGCGGATCGCGCGCCCGGTAGACCGTCGCCATGCCGCCCCGGCCCTCCTCCGCGTCTATGCGGAAGCGGCCGAATTGACCCAACTCTAGGATCGACAAGGTTTTTACAACCCCTCTGGCTACTCGGGTCGGCCGGTGCGCGGCGATCCTCGAGCCCTCTCCATCAAGAAGGACGCATGAACCCCCCTGCCGTCTTTCGGTCTCATTCGGGGAAGCTCGCCCGTCTACGTCGGTATACGTTCTCAGGGTCGTTCATCTTGCCGAGAACGTCACGCCCGGAAAGGCGTTTTACATTGAGATGACATCGTATTAGGGTGATCCCGATCAGATGGCCCCTGGAAACCCCGGGTCCATTGGAGAAGACAGCGGCCAAAAAAATACGGCCGCAAGACGGCGAACCCCGTCGTCGTCAGTATCGTGAGCCCCGGACCGGAACGCCGGGCAGCTCACCACCCGGAACACTCGAAACTCATTCGTCTCAGAGACGTTGTCTCAGGAGGATAGAGATGAAGCTCGTGCTGAAGACGCTTCCTCTCGCGATCGTGGTCGTGGCGCTGTTTGCCGGAACGGCCGACGCGCAGACGAGCGCCCCCCCGGCGCCGCCGACCCCGCCGACCGTCAACCCCGGCTCGACTCCGAACCCGACGCCGGCGATCGACCCGATCGATCTTCCGATCGAGAAGCCCGTCCCGGGCAAGTACGCGCCGGAAGAGCCCGAGGAGCCCGAGGAGCCCGAGCCGGACCCCGAGGATCCGGGTGACCCGATCGACGAGGAGCCGCCCGAGATCTACGGCGAGGAGCTCCCGGCCGAGGACACAATCTTCTACGTCCTCGATTGCTCCGGCTCGATGAACTGGGACCGCAGCAGCTACGTCGGTCTCGACGGAAACACGACCAGCGGGACGAAGCTCGACCGCGCCAAGGTCGAGCTGATCCGCTCGATCACCGGCCTCTCCGAGAACTTCTCGTTCAACGTGATCGCCTACGACTGCAGCACCCGCATGTGGGCCAACGGCCTGCAGGACGCCAACGACCGCAACAAGGCGCGAGCCAGCAGCTGGATCAACGGCCAGCGGGCGGGCGGCGCGACGGGCACCGGCCCGGCGACGGCCCTGGGCCTCAGCGAGCGGGACAACTCCACCGTCGTGCTCCTGACCGACGGCGCGCCCAACTGCGGCGCCGACGGGATCCCCGGTCACCGCCAGATGATCCTCAGCAGCAACTCGCAGGGCGCGAAGATCCACTGCTTCGGGATCGCCGCGGACGGCCAGTGGCGGCAGTTCCTGGTCGACGTCTCCAGCGGAACCGGCGGACGCTACGTCGACGTTCCCTAGACGAACCGTCGGAACGACCCGACGTCGCACCACCGATCCCCGGTGCCGAGTCCTCTCGGCTCCGGGGTTTCGGCACTTCCAGGGATCTCCGCTGGAGCGATCGCACCCCGTGAGCAGGCCGGCGAAAACGACTCGAGGACCCTCGGACGGACGCGCGACGCGTCGTCGACGGCCTCGCCTCGCCTCCGAGGCCTCCGCGACGGCGGCCGCCGAGGAGCCCCGATCCGGGGATCTCGCTCGACCGCTCGCTCTCCTGGATTTGCGTGCAGCAAAGCCGGGATTCCGAACGTCAGCATCATCAGTGACGCCTCTGGTTCCGGGGGGATCCGGCGTCGCCGACGAGTCGGCCGGTCGTAGCAGTCTCCGGCCCACCACGACCACTACCTGTCGAGTCACCAAAGCCAGAAACCAGCCCAAGAGCGGGCGCGTGCCACGAGGACCTGAGGTCCGAAGTGCGCCGACGCCCGACCGGGGGATCGCCATGCTCGAGCTCAACCAACGCCAGCGGCAGCGCGGCTCCACCCTGATCGTCGCGCTCGGGGTTCTCACGCTGCTCAGCGTTCTCGCCGTGACCTTCTACCAGGTCATGAACCTCGAGATGCAGGCATCGAAGAACTACGTCGACGGCGTGAAGTCCGTTATGGGCGCCAAGGCCGGCCTCGCCCGCTCCATCGAGGAGCTGCGCCGCCGCGCGTCGACGAGCGTCGTCACCGACCCGAACGACGCGGCCGCCCCGTGGAACTACGAGAACGGGCGGTTCTACATCCCGCTCGAGGAGTCGACCGCCCCCTCGATCGCCGGCACGCTCGGCGCGAGCTACGACGAGGGCGTCGATGCCTTCCGATGCAAGGTGATCGACACCCAGGCGCAGATCAACCTGAACAACAACGAGGAGACGATCGGGCAGATCCTCGATCACCTCGGCCTCGCGATCGCGCAGCTCAACCCGCGGGCGATCGCCAACGGCCGGGTCAACCCGATCGCCCTCGCGCGCTATGGCCCGTGGCGCGGCGGCGAGGCGATCGTCGAGTTCCGGGACGCGCTCCCCGGCCGCACGTTCTCGAGCAA
Source organism: Planctomycetota bacterium (assembly GCA_029260755.1). Lineage (GTDB taxonomy): Bacteria > Planctomycetota > J058 > J058 > JAJDCQ01 > JAJDCQ01. The sequence goes on along the minus strand of JAJDCQ010000072.1, from coordinate 25,235 downwards.
GAACCAGCTCAAGGACATCATCCCGAACGAGGAAGCGCTCAAGATCCTCGACCCGTACGTGACGACCGTCTCGTGGCTCGACCCCAAGGCGGTCCGCACCGTCATCCGTGACCCGCTCCGCACGCCGACCGAGGTCGAGCAGCCGGCGCGGACGCCGGACAACCCCGACGAGGTTCGCCGCGCGCCGATCAACGTCAACACGGCGCCGATCGAGGTGCTCGCCTCGGTGATCGCGAGGGTCTCCGGCCGCTCGATCTACCTCGAGCCGGGCGCGACCAACCTCCAGGTGACCGACGACGGCACCGTCTGGCGGAACCCGTTCGATCAGTTCGAGGACCTGAGCTACGGCCTGACGCCGCACCTCTTCTACGTCGAGCCGATCGGCTGGTCGATCAGCACCAGCTCGGGCCAGCCCGACATCTCGATCGCGATCGAGATCGCACGGAAGGTCGACGAATACCGGCGCGGTCCGCAGGGCCCGTTCGACTCCTACATGGAGCTCGAGCGATTCTTCGACCAGCTCGACACCAACCTGCTCCCGTCCGCGACCGACGCGCGGGTGCCGGACACGGTGAAGAACCGGGTCGACTTCCAGAACTACTACAAGAAGTGCGCCCGGTCGTCGCTCAAGGCGAACTTCAACCCGAACGCGCGGATCAGCTACTTCAACCCGAACAAGGCGTCGTTCCTCGACGTCGACAAGGGCAGCCTGATCTACGTGCCCGACCTCAACAACACGGCGACCGCCCAGCGGACGCAGACGCTCGAGTTCTGCTTCGGCAGCAAGGGCGTCTTCGAGGTCACCGCCCTCGGCGAGATCGTCGGCGGCCCGACCAACGGGAACCTGATCTACGCCCAGGCGAAGCTGCGGACGGTCGTGAAGCTCTTCGACAGCATCACGCACACGAGCCAGCGCGACTTCGAGCGGAACGATCAGGAGTTCCTGCCCGATCGCACCTACGTCGAGAGCTACCCCGAGAACCGCGTCTTCTGGGACTTCGAGAACCCCGACGACAGCGGCGGCGACGCGCACGAGTACGACGGGCGCGTCGAGATCGCGCCCTACAACGCGCGGGCCGACGCCGACGGCGACCGGAACGACACCGAGTGGGCCGCCTACGGTCGGAAGCTCTACGAGAACCGATTCGAGGAGCGGAAGGTCATCAGCGGCGCGAACGGCAGCCCGAAGGACGCCTTCGTCGCCGACGTGGCGAACCTCGTCCCGTTCGCGGGCGGCACCCTCACCAACTTCCACAAGCCGTTCGGCTCGATGGTCGGCCCCAACAAGATCGGCTTCGTCGCGAAGACGTTCCCGTGGGGCCTCGCCTATCCCGACGGGATCTACAGCGGCGAGATCCAGGGCCGGAAGGGCCTCCTCTGGTTCCGGTCCGGCTTCGCCGATCCCGCAGGCAACCCGAACCCCGACCTCCAGGGCGAGAGCGCGCTCACGACGGGCAACGTCCTGCCGACGAAGGGCTGCGTCGAGTTCTGGTACAAGCCGGACTTCGACTGGACCGTCCGCGACGAGAACGACCAGCTCGTGACGTCGACGACCGGAACCGGCGGCCCCGAGCCGACCGAGCGATTCTGCGGCCTGGTCCACGCGAGCCACGTCTTCACGAACCAGGTCACCAACACCAAGACGCGGGGGACCCAGTTCTTCCTCATGCGGAACACCCGCGGCGACCTCCGCGTGACGCGGATCTACTACGAGGTCGTCGGTGAGAAGGGCGCGGACCTCCCGCCGATCCAGGACCCCGATCCGAACGATCAGTGGGTCGTGACCGATATCGAGAGCTACAAGGTCGCCGTCGAGAACGAGCCCATCCCGACGAATGGCGCCCCGCCGAAGTACCCGTGGCCGCCCGCCGAGATGCAGAACGTCCAGGCGCCGATCGCGAACATCAAGCACGCCCGGACCGACGCGTTCGTGCCCTACACCGAGCTTCAGTTCTGGCGGAGCCACGAGTGGCACCACATCGCCGTCTACTGGGACGACGAGTACGCCGGCAACGACCAGCAGGAGCTGGTGAAGATCTACATCGACGGCCGGATCGTGCACACCAACCACACGATGCCGCGCGACGCCTGGACGGTGGAGGAGGATCGCCTCTTCAGCCGCCTCAACGAGCAGGCGCCGATCAGCAGCATGGTCGCCGAGAAGGACAAGCGCCCCAAGGACCACGTTTACGTCGGCGGCCTCTCGCGCCTGCAGTCGGTCCAGGGCGGCGGGATCTTCAAGCACACCCGCGAGGTCGAGCTGCCGAGCAACGGCACGATCGACGACGTCCGCTTCTACGACGGGACGCAGCCGGCGCCGAGCTCGGACCTGACCCCGCCGGAGCGGTTCCTCCCGGGCTTCTGCGACTACAGCAACCGCTTCGACCTCCGCGACCGGTTCCCGCCGGGAGCGCAGATCCTCAGCCTGGCCAACGTCCAGTTCACCGCGTATCTGCCGACCACCTACGGCCGGCAGCTCCGGCCGGACGGAACGGGCGAGGTGACCGTCACCCTGTTCGTGAACGGCAACCCGGTCGGGACGCACACCTTCAACACGCTCGGTCAGCGGCAGGACTTCGCGGTCACCGACGCCTCGGGCCTGCCGATTCCGGTGCGCCTGACCGATCGGGTGACCTACACGGTGCACATGGAGGCGGCGAACTTCGGCGACAACCTGGCCGTGGACACGCCGATCCTCGACGACGTCACCGTCACCTACTTCCTGCCGTCGGCGGAGATCATGCTGCAGGAGCGGCTCTTCGACTAGGCGAGCCGTCGAAAGAAACGAAGTCACTGCGCGCATGGCGACGGCGGGGCGAGGCCCCGCCCGTCGTCATTGGCGACCTCGACCGCGGGGTCGCTCTTCGAAGTCGCCCAGAGTGGGAGATCGAGCCGAGATGCTGAACCGCGCCCGTCCCATCCTCGTCGCGAGCCTCGCCATCGGCGTGGCGGTGATCGCGCTCGCGGCGACGCCGGCCGTCGCCGACGATCCGGTCGTCAAGCCGCGGATCGATCAGGTCCTCCACACCGGCGCGAAGGTCCCCTCGACCCCGCCCGGCGGGATCCTGATCTGCGAGGGGCGGGGCTTCCCCGACGCCGTCATCGGCGGACGGGCGAAGCCGCCCGAGCCGAAGGAGGGCGACCCGCCCCCCGATCCCCGCAAGCCGGCCGAGCCGGGCCCGGAGGTCGTCAACGCAAAGCTCGGCAACCGGACCGTGACCGTCCTCGGCTCGCAGTACGGCAAGTGCACCGTCAGCGTTCCGCACGACATGAAGCCGGGCAACTACGACCTCCAGATCTTCGTCGGTCGCGAGAAGAGCAACGCGGTCAAGGTCCAGGTGCTCTCCCTCGAGGAGTTCAAGAAGGCCTTCGGCGACCGTGAGGGCGAGAGCACGACGTCGCTCGAGAACCACTTCGAGAAGTGGAAGAAGCGCCTCTCGATCGACAAGTTCGAGTTCGGGACCGACCCCAAGAGCGGCAAGCGGATCGCGACGGTCGAGGGGACCGGCAAGTTCCCCGACCGCACCTACGTCGTCCTCCAGCTCAAGCTCACCCGCAAGAGCGAGCACGACGCGCGCAAGGTCAAGAACGGCGTCCAGAAGGTCAAGGTGAACGACGCGAAGTTCACGGCCGAGTTCGGCCCGTTCGACTCGGGCTTCCTCGCCGGGATCTACCAGGTCGAGGCGACCGTCGACCCGACCAAGAACCCGCACGTGAAGAAAGAGATCGCGTCGATGGTCACCGCGGGCGAGAAGCAGGTCGTCACCGGCTGGAAGAAGAAGAAGTGGACGGCGCGCGAGTTCCTCACCCACGGCGGCGAGGAGGAGCGCAAGGCCGAGGGGATCGCGATCAAGCAGCACTACTTCGACGCGCTCGCGATCGTGAACGACCTCGTCGAGCAGCTCGACCTCGCCTACGCCTCGACGGCCAAGAGCCTCTTCAAGCAGGGCTCGAAGTACGACGACGCGAAGTGGTTCGAGCACATGAAGGCGCACCGCCTGCTCCGGCGCGACCGCGCCACCGGTCGCTGGGACGAGAAGTGGCTGGCGCGGATCCGCGATGACAAGCGGTTCCTCACGTCGTCGTATCACTTCGACCCCGACAAGTACCTCGAGTGGGTGCGCGACGAGCAGATCCCGACCATCGCGGCTCTCCAGCGCAAGCACACCGAGTACAAGGACCAGTACGTCGCGCTGCGCTTCCCCGAGGCGAGCCTCAAGCTCGAGCACATGCTCTCGGTGATCTTCGTCCTGACCCAGAAGCGCTCGGCCGAGTTCTGGACCCACAACGAGCTGCCGATCCCGAAGGAGATCAAGGGCCCGGGCGAGATGGGCCCCCTCCCGACGACCCCGGCCGTGAGCGTCGCCTACATCCGCGACAGCTATCACGAGATCGTCCGGATGGTCGAGCTGAAGGACTGGAGCCCGCCGACGGGCGAGGGCGAGGACGAGGGCGGGAGCGACGACTAGTCGCGCGCAGCCGCAGACATTCCGAGACTCAACGCGAAGGGCCGGGCGTCGATCGACGCCCGGCCCTTCGTTCATTCTTGGTCGATGTCCTGAGTGACGAACCCTCCGCAGATGCAGCGACGTGGCGCCGACCGGACACAATCCGCGTCATCCGCGCAATCCGCGGTTTCGTTGTCTCGGCACGAAAACGAGTGGAACCGCGGATTTCGCGGATTACACGGATTGCGAGCTGCCCGCTCCGAGTCCATTGCCGATTCCGTCGTTCCTGGAACGAGCCGCGCAACGGAAACGAACCCGGACCCTGGCAACTCGCATTCCGCGTAATCCGCGTAATCCGCGGTTCCCGTTCGTTCGCCGCCCAGAGAGACCGAACCGCGGATTTCGCGGACTACACGGATTGACTTCGGGCGTCGCCGAGCCACTGCCGACGCGTCGCGGCGCCGCCCGAGACTCCTGTTCCTGGAACACGCGGGCGTGATTGCCGCCGCGGGAAACGATCCACAGATTTCACAGATTACACAGATTGCCGCGGGTGGGTCCGAGTCATTGCGAATGCCGGACGGCCCTCTGACCTTCGACGAGGGATGACCGCCTTCGGCAGCTCCCTATCTGTGTAATCTGTGTAATCTGTGGATCGTCACCCGCTCAAGCGGGGACTCTCGGGTTCCTGGAACACCGCGAAGGATGCGGCGCCCCCACCTCGTCATTGAACCGGGGGAGGGGTCTGCCCGCCGACCGACGGGCGCCCTCGGAGTCGCGCCATGCCTTCGTCTCAAGCCTCCGCCACGCTCACGCGTCCGCGCCCGCCGGCGCGCACGACCGCCGGACCGCTCGAGCATCCCTCCGCCGCCTGGTGGCTGACCGCGGTCGCCGCCGCCCTCGCGTTCCTCGTGATGGGGGCGACGGCCGTCGCCCTCGCCGACGAGGGCGCTCCCCGGATCGACGAGGTGGTCGCCTCGGGCTCCGAGCAGGGCGGCGTCGCCAAGCCGGGCGGGAACCTCCGGATCCTCGGCCGTCGGTTCGTCGATGGTCCGCCGACCGCCGCCGGCGAGGCCGACTCGGTCGAGGTCCGTCTCGGCGGCGAGCGCCTCCGGGTGCTCCAGATCGCGTGGGGCGAGGTCGTCGTCAACGTCCCCTCGGGCTGGGAGGCCGCCGACGGCGCTCCCGCGACCGGGGGCCTCGCGCCCGGGCGGCACGAGCTCGAGGTTCGCGCCGCCGGCCGCCGCAGCAACCGCGTCCCGGTCGAGCTCCTCGCGACCGCCGAGTTCGATCGACGCTTCGGCGCCCTCGAGCGCGAGGCGGGCGCCGATCTCGAGCCGGCCCGGGAGCGCTTCCAGCGTCGGCTCGACGTCGAGACGTTCACCCTCGAGCCGGATCCGGAGACCGGCCAGCGCCTCGCCGTGATCGGCGGGACGGCCGAGCTCCCCGACCGGACGAGCGTCATCCTCCAGCTCAAGCTCGTCGCTCCCGACGGCGGCGTCGCGAGCGCGCGGACCATCGAAGCTCGCAAGGAGCGCGTCCAGGACGGTCGGTTCGAGGCTCGGTTCGGCCCGTTCGAGCGGACGTTCCCCGCCGGCCTCTACCTCGCCGAGGCGACCGTCGAGCTCGGCAAGAACCCGCCCGTCCGACGCTCGCTCGCGGCGACGATCACCGCGGAGGAGAAGGCGGCCGTCCCGCTCTGGAAGAAGGCGGTCCTCCGAGACCGGGAGATCCGCGAGGTGGGAGACCGGGACGGCCTCGAGCGGGAGCGCGAGACCGCCCGCGCCCACTACCGGGACGCGCTCGATCTCGTCGACGACCTCGTCCGCGAGCTCCGCGCGGCGTGGGGCGCCGCCTCGCGCAGCCTCGCCCGGAAGAGCGACGGGAGCGTCGACGCCGATCGCTGGGCCGCGCTCCTCCGCGCCCACGGCATCCGCGTCGCGGACGAGGCGGCGCGCGAGGCGCTGCGCGCCGACGATCGCTTCGTCGCGTCGGGCAGCCACCTCGATCCCGACGCCTGGCTCCGCTGGCTTCGCGAGGAGCAGCTCGCCACGATCGCCGCGCTCCGGGAGCGCCTCGCGGGGTGGGATGAGACCTGGGTCGCCCCGCGCTACCCCGAGGCGGCGCTCCGGCTTCGCCACGTCGTCAGCGCGATCGACCACGTCAGCCGCCGCTGGACCGCCGAGCTCTTCGCCGGAAGCGGCCTCCCGGTGCCCGAAGATCTGCGCTCGCCGGGAGATCCCGGCGTCCTCCCGGCCGCGAAGCTCGACGCGGCCGTGATCGCCCAGGGACGGCGCGAGATCGCCCGGATCGTCGGGATCGACCTCGACGACTGACGATCGGGGCGCCGCCCGGCGGGCTTCGCCTTCGGCGAAGAGGATGTCACCACGGAGACACGGAGGACACGGAGAATTCACGGAGGAGGGCGAAGTCTCCGTTCAGCCGGCGCGATGAGGATGGAACCACGGAGGCACGGAGCCACGGAGAGGCTTCGGTTCGACCACGTCTCCCCGGGGTCGGATCGTGGTTGGATCGCGCCCCGGAAAGATCGCGCCAGGCAGAGGATGCTCCGTGCCTCCGTGCCTCCGTGGTTTCATCCCCCTGCCGGAGGCCGGGCGATGCCAACCCGGGACGAGCTCCTCGCGTCTTTCTCCGTGAATCCTCCGTGTCTCCGTGGTGACATCCTGCCGCCCGAGCCTCGCTTTCCCGTTCCCCCGCCTCGCGTTATGATTCTGCCTCGGGTGCCCCAACCCCTCGAGATCAGGGCCTCTTCGCCCTCGGGAGTAGGAGAATCATGGTCCTCGACACCTTCAAGAAGCAGCTCCCCGACGTCGACCCGGTCGAGACGCAGGAGTGGATCGAATCGCTCGACGCGCTCGTCGAAGGCAACGGCGGCAACGACGCCCGCGCCGAGTTCATCATGTGGAAGCTGCTCAAGCGCGCGCGGCAGCTCGCCCTCGGCATCTCGCCGACGGTCCGCACCCGCTACATAAACACGATCAGCCCCGAGCAGGAGCCGGCGTTCCCGGGCGACGAGATGATGGAGCGCCGGATCCGGCGCCTCGTTCGCTGGAACGCCGCCTGCATGGTCACCCGGGCGAACCGTCAGTACGGCGGCCTCGGCGGCCACATCTCGACCTACGCCTCGGCGGCGAGCCTCTACGAGGTCGGGTTCAACCACTTCTTCCGCGGGAACGAGGGGGGCTCGGGCGACCACATCTACTTCCAGGGTCACGCGGCGCCCGGCGTCTACGCCCGCGCCTACCTCGAGGGCTTCCTCTCCGAGAGTCACCTCGACCACTTCCGGCGCGAGTGCGGCGGCAAGGGCCTGAGCTCCTACCCCCACCCGCGCCTCATGAAGGACTTCTGGGAGTTCCCGACCGTCTCGATGGGTCTCGGGCCCATCAACGCGATCTACCAGGCGCGCTTCAACAAGTACCTGGCCGCGCGCGGCCTCGCCGACACGAGCAAGAGCCGCGTCTGGGCGTTCCTCGGCGACGGCGAGACCGACGAGCCCGAGGCGCGCGGCGCGCTCTCGTTCGCCGCGCGCGAGGGCCTCGACAACCTCGTCTTCGTGATCAACTGCAACCTCCAGCGGCTCGACGGCCCCGTCCGCGGCAACGGCAAGATCATCCAGGAGCTCGAGTCCGACTTCCGCGGCTCCGGCTGGAACGTGATCAAGGTGATCTGGGGCCGCGAGTGGGACGAGCTCCTCGCCCGCGACGTCGACGCCCTCCTCGTCGAGCGGATGGACGAGGTGCTCGACGGCGACTGGCAGCGCTACCCGACGATGACGGGCGCCCAGATCCGCGAGGAGTTCTTCGGCAAGCATCCGAAGCTCCTCGACCTGGTGAGCCACATGTCGGACGAGCAGATCGTCAAGATGCGCCGCGGCGGTCACGACTACCGGAAGGTCCACGCGGCCTACAAGGTGGCGACCGACGCGCAGGCGAGTCCGAACGGCAAGCCGACGGTGATCCTGTGCAAGACGGTCAAGGGGTGGGCGCTCGGCGATGGGTTCGAGGCCCGCAACAAGACCCACCAGATCAAGATGATGGAGGACGCGCAGCTCCGGAAGTTCCGGGACCGGCTCGAGCTCCCGATCGCCGACGAGAAGCTCGAGGACGCGCCGTTCTATCACCCGGGCGCCGACAGCCCCGAGGTCCAGTACCTCCTCGAGCGGCGGCGTCAGCTCGGCGGCTGCATCCCGCGCCGGAACTCGGTCCACCAGGGCGTCGATGTGCCGAAGCCCGAGCTGTTCGCCAGCTTCAAGGACGGCGGCCGCGAGGACCAGGAGTTCAGCACGACGATGGGCTTCGTCGGCCTCCTCCGGGCGATGATGAAGGACGGCGACTTCGGCAAGCGCGTCGTGCCGATCATCCCCGACGAGGCGCGCACGTTCGGAATGGAGTCGCTCTTCCGCGAGTTCAAGATCTACTCGTCGACCGGGCAGCTCTACACGCCGGTCGACGCGAAGGTGCTCCTGTCCTACACCGAGGGCAAGGACGGCCAGCTCCTGATGGAGGGGATCACCGAGGCCGGCTCGATGGCGAGCATGACGGCGAGCGGCACCAGCTACAGCACCCACGGGCAGCCGACGATCCCGTTCTTCATCTTCTACTCGATGTTCGGCTTCCAGCGGGTCGGCGACCTGATCTGGAGCTTCGCCGACCAGCGCGGGCGCGGCTTCCTCATGGGCGCGACGGCCGGCCGGACGACGCTCAACGGCGAGGGGCTCCAGCACGAGGACGGCCACAGCCACGTGATGGCCTCGACCGTCCCGAGCTGCCTGCCCTACGACCCGGCGTTCGTCTTCGAGACCACGACGATCATCCAGGACGGGCTGCGCCGGATGTGGGAGGACGGCGAGGACGTCTTCTACTACATCACCCTCTACAACGAGAACTACGTCCAGCCGAAGATGCCAGAGGGCGTCGAGAGCGGGATCGTGAAGGGCATCTACAAGTTCCGCGAGGCCGCCAAGGCGAAGAAGAGCGCGCCGCGCGCCCGCCTCATCGGCAGCGGCCCGATCATGCTCCAGGTGCTGCGCGCCCAGGAGATCCTGGCGAGCGACTACGGAGTGGCGGCCGACGCGTTCAGCGCCCCGAGCTGGGTGCTGCTGCGTCGAGACGCCCTCGCCTGCGAGCGCTTGAACCGCCTCCACCCCGGCCAGACCCCACGGACGCCGTACGTGACCAAGGCGCTCAGCGAGGGCGATGGCCCCGTCATCGTCGCGTCCGACTTCGTCAAGACGATCCCCGACGCGTGCGGCCGCTGGATCCCCGGCGAGCTCACGACGCTCGGGACCGACGGCTTCGGCCGCAGCGACACGAGAGAGGCGCTCCGCCGCTTCTTCGAGATCGACGCCGAGAGCATCGTCGTCGCGACCCTCTCGGCCCTCAGCCGGGCGGGCACCGTCACCCCGAAGGTGGTGGCGGATGCGATCGCCCGCTTCAAGATCGACCCCGAGGCGGTGGACGCGCAGTTCGGGTAGCGAGGTCGGTCGGTAGGCCGATTCGCCCGAACGAAGAGACTCAGAACGAGGCGCGTGGCTCCGAGCGAGCCGGGCGCCTCGTTTGCTTACTCACGCAGAGCCCCCGAGTTCCTGGAACGGTCCGCGCAACGGCAATGAACCCGTACCCGGCAACTCGCAATCCGCGTAATCCGCGTAATCCGCGGTTCCCACTGATTCAACGCCAACAGACCGAACCGCGGATTGCGCGGATTGCGCGGACGGTTTCGGTCCGCGCCGAGTCGATGCCGCACACGAGGTGTTGGCGTTCCTCGAACACGCGGCTCGGTGTTCCTCGAACAACCGGGACACGAGTCGGGGTCAGGCTCTCGCCCGACCCCGCTCGGCTCTCGCTGTCGTCGGCTGGCTGAGCTTCGATTCGCCGTCGGCGTCTACCCTTCGACGCGCGCCCCGACCCGACGTCGCCGCACCCGCCAGAGCGCCATCCCGGCCAGCAGCATCACCCAGCACCACAGCCCGGCCAGCGCGTCGCCGATCGAGCCGCTCCTCGGGTCGCCGGCGATGCAGCCGCCGCCGCCTCCGCTGCTGGTCTGCCGGGCGCCGCCGGGCGAGATGTTGCTTCGGGTCAGCGCGTTGAAGCGGACCTCGGCGGGCGTGCTGAAGTTGCCCTGGTCGTCGCTCACCGTCAGGCGGAACCGGTAGCCTCCCGGCGTCCCGATGGTGAAGCGGGGCCGCTCGGGGTTCTGCAGGTTCAGCACGACCGTCTGGCCGGTGAGCTGCTCCCAGTGGAACTCGATCGGGTCGTTGTCGGGATCGGACGAGCGGCTGGCGTCGAGCTGGACGTTGACCGAGCCGTTCGCCGGCAGGTCGAAGTCGTCGACCTCGGCGATCTCGGCGACCGGCCGGGCGTTCTGTCCGTCCTCGATGGTCGCGACGACGACCGCCTCGTCGTGGACGTCGTTGCTGGGATCGGTGACCCGCAGGAGGAACGCGTAGACCCCGGCGACCGGCGGGTTGAAGCTCGCGTCGATCGTGTTGGCGTTCGCGAGCGCCACGGTCGGTCCGAAGACCTGGACCCACTCGAAGACCGCCGTGTTCTCGTCGATCGACGGCGCCGCATCGCCGATGCCGCTGCCGTCGCCGTCGAGATCGACCGAGTCGCCGACCTCGCCGGTGACCACCTGGGGGGCCGTCGCGATCGGCGGCCCCGCGTCGAGCGCTCCGATGACCTTGACCGTGACGAAGCGCGGGACGCTCTCGAGGTTCTGGTCGTCCTTCACGACCAGGCGGAAGACGAGGGTGTCGGCCTGCAGCGGCACGAACGAGAGGATCCGGTCGGTCCGGAGCCCGATCACGCGGGACCCGGCCACCTGACGCCACTCGACGTCGGTGATCGTCTGGTCGTCGATCGACGCGGCGGACGTGAGGATCACGGCCTGGCCGACCCGCGCGAACCGCTCCCCGGTCTCGATCGTCCCGTCGCCGTCGAAGTCCAGGCCGAACAGCCCGACCGTCTGCGCGACGGCGGTGGGCGGCACCTTCGGGTTGGCGGCGTTGTCGTCGCTCGCCACGACGATGATCTCGTCGGGGCAGCTCTCGAGGTTGCCGTCATCGACCGTCAGGGTGAACCGGTAGGTCCCCGCGACCTGGATGTTCAGGTCCAGGACGGCCTGGGTCGTGTCGACCAGCGCGAAGACGGCGGACGGGTTGTCGGGGTCCTGGGCCCACTGGAACGTGAGGGCGTCGCCGTCCGGATCGCGGCTCCCGGTCCCGTCGAGGCGGACCGGCCCGATCGGCACCGACTGATCGAGCCCGGCGTTCGCGCCCGGCGCGTCGTCGACGGTCACGTTGACGAACGCCTGGGACGAGTCGCTGACCGTGAAGGCCGTGCCGGCCGGAATCGCCGGAGAGACCGCCTCGAAATTGATCGAGGCGAGGTTCACCGCGGTGATCTCGGCCATGATGCTCGGCGCGCCGACCGGCCGGAACCGGACGAACTCACCGACGCGCACGCCCTGGGCCCGGAACGCGCCGACGAGGGTGTCGACGGTCAGGGAACCCGTCGTGCCCTGGGCGGCGGCCACGCCGTCAGTCGCGATGACCCGGACCTCGTAGCAGCCGCCGTCGGCGGCCGTGAAGGTCGGCGTCGCGACCGCCGTCTGGAGGAAGGCGCCGTTCAGGACCCCGTCGTCGAAGACCGGAGCCGCCGTGCCGGCGGGGCTGCGGGTGACGGCGAACTCGAACGTGACCGCGTCGAGGTTCGCGTCCGCGCTGCCGGTCGCGTCGAGAGTGATCGGCGCGCCGGGTCCGCCGGACGCGGGGAGACCGGCCTCGGCGCTCGCCGGCACGTCGCGGACGCGGATCGCGATCTGTCCGGCCAGCTCGCCGTTCTGATCGGTGAACTGGTTCAGGACGTCGGGCTGGAGCGCCTGGTCGAGCACCGTGATCCGGAACTCGAAGACGTAGTCCCCGTCGACGTTCGCGATCAGGGTGAGCTGCTGGGTGTTCACCCCAAGCAGGTTCAGGTCGGCCTCGACCACCCCGATCGGGAGCGAAACGGCGGTCCAGTCGAAGAGGAGGCCGCCGGTGGTCGCCCGGACCGGCGGGATCGACGCGCTCGCGTCCGCCGTGATGAGGCCCGGCTCCACGTCGAGGCGCTTGTCGGTCGCGTTGAGGTCGCGGTCGTCCACGACCCGGATGAACGGGCTGTCCCCGTTCGCCGGATCGCTCTGCTGGATGAGGGCGGTCTCGTCGAAGTCCGCCTCGTTCGTGAGGACGCGGCCGATGTCGTTGTCGGCGACGGCCGGATCCGGGCCGAGCTCGAACAGGCTCGCTCCGTCGCCGTCGTCGAGGTAGAGGAAGACGGGCGACCCGATCCCGCTGTTGGGGATGTTCGCCAGGAAGATCGACAGCGTGTTGAGGTCGATCACGAAGTCGGCCGGGCTCAGCCCCTCGAGGAGGTTGAACCGGCCGTCCTCGCTCAGGACGGTCCAGTCCGCCAGGTCGGCGATGCCCTCGGCCAGGCCGTCCTCCTCGATCGCGCCGAGACCGAGGAAGTCGAAGCCGAGGCGCAGCGTCTCGCTCGCGTCGGTGCCCGGGTCCTCGCTCGAGCCCTGGAGCGCCATCGCCTCTCCGATGAGGAGGTCGAGGAGGGTCGTCCGATCCTCGAACGCGCCGTTGAGCTCCTCGGCCAGGCCGAGGATCAGGTCGGCGGTCGCGTCGGCGCCGATCTCCTCCTCGACGTCGGCGAAGAGCGCGTCGTTGAAGCGCAGGACGAAGCTCGAGTCGCCCGTCTCCTCGATCGCCCCCGCGCCGGCGTTGGCGTTGCCGAGGAGCAGGGTGACCGCGGCGTCCTGTCCGCCCGGCGAGACCTGGACGGAGGTGACGGTGGCGGCGTCGTTCGGGAGGCCGGTGGTGAGGATGAACTGGTCGGTCGTCCCGTCGAAGACGGCGGTGAAGAGGTCGTAGGCGTCGAAGAAGGCGACCCCGACGACGCCCGCGAGGGCCTGGACCTGCGTCTCGATCTCGGCCGCAATGTTGGCCGCGCCGATGATCTGGGCGGCGAAGGTGATGTCGTGCGGTCCGGTCGGGTCGCCGTTCAGGTTGATCCGGAACGTGTCGCCGGCGTTCACCGTCAGGTTGACCGGATCGGCGATCACGCCCGACACGCTCCGGCCGAAGAACGGCTCGAGCTCGACCCGGCTCACCGTCGCGCCGGACGCGAGCCCGCTCTTGACGACGATCCGCGAGCTGTCCTCGTCGAAGAACACGATCGCGTTGGTGTAGGCGGCGGCGACGGTGGCGTCCGCGACCGCGTCGAGGGCGCGGACCTGCGCCTCGAGGTCGGCCATGATCACGTCGACGTCGGTGCCGGCGGCCGCCGGCGTGAGCTGGATCGCGTGGAACCCGTTCGGGTCGTTGTTCAGGCGGACGAGGAGGCGGTCGGTCGCGCTCGCGCCGATCGGGATCAGGTCCTCTTCGCCGGCCGCGAAGCTGCTCGAGACGAACCGGCCGATGTCGAACGGGCGGATCTCGACGGTCGAGATCTGGTCGGCGAGCGAGACCTGCCCCGAGCTCAGGGTGAGGTTCGTGCCGTCGAAGACCGCCGTGAAGCCCGAGTAGGCGTTCTGGAAGTCGACCCCGACCACGCCGGCGAGCGCCTGCACCTGCGACTGGAGGTCGGCGGCCGCCACCGCGGCGGAGTTGGTCGCGCCGAGCTGGATCAGGCGGAAGCCCTCGGCGCCGCCCCGCTCGTTGTTGACCCGGATCAGGAGGCGGTCGTTCACATCGGTGACGAGGCTGATGCCGCCGCTCAGGTCACCCGAGATCGACTGACCGGTCACGCCCAGGTCGGGCTGGACGATCACCTGGCTGAGCTCGGAGACGGTCAGCGGGTCGATCGCGTCGTTCGGGTTGAGGACGTTGCCGCTCCGCACCGTCGCGATCCCGGCTCGCAGGACGAACCGGTTGCTGCCCGCGTCGAAGTCGGCCGTGAACTGGTCGTAGGCGTCGAAGAACTGCGCCGGCACGGCGCCGGCGAGCGCCTGGACGGCTGTCTCGATGTCGTCGGCGATCACGTCGGCGACGCCGATCGCCGGCGCCCGCGCCGGCAGGACGACCTGCCGCGGCGTCGGGTCCTCGCCGACCTGGATCAGGAACGTGTTGTTGACGAAGCCGAGGCCGACGCCGGCGTCCCGGATCTCGAGGCCGTCGGGGTCGACGATCTCGCCGCCGACGCTCCGGCCGACCGTGAACGGGACGACCTCGACCCGCGAAGGCGTGCCCGTGACCGTCCTGGCGCCGCTCTTCACCTGAAAGCGTCGCGTGACGATGTCGAAGATCACGTTCGCGTTCGCGTAGGCGGCGGCCACGACCGGGTCGTCGATCTCGGCAGCGAGGGCGCGGATCTGGTTCTGCATGTCCTGGGCGATCACGTTCGCCCCGGCGAGGCCCTGGTTGAGCCTCACCAGGCGGAAGTCGTCGGCGCCGCCCGTCTCTCCGTCCAGCCGGACGAGGAAGCGCGTGTTCACCTCGACGCCGTTCGGGTCGTCGTCGATCACGATGGGATCGACCAGGTTGTCGAACTGCGCCTTGGTGAACTCGTCGAACGGCGCGCTGATGCTCGTGCCGGAGCCCGCCCGGAACCGGATCCGCTCGGAGAAGACGAGCCGGAGCAGGTCGAGCCCGAGGTTACCGTCGGTGTCGAGCGAGGTCACCGAGATCAGGACCGGCGGCGCCCCGTCGACGAGCTCGCCGGCGTTCCCGACCCCGACGAAGGCGTCGAGGAGGATCGCGCCCGTGTCGATCGTGCTCTTCATGTCGCTGCCGACGTTGTTGAACTCGAACGTCAGGCCCGTGACCGACGTGCCGCCGATCACGCGATCGAGCTCGAGGATCAGGATCTCATCGATCAGCGAGACGACGCGGGCGCCGACCGCCGTGTCGAGCGCGTTGCTCAGGCTGAAGTTGTCGAGGTCGACGAACGCCGGGTCGGGGTCGAGGTTGAACTCGACCTGGACCTGACTGATGTTCCCGGCGCCGTCGCCGAGAAGGGTGACCTCCTCGATGAAGAACTGGAGGTCGTTGACGATGTACTCATCGCTGATGATCTGGTTGTCGAACGGCTGGATCAGGACGTCGTCGGGGTCGGCCCCGCCGTTCGCCCGGCCGAAGATCCGGTGGAGGCCGGCCACCTGGTTCTCGAGCTCGAGGACGGCGACGCCGGCCGTGAACTCCTGGACCTGCTCGGCGACGTCGCCCTCGAACTCGATCCCGCCGTTGACCGGGCCGAGGAGGAGGGTGGCCGCGCTCGTCCCGGCCGTGTTGTTGACCTGGACCCCCGAGGGCTCGCTGATCGCGGCCGCGTCGCCGGAGATCAGGAGATAGCGGCTGAACTCGGGGAAGAAGAGCCCCTGGAAGTTGACCGCGACGCTGTCGACGTCGGCGTCCTGCACGAGAGCTTCGATGGTCGCCGCGATGTCGTTGCCGTTCAGGCGCGTCCCCATGTCGAGGACGCCGAGCGGGCGGACCGTGTTGAAGCCGTTCGGGTTGAGGGTGATGTCGACGCTGCCGCCGTTGACGACCGTCGCGGCTCCCTCGCCCGAGAGGCTCGTGCCGAAGCGGATGCCGTCGAGGGCGTTCAGGTTGACGTCGATCTGGTTGTCGTCGTTGAAGATTCCGACGTCGCCGACGATGTCCTCCCTGATGTTGAAGTTGTCGTCGAGGGCGAACACGAACACCTTGAACGCCGCGCCGACGCCCTGGTCGTCCGGCGCGATCCCGTTGTCGTTGACGACCCCGAGGCCCGGCGTGAGCGTCTGGCCGGGAAGGACGGCCCGGAGCTGGAGCTGGCCCGCGTTCGGCCGGACGATGTAGTTGTCGCTCCGCTCCTGGTTCGGAATGGCCGCGTTGCCGATCGGGGTGATCACGTTCGCGAGCGACGCCACGACCGGGTCGATCGTGAAGATCGCCTCGCCGTTGCTCCCGCCGTCGCCGAACTGCCGGTTCAGGAAGGCGGCCTCGCCGTCGAACGGGTCGGTCGTCGTGATGAGGATGTCGGCGAGGGTGCCGAAGTTCGCCTGGTTGAGATCGTCGTCGATGTTGAAGAACGCGTCGACGGCCAGGACGTCGATGTTGAAGGGGACGTCGCTGACCTGGTCGTCCGGACTGTCGATGATGGCTCTGTCGAGGAAGCCGGCCACGCCCGGGTCGATGCCGGGGACGTGGGTCTGGCCCGGCAGGACGACGATGATCCGGTTGGCGAAGCCCGCCTCCCAGGTCACGTTGCTCTCGCCGTCGCGCCCTGCGACGAGCGGGTCGCCGTCGTTCTCGTCGGTGCTGCCGCCGATCCCGTTCTGGTCGACGGCGATGATCACGTCGGCCTCGGCCAGGATGTTCCGGGCGCTGAACGTGATCTGGCCGTTGCCGTCGAAGAGGGTGAACGGATCGAGCTGGGCCGAGCCGTCCTGGTTGTCGGTGTCGACGTTGAGGTAGGTGAACCGGATCTCGCCGTCGGCCGCGGGCGGCAGATGGGTGCTGGTGATGTCGATCGGGTCGATCGCCGAGTGGTCGGGGACGGCGTTGTTGAAGACGTCGCGGGCCGTCACGGTGATGAGCACCTGCGCCCCGGCGTTCACCGTCTGCTGGGCGCTCTCGACGAGGAAGTGCTCGATCGCGTCCGGCGCCCAGGTGACGCCCGGGCTGGTGCCGCTGCCGAACTGGCCGCCGTTGCCGTCGCGCACCTCGGCCGTGAACGTGACCGGCCCCTCGGCCTTCTTGTTCAGCACCTCGAGCGTCGTCTGCCCGGCGCCATCGAACGGGGTGTTCCCCGTCGTGATGTCGGCGATCTGGGCGGTGCCGTCGTCGTCGTCGTTGAAGACGCCGCCGAAGTTGCCGTTCGGGTCGTAGTCGATCGGCGAGAGGCGCGCGTCCCCGAGCTCGGTCGTGTGGAGCCCGAGGAGGCTGTCGTCGCCGGTGCCGCCCGCCTGGGTGATCTCGACGAACTTCGGCAAGACGCCGCCGATGACGTTCGTCTCGTCGAAGTTCGGGATCGAGTTGTTGAACAGGTCTCGGGCCGTCACGGTGAGGGTCACGACGCCGTTCGCCGTCGGGCCCTGGTCGTCGACCTCGACGAGGAAGTTGTCGAAGTCGCGCACGAACCACTCGACGCCGAACGCGACGTTGGTGATGTTCCCGCCGGCGATCGTGTCGGTGGTGACCGTCAGGTCGGCCGCCTCGGCCGTCCGGTCGAGGACGCGGAACGTGAACGTCCCGTCGACGTCGAGCGGCCCGCTCGCAACGGCGATCGTCGCCGTGGCCGCCGCCGAGTCGGTGGCGTCGAACGGAACGAAGCCGCCGCCGACGTCGAACTCGATGAAGAAGGTCCGCTGCCCCTCGATCGCGTCCTCGCCGGTCCCCGACGACGAGACGACCAGGTCGTTCTCGAGCGAGAACTCCGGGATGGCGTTGCCGAACTGGTCACGCACGGTGACGGTGATCTCGAGGATGTTGCCGACGAAGTCGTTCGGGAAGCCCGCAACGACTGCCTCCGGCGTCCCGACGAGGGTGAACTCGTCCTCGACGTCGACGTTCCAGGTGACCGTCGGGGTGACGTCGCTGACGCCCGTCTCGGCCTCCGCGACGGTGAAGGTGATGTCGTCGAAGTCGAGGCCGTCGGCGCCGCCGAGGCCGAGGTCGGTCTGGTCGAGGAGGTCGTTGCTGAACTCGAAGCTCGCCTGGCCGTTCGCGTCGAAGACGGCGTTGCTCACCTCGGCGTCGCCGCCGCCGATGGGCGTCACCACGCCCGTCCCGAGGATGAGGCCGTTGAAGGTGAACCCAGCGCCGTTGTTGCCGCCGCTCGCCTGGGTCAGCGACAGGGTGGCCGTCGTGAAGAGCGGGATCGGGTTGTCGTTCTCATCGCGGGCCGTGAGCGTGTAGGTGACGGTGTCGAGGCCGACGACGACGTTCGCCTGGTCGACGACGTTGAAGAACTCGTCGATGTCGCCGACGCTCCAGACGAGGTCCTGCGTCTCGGGGCCGGCCGCGCTCGCCACCTGGTGGGTGAACGTGAGCTGGACGTTGTCGAGGCTGCCGTCGCCGTCGGTCGCGTCGATGAGGGTGTTGGTCAGGTCGAACTCGACCGTCCCGTCGTCGTCGAAGACCTGATCGGTGCCGGCCGCGCCGTTGATGACCGCCTCGCCGTTCCCATCGGGGACGAGGGCGGCGCCGGGATCGCCGACGAAGCCCGAGAAGACGAACCCGGTGGCGGCGCCGAGGACGCCCTCGCCGGTCTGGGTGATGGCGAGCCCGCCCGTCTGGGCCGGGATCGCGTTGCCGAACGAGTCGCGGGCGACGATCGTGACCGTCGTCGTGTCCTCGCCCGTCTGGGTCCGGAGAGCCGTCGGGTCGGCCGAGACGTCGAACGCGTCGAGGGCGCCGACGTTCCAGGTGATGTCGAACGTCGGCGATGTGGAGCCCACCTCGGCCCCGTCGGCGTGGCTCACGTCGAGGGTGACCGTGTCCGCGCTCAGGTCGGTCCCCGAGGTCTGGTCGATCAGCGTGTCGGTCACCTCGAACGCGACCTGACCGTTTCCGTCGAAGACGGCGGTGGTGATCGCGAGGTTGCCGTTGGCGAGGTCCGGCACCTGGGTGCCGGCGCCCGCGAGGAGCGCCCCGTAGGTGATGCCCGGGCCGAAGCCGCCCGACTGGGTGATGTCGAGCTGCGAGGTCGTCTGCCCCGGGATCGAGTTGTCGAACTGGTCGCGGGCCGTGATCGTCACCAGGACGGCGTCGCCGACCACGTTCCCGTCGGTCGGGGCGGCGACGACGAGGAAGTTGTCGAGGGCGTCGGGGACCCAGGTGATGTCGACGTCGTCGTTGAAGACGCCGTCGGTGAAGTCGAAGTTCGCCAGCTCGGCCGTCGTGTTGGTGATGTCGATCGTGCCGACGCCGTCGACGAAGATCTGATTCGGGTCGATCGTCGCCGTGCCGTTGTCGACGGTGAAGCTGCCGTCGGCGAAGTTGATCGTGGCGGCGGTGCCGGTCGTGACGATCGCGACGCCGGCGACGCCGGTCGTGTGGTTGTGGACGGCGTTGGTGAACTGGTCGCGAGCGGTGATCGTCACCGTGCTCGCGTCGCCGGCCGTCAGGCTGGCCGGGTTAGCGACGATGTCGTACTCCGCGACCGCATCGACGACCCACCGGACGTCGGTGCCCGTGTCGGTCGTGTTGCCGGTCGAGCCGGATCCCTGATCGGTCAGGGTGAACGCCACGATGTCCTCGTTGAGGGCGTTTCCGGTGTCGGTCTGGTCGAGGAGGGTGACGGTCGCCTCGAACGAGATCACGCCGTTCCCGTCGAACGTCGCGTTCGAGAGGGTGACCTCGCCGTTGCCGCCGACCGCGCCGAAGACGCCGCCGCCGACGTTGCCGGCCCCCTCGACGTAGCTGAAGCCGGGGCCGAAGCCGCCGACCTGGGTGATGTCGATGTCGGAGACCTGGCCGGGGATGAAGTTGTCGAACTCATCGAGAGCGACGACGGTGATGAGAGTCGGATCGTCGACGGTGAGGAGGGTCGGGTTCGCCGTGACGGTGAACTCCTCGAGGGCGCCGACGTTCCAGGTCGTCTCGAGCCCGCCGGTCGACGAGACGGAGATCACGCCGGCCGGGGAGTCGGTGAACGTGAAGTCGATGAGGTCGCTGTCGTCGCCGGCGACCGGCTGGTCGAGGAGGGTGACCGTGATGTCGACGCCGAGCTGGCCCTGGGCGTCGAAGACGACGGCGTTCAGGAGCGCCTGGCCGAGGCCGTCGGGCACGACCGTGCCGACGCCCTGGACGACCGCGTAGGTGATCGCGGCGTCGTTGGCGAGGCCGCCGACCTTGGTGATCGCGACGTCGTTGCTGTGGTCGGGGATGACGTTCGCGAACGAGTCGCGGGCGGTCAGGGTGTAGCTGACCGCCTCGCCGACGATCCGGTCGGTGTTGGCTGCGGCGAGGAGGAACTCGAAGAGGGGGCCGACCCGCCAGGTGAGGTCGCCCGCCGCGCCGACCACCGCATCGGCGGTGCTGCCGGTCGCGAAGCCGACGTCGACGACGTCGAGCTGGACGTCATCGCGGCTCAGGTCGCCGTCGTCGTTCATGAACTGGGCGGTGAGCTCGAACTGGAGCTGCCCGTTGGCGTCGAAGGTGAGCTCGGTGACCGTCTCGCCATCAGGGTGCCGTAGCCGGGCGCTGCCGTCGGCGTTCACGTCGATCGCGAGGAGGGTGTCGAACGGCGGCTGGACGACGTAGATGAAGTTGCCGAGCTGCGGCGCCAGGTCGTTCGGGCGTCCGCCGATCTGGGTCAGGTCGATGAAGCTCTCGCCGTTGAAGAACTCGACGGAGACGTTGGGGATCGCCACGGGAATGGCCTGGTTGTCGCGAGCGGTGATCGTGATCGTGATCGCCGTTCCGACGAGGACGTCGGTCGTATCCGCTTCGATGAGGTAGCTACCGATCGTGCCGGTCGCCCAGGTGATCTCGTTCGACTCGCCGATGAGCGAGATGTTCGCGCCCTCGACGTTGTTCGCGTTGCCCTGCGCGCTCGAGGCGGCGGCGAACGTGGCGGCCTCGGTGTTGTCGTTCGTGACGAAGAACCGGAACGAGACCCCGTCGGCCTCGTTGAAGGCCGAGTTCTGGTCCGCCCGGGCCTGACCGTCGTCGAGCTGCGCGGTCGGCGGGAAGGTGTCCATCCCGACCGGGTAATCGAGGAGCAGGGTCGCCTCCTCGGCGTCGTCGACGTCGAAGTTGCTCGCCTCGTCGAGGATGTCCACGCCGTTACGCGTCGCGATCGAGACGTAGGTGAACTCGGCGTTCGTGAAGCCCGCGATGATGTTGAGGTTCGCGTCGATGAGCTTGACGAGCACCTCCGCCGAGTCGCCTGCCTGGAAGCCGTTCGCGATCGGCGCGTTCACGAAGAACGCGTCGGCGAGCGCCTCCTCGGTCGTCCACGTCACCAGGTTCGGGTCGTCCGCGTCGCTGCTGACGCCGAGCGAGTCCTGCCGAACGGTGAACCGGACGTCGTTCCGGTTGAACTCGGCGACCGACTGGGCGCCGAGCGGGAGGACCTGCTGGAGGCGGAGGTTGTCGATGTCGATCTCGACCTCGCCGGTTCCGTTGAACGTGACGTTCGTCAGGTCGGCGCCGCCGCCGTCCGCGCCGCCCGCGTCGAACTCGACGATCCCGCCGAGGACCGCACCGTTGGGATCGGCGTAGTCGAAGCCCGAGACGTCGGGGTCGCCGGGGTCGCCGGTGCCGCCGCCGGGCGCCCCGCCGGCCTGCCGGATCTGGAGGTCGGCCGCGCCGCCGTCGTGGTCCGGAATGAAGTTGTCGAACTCGTCGCGGGCGGTGATCGTCAGGCGCGCCGTCGTGCCGACGTTCACGCCGGTCGGCGGGGCGACCGAGCCCCCGACCTGGTCGGTTGCGATGATGAGGAAGTTCTCGAGGGCGCCGACGTTCCAGGTCGTCTGGTCTCCACCGGTGCTGCTCGCGACCGAGATCACGCCCAGCGGCTGGTCGGTGAACGTGAAGTCGATCGTGTCGGACGTCGCGACGCCGTCGCCCTGGTCGAGGAGCGTGACCGTGATGTCGACGCCGAGCTCGCCGTCGGCGTCGAAGACGACGTTGGTGAGGTCGGCCTGACCGGCCCCGTCGGGCGTGACCGTCGCCGCGCCCGCCACGATCACGTAGGTGATCGCCGCGTCGTTCGCGAGGCCGAGGTCCTTCGTGATCGAGACGTCCTGGTTGTGGCCGGGGATCACGTTCCCCTCGACGTCGAGGGCCGTGACCGTGTAGCTGACCGCCTCGCCGACGACGCGGTTGGTGTTGACCGCCGCGAGGGCGAAGCTGTTCAGCCCGCCGACGTTCCAGGTGACGTCGTTGCCGGCGTCGGTCGAGCCGGCGGCCGCGCCCGCGGTCGCCGTGAAGGTGACCGTGTCCGAGCTCCGGTCGGCGCCGGCCGGGTCGATCAGGGTGTTGGTGACCTGGATGGTCGCCTCACCGAGAGCATCGAAGATCACGCCCGAGATGGTGGCCGTCCCGTCGTTGTTGTCGGCGAGCGCGCCGACCGGGAGGAAGTTCGAGTAGACGAAGTTCGGCCCGCCGAGCCCGCCGGCCTGCGAGATGATGAGGTCGGTGCCGCCGAGGTTCTCGAGGGGGAGCGGGTTGTCGTTCGCGTCGCGCGCCTGGATCGTGATCGTGACGATGTTGAGGGCGCCGACGGTGACGTTCTGGATGTCCGTCGTGACGAGGAAGTTGTCGAGCCCGCCGCCGCCCCAGTCGATCACGACGTTGTCCGCCGCGATCCCGACGGGGTCGGTCTGCGTGAACGTGAACGTCTGCGACTCGGCGAGGGTGTTGGTGATGTCGATCGTGCCGAAGCCGTCGTTGAAGAGCTGACCGGCGTCGATCGTCGCCGCGCCGTTGCCGAGGTCGGTGACGGTGAAGATGCGGTCGTCGAAGCTCACGCCGGCGCTCGGGATCGGGATCGTGATGTCGATGCCGACGGCGCCGGTGTCGTGGTCGTGGACCGCGTTGCCGAACGTGTCGCGGGCGAAGATCGTGACCGTGCTCGTCTCACCCGCGGTGAGGTTCGCGGGGTTCGCCGAGACGTCGAGGGCGACGACCGCGTCGACCGTCCAGGTGACGTCAGTGGCCGAGTCGCCCGTGTCGCCCGTCGCCGCGCCGCCGTCATCGGCGGCGAAGTTGACGACGTCCGAGTTGAGGGCCGCGCCGGCGTCGCTCTGGACGAGCAGGGTGACGGTCGCCTCGAACGAGATCTGGCCGGTCACCGCGTCGAACGTCGGGCTCGTGATGACGACGTTGCCGTTCCCGTCGGGCGCCCCGAGGACGCCGCCGCCGAGATCGCCCGCGCCCTGGATGTAGCTGAAGCCGGCGCCGAGGCCGCCGGTCTGGGTGATGTTGACGACCGCCGGGTTCTCGTTGACGAGGACGTTGTCGAACCGGTCGCGGGCGGTGAGCGTGATCAGGGTCGCCTCGCCGACCGTCCGGGCCGTCGGGTTCGCGACCACGTCGAACCGGTCGAGGGCGTCCGCGTTCCAGGTGATCCCGCCGCTCGTGCCCGACTCACCCGTCCCCGTCTGCTCGACGGTGATCGTGATCGGACCCTCGGCGACCTCGTTGCTGACGAGGAAGAAGCCCTGGCCGTTGGCGTCGAAGCTCGACCCGTTCGCGATCGTTGCGGTGCCGTTGCCCTGATCGACGACGGGGATCGTCGCCGCGGCGAAGCTGACGTTCGCCGACACGTTCGCGGTGACCAGACCGTCGGTCGCGAAGGTGAAGTTCGGGATCACGTTGGCGAGCGCGTCCTGCGCCGTGACCGTGATGATGGAGCTCTGCCCGACGGTGATGTTCGTCGGATTCGCCACGACGATGAACGAGGCGAGGGCGCCCGGCTGCCAGGTGATGTCGGTGTTCGTGTCGTTCGTGCTGCCGGTCGCCCCGCCCGTCTCGGTGACCCGGACGGTGACCTGATCGCCGGCGACGGAGCTCGTGACGTCGAAGGTGACGGTGCCGGCCGCGCCGAAGTCGAGGCCGGCGGCGATCGTCCCCGTGCCGTCGCCATCGTCGCCCGCTCCGGCGCTGAAGCTGACGTCGGCGTTCGCCACGCCGCCGGTCAACGCCTCGAGGTCGATGTCGACGGCGCTGCTGAAGTTCGGGATCGCGTTGTCGAACACGTCTCGGGCGATGACGGTGATCGTGCTCGGCGACCCCGCGGTCGGGGAAGTGTTGCCCGCCGTCACCGAGAAGTTCTCGATCTGGCCCGCGAGCCAGGTCAGGTCGACGTTGCCGTTGGGGTTCTGGTCGAAGTCGAACGTGACCGTCTCGGCGACGGTGTTCGTGACGAGGACCGTGCCGACGCCGTCGGGGAGCGTCTGGGCCGGGTCGACCGTGGCGTTCCCGCCGCCGAGGTCGGAGATCGTCAGCGTGCCGTCGGTATAGCTGATCCCCGCGCCGGCCGTGCTGACCGTGACGTCGATGCCGGTCAGGCCGGTCGTGTGCCCGTCGACCGCGTTGCCGAACGCGTCGCGCGCCGTGATCGTGACCGTCGCGGTCTCGCCCGCGGTCAGGACGGCGGCGCTCGAGACGAGGTCGAAGACGTCGACCGCGCCCGCCCGCCAGGTGACGTCCGCCGTGTCGGCCTGGGTCGAGGCGAGGTCGGTGACCGTGAACGTGACGAGGTCGAAGTTCAGCGCCGCGCCGGTGTCGTTCGGATCGAGCGTCGTCTGGGTGGCCGTGAACGAGAAGCGGCCGGCGGCGTCGGTCGTCACGTTCGTGATCAGGGCGGTGCCGTCGTCCTCGTCGTCGAGGACGCCGCCCGGGTCGCTCAGGCTCGCCTCGTCGTAGGTGAGCCCGGGCACCTGTGCCCCGACCTGATCGACGTCGACGTTCGCGAAGTTCTCCCCCGGGATCGGGTTGTCGAACTGATCCTGCGCCTCGACGGTGATCGTCGTCGCCTGACCGACGTCGAGGTCGTTCGGAGCGGCCGTGACGACGAGCTTGTTGAAGACGTCGGGGTCCCAGGTGACGTCGACGTTGCCGGTCTCGCCGCCGTTGGCGGTGACGGTGAAGGTGACGGTCTCGGCGACGTCGTTGGTCACGCCGAACTGGAAGGTCCCGGCGGCGTCGAAGCTGACGCCGGCGTCGATCTGGGCGTCGCCGCCGCCGGGAACGAGCTCGTTCACGTCGAAGCCGCCGACGTCGGCGTAGACCGGCGTCGCCGAGTCGGCGTCGATGGCGATGGGGTTGACCGGGTCGCTGAA
>JAJDCQ010000071.1 GCA_029260755.1 Planctomycetota bacterium | reverse complement strand
TCGAGGGAGACTCGTCCCTTGCACTCGGGGAGGCCGGACCGAGCCGCGGGCGTCCAGCTTCGGACGAGCCTCCGCAGGCGGGGTCCCCCCCACCCTCCATGCCCTGCGATGTCCGCCCGGAGGGGAGTGCCGAACGTCGGTGGCGCTCGCAGGGAACGACGATTCGGGCAGACGCCCGTCCCCGAGGTGAGAGCGGAGGGGGCGCGCTGGCGCTGAGTGCCCTTGCTGCGATGCCCTGGAGCTTAACCTCCAGGCATTACTGCTACAGCGCCTCGACGGCCCGGCGGACCTCGGCGACGATCCCGCGCGCCTGCTTCCAGGTGTGCTCGGGCTCGTGGGCGGGCGGCGCGATCGGCGCGCCGAACCGGATCTCGAGGCGGTCGCCGCGGCGCTGGCGCCAGCGGAAGAAGCGCGGGGTGGCGCGGTGGCGCGGGAAGATCTCGAAGCCACCGACCAGCCGGAACGGCACGATCGGGCGCTGGCTCAGGAGCGACAGCAGCCCGACGCCCGGGCGGAAGACGTTCATCCGTCCGGTGTGGGTGCGCGACCCCTCGGGGAAGATCAGGAGGATGCGGTCGCCGGCGAGCGCGCGCAGGCCGGCGCGCATCGCGCCGCGGAAGCTGCCGTAGGGGTCGATCGGGATCGTCTCGACCTGCCCGAGGAAGAACCGGGTGAAGGTGGGCAGCCCCTCCCAGCTCATGGCGACCATGCGCGACCGGTGGGCCTTGCCGATCGAGTTCCGGAGCCAGGCGCCGTCGATGTAGGTCTGGTGGTTGCCGGCGAGGATGAAGCTGCCGGCCGACGGATCGGGGAGGTTCTCGAGGCCCGAGACCTTCTGGCGCCAGAAGACGCTCGAGCAGACGCGGGCGAATCCGAACGTGAGCGGCGCGGTGATCGGCGGCCGGAACGAGGTCACCCGCGTCTCGTCGGGGTCCTCGTGGAGCAGCGCGCGGACGAAGAGCGGCGTCGCGTCCTTCTCGTCGGTCGCCTTCGATCCCTTGCGTCGGTGCCCGGAGCCCTCGTTCTTCTCGAGGAGGCGCTGCACCTCGCCCAGGGTCTGCGTCGCGCCCCAGTCGGCGTCGTCGACGTGCGCGTCGTAGACGCGCTCGAGCGCCATGAACACCTCCATGAGCTCCATCGATCCGAGGCCGAGGGCGTCGACGCGGAGGCGCGGCTCGGGCGTCGCGAGCTCGGGGCGCGCGGCGCGGAGCGCCTCGATGATCCGCGGGTCGAGCACCTCGACGCCGCCGTCCGATGGCGCGGCGTCGCCCCCGGCGTCGACGCGGCGGCCGAACGGGCTCGAGATCTTCTGGCCGGCGGCGGCGAGGCCGAGCCGCAGCTTCAGGGCGAGGCTCGCGAAGGTGCCCGGCTCGGCGAGCGCCTCGAGATCACCTCGCAGGTAGCTCTCCTTGGTGAGGCTGCGCTGGAGCTTCCCGCTGCTCGTCTTCGGGATCGAGCCCTTCTTGACGAGGACGACCTCGGCGGCGAGCTGGAAGGTGCCGGTGAGCGCCTCGCCGACCTCGGCCGCGATCGTCTCGCGATCGCGGGTGATCCGGTCGTCGAGCTCGCAGACGACGACGGCCCGCTCGGTCTCGCCCTCGGTGTCGGCGACCGAGAAGGCGGCGACGTTGCCGGCGCGGACGCCGTCGACCTTGCCGGCGATCTCCTCGAGGTCCTGCGGATGGTAGTTCCGCCCGCGGACGATCATCAGGTCCTTCGCGCGGCCGCAGATGTAGACGTCGCCGTCGGCGAGGAAGCCGAGGTCGCCCGTCCGGAGCCACCGCTCGCCGTCGCGGACCGGGAAGGTGCGCGCCGTCGCCTCGCCGTTGTGGAGGTAGCCAGCGGCGAGGGACGGCGACTGGACCCAGACCTCGCCGATCTCCCGGTCGCCGAGGAAGGCGTCGTCGGGGCCGGCGATCTCGACGGCCATCCGCTCGAGGGGGCGGCCGTTGCTGACGATCGTCCAGGAGTCCTCCTCGCTGGTCGGGTCGGCGACCTCGTTGCGCTGGAGCGCGTCGCGGCTGATCTTCAGGCTGCGGAGCGCCTCGCCGTGCCGGTGCATCGACACGCTGAGACAGTTCTCGGCCAGGCCGTAGCTGGTGTTCGGCGCGTCGGGCGAGAACCCGTACGCCCCGAACTTCTCGCGGAACGCGTTCACCGTCGCCATCGAGACGCACTCGCCGCCCGAGCCGGCGCTGATCCACGAGGAGAGGTCGATCTTCTCCTCGCGGAGGCGCTCATCGGTGAGCTTCCGGACGCACATCTGGTAGGCGAAGTTGGGCGCCGCCGAGAAGCTCGCCTTGTACCGGGTGATCGCGCGCAGCCACGTCATCGGGTCCTTCAGGAACGTGACCGGGGTCAGCAGGACGATGTGGATCCGGGCGTAGAGGCAGGCGAGGACGTTTCCGATGAGGCCGAGGTCGTGATAGAGCGGCAGCCAGCTCACGGCGACGACGCCGGGCTGCGCGTCGAGCGCCTCGACGTAGGCGCGCACCTGGTAGAGGATCTGGTCCTGGAGGAGGAGGACGCCGCGCGGGGTCGAGGTCGTGCCGGAGGTGAACTGGAGGAACCCGGGGCTGGACGGCATCGCCGCGTAGGGCTCGATCGTCCCCTTCGCGCTCTTCACCTCGGTGTCCGAGATCAGGACGAGGCTCTTCTTGAGGCGCGGCGCGATGAGCGGGACGAGGCGGCGGTCGGCGATCCCGGCGCGGCAGTGGGCGACCTCGAGGATCGCGCCGAGCGTCTGGAGGTAGTGCTCGAGGCGGGCGAGACGGGCGGGCGGATAGACCGGCACCGGCACCATCCCCGCCTGGAGGATCCCGAAGAAGGTCACGATGAACTCGAGGCCGCTGTCCAGCATGATGAGGACGCGGTCGCCCGGGTCGAGGCCGCGCTCGCGGAGGAGCGCCGCCACGGCGAGGCTCCGGGTCTCGAGCTCGGCGAACGAGAGCTTCCGCTCGTCGGCGTCGCCATCGGCGAGGAAGGTGACGAACGGCTCGGTCGGGTTCTGCTCGGCGCGGAGCCGGATGAGCTCGTTGAACGTGCCGAGGACGTCCGGGTCGAAGCCCAGCGGGGTGTCGGCCACGAGGGGGGGAGTCGCCGTCTCGGTCGTCACGCGTCGTTTGCTCACTCGGGCGGTGGGACGATCCCCGACGCCTCCCCGCGGGAGGGGCCTGAGGCCCCAACGTTGTAGCAGCGAGGCCCGCGGGGCACAATCGCGGTCTTCGCCCCGTTCGCCGCGACCCCCCAGGCCGGGAGCCAGCCGCGATGCAGCTCAGCGTCCCTTTCATCGTCGGCGGCGTCCTCGCCCTCGTCGTCTTCACGGCCGCGATCTTCTTCGCGGCGCTGGCGACGTTCGTGCGGCGGTGGCGGGCGGAGGCTCAGGCCGACCTCGATCGCTACCTCGAAGGCCGGCCGACGGTCCTCGTCGCCGACGGGGCGAACCTCTTCGGGGTCGAGTCGATCGGCGTGGCGCAGATGCGCGGCAACGGGATCCTCGCGGCGACGGACGACGAGGTCGTCTTCGTGATGTGGAAGCCGCGCAAGATCGTCCGGATCGCGCGCGACCGCATCGACGCCGTCGAGACGCCGAGGAGCCACCTCGGCAAGACGACCCTCGTGAAGCTGCTGAAGCTCGTCTATCGCAACGAGGGCGGCGACCGCGACTCGGCCGCGTGGTCGCTCCGCGAGCTCGATCCGTGGGTCGAGCTCCTCGGCGGGGTCACCTCGGAGAAGGCGTCGGCGGCCAAGGAGGAGCATGCGTGACCTACTCGATCGTCGCCCGCGAGCACGCCACCGGGCGGTTCGGGCTCGCCGTGCAAAGCCACTGGTTCGACGTCGGTCGCCTCGTCCCGTGGGCGTCGCCGGGCGTCGGAGCGGTGGCGACCCAGAGCCTCGTCGAGGTGAGCTACGGGCCGCTCGGGCTCCAGCTCCTTCGCGGCGGTCACTCGGCGGTCCGGACGCTCGACGCGCTCCGCGCCGCCGATGAGGGGCGCGACCTCCGTCAGGTGGCGATCATCGACGCCGCGGGCGGCGTCGCCGTCCACACCGGCGCCCGCTGCATCGGCCGGGCGGGCGATCGGACCGAGACCCTCGCCGACGGGACGGTCCTCTCGGCCCAGGCGAACATGATGCGCCACGACGGCGTCCCCGAGGCGATGGTCGCCGCGTTCGTCGCCGCGGAGGCCGACGAGCTCGCCGACCGCCTCCTCGCCGCCCTCCGCGCCGCCGAGGCGCACGGCGGCGACATCCGCGGGCGACAGTCGGCCGCCCTCGTCGTGACCGCGCCCGCATCGACCGGCAAGCCGTGGGAGGACCGCGAGCTCTCGCTGTCGGTGCCCGACCACGCCGCGCCGCTCGACGAGCTCGCCCGCCTCCTCGGCGTTCAACGTGCCTACGAGCGGATGAACGCCGGCGACGCGGCGATGGAGCGCGACGACCCCGACGCCGCCCTGGCCGAGTTCGGCGCGGCCCTCGAGGCGGGCGGCGGCCGCGCCGAGATGGAGTTCTGGACCGGCGTCGCGCTCCTCAACGCGGGCCGCGAGGCCGACGCGCAGGCCTACCTCGACCGAGCGTTCGCCGACGGGTCGGGCGAATGGCGCGAGCTGCTCCGGCGGCTGCCGGCGTCGGGGCTGTTGCCGGATGACGCCGACCTGTTGGCGCGGCTGTCGAGGTAGACGCCTCGAACGCGGTATGGTGGGATGTTCTCCGCGGTCGCAAGCGGTGCCCGTGGCTCCTTACGGCCCTGGGAGTCCGAGCCAACTGGTGAGGGGGGATCTGTGACCGACGAAGAGCAGTCTTCTGGACCGCGCGTACGCATCTCGAAGGGCGGAGAGCTCGTCCGGGAGGAAGCGCTCGAGGCGAAGCACATCGCGATCGGGCGGAGTCCGACGAGCCGCCTCGTCCTCGACGACCCCGCCGTCGCCAGGACTCGCCACGCCCTTATCTCGAACAAGCGCGGGCGCTACTACATCCAGGCCGACCCGAAGAACTCGACGACGCTCGAGGGGAGGTCGATTGGCGGCGAAGGGACCGTTCAGCTCACCTCGGGAAACGTGATCGAGATCGGGCCGTTCACCCTCCAGCTGCTCGACTTGCCGAGCCCATCGGACGCCGCGCCGTCGGGCGGTGAGCTCCACAGGGTGCTCGGCTCGTCCAAGAAGACGAGTCGCGGCCGCTGGATCCGGAACGCGGAGGCGCGCCTCGTCGCGGTGATCGGCGGCGAGGCGCGCGAGTGGCCCGTCGAGAGCGAGGAGGTCGTTCTCGGACGGGGCGAGCACGTGGCCGTCTCGATCGACCATCCGTCGATCGAAGAGCGCCACGCGACGATCCGGTTCACCGGTACGGACCTCACGATCGGCCCGGTCGGCGGTGGACCCGTCGAGGTCGATGGTCGAGCGGTCCTCGATGGCGACGGCGGCGGTGGCTGCGAGCTCGGAGAGCACGCGGTCGTGAAGCTCGGCGACGTGGAGGCCCTCTTCGTCCGGCACCGCCTCGACGACGATGGCGTCCTCCGGAGCGACGTGCCGGCGGCGCGCGTCGTCCAGGAGCTCGAGTCGCGAGGTCTGGGTATCGAGCTTCCCGAAGAGGCGGCGAGCGAGCCGGTCGACGATCTCGGCGTCGCGCTGGTGGGCGAGGGGAAGGTCGCGCCCGCGGACTGGGCTGCGGCGTACCGAGTCGCCGAGGAGGCCTGGCTGGCCGGGCAGACGTTCGAGCCGACGAAGGTGGTCGTCGAGAAGACTGGGAGCCTGGCCGGGGGAATCGTCGCGGCGTTCGTCTGTGCGGCCATCGCGGTCGGGAGCATCGTCCTCGCCCGGGTGCTCGGCGGCGTCATGGACAAGGGCTCGCCGTTCCGCGAGCTCGCCGGCTGCGGCTTCGCGTGCATCGTCCCGGGGATCGCGGCGGTCTCGGCGCTCGTGTTCTTCTCGCGGTCGTTCGCGAGCGTCGCGCGGGTGCCCTGCCCCGCGGGGTGCGGGCGGGTGCTTCGTTTGGGGGCCGGTCGGGCGCTGACGCGGCGCTGTCCGTGCGGGCGGCTCGTCGAGGCCAAGGAGGGAGTCGCCTCCGTCGTCGCCGAGGACGCCACCGTCGAGCGTCCCGTCCTCAAGGTGGCCGTGCCCGAGGGGGGCTTCCGCCTGCCGCCGGTCTGCTGCTATTGCCTCGCCCCCTGCGGAACGAGCATGACGGTCTCCGACCACGTCGTGGAGGTCGACCTGGCGAAGAATCTGGCCGTCGGCCTGGCGACGGGGGGGATCATCGAGCGGTCCGGCGGGACGCGGACGACCTACAGGATCCAGGTGCCGATCTGCGAGTTCTGCACTGGCGTCGATGCCGTCGCCATCGACGCTTCCGGAGACGGCAAGCTGACCCTCGGCCTGCGCTCGCGCCGGTTCCGGACGCTGTTCGGCCTGCTCAACGAGGTCGAGCCGATCTCCACCCCGCTCGCCGTCGTTGACCAGGAGCCGGCGGCGGCCGGCGGGACCGTCAGCGGGCCTTCGGGATGACCGGCTGGACCCAGGCCGTCTCGAGGTCTCCCTCGGCGTAGGCGCGCGGGTGCTCGCGGTCGGAGAGGACGGTCGCCCGGACGTAGAGCTCGTCGCCGGTGAAGCGGTAGGTCGCCTCGGTTCCCGTCGACTCCTGGAGCACGACGCCGGCCTCGGTGATGCCGCCCTCGCCGACGCGGCTGCCGATGAAGCGGGTCGTGTAGGTCACGCCATCGTCCGGGGCGATCTTCACCGTCAGGCTCGTCTCGTCGCTCTCGATCGAGGTCAGGGTGACGCCGGTGCTCGCGTAGAAGTCGCCGCGGAGCATCGCCGCGGTGATCGCGTCGGGGGTGAGCTTCTCCGCCCGCACCATGACCCAGCCGCGGCCGGGGATCGAGTGGTCGCCGCTCACCACGTCGTGGGCGTCGTCGGTCGCCAGGCCGTAGAGCGGCTCGCCGCCGAGCGGGCCGAGGCGCAGGGTCAGGACGTGGTCCCAGGTCGCCTCCATGCTCGGGTGATCGGCGTCGCCCTCGTTGTGGACGCTGCGGTGGCCGTTGTAGACCTCGAAGAAGCGCTCGCCGAGGACGTGGGCTACGTCGTCGGGCGTGATCGCCCACTTGAAGTTCGGGTGGTTGAGATGAACGAGCACCGGCCGTCCGGTCTTCTTCGCGTGGGCGTTCACGAGCTCGATCGTGCGTTGCATCACCTCGCGGACCGACTCGCCGCCGGGCGGCCGGAGGAGCTCGGTCGTGTTGATCGCGTTGTGGTGGATCGGGCGTTTCTCGAACTCGTCGGTGATCTCCTCGCCCTGGATCAGGATGAAGTCGCCGTCGCCCTCGAACTGCTCGCGGAGCTGCTCGAGGGTGCGCAGCCGCATCTCGGTCTTGCCGTCCTTCGTCTCGCGGACGGCGACGGCGTCCTCGCCGAAGCGTTCGCGGAGCGCCGCGAGCGTCTTCGGGCGGACCCGATCCTTCTTCCCCTCGCCGACGCGGACCCAGCGCTCCCGGTCCTGGAGGCGGTTGTGGTCGGACAGGACGAGGAAGTCGTAACGCAGCTCGCGGTAGCGGTCGATCACTGCCTCGGGCGCGGCGTCGCCGTCGCTCCACAGGGTGTGGGTGTGCGTGTTGCCGCGCCACCAGCGCGCGGCGCCCGCGGTCTCCGCGTCGTCCTCGGGCCGGGACGATCCGACGCTGGCGAGGAGGACGCCGCCGGCGAGCACGGCGATCAGGAGGAACGGGGCTGCGGCGGTCAGCGGTGCGCGGCGCATGGCGGGTCTCCTCGCTCGGGATCGACGCGAGGGTAAGCGCCGCCGGTGCTCAGCGCCAGTGACGCCGGATTCCGGCCTGCTTGAGGAGCCGGTAGATGCTCGGGACCGACACGTCGGCGAGGCTCGCCGCGCGGGTGACGTCGCCGCCCGACCGGTCGAGGAGGCGGGTGAGGTAGTCGCGCTGGAAGCCGAGCAGCGCGCTCTCCTTCGCCTGGGCGTAGGGGAGCCAGGCCCGCTCCTCCTCGGTCGAGCCGCCGGTCGGCGCATCGCCCGCCTCCGCGTCGGGCGCCGCCCGCGCCGCGCTCTCCCGGACGGCGGCCGGGAGGTCGGCCAGGTCGAGCCGGTCGCCCTCGCACAGGACGACGGCCTGGTCGATCAGGTTGCGGAACTCGCGCATGTTGCCGGGGAAGTCGTGGGCGGCGATCGCCGCGCGCGCGGCGTCGGTGACGCCGCGGATCCCGCGGCCGTGCTTGCGGCTCGCCTCGAAGACGAACGTCTCGAGGAGGATCGGCAGGTTCGCCGCCAGGTAGCTCCGGAGCGGCGGCAGGTTGATCGTCACCACGCCGATCCGGAAGAAGAGGTCCTCGCGGAAGCCGCCCTCGGCCGCCATCCGTTCGAGCGGCCGGTTCGTCGCGCAGATGAGCCGGATGTCCGCGACCTTCGGCTTCTCGTTGCTCCCGACCGGGCTGAACTCACGGCTCTCGAGCACCCGGAGGAGCTTCGCCTGGAGCGCCGGCGGCAGCTCGCCGATCTCGTCGAGGAAGAGCGTCCCGCCGCGCGCCTTCTCGATCTCACCCTTCTTGCCGTAGGTCGCGCCGGTGAACGCCCCCTTCACGTGCCCGAAGAGGGTGCTCTCGATGAGCGCCTCGGGGATCGCCGCCGAGTTCACGATCACGAACGGCTCGTCGCGGCGGCGGCTGCTGAAGTGGATCGAGTGGGCGACGAGCTCCTTGCCCGTTCCGCTCTCGCCGCGGATCAACACGGGGAGGTCGGTCGGCGCCGACCGCTCGATCCGTCGCTCCGCCTCGCGCCAGCCCGGCGAGAGGCCCTTGATCATCAGCCCCTGGCCCTTCGCCTTGCGCCACTCGCGGAAGACCTGGAGGCGGTGGAGGAAGCGCGCGGCGACCCGGCCGAGGGCGGCGAGCTGGGCGACGTGGTGCTCGTCGAACGCGGCGAGGCGGGTGCTCGCGACCGAGATCACGCCGATCGCCCGGTCCTGATACGGCATCGGGACGCCGACGATCGACTTGTAGGGGCTGAAGTACTGGGCGTAGTTCGGGTCGGCGTCGGCGTCCCGGCAGTTGTAGCTCTCGTTGTGGTCGGCGACCCAGAAGGCGATCCCGTTGGGACGGCCGTCGGTCCGCTTCCGGAGGAAGGTGCCCGGGCGCTCGATGCGGACGCCTTCGGCGACGTGGAACTCCATCAGAAGGCCGGAGCGCTTCTCGTCCTCGACGAAGAGGGCGCCCGAGCTCGCGCCGGCGAGGTCGAGGGCGATCGTCAGGATCAGCTCCTCGAGCTCCTCGGGGCGGGCCGCGTGGAGGCGCTCGACGAGCTCGGGGGCGAGCTCCATGGAGTTGTTATCCGCATTTGATTATCGAAAATCAAGAAGTATTAGATGTCCATGATATGCAGCGAATTTATGGCATTGAACGAGCCGGCCCGCAAGAGGAACCTAATCAGCAGATTACGCGGGTCTGGGACGCCGATACGTTTCGGCACTCGAGGTGCGTTAGAGGTGGGCGACCGCAAGACGCGGAACGAACGGCACCGAAACCCAGAGGTGTTCCGATGAAGACGCTGACGACGACGACCGCCGCCCTCCTCCTGATCGCCTTCGCCCCGGCGACCCTCGCCCACGCCGGCGACAGCAGCTTCGGCGGCGCGATGGACCTCCCGATCGACAAGCCGATCCGGGGCCGCGCGCTCCCCGAGCAGCCGCCCGCTCCCGAGCAGAGCCGGATCGATCCGACCGAGCCGCCGCCGGTGCTCATCGACGAGGTCCCGACGTTCTTCGGCGAGGACATCGGTGGCGCGACCGACTCGATCATCTACGTGATCGACAAGTCGCGGAGCATGTTCTACAAGGTCGAGCCGTTCATCGGGCTCGACGGCGAGATCATGCGGGACCCGAACCGGTTCCAGCTCGCCACGACGAACCTCAAGCGGTCGATCGACGCCCTCCCCGAGAGCTTCTCCTTCAACGTGATCTTCTTCGGCTCCTGCATCGAGCAGTGGAAGGAGAACCGGCAGCAGGCGAACGCCGAGAACAAGGCCGCGGCCTACGACTTCATCGACGGCCGGTGGCCGAGCGGCTGGACCAACATCGGCGGCGCGGTCGCCGCGGCCCTCGCCGACGGCGGCAACGGCTCGGTCGTGCTCCTCTCGGACGGCTCGCCCAACTACCTCGACTGCACCGAGGAGTTCGAGGGCGACGAGGTCGTCCACCGCGACCTGATCCAGATCAAGAACGTCCAGAAGGCCACGATCAACACGTTCGGCGTCTCGGTCGACGACCGCGCTCGGGACTTCCTCCAGTCGATCGCCGCGGATCACTCCGGGAGCTACACCGAGGTCAACTGACCCCGATCCCCCCAAGACACCCGCCGGGAACCACGGAGATCGAGTGGGCGGCGGCGGGCGCGACGCCGAAGGCGTTGCGTCCGTCGCCGCCCTCTGACATCCTTCCGATGTCAGGAGCTCTCGTGTCCACGAACGACCCGGCTCGAGGCCCGGCGGCCGGCGCCGGGCTCTCTCGCCCCGACGACGATCGTCACCACCGCCTCGAGCTCGAGACTCTCTACCGGACGGCGCCGGTCGGCCTGTGCCTGGTCGATCGAAGCTTCCGCTACCTCCGCGCGAACGAGGCGCTCGCGAAGATTCACGGCGTCCCCGTCGAGGGGATCGTCGGGAGGACCGTCCGCGAGTGTCTCCCGGCCCAGGCCGACGCGATCGAGGCCGCGATCGAGCGGGTCTTCCGGACGGGCGAAGCCGTCCTCGCCGACGAGGTTCGACGGTTCGACGCCGGCCGAGGGCCGTCGGTCTACCTCATCGACCGGATCCCTCTCCTCGGGGAGGGCGGCGAGGTGGTCGGCGTCCACATGCACATCCTCGACATCACCGAGCAGCGGCGGGCCGAGCTCGCCCGCCGCGCGAGCGAGGAGCGGCTCCGCACCCTCGCGAACGAGCTGGTCCTCGCCGAGGAGCGCGAGCGCCGTCGGCTCGCCGAGGGGCTCCACGAGGGATGCGCGCAGCTCCTGACGGCGGCGGCGTTCAAGGTCGGGGCGATCCGCCGCGACGCGCCCGCCCTCGAGACGCGCCTTCACGAGATCTCCGAGCTGCTCCAGGAGGCGCAGCGCCAGGCCCGGACCCTCTCGTTCGAGCTGAGCCCGCCGGTCCTCTACGATGGCGGCCTGTCGCCGGCCCTCCGCTGGCTCGCGGGCGACCTGCGCGAGCGCTTCGCGCTCGAGGTCGAGCTCGATGACCGCCTCGCCGGCGGGGCGATCGACGAGCGGACGAGCGTGATCCTCTTCCGGGCCGTCCGCGAGCTGCTCGTCAACGTCGTCAAGCACGCGCGGGTCGGGCGGGCGCGGGTTCAGGCCGGGCTGGAGGACGGCGGCGCCGCCGTCGCGGTCGAGGTGACCGACGAGGGGCGCGGCTTCGACGGCGCCGACCTGACCGGCTCGGGCGAGGGAGGCTTCGGCCTGCTCAGCCTCCGCGAGCGCGTCTGTGACCTCGGCGGGCGGATGGAGGTCCGGTCGGCGAAGGACGAGGGCACGAGCGTCTCGATCGTCGTCCCGGTCGCGCGCCCGGCCGACGAGGCGCCCCGGTGAACCGGCGCGAGTTCCTCGCCTGGGGGGCGGCCTCGTCGGTCCTCGGCGCGTCGCTCCTCGAGCTCGCGAGTCGCCGTCCGGACATCGGCGACGGCGCAGTTCAGCACGTCCTGCCGACCGCCGGGCCGGACCGCCTTCGCCTGAAGGTCTCGCTCCGGAGCCCCGCGTCGACGCCGCCGATCCTCGGCGTCGATGGTCGTCGCGTCGACGGCGTGCGGACCGACGCCGCGGGGCGGTTCTGGCTGTTCGACGCGGGCGGGCTCGCGCCGGGACGTCGCCATCGGCTGGAGCTCCGCGCCGGCGACGACGAGCGCCCGCTCCTCGAGCCGTGGGAGCTGTCGACCCTGCCCGCGCCCGATGCCACGCCCGATCGGTTCCGGCTGCTCGTCTACACCTGCGCTGGCGGGCCCGATTACTTCTGCGACTGGGAGGGGCGCCGAGGCTTCCTCCCGATCGCGACCCGCCGCCGCCTCCTCGCCCGGGCGCTCTCGTTCGCCCCCGACGCGGTGATCGCGAACGGCGACCACGTCTACTGGGATCTGCGAAGCCGCCGCGGCTGGGGCATGGGCGCCTCGCCGATGGCGCGCTTCCGGGCGGGGAGCTTCGACCGCGAGGGGCCCGTCCTCGGCAGCGCGAACGAGGGGGTGCTCACCCGCGCCTTCGGGCCGCAGCTCGCGGACCTCTACGGGACGATGCTCCGCGGGGTGCCCTGCTTCTTTCTCCAGGACGACCACGACTACACCGAGAACGACGAGGCGACGGACGCCGGGGCGACCTTCCCGGCCGACCCGTTCATGGAGGCGGTCGCGCGCGCGACGCAGCGTCTCTACTACCCCGAGCTGCTCGACCACGCCGGCCTGCCCGCGCCGTGGCCGACGGCCGAGGGCACGAGCGAGAGCTTCGGCCTGCTGCGCTGGGGGCGGCTCTTCGAGGCGGTCCTCTACGACTGTCGCCGAGGCCTTCGCGGCGGCGCGGACGGCGTGTTCATCCCCGAGGACGTCGAGGCGTGGGTGACGGCTCGGCTGGCCGGATCGCCGGCGCGGCACCTCGTCCAGGTGCCGTCGACGCCGGTGCTCTGGACGGCCGGCAAGTGGGGCGAGTGGTATCCCGACGCGATCGAGGGGCGCGGGAGGATCGGGACGAGCCGAGCGAAGCCGCGCTGGAGCGAGGGCTGGGCGCGCCAGCACGACCGACTCCTCGCCGCGGCCCACGCGCGCGCCGACCGGACGCCGATCTTCGTCAGCGGGGATCTGCACGCGACGGCCCTCGGGAGGATCCATCGCGCCGGCGCCCTCGACGCCGGCGACCGACCGATCACGAGCATCCTCGCCGGCTCGCTCGGGACCGGCCACTTCGGCTGGCCGAGCAACTTCCGCGACGTCGAGGCGCAGCCCTCGGCGATCATCGAGGCCGAGGAGCTCGTCTCGCCGATCGAGGAGAACGGGTTCTGTCTCCTCGACGCGACGCCGGACGCCCTCCGCGCGTCGCTCTTCCGATGGACGCCTGCGGACGGAGAGGCGGCGATCGATCGGCTCGAGCCGTTCGTGACCGTCGATGTGGCGACGGGGAAGAAGGTCGGGTGAGCGGCGAGGGCGCGGCGGCAGACGAGAAGGCGCGGACCGACCGGGGGCTCGTCCTGCTCTCGCTCGCGATCGCGGCGCTCTACCCGATCCTCTTCTGGGGGCATCGCACGGCGGGGCTCGGTCTCGTCGCCGACGTCCTCGAGGCGCTCCAGGGCGTCGCGCGGCCGATCGTCGGCGAGACGTTCCTGATCCGGGCCGCCTCGCTCTTCCCCGTCGGCCTGTTCGGTCTGCTGGTCGGGCGGCAGATCGTGCGGGCGCGGAGGCGGGACGTCCTCTGCGTGATCCTGCTCGCCGTCAACGCGCTCATCTTGGCGCCGACGGTGGCGCTGATGATCGTGATGGGGCGCTGACGTCGGCCGGTCCTCGGTCGACGATCCGCAAGATCGCCCCGGCCGCGCAGATCTCCTCCTCGGGTTCGCCGATGAGCAGCGTCCGCAGGAGGGGGAGGTCGCTCTGGTCGCCGACCCGGCCGAGGAGGTGAGCGAGCCACGCGCGCTCGTCCGCCGTCCCGTCTCCGTCGGAGAGGCGCGCGCGCAGCCAGTCGGCCGCGACGGGGCGCGCCGGGTGGTCGGGTCGGAGGCTGGCCTCCACGACGGCCGCGAGCGCGTGAGGGCCGCCGCTCTCGATCAGGCCGCGCAGCGCGGCGACTCCCTCGAGACCGCCCGATCGGGAGCGCTCGACGGCGAGGCGCAGGCGGAGCATCGATGCGGCACCAGCGCCATCCCTCGTCGCGCCGAGGCGAGCGAGCGCGTCTGCCTCGTCGAGCTCGCCGAGGAGGGCGAGGGCGATGATCGCCTCGCGTTGGACCGCGTCAGCCGCGTTGGACGGTGGATCGGTCGAGGCCTCGCGCAGGAAGCGGACGGCGGCGTCGCGCACGTCCGCGTCGCGGGCGGCGAGCTGCTTCGCCCCCGCGATCGCGCCGACCAACCCCTCGACGTACCGCGAGTTTCGCAGGATCGCGGCCAGGCGGTCGAGGTCGGCCTGGCCTCCGCCGAGGCGACCGATGATCCGCGAGGGCGCCTCCGGGTCGTCGCTGACGAGCGGGTCGTCGGCGCGACCCCTCGCCCAGCGGAGTGCGGCGTCGTCGCCGCGCTCGGCGAGGATCAGGGCAGCGGTCGACGCCTCCTCGCCCATGTCGTCGTTGCCAGGGCCTGGCCTCACGGCCTTCACGAGCGCGGCGAGGGCGCTCGGGTCGCCCGACCTCGCCAGGGCCCGGATGGCGCGGTCGTCGCCTCGAGCGACCGCTCCCTGGAAGTCGACGGCGAGCGCATCTCGGACGCGCGCCGACGTGCCGAGGCCGACGGAGGCAGCGTCGGTCAGGGCGGCCTCGGGCGCGCGCTCGAGGTTCCAGATGTCCGTCCGCAGCGCGCCGCCGATGTACTCGGCCGCCACCTCCGCGAGGAGCGCCGGCGTCTCACCCTCGGCGTCCGCGAGCCTCGCGTAGGCGTCGACGGCATCGTAGACGTAGCCTCGCCCGATCTCGCGACGGATCCGCCACCGGCGCC
This sequence comes from Planctomycetota bacterium, assembly GCA_029260755.1. GTDB lineage: Bacteria > Planctomycetota > J058 > J058 > JAJDCQ01 > JAJDCQ01. The sequence continues at coordinate 37,625 of JAJDCQ010000071.1, read as the reverse complement.
AGAGGCCGGGCGCGACGCCGGCCGTTGCGACGGCGATCAGGACCGTGACGACGCCGAGCGTCGCGATCGCGCGGGCTCGCGACCTCATCGTCGCTCGCGCTGGGTCGCCGGCACCGTCGGGAGCGGCCGTCCCGTTCGGCGCTGCTCCGCCATCGCCGCGCCGACCGCGGCCTGGCGCTCGAACTGGCCGTAGCCGCGGCCGTTCGCGGAGATGCTCCGGATCCGTCGGACGGTGGCCTCGTCCATCCGGCCAGCCGGCGCGTCGCGGAGCGGCGTGCCCGGGAGCGGCATGAACGTGTGGACGTGGATCCGGGCGCCGCGCTCGGTGAGCCGCGTCGCCAGGGCGAGGCTCGCCTCGAGCTCGTCGGGGCCCTCCTCGGGCAGGCCGAAGAGGAAGTCGACGTCGGGCGTCAGCCCGCCCTCGAGGGCGATCGCGACGGCGCGCTCGATGACCTCGACGCCGTGGCCGCGATGGCTCGCCGCGAGGACGCGCTCGGATCCCGACTGGCCGCCGATGATGATGGAGTCATTGTCGACGTAGCGTCGGAGGAGCGCGATCGCCTCGGGGGTGACGTGCTCGGGCCGGATCTCGGATGGGAACGTGCCGTAGAAGAGGCGCGCCTCGGCGCCGATCACGCCGCGGACGCCGGCGAGCAAGGTCTCGATGAGGTCGAGGCGCGGCTCGGGGCCGTCGGCGCCGTAGGAGAGCGAGGTCGGCGAGATGAAGCGGCAGTCGGCGAACCCGCGCGCCTTCTGGACGCCGACCCAGTGGAGGATGCTCTCGAGGCTCCGGTGGCGGAAGCGCGCCTTCGCCAGGAACGGCGTCTGGCAGAAACCGCACGAGTAGATGCAGCCGCGGGTGATCTCGATCGGGCCGAGGCGCGCGTGGGCGACCGAGAACGGTGGCCAGGCGTCGAGCTCGATCGCCGCGCCGCGGCCGTTCTGGACGAGCGTCCCGTCGTCGCCGCGGTGGGCGACCCCGGTGACGCCGCGCGGGTCGGCGCCGTCGGCGAGCGTCCGGACGAGGTCGAGGATCGTCTGCTCGCCCTCGCCGATCGCGACGAGGTCCCAGCCGGCGGCGAGGGTCATCGCCGGCTCGGCCGTCGCGTGCGGACCGCCGGCGACGTGGCTCACGCCGTCCGAGCGTCGAAGCGCCGCGAGCTCGGCGGCCGACTCGGCGAAGTTCGGCGAGTAGAACGACCAGGCGACGAGGACGCGCTCCGCGCGCTCCCGGGCGGCTTCGATCGCCTCCTGGAGCTGCGCGGCCCGGCGCACGAACGTGATCGGGACGGCGGCGGTCGTCGGGTCCGTCTCGAGCGCGCCGGCGAGGACGCCGAGCGAGACCTTCCCCGTCCGGCCGTGGTGGAAGACGAGCTCGAGGCGGGCGCCCATGGGCCCATTCTACCGTGGTCCGAGCCCTTTGCGGCGAGCCGCGCGATGGGGATCATGGGGACGCCATGCCCCTCCCGAGCAGCGACGAGCTCGCCCGCCTCCTCAGGTTCCGCGACGCCGGCCACGGCTTCGACGAGTTCGGCTTCCATCCGCCGACTCTCGGCAAGAGCCTCAAGGTCGTCCGTCACCTCTACGAGCGTTACTTCCGGGTGCAGAGCCACGGCGCGCATCACATCCCGCGCGAGGGCGGCGGCGTGATCGCCGCGAATCACAGCGGAACCCTGCCGCTCGATGGGGTGATGCTCGTCCTCGACGTGCTCGCCAACACCGATCCGCGGCGTCTCGCGCGGCCGGTCTTCGATCTCTTCGTGCCGCGCCTCCCGTTCGTCGGCACCTTCTTCGCCCGCTGCGGCGGGGTGAGCGGCACCCGCGGCAACTTCCGGCGGCTGCTCGAGGCGGGCGAGCTCGTGAGCGTCTTCCCCGAGGGCGTCCCCGGCGTCGCCAAGACGTTCTGGCACCGCTACCAGCTCCAGGGGTGGCGGGTCGGCCACGTCGAGCTCGCGATCCGACACCGCGTGCCCGTGATCCCGGCGGCGATCATCGGCGCCGAGGAGCAGTGGCCGCTCCTGGCCCGGTTCGACTCGTTCAAGCTCTTCGGGGCGCCGTATCTGCCGATCCCGGCCACGCCGTTCCCGCTGCCGGTCCGCTACCGGATCCACTACGGCGAGCCGATCCCGTTCCACGAGGAGCACCCGCCCGAGGCGTCGGATGACCCCGCGATCGTCGCGGCCGGAGCGGCGCGGGTGAAGGCGGCCGTCGCAGCGCTGATCTCGAACGGGCTCCGGGAACGCGAGGGGATCTTCTGATGGCGAGTCCCGAAGGAAGGGAGCCATCGATGGCGAGTCCCGAAAGGAAGGGAGCCATCGTGATGGCGAGTTCGCGATGAGAGCCGTCCTCGTCACCGGCTCCACGACCCCCATCGGCGCGGCGCTCATCCGGTCGCTCCTCGAGGCGCCCGAGGTCGAGCGCGTCCTCGCCGTCGGGATCGAGCTCGACCCGGGCACCGACCTCCCCCTCGGCAACGCCGGTCTCACCTACCACCGGGTCGACCTCACCCGCGAGCGCCACGTCCGGCGGCTCATCTTCGGGCCCGTCCGCGAGGCGGGCGTCGACGCCGTCGTGCACACGGCGCTGCACCGCAGCGCCCACGACCAGGGCAAGGCGGTGCACCGCCTCAACGTCGAGGCGACCCGCTCGCTCCTCCATCTCTGCGAGCGCCATCCGACCGTCCGCCGGTTCATCTACCGGAGCTTCGCCGAGGTCTACCGCCACGACCACGAGCACCCGAGCCTGATCGGCGAAGGCGAGCCGCTCGAGCTCCGGCCCGACGTGCCGCAGCGGGTGCGCGACCGGGTCGAGGCGGACCTGACCGTCTGCACCCGGATGGGGATGTCACCGCTCCAGATCTGCGTCCTGCGCGTCGCGGAGATCCTGGCGCCGCAGAGCGGGAGCCAGCTCTGGGACTGGCTCGCCTCGCCGGTCTGCCTTCGCCCGCTCGGCTTCGACCCGATGGTCAACCTCATCTCGGCCGACGACGCCGCCCGCGCCGTCGTCCTGGCGCTGCGCACGGATGCGCAGGGCGTCTTCAACGTGCCCGGTCGCGACACCCTGCCGCTCTCGAAGGTCGTCGAGCTCTGGCACCGCCTCGACGTCCCGGCGCCCGGACCGCTCCTCCGGCCGCTCTACTGGATCCGCCGCCTCGCGATCGGGACCGACTTCCGATACCGCCTCAACGAGGGACGGCTCCACACGAGCGACCTCCTCGACGGAGCGCGGGCGCGCGAGGTGCTCGGCTACGAGCCGCTGAGGTCGATCGACTGGCCCTCGAACGGGACGGGCGGCTCCTAGCCCCGATGGGCTCGCCTTCGGCGAGCAGGATGTCACCACGGAGGCACAGAGGACACGGAGGATGCACGGAGCGAGCGCGTGAGGCTTACTGGCGGTCGGGACCCCGTGGATCGATGAAACCACGGAGACACAGAGACACGGAGAGGCCCCAGGACCGCGCCGTCGCGGAGCTGTCGTGGCCCTTCCTCTCCTGGGTTCTCCCGCTCTCTGGATGGCGAGGTGAGCGCCACCCCGGAACCGGTCGGCTCGTTCGTGCGACGATACGGCGCCCGCGGTCGACTCTCCGTGTTCTCCGTGTCTCCGTGGTTTCATCCTCTTCGCCGAAGGCGAAGCCGGTGGGTCCGCGGTCACCTGAGCGAGCTTGATCGCCCTATCCGGGCTGGCGATCAGCCCCCGCCCGGGTGCAGGCGCTCGGCCTTCACGCGGTCGTTCGCGGCCTCCTCGACCAGCCCGATCGCCACGAGCGAGGTCGCCCGCGCGCGGAGGATCGTCGCGAGGCGCTCCTGCCAGCGCTCCGAGTCCTCGCGGAGGTGGCGCTGGGCGATCGGGGCGACCTCGTCGAGGAGCTCGATCGCGCGCTCGTGGTCGCCGTGGAGCTGGCGGTGGGTCGCCCGTTCGATTCCGACGAAGACCGCCTCGACGTCGGCGTCCGCGAACTCGGCCGACAGCTCGAGGAGGTCGTCGGCGGTCGGGCTCCCATCGCAGCAACGCTCCGCGGTCATCAGGCGCCGGGCCGTCTCGCGAGCGGCGTTGGCGATCGGGCTGCGCGCATCCCAGGCGAACGGAGCGCGGGCGCCGAGCTCCAGCGCTTCCCGGAGCCGGGGGTCGTTCTCGCGCTGGATCATCGCGGCCTCCTCGAGGAGAGCGGCGGCACGGACCGCGTCGCGCCGGCCGACGAACCCCGCGAGGTTGGCCGGGAGGCGCGCCCAGCGCCGATCGAGCGGTCGGCTTCGGTCGAGCTTCACCGCCTCTTCGAGGAGGGTGACCGCCTCGCCGTAGCGCTTCAGCTTCTCGTACGCGCTCGCGACGAGAGAGAGCGTCCGGCGACGTCGTGGCGTCGCGGCGAGCGCCTCCTCGGCCCAGGCCTCCACCTCGATGCGGTGCTCGTCCCGGGAGGCGAGCAGGCGCGCGCCGAACGCGAGGCCGAGGGCGCGCTGAAGGCTCGGCGGCTCATCGCGCTGGGCGCGCCCCTGGGCGAGCCACCAGTCCTCGCCGAGGAGGGCGAGGAGGCCGTCGCTGCCTCGGAGCTCCAGAGGCTCGAGGCCGAGCGGCAGGAGGATCGACATCATCGTGGCGGACTGGGCGGAGAGCGCGTCGGTGTCGCCGAAGCTGGCGAACAGGCCGATGTGGAGACGCGCGACGAGGCTCGGCGGGAGGACCTCGGGCGGTTCGAGGACCCGGGCGAGGAGGAGGCCGGTCGTGGTGGCGCGGTCGTGCTCGCCGGCGTCGAGGTCGGTCTCGACGTCCCGGACGAGCGCGACGAAGCGCTCCTCCGAGAGCCGGACCTGCGGCGAGGCGCCGAGGTCGGCCGCGAGCGCGTCGAGGCGTCGGAGCGCCGCGTCCGACGCGAGGTCGCCGGCGCCGAGATCGGCCTCGATCCGGCGCAGGGCGAGGCGGCCGCGGGCCTCGCGGGGGAGGCCCGAGGCGTGGTAGAGGGCGCGGTAGGCGGCGGCATCCCGGGGCGGCGGAACGCCGGACTCCTCGGACGAGAGGAGGATGGCCACCGCGCGCGCCGCGCCGGGGGGGAGGGCGAGGACGGGGTCGTGGCGGTGGAAGACGGCGTCGAGCGTCGCCACCTTCCCGGCCGCGGCGAGCGACTCGGCGACCGTGGCGAGGCGCCGGGGGCTCGCGTCCTCGCGGAGCGCGGCGGCGAGCTCGGTCGTCGTGTCCGGATCGCGCGGGGCGCGGCCGACCTCGGCGACCAGCGCCAGGACGCGCGCGCGGAGCGCTTCGTCCGGCGGGGTCGCCGGGGCGGCGGCGATCCGGTCGACGATCGCGAGGTCGCCGGCGCTCGGCGTCCCGCCGCCGCGCAGCGTCTCGGCGACGCGGCCGAGGACGGCGGCCCGCGTCTCGGGGTCCGCCTCGGGAGGGGTCCGCACGAGGAGCAGCCCGGCGAGCATCGTGACGGCGGCGAGCGCGAGGAGCGCTCCGATCCCGGCGCGGACGCGTCGCGCGCCGCCGATCCCCGACCCACGGAGCGCCTCGACCGACTCGCCCGACTCCCAGCGCTCGAGGTCGTCGGCGAAGGCGGCGGCGCTCGGGTAGCGGCCGCGCGAGTCCTTGGTCATCGCGCGCGCGCAGACCGCGTCGAGGGCGACGGGCACCTCGGGGCGTACCGAGCGCGGCCGCCGGGCCGGCGACTTCACCACGGCGACGAGGAGGGCCGCGCCGGTGCCCGTGAACGGCGGCTCCGCCGTCAGGCACGAGAAGAGGAGCGCTCCGAGCGCGTAGACGTCGGTCCGGGGGCCGATCTCATCCTCGGCCGAGCTCGAACGGTGGCACTGCTCGGGCGCCATGTAGGCGGGCGTCCCGACCATCTCGCCGGTGCGGGTGAGGCGATCGGCGGCGACGTCGAACGCGATCCCGAAGTCGACGATGCGGGGAGCATCGCGTTCATCAATGAGGATGTTGTCGGGCTTGATGTCGCGATGGATGACGCCGAGCTCGTGGGCTCGCTGCAGCGCGCGGGCGACCTCTCCGACGATCCGAACCGCCTCCTCGACGTCGAGCGGGCCGTCGCGAAGCACCTGCGCGAGCGAGCGGCCGACGACGAAGTCCATCGCGCACCACGGCCGGCCGAGGTCCACGCCGGCCGCATGGACCCGCACGATCGCGTGATCCCCCGCGAGCCGCGCGAGCAGCTCCGCCTCGCGCTGGAAGCGAGCGAGCGACCGGGCCGCGAGCGCCCCATCGAGCAGGCCGGCGTGGATCACCTTGAGGGCGCACGGCGCCCGCGTCTCACGGTGATGAGCGCGATAGACGGCCCCCATCCCGCCGCGGCCGATGAGGCCATCGACGAGGTAGGGACCGATCGTCTTCGGAAGCGTGCGGTCGAGCACGACCCCGTTGTAGCGATCCGGGGCCGGCGATCGCCAGAGCCTACGGTCCGTGCCCCTGGCGTTCGACGATCACCGTGTAGTTGGAATCGGCGCCCGGGGCGGCGTTGCCGCCGATGCTGATGATCCCGCCGCCCCAGTCCTTGGCGTAGACGTCGCGGGGGCCGTCGGTCGTCTCGATCCGGAGGCCGGTCGCTCGCCAGCTCTGGAGCCACGCCGGGAGCGCGGTCGCGCGGGCGTCGAACGCGACGTAGACGGTGACGGGCTGGTTGACCGGGAACGCGAGGAACGCGTTCCCGCGCCAGCGCTTGTCGGCGTTCGCCGTCCGGATGTAGGTCATCCCGTCGAACGGGCCGACGCTCGTGAGCTCGTAGCGCCGGTCGATGTAGATGCGCTCGCCGACGCCGACGGTGGCGATCTGGTAGGTCTTGCGGCTCCAGACGAGCGGGGCGCCGACGGTGAGGGAGGCGCGCCGGGCCTCGACGAACGGGGTGTACATCGAGTCCGCGCCAGCGGCCCGGTTGCCGCCGAGGAGGATCGTCCCGGACGGGACGTCGCGGGCGAAGACGCGCCGCGCCCCGTCGGTCGTCTGGATGAGGTTGCCGGTGTCGCGCCAGCCGCGCATCCAGCTCGGCGTGCTGCGGGCGCGCTCGTCGAAGGCCACGTAGACGGTCACCGGGTGGTTCACCGTGAAGCGGAGGAACGGGTCGTGGCTCCGGCTCTTGTCGTCGTTCGAGGTGCGGACGAAGGTGAGCCCGGCGTAGGGACCGACGTCGGTGAACGTGTAGCTCCGGTCGTCGTAGACGGCTCTGCCGACCTCGAGGGTGTCGGTCGCGTGGCTCTTGCTCCACGGCGCCCAGCGGTGCGGCCGGCTCCGCGGATCGATCACCCGCAGGTCGACGGTGACGAGGAAGTCGACGGCGTGCCGGACGCGGACGCCGGGCACGCTCGCGCCGGCGGCGTCGACGAGCTCGATCTCGACGGTGTGGCGGCCGACGTCGACGCCCGGGATGGCGTGGAGGCCGTCGAAGTCGACGTCGTCGCGCCACCCGCCGCCGTCGATCCGGAGCCGGGCGTGGGCGATCCCGGAGAGGTCGCCGCCCTTTCGGTAGGCGACGTCGACGGTCGATCCGATCAGGGTCTGCCCGCCCTGGGGCGAGGCGATCCGCACGCTCGGCGGCCCGAGCGGGGCGGCGGGCTCACGCCCGTCGAGCTGGAGGAGGTAGGCCTCGAGCTCGCGCTTCTCCTGGGCGGAGAGCGACGCGGCGTCGCCGTGGGCGGGGCCGGAGCGGTCGATGACGTCGGCGAGGGTCGCCGCCGATCCGTCGTGGAGGTACGGCGCGCTCGCCCAGACGCCGCGCAGGGTCGGCGTGTCGAGGCCGTCGAGCGTCCCGCCGAGGCGCTGGCCCGACGTGGTCGCGAGGGTGCCGACGTCGTGACGCAGCCCGGTCGCGCTGTCGGTGAAGTCGGCGCCGCCGTGGCAGCTCGCGCAGCCGAGGCGGGCGAAGTGGCCGCGCCCGGCGAGGGCGTCGGGCGTGAGGCCGCCGGCCGGGTCGCGGTGCGGGCTGTCGGGGACGCGGTGCAGCGACGCGACGAACGCCGCGAGCGCGTCGAGCTCGGCGCTGCCGCCCGCCTTCGGCGTGCCGAGGGGGTCACTCCGCGTGCCGCGGGCGAGCTCGGCGTCGCTCAGGAAGCCGGCGCCGCCGAACGCGCCGCGGATGTCGTGCTCGAAGTCCTGGATCTCGTCGAAGTTCGCCGACCAGTGGACCGGGCCGTGGCCGTCGCCGCGGCGGCCGCGGAGATCGATCGTGTTGCGGAAGCCCTCGCCCCGGTCGGTGAAGTCCCAGACGCGTCCGTCCTGACCGCCGTCGAGGTGACAGCTCGCGCAGCTCAGGTACCCGTCGAGGTTCATCCGGCGGTCGGACGCGTCGTAGAAGATCTGCTTTCCGAGGAGGACGTCCGGCGCGAGGCGCTCGTGGCCGACCGTGGCGACCTCGCCGAGGTCGGTGAAGGTCGTCCCGGTGCCGGCGGTGATGTCGCCGACGTCGTAGGCGTGCACGGTCCGCCCCGTGAAGTGGTGGACGAAGAGGACATCGCCCGCGAGGAGGACGCCCTGGGGCGCCTTGCCCGTCCGCTCGATCGCGACGGCGAGGCTGCCGTCGTAGGCGTCGCGCACCTCGACGGCGTTGCTCCCCTGCAGCGCCACGAAGGCCCAGTCGCCGTGGCCGCTCCACGCGACGGCGCGCGGCAGCTCGCGGTCGTTGAAGTCGATCCGGGTGGCCGGGTCCTCGGTGAGCGTCGCCAGGTCGATCGCGCTCGCGATCGCCCGCACGCTGCTCTCGAAGGTGAGGGCGAGCCCGTCGCGGGCGGCGCCGCGCTCGACGTTGTCCTTCTTGCTCGGCACCCAGGCGGTCGCGCCGTCGGGCGAGACGCTCGGCATCCCGAGGTAGTTCGGGACGCCGCGTCCGGCGTCCTCGGCGTCGGGGCCGGGGTCGATCGCCAGGTCGACCGTCTGGCCGAGCGCGCGGGTCGCCGCGTCGACGACGTGGACTGCGCCGCGGTCCTGCGCCGAGATGAAGCGGGCGACGAGCACGCGGCGCGCATCGGGCGTGACCGCGACGCCGCGCGGCGTCGGGCCGACGTCGACGCCGCCGCGAACCGCGCGCGTCGCCGGGTCGAGCTCGAGGAGGCGGCCTTCCGCCTCGAGGGTGAGCCAGGCGGCGCTCCCGTCGGGCGCGAAGGCGATCCCGAACGGCGCCGAACCCGCCCGGAGCGAGATCGTGGCGACGCGGCGGCCGTCGTCGGGGTGGAGCACGGCGATCTCGGCCGCGTCCTGGCACGCCACCCAGAAGGTGCCGTCGGGGGCGCGGGCGATCGTGCGCGGTCGCTCGCCGACGGGCACCTCGAAGAGGCGGGCGAGGGCGAGTCCCGAAGGAAGCGAGCGGGTGGGGCTGGCGTCGATCGCGGTGACCGTGTCGTTGTCGGCGTTGACCGTCCAGATCCGTCCTCGCGTCGGGTCGTGGGCGATCGTGCTCGACGCGGTCGGCGCGTCGGGCGCGAGCGGGCGGTGGATCGTCTGGGTGAACGCGGCCTGCGTCCACTGGCCGCCGGCCGTCTGCACCTCCATCACGACGCGGTGATGGCCGGGGGTCGCGTAGGTGTGCGTCGCGGTGCCGGCGCCCGAGAACGGGCTGACCGTGCCATCGCCGAAGTGCCAGCGCACCTCCGGCTGGCTGGTGGCGCCCAGGATGTCGACGACGCGGAAGGTGACGGTCGCGCCGGTCGGCGCGGGCGGCTCGCCGCGGCCGGCCGCCGTCATCGGCGTCGTGATCGCCGAGCCGGTGGCGAAGACGCTCGTGAAGTCGGTCGCGGTCGGGTTGCCGGCGAAGTCGGTCAGCCCGCCGGCGGGGACGACCACCTCGTAGACCGCGTTCGGCAGGAGCGGCTGGTCGGGCGAGAAGGTGACCGTGCCGTTCTGGTGGGCGAAGCGGCCCGCGAGCTGCATGGCGCTTCCGCGGCGGCGGACGATGAGGGTGCTCGGGTCGACGCTGCCGAGGTCGATCAGGTCGGTGAAGGTGAGCCCGATCCGGCTCGTGAGCGCCTGGCCGGTCGCGCCGTCGCGCGGGATCACCATGTTGACGGCCGGACCGGTCGTGTCGGGCGCGACGTCGTGGACGACGAGCGCGCTCCCGCCGTGGTCGTTGCCCGCGTAGACGAGGTTGCCGAGCGGCGTCGCGAAGTCCCAGTCGGCGTTGGGGAATCCGCTCGGCCGGGCGGTGCCGAGCGATCGGAACGGCGTGCTCGAGATGTCGAGCTTCACGTAGTCGCTGCTGCTGCCGTAGTGGAAGACGCCGTCCTGGAACGCGCCGTAGCCGCCCTTGCCGGCCACGTTCGGGCCGTCGGCGATGATCCGGATCGAGCGCGGGTCGCTGATGTCGAAGATCCGCGCCGGGTCGCGGGCGCCGAGCACCCGGTCGCCGTTGACCGTCATGCTGTAGCCGACCTTCTCGCGGAGGGCGTCGAGGAGGACCGGGTTCTCCGGGTCGGAGATGTCGAGGGTGGCGATCCCCTCGTCGTCGGCGTTCGAGAGGACGAGCAGGTTGCCGACGGCGTGGCAGACGTTGACCCGCGCCATGCCGAGGGCGGAGGTCGGGATCGGGTTCGGCCGGCCGCCGCCGCGGGAGACCATCGCCGGGTTCGCCGGGTCGGTCGCGTCGACGATGAAGAGGCCGGCGCTCGTCCCCGCGACGTAGACGTGGTGGCCCTGCCAGAAGACCCACCAGGGCGTCGGCGCGTAGTCGCCGCCGGTGAGGCCGGGCAGGTCGATGAACGAGAGCTTTCGCGGCGCGCGCGGGTTCGCGATGTCCCAGAACTGGAGCCCGGTGCCGCGGCCGAGGTTCGTCGGCAGGCAGAGGACGTCGCCGGAGATCGAGAAGCCGTGCGCCTCGCGGATGTCGCGCGCGTCGTTCGGCGTGCCGCGCCCGTAGGCGGCGTTCCCGTGCGTCGTGAAGACCGGGCGCGGGTGGCGCGGGTCGGAGACGTCGAGGAACGCGAAGCCGCCGGAGCCGTTCCCGCCGCCGCCGTCGTTCGAGAAGATCACGAGGAGGTAGCCGCGATGGATCGTGACGAAGCCGTGCCCGGACGGGACGCCGGTGCTCGCGTCGATGCGCGCGATCGGCGCGAGGTGCTCGCCGGTCGGGTAGGGGACGTTGCCGATGCCCGGGCCGTTCTGGGCGAGGGCGGGCGAAGGCGCGGCGACGCAGGTCAGCACGAGGGCGCCGACCGCGGCGAGCGAGGCCGTGGTGCGCGGGAGGAGGCGACTCATCGAAGAAGGTCCCTTGCCGCTGTCGCTCGGCTCTCTCTCACGGGAGCCGGCGGAATGCGAATGCGTGGTGGTCTGCGAAGTCTCTCTCTCGCGGAAGGGCGAGTATTGAAGCGACTGACGGGGCGGAATGCAACGGGAATCCTGCGACGCAATGCCCCATCATCTGGGCGGCGATCGAGGCGTCGGAACCTCTTACTCAGGCGTGACTCACGGCGACCGAGCGCGTCGAAGCCTTCGGCTCCGGGCCCGCTCGGCCACGGGGGATCCAGCCACGGAGTGGTCGATGACGCCGGCGGGCGACCGGGTAAGTCGCGAAGAATCAAGGGATCCGCCGAGCGGCGCGTCGCTTGCGCAGCGAGGGGACGTGACCACCTCGCGTCTACGAACCCCTCGCCCGTTCTCGAAGGCCGACGAGACCCTCTCGCGACGCCTCATCCTCGAGGGCCGGATCACGTGCGCCGAGCTCGACCGCATCCGCGAGCTGCTTCGCCGTCGTTCCGGCGTCTCGCTCCGCGAGATACTCTTCGTGTCGGGCGTCCTCGAGCTCGAGGAGATGCTCGAGCCGGGCGCCGTCGAGTCGAGCAGCGAAGAGGGCCAGACGCCCGCCGAGCTCGCCGCGCTTCCGCCGGTCGCCCAGGACCTGATCGACACGACGATCCTGCTGATCCCCTCGGCGTAGCCCGACCGTCCCCTCCGCTCCGCCCCTCGGTGGCTCCCTCCCTCCCCATCTCGCGCGTCGGACCGTATCCTGGCCGTCATCATGGCCAGACGCCGACGTCGATCGCGACGTTCCTGGCCGGCGCCGACCCCGCCGCCGGCTCCTCCGGAACGGGACGACCTCGATCAACACCTCCCGCTCGAGCTCGCGATCGCCGACCTCTCGGACCAAGAGCTCGCCGATGTCCTCGGCGCGACCGGCGACCGGCTCCGGAGGCTTCGCTCGTTCGAGGCGCGCGCGCGCCGCTATCGCAAGCGGATCGTCCGAGGCGAGCTGGTCGCGGGAGACGCGCTCGCGTGCGTCCACGCCCTCGTGTCCGGCACGGCGGTCGCCCCGTACGAGGTCAGCCTCGAGCGCGACGACGACCGCATCCTGGCGACGTGCACCTGTCCCTACAGCGGCGGCGCGACCGCGTGCAAGCACGGCTGGGCCGTCCTCGACCGCCTCCAGGCCGAGCTCCAGGCCGAGGTCACCCGCCGATACGACGCCCCCGACTCCGCCGCGGACCGCGACTGGCGGACGGCGCTCGTCGAGGCGGACCGGATCCTCGCCGCCCACGAGACGGCGACCTCGGGGGAGGCGCGGTCATCCGATGAGGACGCCGCCGAGCGGGTCGTCTTCCGTGTCCGCGCGGGCGACCGCCTGGAGGTCACCGCCCACCTCCAGCGCCGCCGCCAGGGCGGATCGGGCTTCACCCGCGGGGCGGCGATCGGGATCGGGGAGCTCCTGAACATCTCGCGGTCGAATCTCCGTCCCGACGTCGAGGCAGCCGCTTTCGCCTACCGCGCCGCGAGCCTGTTCCTCTACGGCTATCGCTACGACGCGCCCGCCCCGACCCCGCACTCGAGCGTCCTCCTCGCGCTCGTCGGAAGCCCGCACGTCTACGACGCCAATGACCCCGCCCGACATCTCGAGGTCCGTCCGGGCGCCCTCGCCCTCCACGTCAGCCTCGAGGATCACGACGGGGAGGAGCGGCTCCGCGTGGCGCCGACGATCGCCGAGGTGAGCGACCGCGCCGCACCGCGGGACGCGGCGCGCGCCGACGCCGTCCGGGTCTATCCGCTGACGGTCGTGCAGGAGGAGGAGCAGCTCCTCGTCGCCCGGGACGAGGAGGGCCTCGTCGTCGGCCGGGCGGGCGGTCCGCCGTACGACCTGGCCGTGGCGCTGCAGGGCGAGTACCCCGCCGACGCCCGGTCCGTGCTCCTGGAGCGTCTCGCCGTGGCGCCGGTCGTCCTGCCGGTGTTCTGGCCGGCGGAGCTCCTGGGCGACCCGATCGATGGTGATGCGCGGACGCGCCTTCTCCTCACGCCGGTCGAGGATGGGCTCCGCGCCATCCTGCGCGTCCGCCCGCACGAGCGGGCGCCGCTCGCCCTCCCCGGGTCGACCGACGCGAGCCCGTGCGTCGTCGGCGATGACGGCCGCGTGCATCCGGTCGAGCGCGACCGCGGAGCAGAGCGGGCGACCGCGGCCGCCGTCGCCGCCGAGCTCGGCCTGGCGCTGCCCGACCCATCCGGCGACGACGGTCCGGGAAAGGCAGCGAGGCTCGGACCGGAGGCGGCGCTCGAGCTCGTCGCGCGCGTCGACGAGCTGGCCGCCTCCCGGAGCGACCTCGTCGTCGAGTGGCCCAAGGGCGAACGGCTCCGCGTCTCCCGCCCGGCGACGCCGGCCGACCTCCGCGTCCGCGTCGAGGACGGTCCCGACTGGCTCGGGATCCGGGGTGAGGTCGAGGTGGACGGGCTCACGATCGAGCTGGCCGCGCTCCTCGCCGCCCTCCGCGCGGGGAAGCGCTACGTCGCCCTCGACGGCCGTCGCTGGCTCCGGGTGTCCGAGGAGCTGCGGAGTCGCCTCGCCGCGCTCGCCGACCACGCCGTCGTCGGACCGAAGGCGCCCCGCGGCGCGCTCGCCCTCGACGCGACGGCCGGCCCCGCGCTCGAGGATGTCCTCGACGCGGCCGGCGAGGCGGAGCTCTCCGAGGGCTGGCTCGCCCTCCGTCGGCGGCTCGCATCGGCGCGCGCCGTCCGGGCGACCCCGCCCAGGCTCCTGAAGGCGCAGCTCCGCCCCTACCAGCTCGAGGGGTTCGTCTGGCTGAAGCGCCTCGCGACCTGGGGAGTCGGGGCGTGCCTCGCCGACGACATGGGCCTCGGCAAGACGGTCCAGGCGATCGCCCTCCTCGTCGATCGTCGACGCAAGGGCCCCGCCCTCGTCGTCGCGCCGACGTCGGTCGGGACGAACTGGCAGCGGGAGATCGCCCGCTTCGCGCCCTGCCTTCGCGCGCATCTCTACCGCGAGGCCGACGACCGCGAGGCGCTCGTCGCGGGTCTGCGCGGGGGCGATGTCCTGATCGTGTCGTACGACCTCGCCCGGCGCGACGAGCGGCTCCTCACCCCGATCACCTGGGCGACGGCGGTCTTCGACGAGGCGCAGCGGGTGAAGAACGCGGCGACGAAGACGGCCCGGGCTCTCCGGGCGCTCCGCGCCGAGGCGCGGGTCGCCCTCAGCGGGACGCCGATCGAGAACCACACCGGCGAGCTCTGGAGCATGTTCCGGCTGCTCGCGCCCGGCCTGCTCGGGAGCTGGGACGCGTTCCGCGAGCGGTTCGCGCGGCCGATCGAGCGCGACGGCGACGACGAGCGGCGCGAGGGGCTGGCCCGGCTCGTCCGGCCGTTCGTCCTCCGGCGGCGCAAGGACGAGGTGCTGACCGAGCTGCCGGCGCGCACCGAGGTGACCCTCGATGTCGACCTCGATGACGGCGAGCGTCGCCGCTACGACGACGAACGCCTCGACGCGGTCGCCCGGATCGCGGCCGGAACCGGCGATCACGAGACCGGACGCTTCGAGGTGCTGGCCGCGCTCACGCGGCTCCGTCAGCTCGCCTGCCATCCGGCGCTCGTCGACGCCGACTGGGACGCGGACGGCTGCGGCGCGGCCGCCTCCGCGGCGCAGGCCGGCTCCTCCAAGCTGCGGGCGATCCTTCAGCTCGTCGACGAGCTTCGCGGCGGGGGGCATCGCGCGCTCGTCTTCAGCCAGTTCACCAGGTGGCTGCGCACGATCGCGGCCGCGCTCGACGAACGCGAGATCGCCCACCTCTACCTCGACGGGACCACCCCGGCGGCGGCCCGCCAGGATCGGGTCGACGCCTTCCAGGCCGGCGAGGGAGATCTCTTCCTGATCTCGCTCAAGGCCGGAGGGCAGGGACTCAACCTCACCGCGGCCGACTACGTGATCCACACCGACCCGTGGTGGAACCCGGCGGTCGAGGATCAGGCGACCGACCGCGCCCACCGGATCGGCCAGCGGCGTCCGGTGACCGTCTACCGGATGATCACCCGGGCGACGATCGAGGAGCAGGTGGTCGCCCTGCACGCGCGCAAGCGAAACCTGGTCGAGGGGCTCCTCGCCGGCGCGGACGCCGCGGGGAAGCTCTCGACCGAGGACCTGATCGACCTGATCCGATCGGGCGGTCAGCCTGGAGGGCCCGCGACCTCGCCGCCCCGAGCCCCGCGACGCGAGCGGGCCGCCGCGCCGCCGAGCGGGAAGCGAGCGGCGGTCGCCGCCTCGCCCGAGGCCCGGACCGACGCGGAGATCGTCAAGGCGCGGCGGTCCGACCTCGGGCTGACCCAGCGCGCGCTGGCCGATCGCCTCGGCGTGTCCCAGACGACGCTGTCGCGCTGGGAGGCCGGTCGGTCGACGCCGAGCCCGGAGCAGCTCCGGCAGCTCGAGGGGCTCGAGCCCGCCCGGGCCCCCCGCCCTCGACGTCGTTCATGACGCAACGCGCTCGGCGCCTTCGCTCTTGCGTCATCCCCGCTCGCCGCGCTAAGGTCGGCCCGCTTCGAGCAGAGAGACACCCCTGGGAGGTATCTGGGATGCGCAAGCCCTTCATGTTCCTGGCCGTCGCGGCCCTCGTCATCGTCGCGACCGCCGGGCCCGCCTTCGCCGGCGGCACCGCCCTCGACGAGTACGTTCAGCGGCCCGAGCCGAAGAACGCGTGGAAGCTCGTCAGCAAGGAGGTCGAGAACGGCGTCGAGATCATCGACATCGAGCTCACCAGCCAGACCTGGCGTGGCATCGACTGGAAGCATCATCTCTGGACCTTCCGCCCGACGACGCCGACCTTCAACGACCTCGGCGTCCTCGTCGTCACCGGCGGGAGCGGCCGCGACGCCAAGCGCTACGCGACCCCGCTCGTGAAGCAGTCGGGCGCGACGGTCGTGATCCTCGACTCGATTCCGATGCAGCCGATCTGGGACATGCGCGAGGACGACCTCATCGCGCACACGTTCCTGAAGTACTTCGAGTCGGGCGAGACCGACTGGCCGCTCCTCTTCCCGATGACGAAGAGCGCCGTCAAGGCGATGGACGCGATCGGCGAGTTCACCAAGAAGGAGTACGGCGCGTCCGGCGAGGTGAAGCGCTGGGTCGTGAGCGGCGCGAGCAAGCGCGGCTGGACGACGTGGCTCACCGCGACCGTCGATGCGCGCGTCGCCGGGATCGCCCCGATCGTGTTCGACAACCTGAACTTCGAGCCCCAGATGCGGCACCAGCTCGCGTGGTGGGGCGAGTTCAGCGAGCAGATCAAGGACTACACCCGGCGCGGTCTCCAGGAGAAGATGAGCACCGAGCGCGGCAAGCAGCTGACCACATGGGTCGATCCCTACACCTACCGTGATCGCTGGCAGGACCTGCCGAAGCTCCTCATCAACGCGAGCAACGACGCCTACTGGACCCTCGAGGCGACGAACTTCTACTGGGACGGCATCGGCAAGAACAAGAGCATCCTGATGGTGCCGAACAACGGCCACGGGATCCGCGACTTCCCGCGCGTCCTCAACTCGGCCGGCGCGTTCATCCGCGCGGTCGGCGCGAAGAAGCAGCTCCCGAAGATGGAGTGGACGTGGACGCAGGCGGGCGACGCGACCTCGATCGCCGTCACCGCCGACCAGGACCCGGTCGAGATGAAGGTCTGGGTCGCCCGGACCAACGTCCGCGACTTCCGCAAGGCGAAGTGGGAGAGCGAGGTCGTCGACGCGGCGAGCAGCCAGCGCTTCGTCAAGACGTTCGAGAAGCCGGCGAAGGGCTCGTATGTCGCCTTCTTCGCCGAGGCGGTCTTCGAGGACGACGCCGGACGTCGCTACACCCTCAGCAGCCAGGTGAAGATCCTCGGCGACGTCGCCCCGGCGGCGGCGGGCGCCGGCGCCGCGACCCGCCCGACCACCGGCAAGACGCCGGCGGCGGTGATCGAGCGGCGCGGGAAGAAGGCGAAGCTCTACTAGACGCCTTTCCGACCGAGCGATCGGCCGCCGTCCCCGGCGGCCGACCCCGAGGCCCCGAGCGCGTGCGTTCGGGGCCTCTTCGCATCCAGGACGAGCGGATCCTCGCCGGCGAGCGAGCAAGCAAGCAGCAACCAGAGGTTCCCTGCCGGGCGTCGCCCCAGCCGGAAGCCCCTTCAACGACAAGCGAGACAAACGGTCACGGATGCGACGATTCGATCTGACGGGACTCGCGGAGAAACTCCGAGACGTTCCCCTCTCGGCTTCCTCAGCCTTCGCGGTCGCTTGTGCCGAGCGGCAGTCCCCCATCATGAGAGCAGCGTTCTCGGCGGACCGCGACAAGACTGAGCTCGTTGAGAGCTCCCTCCGTGCCCTCTGGGGGAGCCTTCTCTCAACGGAGGAGAGCTGGGCTGATGAGCTACTACTCCTGATGCCGTCGTGCCGCGACGCGATCCCGACCGAGCAAGACGAGGATTGGACAATCCTCGCTGGGCTAGCCGAGACTGCCGTAGGAGCGCTGTACTGGGCCCTCCAGTGTCGCGTCGGCGGAAGCCGCCTTGACGCCGCTCGCGCTGCCCAGCAGGCCTATGAGGGATGTGGCTTCTACGTCTGCGAGCACGTATGGGACGAGAAAGAGCATCGGGAGAACCAACACGCTCAGAAGCAACGCATGGTCGGAGATCCGGTTGTGCAAGGCGAGCTGGGGCGTCAGGCAGCGGACCTAGAGCGCCTGTCAGATGGGTCACAGTCACTCGTAGAAGCGATTCGCGAGACGCGTGTCGCCGCAGTACGCGATCATCGGGCGTTCGAGGAGATCGTTCGAGCCGTGTCGACCAGTCGATAGGTATCGCCGAGTCGACGAGGTCAAGTCGATAAGGTCTACATCTGGGGCGCCCATTCTTCTTCGAATCGTCGCTCGAGGCCTGCTGTCTCTGGAGGCGAGCCCGCTTCGGAGGAGGACCCGAGCCATGCGTCGTCTCTCGTCGATCTTCACGCCCGCCACGTCTCTCGCCCTCGCCGGCCTCGCTGGTGTGGCCCTGTTGCCCGCCTGCTCGGGCGGCGCCCCCCGGCATGACGTCGGGCGCTCCTACGAGGCGGCCGACTCCGGCGGGGAGTGGCGTGGCGCCGGGGCGTCCGGTGGGGGCGCCGACTACGGCGAAGCCGACGCGGCTCCGCTCGCTCTCTCGACGGGTGGCACGTTCGGCGCTTCGTCGGGCGGTCCGGTCGGCGGCGTCGCCGTCGAGCATGCGCCGCGCGGGCAGACCCGGTCGGGGCTACGCGGCGGCGAGATCGATGACGCCGCTCGCTTCGATGACTTCGTCGCCTACTACCAGGAGGAGGCTCGGCGGGGTCGGATCGAGCGCCCGCTCGAGCTCCATGAGCGGCACCGCGTCGTCGTGACCGACGCCGACGGCGCGCCGCTGCCGTTCGCCCGCGTCGTCGCCCGCGATCGCCAGGGCAGCCGCGCCCTCTTCACGGGGCGCACCGGGCCTGACGGCGCCGTCACGATCTATCCCCGCGCCTTCGCCGCGACGCGCGGCCGCGAGCTCTGGCTCGAGGCGAGCCACGACGGCGCGAGCGGCGGGCGCGCGGCGCGGCCCGGGAGCGAGCTCGTCACGATCCCGCTCGCGGTGCGCGGCGGCGCCGCGCTGGCGGGGCAGGGGCAGGATCAGGCGCCCCACTCCGAGCGAGCCCGCCTCGACCTGCACTTCATCATCGATACGACCGGGTCGATGGCCGACGAGATCCATCGCCTCAAGGTCACGATGCGCGACGTGAGCCGGCGGATCGCGACCCTCCCGTCCCGGCCGCTCGTCCGCTACGGCCTGACCGCCTACCGCGACGAGGGCGACGAGTACGTCACCCGCACCTGGGACTTCGTCCGCGGCGACGACCTCGATGCGTTCCTCGACCGGCTCGCCGCCCTCGAGGCCGGCGGCGGCGGCGACTACCCCGAGGCGGTCGAGGCGGCGCTCGAGGCGGCCGTCCTCGGCCCGACCTGGGACGTCGACGGCGCGGTCGAGGTCGCCTTCCTGATCGCCGACGCGCCGCCGCACCAGTGGGCGCATCCCGCGGTCGGCACGGGGCATCTGCCGGATCAGGCCCGCTCCTGGGAGGCGACCGCCCTCGCCGCCGTCGACCGCGGGATCCGGATCTACCCGGTGGCCGCGAGCGGCCTCGACGACCGCGGCGAGGCGATCTTCCGGACGCTCGCCCTCCTGACCGGCGGCCGGTTCCTCTACATCTCCTACGGCGGCGCGACCCCCCACAAGGTCGGCGGCTTCGCCGAGAACGACCTCGACGACCTGATCGTCCGGGTGGTCACCGAGGAGCTCGAGGCGCTGGCGACGGCCCGCGAGCGTAGCTCCTGAATTCTTGACCCGTTGCGTCGGCACGGCTAGAGTCGCGGAGCCGTGACCAGCCTCGTCGACCGCATCCACGACAGCATCCTCGACACGATCGGCAACACGCCGATCGTTCGCATCCAGCATCTCTGCCCCAAGCCCGGCGTGCGGCTCCTCGCGAAGCTCGAGGGCTTCAACCCGCTCGGCAGCGTCAAGGAGCGGATCGCCCTCGCGATGATCGAGGCGGCCGAGCGCGACGGGCGCCTCGCTCCGGGCCAGACCGTCGTCGAGGGGAGCAGCGGGAACACCGGGATCGGGCTGGCGATGGTGTGCGCGCTCAAGGGGTACCCGCTCATCATTGCGATGCCGCAGAAGGTCAGCGTCGAGCGACGGGCGATCCTGCGGGCGCTCGGCGCCGAGCTCGTCTTCACCTCCGAGACCGGCGGGACCGACGAGGCCTGGGACATCGCCGACGCCCTCTGCGCCGACGACCGCTCCCGCGTCCGGATCCACCAGTACACCGACGACAACAACTGGTGGGCGCACTACCGCGGCACTGCCCGCGAGATCTGGCGCCAGACGGCCGGCGAGATCGACGTCTTCGTCGCCGGCCTCGGCACGACGGGGACGATCGTCGGCGTCGGCCGGCGCCTCAAGGAGCTCCGCCCCGAGGTGCAGGTCGTCGCCGTCGAGCCCGAGGCGGTCCACTCCCAGCAGGGGCTCCGCAACGTCCATCACGCGCGCCGCCCCGCGATCTTCGATCCGTCGGTCGTCGACCGGACGATCGTGAGCCGCGACGAGAGCGCCTTCGCGACGGCCCGTCTCCTCGCGCGGCGCGAGGGGATCTTCGCCGGGATCAGCAGCGGCGCGGCCATGGCCGGCGCCCTCGAGGTCGTCGACGGCATGGACGAGGGGACGGTCGTCGT
Source organism: Planctomycetota bacterium (assembly GCA_029260755.1). Lineage (GTDB taxonomy): Bacteria > Planctomycetota > J058 > J058 > JAJDCQ01 > JAJDCQ01. The sequence continues at coordinate 17,188 of JAJDCQ010000071.1, read as the reverse complement.
GCTCCTCCCCGACCGCGGCGATCGCTACCTCTCGACGGCGCTCTTCGCCGACCCCGGCGATCAGCAGGTGCGCCCCGAGCAGGTCTACGACCTCGCGGCGCGGCGCGGCGGGACGCCGGCCGAGGCCTGATGCGCGTGCGACGCCGACTTCGATCGAACCGGGGGCGCCTCCTCGCGACGACCCTCGCGGGCGGGATCCTCATCGCCCTCCTCGCCGTCGACCTCTGGGTGCTGAGCCGGCCCGAGGAGCTGCGGGCGCGGGCGCTCGAGGCGCTGCAGGCCGCGCTCCACCCGGATGCCCACGTCCGGATCGGCCCGGCGCGCCTGCTCTTCCCCGACCGCGTCGTCGTCGAGGACGTGAGGATCTGGGAGGCGGGCGCCGTCCCCGAGGCCTCCGATCCGGTCGTGACGATCGCCCGGGTGGAGCTCGAGGTCGACCTGCCGCTCTTCGCGCCGCGGCGGGTGACGATCGCGGAGCCGACGATCCGGCTCCGCGCCGATGCCGACTGGGTCTTCGACGTGCCGGCGCTCGCGGCCTCGGACGACGCCGGCTCGGGCGGCTCTGACGGCTCGGGCGGCGACGGAGCAGAACGATCCGCTGACGCCCGCTGGGATGAGCTGCTCGACGGCGCGATGCCCGTGCGCGAGGACGAGATCGCGATCGGCACCGTCCGCGGCCACGTCGGCCCCTTCGATGCCTTCCACCTCCAGGCCGACGCGAGCCACGAGCTCGTCCGGAGCCCGCTCTCGCTCGAGCTCGACGGCGACGGCGACGGGCGGGTCGCGTTCCGGGTGAGCGCCTCGGACGTCCTGGTCGACGATCGCGTCGTCCGGCGGATCCCGGCCGCGCAGCGCGAGAAGATCTCCCCGCTCGGGCTCTCGGCCCGGGTCGATGTCGATGCACTCGTGCAGCACCTCGCCGCGCCGACCGCGGGTGCGGGCGATGGGACCGAGGTCCGCGAGGGCATCGGGCGCGCCGTCTCGATCCTCGTAGAGGGCGGTCAGGTGATCGTGAGCCAGTACGGGTTCTCGACGACCGACCCCGACGAGCCGGACGAGCCCGAGGATGACGACGGCTCGGAGACGACGGTGAGCGGGGCGATCGTCATCCACGACCTCCGCTTCGAGGTGCCGCTCAACCCCGAGGCCGAGGATCTCCACGCGGCGCCCAAGTGGCCGGTCGGGCCGCTCCACGCGGTCGTGACGTTCGACCCCTGGGGCGCGTTCGTCCAGGAGCTCTCGGGCAAGGCTGGCCCCGGCGAAGGCGCGAGCATCGACGCGCGGGCGACCGTCGTGTTCGCGACCCGCGACGAGCCGACCGGGGACGAGCCGACGCCGCCCTCGCCGATCGGCGACGCCCCCGTCTGGCCGCCGCCGGGCGGCGCCCACGGTCCGAGCTTCTACGCGCACGCCACGTTCCGCGACGTCGCTCTCGACGACACCCTCCGCGACTCGCTGCCCTACGAGACGGTCGTCGACTGGAACGACTTCGGGATCTCGGGCTTCCTCGACGTCGAGCTGACCGCGTTCAACCGCCCCGGCGAGGACAAGGTCCACCAGTACCTCCGGATCCTGCCGCGCGGGCGCGGTCACGCCAACCCGCCGATCTTCCCGCTCACCCTCCGGAACTTCCGCGGTTACATCGAGGTCCAGGACGAGACGAAGTACTTCAAGGGGCTCAAGGGCGACATCAAGGGCGGCGGGACGATCGAGATCGGCGGCGCGGTCCTCGGCCTCAACTGGATCAAGCGCGCGTTCCTGAGGATCGAGGACGCGGCCTTCACCCAGGATCTCTTCGACGCCCTCGAGCCCGACGAGAGCGAGATCGCGCAGGCGTTCCGCCCGACCGGCACGATCGACGCCGAGATCAAGATCTCCCAGGAGCCGGGCCAGTCGATCCAGCCGCACACCCGCGTCGACGTCGCCGGAGCCTGGGGCGACTTCGAGGACTTCACCTGGCCGTTCGAGATCGCCTCGGGCGCGCTCGAGGTGGTCGAGGGCGAGATCCGCGTGCTTGAGGTCGTCGGCCTCGGCCGGTCCGCGGCCGATTCCGGCCGCGACGGGATGGTGTTCAAGGCGAACGGAACGCTGAGCACCAAGATGCAGGTCGTCGCCGGCGGGATCGGGGGAGGCATCCTCGGCGCGGCGGGCAAGGAGTTCGGCTTCGGCCCCGAGATCAATCTGACGATCAAGGCGAAGAACGTCCCGATCGGTCCGCAGCTGATCGCCGGCCTCGGGCCGGAGGTGAGCGAGATCATCGACCGGTTCGCGCCGGCCGGCCGGGTCGACGCGATCGTCACCGTGAAGAAGGCCGCCTCGGAGATCGAGGCCTACATCGACGTGACGATGACCCCGATCGGCTCGGTCACCCTGGTGCCCGGGCCCGAGGTGCCGCTCCCGCTCGCGTGGCGCAGCGGCGCCCTCAAGATCCAGGTGGCCCTCGACCCCAAGCACCCCGACGACCGCACCGTCACCGTCGACGTCGACGGACTCGGGTTCCACTGGGGGCCGCGGGCGCGCGTGTCGGGCGCGATCGCCGGCGGGCTCGGGCCGATCGCGGCGAGCGTCGTCGGCGTCGACCGGCTCCGCGGCGAGGCCGACGGGGAGCTCGAGCCGCGCCGGATGGGCGCCTGGACGCCGCCGTCGATGCGCGACGAGTCGGGCGGCGATGACGAGCCGGTCCTCCTCGCGCGCGGGACGGTCCGGAGCCAGTCGCTCGCGGGGCGCGGCGCCGAGCGCGACACGGTCCAGACGATCGAGGTCGACGTCGCGGGCGCGGCGGTGCCGCTCGGACCGGCGCTCGTCCGGACGCTCCCGGTGGAGGTCCGCGACCAGGTGGCCGCCCTCGATCCCGACGGGCCGGCCGACGTCCTGGTGCGGATCCGCGAGGTGCCCGATGGCGACCTCGAGGTCGAGACGCGGGTGCGGCCGCTCGGAGCATCCGTCGCGGTCGCCGGGCTCGGCCTCGAGGGTGAGGTGGGCCGCGCCCTCGCCGGCCGACGCCTCCAGGATCTCCACGGCCTCGTCATCGCGGGCGACGACGGGACGATCGACGTCCGGGGGCTCTCGGGCGTCCTCCATCCGTCCGATGCCCTCGTCACCGTCGCCGGCCAGGTCCGGGGGAGCGACCAGCGCCTCGTCGTCGGGCTGCGCGCCCTCCCCGTCGGCCTCGCCCTCCAGGCGCTGCCCGCGGACACGCGGGACGACGTCATCGAGGACTGGGCTCCCTCGGGCGTCGTCGGCGCGAGCGTGAAGATCATCGGCGGCGCCGCCTCGCCGGCGGGCACGTCGGGTCTGGCGGCCGGCGGCGTCGGCGTCGCGGCCACCATCGCCGCCCGCGCCGAGCGAGCGAGCCCGACCGGGACGATCATCGAGTCACGCCTGGTGCCCGAGAGCCTCGCCGCGGCCGTCGACGTCGGCGGCCCCGAGCGGATGGTGGTGCGGCAGATCCGGGGACACCTCGACTTCGCCGCCGACGGGCTCCGCGACGTCGACCTCACCGGGCGCGGGCCCGAGGGCGAGGAGATCGTCGCCCAGCGAGTGTTCCGCAAGCCGCTCGGCCCGCAGGCGCCGGTCGCGCTCCGGGCGAGCGTCGGGCCGATCCGGGCGACCGGCCAGACGATGAAGGCGCTGCCCGGGTGGATCAAGAGCCTGCTCGCGCAGGCGGAGGACTACGGGCGGATCTCGGTCGGGCTCTACACGTTCCCCTCGATCGGTGGACGAGGCATCCGCAACTTCGAGATCCGCCTCGACCGCGCGAGCGTCGACGTCGGGACGGTCCTGCGCGACGTCCGCGGGCCGATCCACCTGTCGGTGATCACCGGGGCGAACGGGGAGGTGATCCGGGTCGAGGGGTCGATCGACGGCGCGCGCGCGTTCATCGGGAAGGGGCGCTCGGAGGCCGACGGCCTCCACGCCGACTTCCGCTTCGAGGAGGGCGTCCTCACCGTCGAGCGGCTGAAGGCGCGCTTCCTCGGCGGGCTGCTCACCGGCACCGTCACCGTCCGGCCGGGCGAGGACAAGGTCCGCTACGAGGGACGCCTCCAGCTCGAGGGCGCGTTCCTGAGCGAGCTCCGCACCGGCACGAACGGCCGGATCGCGGCGGACGTCTCCTTCCGGAGCGGCGACGAGGGCTTCGAGGGCGAGGGCGACCTGCACCTCACCGACGCCGAGATCGCGAAGTTCCCCGGCTTCGTGAACGTCCTCCGCGTCCTCTCGCTCACGCCCGCCGCCCGGGGCTCGAACACGGGCGACATCTTCGTCGAGGCGTGGGACGCCTTCCGCGAGGTGAACCTCGACTTCAAGCTCGACAAGGACGGCCTCGAGATCGATCGGATCGACATGCTCAGCACCGGCCTCGCCCTCTACGGACGGACCGGCCGGGTGACCTGGGACGGCGAGCTCCAGGGCGTTCGCCTGTTCGTCCCGATCGGCGGCCGGCCGCCGATCCCGGGCCTCGACTGGCTGATGGAGATGTTCCAGCGGAAGCTGCTGTTCGAGGTGAGCGTCAACGGACCGATCGACGACCCGACCGTCGAGGCGTACCCGCTGAGCGCGATCACCAAGCCGATCCGCGACCTGTTCGGCCTGTTCGGCGACGACGAGGGCGACGGCGACGGCGGAGACGGTGACGGGGGAGGCGGCGACGGCGCGTCTCCCGATGGGAGCGACGGCGACAGCACCCCGAACGAGGGCCGAGGGCCATGACCCCACTCCAGTTCCTCCGCGGGCGCGGCTACGTGGAGCAGGTGACCGAGCCGGTCGACCAGCTCGACGCGGCCCTTCAGGCGGGCTCGGTGACCTTCTACATCGGATTCGACCCGACCGCCGACAGCCTCCACGTCGGGCATCTCCTGCCGATCATGACGATGGCGAACCTCCAGCGCCTCGGGCATCGGCCGATCGCGATCATCGGCGGCGGCACCGGGCGGGTCGGCGACCCGTCGGGCAAGACCGAGATGCGGAAGCTCCTCGACGACGAGGCGATCGCCCACAACATGGCGTGCCAGCAGGCGCAGATCGGCCGCTACGTGCGGTTCGGCGCGGGCGAGGGCGACGCCCTCATGATCGACAACGGCGACTGGCTGAACGACCTCCGGTACGTCGACTTCCTCCGCGAGATCGGGCGGTACTTCAAGGTCAACGTGATGATCAAGGCCGAGGGGTATCGGCAGCGCCTCGAGCGGGAGGAGGGGCTCTCCTTCCTCGAGTTCAACTACCAGATTCTGCAGGCCTACGACTTCCTCGTCCTGCGTCAGCGCCACGACTGCCGGCTCCAGCTCGGCGGCAACGACCAGTGGGGCAACATCACCGCCGGCACCGAGCTCATCCGCCGGGTCGAGGGGAGCGAGGCGTGGGGTCTCACCTGGCCGCTCCTGACGACCGCCGGCGGCAAGAAGATGGGCAAGACCGAGAAGGGCGCGGTCTGGCTCGACGCGGAGCAGACATCGCCGTTCGAGTTCAGCCAGTACTGGCGCAACGTCGACGACGCCGACGTGGCGCGCTTCTTCCGGCTGTTCACCTTCCTCGAGGAGGCGGAGATCGTCGGGCTGACCGAGGCCAGGAGCGGCGTCGACCTCAACGAGGCGAAGGTCCGCCTCGCCCGCGAGGTGACGACGCTGTGCCACGGTGAGGCGGCCGCGCTCGAGGCGGAGGAGACGGCGAAGAAGCTGTTCGCGGGCGGCAACCGGGGCGGCGAGCTCACCGCCGATGCCCTGGCCGCCCTGCCGGCCCACCCGGTCACGACGGACGAGCTCGCCGACGGGGGGCTCAAGATCACCGACGCCCTCGTCCGGACCGGCCTCGCCAAGAGCAAGGGCGAGGCGCGCCGGCTCTGCCGCGGCGGCGGGATCCGGGTCTGGGACGAGAAGGCGGCCGAGGATCGGTCGATCTCGGCTGATGACGCCCGCGACGGCTCGATCCTGCTCGCCGCCGGGAAGAAGCGGAAGGCGCGCCTGGTGCTCGCGGAGGCGGGCGACGGCGCGTCCGTCCGGACCTGACGCGCATGGGCCCGGACGTCGAGCTCGCGAGCGATCCGCCGCCCTCGGACGCGCTCTGGGTGGCCGCCTGGCTCGCGGCGTGGTTGATCCCGTTCGGCGTCTTCCAGCTCGTCCTGATCCCGTCGGGCTACGGGATGTTCGGCCAGTCGTGGGTCTCGGGGCTCTGGTTCGCCGGCGCGACCGTCGTCGGCGTCGCGCTCTTCCGTCGTGAGCTGCTCCGCCCGGCGCCGGCCGAGACCTCGGGGCCGGCGATCGCGCCGCTCCTGGTCCTCGGCGCGGTCGCCGTCCTCGTCGGGCTCGTGTACGCGTGGGCGCGGACGGGTCTGCCCGCCACGGCCGAGCTCTTCGAGGCGTGCCGCGATCGTCAGCTCGGGGTCGTCCGGATGGATGCCGTCTACCTGGCCGCGAAGCTGCCGGAGCTCGTCTTCCAGCAGGCGATGATCCTCGTCCTGGTGCGGCGCCTCCTCCATCGCGGACACCGCGGGCTCGGGCTCGTCGGCGCGTTCGCGGCGATCTTCGGCACCCTCCACTTCCTCGTGATCCCGCTCAAGGGCTGGGCGGGCATCCCGATCGTCGCCGCCTCGTTCGGGGCCGCGCTCATCTTTCCGCCGCTGATCGCCCGCTTCCGGGGCGGCGTCGGCTACTCCCTCTCGGTTCACTGGCTCGCCTACCTCGTCGCCGGCGTGGCCATCCGCGCCGGCGGGTGCGGGCCGTCCTGATCGGCGTCGAACGACGCCCGGAGACCGACGTCATGAAGCTCCGTGGCCTGCTCGCGTTCGCGGTCGCCGTCATCCTCACCCTCGGGCTCGTCGCGTCGGCTCCCGTCGCCGTCCTCGGGGACGACGGCGACGACGAGGAGGCGGGCGCGGTGAAGCCGTTCTCGGCGCCGGTGACCCTCAAGAGCTGGGACAGCAAGACCGGCGTCGGTCTCTTCCGCGACCGGGCGAAGGTCTGGCACGTCGTCGAGCTCGTCCCCGACGAGAGCCGGGTGCGCGTCGACAAGCCGGTCCCGGCGGCGAACACGGCGCTGCTCGGCGCGCACGCGAAGGAGGCCTGGATCCTCGGCAAGCGCGAGTTCATCCAGGACTCGGGCAGCAACGTCGTCGGGAAGATCGCCGACCGGGCGGCGATCGTCGCGGGCTTCGCGATCGAGCCGCTGCCCGCGGGTGACCGCACGGTCGGCGGCCGGACCCTCGCCTGGCTCGCCGGCACCGACTTCGACTGGAGCCGTGGCGTCGTCCGGATCGAGTTCGCGCCGCTGACGATCGCGCTCGGCAAGAGCGACGTCGTCCTCCTCGCCGGCGAGGGCAATGCCAAGAGCATCAAGCGCGGCAAGAAGCTCTGGGTCGAGGGGCTCATCGATGCGACGCGGCCCGTCAGCAAGAAGGGCAAGCTCCTCGACGAGGCGACCGATGCGTCGGTCGACGCCCCGCGGATCCTCGTCAGCCGCCTCGTCGTCCTCCACGACGCGTTCGCCGGCGTCTACCCCCACGCGTTTCCGGACCCGAAGGACCTCGTCCCCGACGACGACGAGGACTGAGGGCGCGCCGTGGCGATCGCGTTCACCCCCGGCTCGACCGTCGGGCCCTACCTCGTCGAGGCGATGATCGGCCGGGGCGGCATGGGCGTCGTCGTCCGGGCGCGGCACCGCGCCACCGGGGCGACCCACGCCCTCAAGGTGATCCTCGTCTCGGTCGGCGCCGACCCCGAGCGTCTCGTCGCGCGGTTCCGGCGCGAGGTGGAGTCGCTCGCCCGGATCGAGCCGCACGCGCATCTGGTACGGATCCACGCCTGCGGCATCGACCACGGCCGGCCGTGGTGCGCGATGGAGCTGGTCGCGGGCCGCTCGCTGGCGGAGTGGCTGCGTCACGGCCCCCTCGAGCCGCCGGTCGCCGCGGCGCTCGTCGGGAAGCTCGCCCGGGCGGTCGCGCACGTCCACGCCCATGACGTCATCCACCGCGACATCAAGCCCGAGAACGTGATCATCGACGAGCGGCGCGAGCCGCGGCTGGTCGACTTCGGCCTCGCCTACGACGCCTTCTCCGAGCAGCTCACCGCGACAGGCGAGTGCGTCGGGACGCCGGCGTTCATGGCGCCCGAGCAGGTGAGCGCCTCGAGCGAGCGGGCCCTCGGCCCGCCGGTCGATGTCTACGGCCTCGGCGGCCTCCTCTACTCGGCGCTCACCGCGCACGCGCCGTTCGAGTCCGACGGCGGCCAGGCGATGGCGATCCTCGCCCGGGTCGTCAACGAGCTCCCTCCCCGGCCGGCGAGCTGGCGGCCGGGCCTCGATGCCGACCTCGAGGCGATCTGCCTCCGCGCGCTCGCGAAGCGTCCGGAGGATCGCTACCCGACCGCGAGCGCCCTCGCCGAGGACCTCGAGCGGTTCCTCCGGGGCGAGTCGGTCGAGGCGAAGCCGATCGAGGCCGGCGTCCTCCGCTCGCGCGGCGCTCGGGTGGGCATCGCGGCGATCGTCCTGGTCGCCATCATCGGCCTTCTCCTCTCGCCGGCCGCGTTGCGGGGGCGCGCCCCGGCGGCGAGCCTCGCCGCGCTCGAGCGGGTGCTCGAGGAGCGGGGGCCGCTCGACGCCGAGGAGGAGCAGGAGCTCGCGGCGGTCGTCGTCGCGCTCGAGGACGCGGGAACGGTCGAGCAGCGGCGGCGGGCCGAGGTGCTCCGGTTCCTGGCCGCGGTCGTCGGATCGCCGGCCGGGAGCGACGCGGAGGCCGAGGCCGCCCGCGGGCTCGCGACGGCCGTGCGGCCCGAGGGCGCCCTCGACCGGACGCTCCTCGGCCGCGCCAGCCGGACCCTTCACGGGGCGCGCCGGCTCGGGCCGTTGAGTCACGTCCTCCACGGCGCCGAGCCGATCGAGCCGGCCTCGGTCGAGCTCGCCGGCCCGCTCGCCCTCGCGATCGCCGACGGAGGGTCGACCGAGGCCGAGGCCGCGCTCCTCGCGCCGCCGTTCGACGCGGTCCCGTGGAAGGCGCTCCTGCGTGGGGTCGGGCTCGACGAGGCGACGCGCGGTCGGCTCTTCCTCCGGCGGGCCGAGCATCGGCTGGCGGTCGCGCCCGGGGACCGCGACGCGATCTTCGCCGACCTCGAGTCGGCCATCGAGGAGCACGGCATCGCGCCCGACCGGGGGAGCCTTCCGTGGGAGCTTCAGCGATGGGCGCTCGAGCGCTTTCTCCGGCTCATCGGCGACGAGGGCTCCGAGATCGCCGCGATCCGGACCCTCTCCGACGTGGTGATCCGCGGCGGTCAGCCGGGGCGGCGGATGCCGGCGGATCTCGCGGTCGCCTTTCAGAAGCAGCTCGGGCTCTCGGGCTACCTCCACCTCTCCGACGCGCTCACGCCGGCGCGGGCGGAGCGGATCCTCGAGACGGCGGCGCTGCTCGACGCGCACGGCGCCTGGCCCTACGCGCCGCCCCGCTTTCGCGCGGTCTCGAACGCGCTGGGCCTCGAGCGCCTCGTCCGGATCGGGGACGAGGACGCGGGGCGCCCGATCGCGCGGCGGAATCCCGCCCGGCTGCTCTACCTCGCCGCGCACGTCCCCACGGAGCACGCGGACCGGCGCGTGGCGTGGGCGGATGCGGCGCTCGCCGTCGGGCTCGACGAGGTCTGGGTCCATCTCGGCGCCGCCCGGCAGCTCCGGGTCGATCCGGCCCGGGCCGCCGACGTCGACGCCGAGTTCGCCCGCGCCCTCGAGCTCGACCGCGCCCTGCCCGACGCCGAGCGGACCGCCTACGTCACCAACAACATCGTCCTCCGATCGGGGGGACGGCACACCCTCGACGAGCGCTTTGCCCTCGCCCTCGAGTCGGTCCGCATCAGTGACGCGGCCGTCCACGGCCCGATCCAGGAGTTCGTCGAGGTCGCCGGCGCGGTGCCCTGGCGCATGGACGAGGCCGTGCCGGTCGTCGACCTCCTCCACGAGCTGATCGTCGAGGCGCTCGACCTCCCCGAGTCGGAGCGGTCGTGCTGCGGGCGGGCCGACGAGGGCGGCGTCGATGTGTCGGCGCTCGTCGATGCGGCCGTTCGGAGCCTGCGCGACGCTTGGACCTTCGGTCTGGTCGAGATCGTCGAGGACCCGAAGGACGCGTCGCTGACCGGCTCGATCGCCGAGGTCGGCGCCCGCCACGAGCTCCGGCACGAGCGATGGGAGTCGGCGCTCGATCACACGACCCGCGGCATCCGAGGGTCACGCGTGAAGAAGCAGCTCGCGCGGCTCCACGGCCTCCGGGCGGCGGCGCTCGACGGCCTCGGGCGCGCCGACGATGCGGCCGCCGCGCGCGCCGAGGCGGAGCGGCTCGGTCAGTAGACCCTGCCGCGCGGCCGTCGCTTCGGGTCGGCGGGCGCCGGCGTCGCGGTCTCCTCGCCTGGCTTCCACCAGCTCGACCTCGGGAAGTAGGTCCGCCAGCCGTAGGCGTAGGACGGGATCCCGGTGATCGCGGTGAGTCGCTCGCCGGCGAGCTTGCCCGAGAGCGCCTCGCCGGTGAGCGGGCTCCACGTGCTGCCCGTCTCGAGGTCGCGGATCCGGCGGGCGTCGCCCTCGCCGCCGGCGTCCTCGAAGCGGAGCACGCGATCGCCGACCCGGCGGTGCCACGCGAGCGCCGTCTCGGTGTCGGCCGTGTAGGCGATCAGCACCGGCGTCTCCCCGACCGAATCGTTCACGAGCGGCGCCTTCGCGAGCGCCGGCAGCGGGTAGGCGCGCGCCGTCTCGCCGACGGTCACGCCGAGGAGCCGCTCCTTCTCCTTGCCGCGGAAGTAGCCCGCCCAGCGCGCCTCGTGCGCTCGGTAGCGCTCGATCGGGAAGACCGGCGCGAGGACGTCGGTGTCGGGGTGGCGGGCGACCCACTCGTCGAGGGTGCACATCACCATGTCGGCGATCGGCTCGAGCTTCTCGCCCTTCAGCGGTCCGGCGAGCGCCTCGCCCGTGAGGTGGCTCCACTCGCTGCCCGTCTCGCGGTCCCACATGATCAGGACCCGGTCGAGGAGCTTCCCGGAGACGCCGAGCTCGAGGGTCCGGCCTTCGATCTGCCGGGCGTACACGACGCCCGAGTGGCACAGGGGTCACCAGGTGACGGCGATCGCCGAGCCTCCCAGGACGTCGTTCGCGATCTCGTGGCCGTTGAGGATGAAGCCGGGGTAGGCTCGGGCGACGCCGTTCTGGACCACGCCCATGACCATGGCGTCGCCCTTCAGGAACCCGCGGGCCTCCTCGACCGAGATCCCCTTCGGCTCGTCGATCGAGGGGATCATGTCGCGCGGCCCCATCCGGCGGGCGCGGCGGATGTCCTGGGCGGCGGCGGTCTGGGCCGGGACGAGCACGGCGGCGACGAGGGCGGCGCCGGCGAAGGTGCGGCGAAGTTGCATCGGTCGTCTCCAGGCTACGAGGATGGGTGGGCGCATGATGTCGTGATATCGTCGACATCTACGGTGAATGTCCGGCGGTCGTTGAAATATTCGAGCCGTTCGGAGAGATCTCTCCTGACGGAGGAGTCGTCTTGAGCACGGACAGCCCGCAGCCGTCGCCCGAGCCCGCGCAGCGGCCGACCCGCCGCGCGGCCGAGCGGTTCGCCGCGACCAACGAGCGCCCCTGGCTCGTCCCCGTCATCGGCGTCGCCGCCGTCGGCGCCCTCGTCGCGGGCGGTCTTCTGGCGCCGAGCCGCGGCCTGGAGAACCCGTACCTGGCCGAGCGTCCCGAGGGGTCGTTCGCCGAGGCGTCGTTCGCGGTCGGCGGCTTCCTCTGACCGATGGAGTGCACCTCCCGGGTCCGGGAGGCCGCCCAGTCCGTCCCCGGCGTCCGCCGCGCCTACCTCTTCACCCAGGAGAAGCGCGTCGTCGTACGCTTCGAGCCGGGACGAACGGACCTCGACGAGGTCGGCCGCAAGCTCGGCGGGCTGCCGTTCGGGATCCGCCCCGATGAGCAGCTCCCGCGAGGCTACTGGCGCCGCGACGACGTGATGATCAGCGCTGCGGTGACCGGTCCCGTCCAGGCGGGGCAGGAGGCCTTGCTGTCGTGGTGGACCCACTCGCTGGACGAGCGTGGCGAATCGCCGGCGATCGAGTCGATCAGCGTCGCGGGCGGCGCCGCCACCCGGAGCGCCGCGGGCGATCCCATCGCGTTCCGGGTGCCCGACGACCTCGGCGCGGCGCCGCACGTCGCCGTCGTCGCGACCGGAACGTTCGGCGAGGCCCGGCTCGAGGTGCCGCTGCGGGTGAACCGCTGACGCCTCGATCGGGGACAGCCGTCGCGCCCGCGAGTAGAATGCGCCGGCCATGGATACCAGCCCCCCGGATCCGGACTTCGACCCTCGCCGCGGTCGCCTCATCGCCGTCGTGCTCGTCCTCCTCGTCTTCGGCTGCCCGGGCCTCGTCGTCCTCGGCGTCGTCACCCAGCAGGACCGACTGAAGCGGCTCCTTCAGCCGCCGATCACCCGCGAGCTGACCTTCGGCGTGGCCGCGCCCGACGGCGGCGCCGCCACCGCCGAGCTCGTCGCCGAGGTGGCCGCCGTCCTCGAGGCCCGCCTCGCCGCGCTCGGCGTGGCCCACCGGGTCGCCCCGACGGGCGAGGGCGACGTCGTCGTCGGCCTGCCGGCCCTCGACGAGGAGGACGTCGCCGCGATCCGCGCGATGCTCGTGCGTCCGGGCGGGGCGAGCGTGCGCGTCGTCGTCGATGTCGACCCCGACGGCATCGACGAGGATCGGTTCTCGATCGCGACCCTCGAGCGGCGCGCCTGGGACCCGACCTCCGGGAGCCCGGTCGTCGAGTCGAGCGAGACGCTCGTGCTCGATCGAACCGGCGGGATCGATTCGCTGGGCATCGTCCGGGCGCGCATCGAGGAGGACGAGGGTGGTCGCCCGCAGATCGCGATCGCCTTCGACGACGGGACGAGCGCCGCGTTCGCGGCGTTGACGACCGCACGCGTCCGCGAGCGCGTCGCGATCATCCTCGATGATCGGGTGCTGATGGCGCCGGTCGTGGTGGCGCCGATCACCGGAGGCGAGGCCGTCATCAGCCTCGGCCACGGCTGGGGAGCCGACCCCGGCGCCGAGCGGGCCTATCTCCGCGACGTGACGGGCGTCGCGGCGCTCCTCGCCGCGCCGCCGCTCCACGCGACGCTGACGTTCGAGCACGTGGCGGTGATCGGCCGGTGACCGGTCCGCGCGTCGCCGGGAGGACGCCTCCTTCGAGCTCGAGCCCGCCGCGACGCCCCGACGATGCTCGGGTCGCGACGGCCGCGCGGATCGCCGTCATCCTCGTCCTCCTCGGCGCGCTCGTCTGCGGCCCGCTCGCACATCGGGTCGTCCTCGCGCGGGCGCGCGCCGCGTCCGGGCTGGACGTCACGGCCCGGCGGGTGATCCTCGATCCGATCGGCGCCGCGATCATCGCGAACGACCTCGTGATCGCCGATCCCGACGGGCGCGCGCCGGGGGCGCGCGTCGAGGTCGAGGCGGTCCGGCTCGAGCTCGCCGGGCTCCTCGATGCTCGGGTCGAACGGGTCCTCGTGCGGCGTCCGCGGCTGCTCGGCGCCGAGAGGGGGCGGCCGGCGGGCACCTCCGAGATCGCCCGGATCGTCGCCTGGCTGCTGCCGCGGCTGCTGGCGGGCGCCCCGACCTCGTCGCCCGGAGACCTCGGAGCGACCCTCCCGGCGCGCGCGCCGTCCGCGATCCGGGTCGAGGGCGTCGACCTCGCGTTCGGCGGCGACGACGACCCGCCCGGCGAGGCGACGATCCTCCGCGACGCGATCATCGTCGTCGAGGTCGCCGGCCTCGAGCGCGACGGGCCGATCGAGGTCGTGCTGGCCGTCCTCGGGCACACCGGCGCGGCCGTCACCGCGCGTCCGGTGCCATTCGTGCTCGCCGTCGGCGCGCGGGTCCGCGTCGGCGCCGACCTCGACGCCGGGCTCGAGGCCATCACCGGATCGGGCGAGCGGCTCGTGCCGAGCTGGCTCGTGCCGAGCTGGCTCGAGCCGGCGGAGTCCGAGCGCGTCCGGGCGGCCCTCGGCGCTGCCCGGGTGCTCGCCTCCTCGGAGGGACGGTTCGGCGAGGGGGAGGTCGACGCGAGGGCGCACGCGCGCGTCGTCGCTGACGATGCGTCGGGAAGCCGGGCGATCGTCGTCGAGGTCGACGTCGCCCTGGCCGACGGCGCCACGCGGGCGCGCGTCCGCGACGCGCTCGGCGAGCTCGCCGCGAGCATCGGCGACCTGGCTCGGGCGGGCGGCGACGAGCCCGGCGAGGCGCGCTGACCTCTGGACGGGCGCGCTCCGGGACGATCAGATGGTGACCGACCCGCCCTGGACGAACCGATCCGAGGACCCGGAATGAACGCCCCCGCCGCCCGCATCGCGCTCGCCGTCGTCGCGGCGCTGCTCCCGGCCCTCGCCGGCTGCAGCTCGCCGACCGCGCCCGGCACCATCTGGTGCGACCACTTCGACCCCGAGGCCGAGGTCGGGTTCTGGGTCGAGGACCGAGTCGCCTACCTCGATGTGAACTTCACGAACCGCTGGGCGCTCGTCGGCAAGGGCGAGGGCTTCGTCCAGATCGAGTACCGCGGCATGCGGAGCGGCAACCGCGACTGGGGGCTCGTCGTCGACCCGAAGACCGGCGCGGTGATGGCGGCGCTCGACTTCACCGAGCCGGGCGAGCCCGAGACCCTCGCCGTCGGCCCGCACGTCGGGCTGCCGCCGAAGGAGGAGCCGACGGCCGTGGCCGACGAGACGATCACCGTGCCGGCGGGCGAGTACGCCGCCGTCCGAAGGGCGTTCGGCGAGGGGGATCGGGCGAGCCTCCAGTGGCTCGGGACCGAGGGCCTGGTCGAGGGGATCGTGCTCCGGGCGTCGATCCCGGACGGCCCGACGGTGGAGCTCGCGTCCATCGAGCCCGAGACGCTCACGATCGGCGAGCAGTCCGTCGAGGTCGCCAAGGCCAAGTGGACCAACGGGCGCGAGGACTGGATCACGAAGGAAGAGATGCCGTTCGTCGGCGACCGGATGAAGGTGGCGGCCGGCACCCTCGCGACCGAGGTGACCGGCTTCGGGACGGACGCGAAGCCCGCGCCCGGCTGGCCGCCGGTGGAGCGGGCGAAGGACGCCCCGCCGGCCGACGACGGCGAGTGAATCACCCCGTCGCGACGACGGGCAGGCGAAAGGAAGACACGCGTGTTTCGTGACGATCTCTTGAAGGACAAGGTCATCCTCGTGACCGGCGGCGGCTCGGGTCTCGGCCAGAGCATGGCGAAGCGGTTCGGCGAGCTCGGCGCGAAGCTCGTCCTGGCCGGGCGCCGGCCGGACCCGCTCGAGGAGACGGCGACGGCGATCCGCGAGGCCTCCCCGGGAGCCGAGGTGCTGACCCACCCGTGCGACATCCGCAACCCGGACCAGGTCGACGCGATGGTCGCGACCGCGGTCGAGAAGCTCGGCCGGGTCGATCACCTCGTCAACAACGCGGCCGGAAACTTCCTCGCCCAGGCCGAGGGGCTCAGCGCGAAGGGCTTCGACGCGGTCGTCCGGATCGTGCTGCACGGGACGTTCCACTGCACCAACGCGGTCGGCAAGCACATGATCGAGCGGGGCGGAGGCGGCTCGATCCTCAGCATCGTCACGACCTACGCGTGGACCGGCTCGGCGTTCGTCCTCCCGAGCGCGTGCGCGAAGGCAGGCGTCCTCGCGATGACGCGCTCGCTCGCCGTCGAGTGGGGTCGCTACGACATCCGCTGTAACGCCATCGCGCCCGGCCCGTTCCCGACCGAGGGCGCCTGGTCGGCGCTGATGCCCGATCCCTCGATGGAGGAGCAGCACAAGAAGCGCATCCCGTCGCGGCGGTTCGGCGAGCACATCGAGCTCACCAACCTCGCCAGCTACCTTCTCGCCGAGGAGAGCGGCTACGTGAACGGCGAGTGCGTCACGATCGACGGCGGCGAGTGGCTGATGGGCGGCGAGTTCAACCACCTCACCGCGATGCCGTCGAACGTCATCGACGGCGTCTTCGGGATGATGAAGGCGCGCCGAGACGCCTCGCGCGCGAAGCGCCGCGGCGAGGGCGAGTCGGGCTAGGGCAGTGGGACGCGCGGGAACATACGTTCTTCTCGGCGCGCTCACTCTCGCCGCAGCGGCGTGCCAGGCAAGCACACCGACGTCGCCTCGACCGGTCGAGGCGGCCAGCGTGCCGCTGAAGGAGGCGACGAATCCTGGTGGCCGTTCCCTGACCGCCGAGCGCGCGTTCATCCACCTGCTCGAAGACTTGACGACGCTGCCGAGCCTCTCGTCGACCGCGATCGAGGCCATCACGGGAGGCGAGTTTCACTTCGACGAAGACGGCAGCCTCACGCTCCAGGGCCACCCAGAGCGATTCTCAGCCGTTCGATTGCGATCAGTCGAGCGGGGTCCAACTCAGTTGCTGATCGAATTCTCGGAGATCGAGGTGGCCCGCTCTTCTGAGCTGGCCCGCCGATTCGGTCCAGGTGAGTGGCGTCTCTCGCATGGTGCCGCGTCGGCGCCGCTCGTGTTGGGCTACGACAACGGTCTATGCCTCCGCGGGGACGTGGGCGCACACCGCGGCGAAGTGGCGATTGCCTGGGTCGAACTCAACGGTAGGGTAGCGTCTTGCCCCGACGTCATGGGGCATCGCGCATCGCCGGAGAAGGCGGAACGCGCGGCTGCGTGGCCACCGCGGTCGGCGAGTGATCGCACGGCTCGCCTTCATCGTTACCCGGTACTCTGCCCTCCGCGGGACGGCAGGCACGGGACGGTATGGCTCTCGTCCGACGGTTCGCGCACGGGTGGGCCCTCCCTCTCCATGAGCGAACCGATGGCCGACCGGAGTGAACGAGCCGCGTGATCCCGAGGACGGCTCGGCCCGGCTTTCGTGGGAGGCAGGGCGATGCGGACCTGTCCGCGGCAATCTGTGCAATCTGCGTATGTGTAATCTGTGGCCTAGAACGCGTGCACGGACGGCGTTTGCGCTCGACCGATTGGAACTCAATCCCGGCAGTCCCCGGCTAGGCCTCGACGAAGTCGTCGCGACTCAGCCCGGCCGGGATCCGTGGCGTCCGCCCGATCTTCCCGTCCATCGGGGCGCTGATGATCCCCTGGAAGTCGAGGCCGGCGCTCATCGCGGGGAGGCCGAGGGCGGCCGCGACCGTCCGGTGCGCTTCGATGGTCGCCGCGGGGTCGGTGGCGGCGCCGAGGTCGTGG
>JAJDCQ010000008.1 GCA_029260755.1 Planctomycetota bacterium | reverse complement strand
GGAGGCCTTTACTCTTGCACTCCGGGAGGCCGGACCGGGCCGCGGGTGCCGACTCTCGGAGAAGCCTCGGAAGTCGAGATCCTCCCCGCCCTCCTTGACCTGCGACGTCCGCCCGGAGGGGAGCGGCGAACGTCGGTGGCGCTCGCATGGGTCGGCGCTCCAACGTCTCGTCGCCCTGCCTTCAAGAAGAAGGCGAGCATCACCGGCGGAACCGATGACGCCCGTTGGTGTTTCGCATTTCCGGACGGGAACTAGACACTAGCGACTAGAGCGTCCCGTCGGGCTCGCTATCGTCGCCCGCGTCGGCGCTGGCGTCGGCGTCGGCGTCGTCGGCGCCTTCGAACGTGGCGTCGGCGTCCTGGGTCGGCTCGCCCGTTCCGGCGGCGCCGTCGGGCTGCTCGCGGGCGAGGACGAGGAGGGGGTACTCGCCGAGGAGCTCGCCGTTCGCGAGCAGGCGCACCTGGTAGCGCCCGGCCTCGGGGAAGACGAGGTTGCGCGTCACGATGCCGAAGTCGCCGGTGCGGGTGCGGTCCTTCGCCCGGAGCTTCAGCCCCTTCACCTCGCCGATGACGTCGTGGCCGTTCTCGGTCAGCCGCCCGATGTCGATCGAGAGCTCGTAGTCGCCCTCGGCGTCGGTGAGACGGCAGTACATCGCCAGGCTCGGGTGAACGGCCGGGAAGCGGTTCTCGACGATGATCTGGTCGAAGATCCCGATCGCGCTCCACTTGCCCGTCCCGGCCTCGCGGATCACCTGATCGCAGAGGAGGAAGGCGAGGACGAGGGGACGGGCGCTCATGAAGGCTCCAAACCGGGCGTGGGGACCAGATCGTGACCGAACCTTCGCATCTCGTCCGGGAAAGAACAAGGCGCGCCGTCGCCGCGGCGCCGCCCGAAGAGGCGGATTCTGCGGAGGATGCGCGGCGGCGGTTTGCGCCGTCCGCGGGCTGCTTCTACTCTCCAATGATGTGACAGGCCCCGACGCGGTCCCGCGCCCGAACCTCACCCCTCCCCCGACGCCGCCCCCGCCCCCTCGGGCGCCGGCGACCGGGGCCGCGGAGAGCGGGTCGGTCCGCGCGTTCGACCCCGCGATCCAGCAAGCGCTCGCCGATCCGGCGGCCCGGCTCGGACGCTACGTCACCCTCGGCGAGCTCGGCCGCGGCGGCATGGGCGTCGTCTACCGCGGCTTCGACCCCGACCTGCGGCGCGTCGTCGCGATCAAGATGATCCTCCCGTCGGGGACCGGCCGCGGCCAGCACGCCCAGCGCTTCCTCCGCGAGGCGCGGGCGACCGCGCGGCTGCGGCATCCCGGGATCGTCGCGATCCACGAGGTCGGCGAGCACTTCGGCAAGCCGTTCATCGTGATGGACTTCGTCGAGGGCGAGACGCTCGACGTCCTGATCGAGCGCGACCGGATGCCGCCGCGCCAGATCGCCACGATCATTCGCGACGTCTCGCGCGCCCTCCAGCACGCGCACGAGAACGCGCTCGTTCACCGCGACGTGAAGCCGCAGAACGTGATCGTCGGCGCCGACGGGCGTCCGCACCTGACCGACTTCGGCGCCGCGCGCGACCTCGACGCCGAGGCGAGCCTGACGATGACCGGGCAGGCGATCGGGACGCCGTTGTACATGGCGCCCGAGCAGGCGCGCGGCGACCACGAGAGCACGGGCCCGGCCTGCGACGTCTACTCGACGGGCGTCGTCCTCTACCACGCCCTCGTCGGCGAGCCGCCGCACGCGGACGCGACGGGCGCGGTCGAGCTGATGCACCGGATCCTCTTCGCGGAGCCGGTCGCGCCTCGCGTTCGCGACCCGCGGATCCACCCGGACCTCGAGACGATCGCCCTGCGGTGCCTCGAGAAGGAGCCCGCGCGGCGGTACCCGTCGGCCGGGGCGCTCGCCGCCGACCTCGGTCGGTTCCTCGAGGGCGAGCCGATCGAGGCCCGTCCGATCGGCCGGCGCGAGCGATGGGGCCGGTGGGTCCGGCGGAACCGCACCCTCGCCGCGACCGGGGCGACCGGGATCGTCGCGGTGCTCGCCCTGCTCGTGGCCGGCGGGGTCGGCGCGTTCTTCGCGTTCGGCGAGATCCGCCGCGAGCGCGACGAGGCGCAGCGGGCGCGGGAGGCCGAGCGCATCCAGCGGGTGGCGGCCGAGGAGGAGCGGACCCAGGCGGAGCGGCTCCGCGGGAGGGCCGAGCACGCGGAGGAGACGTCGCAGGCGGCCCTCGCCCGGACCGAGCGGCTCCTCGCCCGCGCCCTCGCCGAGAAGGCGGCCCGCCTCGTCGAGGACGGCAAGCTCGCCTCGGCGTGCGCGCTCGCCGCCGAGAGCCTCCGCCTCCATCCAACGGCGACCGGCCGCAGCGCCTGGGCGAACGCGGTCGATGGCGCGGGACGGCTCCGGTGGGTCGCGCCGCGGCGCATGGCCGCGTCCGTCGGCGTCGCGCCGGGACGGGGTCGCTTCCTCCTCGGGGGGCGCATCGGGGAGATCGGTCTGTGGAGCCTCGACTCCGGCCGGCAGGAGGCGCGTCTCCCCTGGCACGACGGTCGCGTGGTCGGCGTGGTGTGCGCCCCCGACGAGCGACACGCGGCGTCGATCGACCGCAACGGGCTCCTCCGGATCGTCTCGATCGCATCCCTCGAGGCGACCGCGACGGTCCGCGCTCACGACGGCGGCGTCGTCGGGGTCGCGTGGGGCCGGCAGTCGACGCGGCTCGTCACGGCGTCGGAGCGCGAGGTCCGGATCTGGCGCGCTCCGGGTGGGGAGCCGCTGGCCAGCTTGCCGGCCGACGGCGTCGGCGCGGCGCCCGTCGGCGTGGCGTGGGTGGCGGGGCGGATCGCCATCGCGGGCGAGGACGGGCTCGTCCGCCTGATCGATCCCGATGCGCTCGAGGAGGGTCGTCCCGCGGTCTCCGCGACGATCGACCCCGCGGGCGGCGCCGCGTCGCTCGCGGTCTCGCCCGACGGAGAACGCCTCGCGGTGGGAGGGACGACCGGGGCGGTGACCGTCTGGTCGTTCGATCCGCACGCGGTCCCGGGCGACCCGACGACGCTCGGCGACGGTCCGGTCTCGGCGCTCGCCTTCTCGCCCGATGGGCGCCACGTCGTCGCCGGCGTCGGTCGTTCGGTCCACCTCCTCGAGCTCGAAGGGGGCGGTCGCCGGGAGCTCGTCGGCCACCTCGGGCGCGTCGTCGGCGCGGCCTGGGTCCCGGGCGCCGAGGCGGCGCTCGTGACCGTCGACGACGGTGGCGGCCTGCGCGCGTGGGATCCGGGCTCGGGCGAGGCGCGGTTCCGCCTCGCGGGGCACGTCGGCAGCATCGCCGCCGTCGCGTGGAGCCGGGATGGCTCGCGCGTGGCGACCGGCGACCACGCGGGCATCGTCCGCATCTGGGACCCCGAGCTCGGTCAGGAGCTCGCGATCCTCGAGGGGCCCGCGGCGCGGGTCGCCGACCTGGCCTGGCACCCGGACGGTGCTCGGGTCGCCGTCGCGGCGTACGACGGGAAGGCCCGCGTGTTCGACGTCGCCACCGGCGAGCAGCTCGGCGTCGTCGAGGTCGGTCACATCTGGTGCCTCGGCGTCGACTGGAGCCCAGACGGCGCCCACCTCGCGGTGACCGCCGCCGATCGGCTCGTCCGCATCCTCGATGCGAAGACGCTCGAGGAGATCCGTCGCGTCGAGATCGAGAGCTCGGGGAGCGCGGTGGCGTTCTCGCCGGACGGGCGCCGGATCGCCGCGACGATCTTCAACGGCAATCGCGAGGGGTTTCCGCGCGTCCGGATCATCGACGTGGCCTCCGGCGAGCGCCTCGTCGCGTGGGGCGAGGCCGGGCCGCGGAGCCACACTCATGCGGTCGCCTGGAGCCCCGATGGCGCGTGGGTGGTCGACTCGTTCGGGCCGAACGTCGAGGTGACCGACGCCGCGACCGGGGCGCGGGTCGTCCGGCTCGAGGCCGACGAGGACGGCGTGTTCGCGGTCTCGTGGAGCGCCGACGGACGCCGTATCGCCGTGACCGGCTCGGCGACGCGGATCTTCGACGTGCGCACCTGGCGGGAGATCGCGCGGCTTCCGAGCAACGACGCGGACGTGGCGTTCGAGCCCTCCGGCGATCGCCTCGCCACGGTGGGCGACCGGCTCCGGGTCTGGGAGGGGGACGACGACGTCGAGTGCCAGGCCCTCGTCCCGCACGTGATCGGCGCGAACGTGGTGGCCTGGAGCCCCGATGGACAGCGCATCGCGTCCGCCGACGTCGTCGGCGGCCTGGCGGTGCACGAGCTCTTCGCCGCGGCCGAGCCGCTCGTCCTGCGCCGCTTCGCTCCCAACTCGGGCAACTCGGTCTGGTCGCTCGCGTGGAGCTCGGACGGCCGATCGCTCGCCGCGGGCGACTTCAAGGGGGTCGTCACGATCTACGACGTCGACGGCGCGGGCCAGCCCGTCACCCTCACCGGGGAGCACGACGGGCCCATCGCGCGCGTGGCCTTCAGCGCCGACGGCGGGCGGGTGGCGTCCATCGGGGCGCGCGACGGTCGGATGCGGGTGTGGAGCGTGGCCGAGGGTCGCGTCGTCGGCGGGGCGACCCGTCGCGTCGGCGACCGACGCCGCGCCGCGTGGAGCCCCGACGGAGCCCGGTTCGCGTGGGCCTCGGGGAGCCGGTGGGCCGAGGTCATCGACGTCGCGTCGGGCGAGACGATCCGGCGATGGCAGCCGACCGACGACGGGGACGACGAGGAGTACTTCGACAGGATCGCGTGGAGCCCCGACGGGAGCCACGTCGCCTGGGCCGGTCACGGCCCGCTGTCGGTCGTCGCCGTCGCCGATCCGGACGCCGAGCCGGCGCGCCTCCATCCCTACTTCGGCTGGGCGACCTGGGTCGGTTTCTCGCCGGACGGATCGGTGGTCGCGACGGCGGTCGGGCACGTCGTTCGTCTCTTCGATGTTGCGTCGGGGCGGCCGATGGGCGTCCTCCGGGGCCACTCGCTCGACCTCGTCGACGTCGCCTTCCACCCGTCCCGGCCGCTGATTGCGAGCGCCTCGCGGGACGGCACCGTCCGCATCTTCTCGACCGAGAACGGCGCGGAGCTCGCCTCGCTCCGTCACGCGGGCATGCCGATCGGCGTCGCGTTCGATGCGAGCGGCGAACGGCTCGTCTCGTGGTCGACCAAGGACGCGCTCGTCCGGGTCTGGAACGTCGACGCGGTCCTCGATCCGGACTCCGCGTCGATCGAGCAGGTGTGGCGCCGGACCGGGCTTCGAGTGCAGGGCACCCGGTCCGTCGGCCTGACGAATCACCTGACGCCGGTCGGCGAGCTGGGCGACGGCGGCCGATGACGACGCCGACCGAGCCGCTCCCGCCGCCGCGTCCGCCTCGCCCGTCGCCGGCGCTCGAGCTGACGCCGCCGCCGACGCCGCCTGCGCCGGGGCCGATCGACCGCGCCGCGCGGGCGGCAGAGAGCGGTCGGGTTCCCGCCGCCGTCGACCCGGCCGTCGTCGAGGCGATGGCCGATCCCGCGCGCCGGGTCGGTCGCTACGTCACCGTGGGCGAGCTCGGCCGCGGCGGGATGGGCATCGTCTATCGCGGCTGGGATCCGGCCCTCGACCGCGCCGTCGCGATCAAGATGATCCTCGAGACGCCTCGCTCGAGCGGCCGCGGCATCGAGCGCTTCATCCGGGAGGCGAAGGCGACCGCCCGCCTTCGGCATCCAGGGATCGTCGCCGTTCACGAGGTGGGGGAGCACGGCGGTCGGCCGTTCATCGTGATGGACTACGTCGAGGGCGAGACCCTCGCGGCGCTCCTCGATCGCGAGCGACGCCTGGCGGCTCGGCGTGCGTCGGAGCTCATCCAGGCGCTGGCTCGCGCGCTCCATCACGCCCACGAGGCCGGGATCGTCCACCGGGACGTGAAGCCGTCGAACGTCCTCCTCGACGACACGGGTCGTCCGCACCTGAGCGACTTCGGCGCCGCGCGCGATCTGTCCGCCGAGGTGAGCCTGACGGCGACCGGCCAGGCGATCGGGACACCCCTCTACATGGCGCCGGAGCAGGCGCGGGGAGATCACGACGCGACCGACCCGCGGTCGGATGTCTACTCGCTCGGCGTCGTCCTCTATCACGTACTCACCGGCGAGCTCCCCTACCGCGCGACGAGTCCGCTCGAGCTGCTGCCGCAGATCCTGAGCGTCGAGCCCGAGCCGCCCGGGCGCCGGTACGCGGGCGTCCACCGCGACCTCGACACGATCGTGATGAAGTGCCTCGAGAAGGCGCCCGAGCGTCGCTACGAGAACGCCGAAACGCTCGCCGCCGACCTCGGTCGCTTCCTCGATGGTGAGCCCATCGCCGCCCGCCCGATCGGGCGTCGCGAGCGGTGGACGCGCTGGGTGCGCCGGAACCCCGCTCTCGCCGCGACGAGCGCCGTCGCGGCGATGGCGCTGCTCGGGCTGGGCGTCCTCGTCGTCGTGGGCGGCGTCGTCGCCGTGTCGAAGATACGCGAGGAGCGTGACGAGGCGCGGCGCGCCCGTGAGGCCGAGGCGGAGCAGCGGCTCGAGGCCGAGACGCGCGGCGAGGAGTCCGAGCGCGCGCGGGCCCGCGCGACCGAGGCCGAGGCGACGACCCGCGACGCCCTCTCGCGGACCGAGCGTCTGCTCGCCCTCGCCCTCGCCGAGAAGGCGGCTCAGAAGGTGGTCACGGATCGCCCGGATGAAGCCTGCGCCCTCGGGGCCGAGAGCCTGCTGACGGTCGACTCGCCGACGGCCCGATCAGCGATCGCGAACGCGTTCGACGACGTCCCGCGGTTGATCTGGTCGGCGCCGGTGCGCGGACCGACCCGGGTCGCCGCGATCGCCGACGGGGCGCGGCTGGTCACGGGAACGGCCGAGGGCGGCGTCTCGGTGTGGGACGTCTCGACCGGGGAGGAGATCGGCGTCCTCGGCGGGCACGACGGCCCCGTCTTCGAGGTGCTCGCGTCGCCCGACGGCCGGCTCGTCGCGACGGGCGGCGGCGCCGGCTTCGTTCGGGTCAGTCGGACCGACACCCTCGATGAGGTCGTCTCGTTCCGGGCTCACGACCTCGGCGTGTCCTCGCTCGCGTGGAGCCCGGACGGGACGCGCGTGGCCACGGGCACGGCCGACGGCGCGCTCGCGCTCCATGATGCGCGCACCGGCGTAGAGCACGCGCGGCGCGCCGGCGGCGTCGCGGTGCCGGCGGCCCACGCGCTCGCGTGGTCGGTCGACGGTCGATTCGCCGCGGGGCACGACGATGGGTCGGTCGTGATCTACGACGGACCCGGCGCCGCGATGGGCGGCGGGCGAGGGACGACCCTCGTCCCGTCGAACGCCGCCCGGGTGCCGGCCGTCGCGTTCTCGCCCGATGGAGCGGCGCTCGCGATCCTCGACGACAGCGGGCGCCTGCGGCTCGCGCCGCGTACGGGCGAGATGGTCGAGCTCCTGGGGGAGCACGGCGCGGACGTCGGGCCGCCCTCGTCCGCCCTGGCCTGGAGGGCCGACGGCGCGATGATCGCCGCCGGACGCGGCTCCCGTCTTCTGCTCGTCGACGTCGCCAACGGCGAGACGCGCGCGGATGCCGGCGGGCACGAGCTCTCGATCTACGAGACCTGCTTCGTCGCCGGCGGCGGGCTCGCGAGCGCCGACGGTGGCGGAACGCTCGTCCTCCGCGATCCGTCCGGCGAGCCGAGGTCGATCCTGCTCGGGCATCGCGGGAACGTGAGCGCGATCGACTGGCGAGCCGACGGGCAGGCGGTCGCGACCGGGGGCTCCGACGGAGACGTGCGCGTCTGGGATCCGGCGACCGGTCAGACCCTCCTCGTCCTCGCCGGGGGTCACGGGGGGAGCATCCGGGACGTGGCCTGGAGTCCGAGCGAGGATCGGATCGCGAGCAGCGCGTCGGATGGGAGCATCTGCGTCTGGGACGTCGCGACCGGCGAGCGGATCGCCCGGGGCAGCGTCGGGAACTGGTGGGCCATGTGCGTCGCGTGGTCGCCCGACGGGCGCGTGCTGCTGAGCGGCGCGCAGGACAGCCGCCTTCGGTTCCACGACCCGGCGACGCTCGAGGAGGTCCGGCCTCCGATCCGACACACCCAGGGCGTCAGTCAGATCGCCTTCCGGCCCGACGGCGCCCGCTTCGCGACGTCGGCTCACCGCCGCGAAGGGACTCCCAACGTCCGGATCTTCGACGCCGCGGTCATCGAGACCGAGGCGACCGAGCCGCTCCTCGCGTGGGAAGGGCACGAGGCGTTCGCTCAGGGCATCGCCTGGAATGGCGAGGGAACGTTCGTCGCGACCGTCGCCGTCGACGGGAAGATCCGGGTCTGGGACGCCGAGACCGGGGAGCGGATCGCGTCCTACGACAACGGGAGCGAGGTCTTCGGGATGGCCTGGGGCGGTCCGGACGACCGCTGGATCGCCGCCTACGTCGGCGCGGGGTTCGTCAACATCTGGGACGTCCGCGTGGGCGAGCGGGTCGCGCGGATCCCCGATGACGCGCGGGCGCTCGCCTGGGCGCCCGACGGAACGCTCGCCGTCGGAGCCGAGAGCCTGCGCGTCTACGAGATCGGCGCCGTCCCCGAGATGGTCGAGCGGCTGCGCGGTCTCCGCGGCGGCGTCGTCGCGTCGGCGTGGTCGCCCGAAGGCGGTCGGGTCGCCGCGTCGGACAGCCACGGCACCGTGATGATCTTCGACGTCGACGGCGCGGCCGACCCGCTCGTCGTCCGGCGCTCCTCGGACGACGACGATGCCTCGGTGCTCGCCTGGAGCGCGGACGGCACGCGCCTGGCCTTCGCGACGCTCCTCGGAGCCGTCGCCGTCCACGACGCCGAGACCGGGGAGGAGCTTCACCGGGTGGAGCCGCACGCGACGGCGGTCACGAGCCTCGCGTGGCTCGCGGACGCTCGGCTCGCCTCGTCGGCCTGGGAGGGCAAGGCGGTCCACGTCTGGGAGCCGGGCGGCCGGGCCGAGTCGATCCCGGTGCGTTGGTCGCGAGTGAGGAAGGTGGTCTCGCCGGACGGGCTCACGATCGCCAGCCCCGATCGGGTCGTCGATCTCCATCTCATCGACGTCGCGACGAAGAAGATCCGGCGGACGTTCCGGGCGCCCGTGGAGGCCAAGGAGTACCTGAGCATCGCCGCGTGGAGCCCCGACGGCTCGACGGTCGCTTCCTCGGGCTTCGCGGCGCTCTATCTCTTCGCCGTCGATGCGGAGCCCGGCGAGAGCGCCGTCCGACGTCTCGGCTGGATACACGGCTGGGCTCGAGACGTCGTCTTCTCGGCCGACGGGAGTCGCGTCGCCGTCGGAGGCGCGAGCTACTTCATCGCAGTCCACGACGTGGCGTCGGGACG
Organism: Planctomycetota bacterium; assembly: GCA_029260755.1. GTDB lineage: Bacteria > Planctomycetota > J058 > J058 > JAJDCQ01 > JAJDCQ01. Next base: position 1,348 of record JAJDCQ010000008.1, on the reverse strand, counting down.
TCGGGTCGCGCGTCTCCGGGCGGGGTCCCGCGGCGTCTCGTCGCTCGCGTTTCACCCCGACGGGGAGCGGATCGCGGCGACCGACGAAGGCGGCGAGGTGAGCGTCTACGACCTGCGGTCGGCGCAGCCGATCGTGACGTTCCGCCAGGCGGGCACGCCCGATGTGGTCGCATTCCACCCTGACGGCGAACGACTCCTCACGAGCGGGCGCGGCGACCAGCATCCGCGCGTCTGGAACCTGAGCGCCATCCTCGGCGATCCGGCCGACATCCACCTCCGGGTCCGACGGGCCACCGGCCTCCGCGTTCTCGGCACCGAGGCCGTTCGCGTGACGAACCGGCTGACGCCCGTCGGCGACCTCGAGGACGGTCCGCGATGATCGCGGCGCGGGACCGACTCCCGGGCTCGCCATCTGACTGCCGCTCATCGGATGAAACCACGGAGGCACGGAGACACGGAGAGGCTTCGGTCTGACCGCGTCTCTGCATCGTCGGATCGTGAACAACGCGGGCTAGCGGGGGCTAGCGGGGGCTAGCGGTAATGCCTGGAGGTTAAGCTCCAGGGCATCGCAGCAATGGCACCTAGCGCGAGCGCGCCCCTCCGATCTCACCTCGGGACGGGCGTCTGCCCGAATCGTCGTTCCGTGCGAGCGCCACCGACGTTCGGCACTCCCCTCCGGGCGGACATCGCAGGGCATGGAGGGTGGGGAGGACCCCGCCTGCGAAGGCTCGTCCGAAGCTGGACGCCCGCGGCTCGGTCCGGCCTCCCCGAGTGCGAGGGACGAGTCTCCCTCGACCGCAGGCCCGCGGGTCACCCGGTTCGGTCGGACGACTCGCCAGGCGAGTCTCCGGGCTCGGGTCGCCGACCTGTCCGAGCCGGCTCACCCTCCCGCGGCACGGCGCGGCGGATCATCGGGTCGGTCCCGTCCCGCGAAGACGCGATAGCGGACCGGACGCTCGATCTGAAGAGTGCCGTCTTCGCGCCGGCCGTGGATACGGATGAGGCCGGCGGTCTTGAGTCTGTGGCACCGAACGCAGGCGACGCAGCAATTGTCCGGATCCCACTTGCGCGCCGGGTTGCGGCCGCGCGGCTCGATGTGGTCGACCTGGAGATCGGTCCGGCGGTCGCACTCGAGCTCGCAGCACCAGTCGGCCTCGTCGAGCCTCTGCTGGCGGAAGCTCCGGCCGCGCTCGATCTCGTCCGACCTCGGTGCCGGCTCCGGCGCCGGCTCGCCATCGTCGGTTGCGATGTGCAACTCGCCGGGAGCCTCCTCCTCGTCGGGCTCCTCGTCGGGCGTGACCTCGGACTCGTCGAACGGCGTCTGGAGGAAGTTCACGGCGAGGACCTC
>JAJDCQ010000070.1 GCA_029260755.1 Planctomycetota bacterium | reverse complement strand
CAAAATGTGGGGGCAACACAAACCCCAGCCCAGGAGCCAACAATGCGGCCAAGGTATTACGTCGGTGTCGATCTCCACAAGTCCGTCATCCAGATCTGTGTTCTCGAGGCGAGCGGCGAGATCGTCGAGGAGCGTCGCCTGACGGGAGCCTCCCTCGAGCAGGGCATGGAAGCGATCGTGTTGATCACTGGCTACGGTCGATCTCGCATCCGGGTCGCGGTCGAAGCCCTCGGCTGCAATCGCTGGTTCGTAAACGCTCTTCGTGACCGAGGCGTCGACGTCCTGGTCGCCGATCCGGTGAAGCTGGACCTCAAGAAGCTGGGGAAGAAGACGGACAAGCGCGACGCGAATGAGATTGCGCGGCGTCTGTTCCTCAAAGACCTCGACCGATACGCCAAGACCCACTATCCGACGGACACTGAATACGGCACGCGCAAGGTCCTTCGCACTCGTCACAAGCTGGTCTCGATTCGGCAGCAGCTGGTCAATCAGATTCGCGGACTCCTGAACGCCTACCGCACGCCTCAACCAAGCGGAGCGCTTTACGCCAAGAAGAACATCGCGATCCTTCGAGGTCTGACCCTGGCGGTCACGGACCTCTCGCTATGTCTCAACCAGCTCGTCGACTCGCTCGAATCGATCCAAACGAGCATCGGTACGCTCACGAAGCGAATCGACGCCGCAGCGCAGAGTAGTCCGAGAGTCGCTGCGCTGACCGAGCTGCCGGGAATCGGTCCCCAGACCGCCCTCACCCTCATCGCCGAACTCGGCGACGTCGCGCGCTTCCGCGGGGCTCGCCAGGCGGCTAGCTTCGCAGGCCTCGTCCCACGGGTGATCCTCTCGGCGAAGGACACAGGACATCACGGAAAGATCACCAAGCGAGGCAATCGAGAACTGCGCTGGATTCTGAGCGAGTGGGCCGTCCGTCTCCTCGCACGAAATGACGATGCCCGGCGGTGGGCGGAGCCACGCTTGAAGCGGTCGCATCGCAACAAGGTCCGGACGGCGCTCGCCAGGCGCCTCCTGGTCGGAGTCTACGTGACCCTTCGCACGGGCGAGGAGTTTTCGCTAAAGAAGTGCCTCTCGATGGCCGGCTAGCTCGCGACCACGCGCGTCACGAAGCCGGCAAGGATGGGAGGACGGGAGGACGGGACACCAGATCAAACGTCGTAACGGGTCGAACGGCGGCGCACTCCGGTGAATGATCGTGGCTTTGACCACTCAGCCCCGAATGCGAGGCGTCGCCGAACACCCTCATGAGCCGCGAAGCGAGCTCGAAAGGACGATCGGAACGAACCGAGACGACGATCTGAGAACAGGAGCGCTTGACAATCCCTAAGGAGCATTATTCACGAGCCTCGGCTGCGGTCGGCTACGAGCCCGCTGGGCTGCGTCCTCAGGGCCGAAATCGGCGCTCGCAGGCCAAGACAGGCCAGCTCGGCCGATTTCGGCCCTGCGTCCTTGCCCAGCGGACTCTCGCTCGACCTCGCCATGATGCTCGTGAACAATCCGGGGTAGAATCCGAGAGACGCCCACCGCGAGGCGGAAGCAGGAGGTCGGTCATGGTCATCATCTGGGGCTCTCGCCACTACGGAAAGCGCCGCGCCGCGGTCGTCCGCGCGGCCTGCGAGTCCTGCGGCCGGGCCGGCTACAAGCGCTCCTACGAGGCGTGGCACGCGGGCCATCTCTACTTCATCCCGATCATCCCGATGGGACGGCAGCGGATCTTCCGGATGTGCTCGGCCTGCGACCAGGGCCGCGTCGCCTCCGGCAAGGAGTGGGCCCGCATCCGAGCGACCGAGATCGAGCCGCGGCTCGCCGCGTTCCGCGATGCGCCGACTGACCGCGAGGTCGCCGAGGAGGCGCTCGCCGTCACCGTCGGCCTCGACGACCGGGAGGGGTTCTACGAGGTCGCCCTCGGGATCGAGCGCGCCTTCGCCGGAGACGCGACGATGCTCGCGTCCCTCGGCGGCGGCTACGCCCACTTCTTGATGGACGACGCCGCCCTGAGCGCGAACCGGCGCGCCCTCGACCGCGACGCGAGCTGCCCCGAGGCCCGCTGCGGCCTCGCCCTGGCGTTGCTGCGCGCCGGCGATCCCGACGCAGCCGCCGAGCACGTCGCCGCCGCGATCAAGGCCGACCCCGAGGGATCGGCCTGGCTCGGCATGGCCCTCGTCGAGGCCTACCAGGCCGACGGCCGGCACCGCGACGCGCTCGCCGCTCTCGAGACGGTGCGGGAGCGCTGCCCCGACGTTCCCGAAGAGGTCGTCGCGGAAGCCGAGAGCGCCTCCGCCGGCAAGAGCGAGGGGGCCCGGCGGTTCGCCCGCGACCTCCTCCAGACGCGGAACAACCCCGCCCTCCCGAACGCCGCGCTCTCGTTCGCGCCGCTGATGATCGCCCCGGCGATCGCGGTCGTGATCGTCGCGTGGATCGTGATCGGCGGCCTGCTCGCGGGCGTCCCGGTCCACCTCGCGAACGGCCTCGACCACGACTACGACGTCCTCGTCGGCGAGCGGCGGGTCACGCTCGTCGCCGGAGGGCGACCGAGCACGCTCACCCTCTCACCCGGCACCGTCCAGGTCGCGCCCGCCCCCGGCGGCGCGTTCTCGTTCGCCGCCTTCGAGGTGCCGATCCCAGTCGACTACGTCGGCTCGACCGACGTCGTCGTGAACCCCGACACCACCGCCGTCTTCACCGAGCATGTCGCGCACTACGGCCGCTCGGGCGATCCCGAGATGGTCCTCCACACCGGCCGCCCGGTCTTCGCCCGCCGCGGCATCGACGTTGCCTTCCGCGACCCGCCGACCTCGATTCAGGGCGGCGATCGCGGAGGAACCCGACGCGTCCTCGACCAGGCCCTCGCCGTGCCCGTGGCCGACCTGGTCGCGGCCCTCGCCCAGTACGGGGCGAGGGGGGCGCTCGAGGCGTTCCTGGAAACGAGCCTCGCCCGCGATCCCGAGAACGGGGAGCTCCTCCACCTCATCAGCGTCTTCCTCGAGCCGGAGCGGGTGATCGCGCTCCTCCAGGCGGGCCTCGACGTCCGTCCCGTCCGGGTCGACTGGCACCGCACCTGGCAGGACGTCATCGAGAGGACCCGGCCCGACCGGGACCTCGCCTCCGAGTACGCCGCCCTCGCGAACGCCTCCCCCGGCGACGGCGCGCTCGCCTACCTGGCCGGACGCGCCGCGCCCGATCCGGACGAGACGCTCCGGTGGTACGAGCAGGCGCTGACGGCCTCCTCGCCGTGCGCCTACGGTCATCTCGGAACGGCCTGGCGGCTCCTCGCCGACGCGGAGCTCGAAGCCGCCCTCGGCCACGCCCGGGCGGCGGCCGAGGCGATCTCCGGCCCGAGCGCGCAGTCCACCCTACAGGAGTGCCTCCTCGCCGCCGGCGAGCTCGATGAGGTCGCCGCGCTCAACGCGCGAACCGTCCGGGAGGCGCCGGGCGACCAGGTCGCCCTCGACCGCCAGATCGAGCTGCTCGTCCGGCTCGACCGGCGCGACGAGCTCGACGAGCTCGTCGCATCCTACCTCGACCTCTTCCGCGCAGGCGGAGACTCGACGGACGCGCTCGACGTCGCCCGCCTCTCGGTCGAGGCGAGCATCGCTCTCGCGGAGCGGGATGCGCGGAAGTTCGTCCTCGCCATCGGGGCGGGACCCCGGAGCGCCACGGACTTCGAGCTCGCCGCCATCGACGGGCGGATCGACGACGCGATCCAGTTCGCGGCCCCGCCCGAGGCGGAGCAGTTCCCGAACGCGGTCGCCGCCCGGATGCGGATGGGCCGCCTCCTCCTGGCCCTCGCCCTCGCCCTCGACGACGGCTCCGCCGACCTCGCCGCGGCCGCGCTCGAGAGGTCCGTCTCGGCCCTCCGGACCGCGGGCGGTCACGAGGAACGGCGGCTCGCGAAGTGGCTCGAGACGCCCGACGCGACGATCGACCCGCGGGTGGTCGCCTCGCTCGCCCCCGACGTTCGCGTCGCGGCGCTCGTCGCCCTCGCGCTGCGCGCGCCCGAAAGCCGCGACGCCTGCCTCGCGCACGCACGCCGGCTCGCCTACCGTCACGACGTCGTGCGGCTGGCGCTCGGCGGGCTACTCGAGGATCGGTGATCCGATCCGGATCGGACGGACCGACCCTAGCCGCCGCCGACGACCTTCTTCGGCTCCGCCGGCTCCTCCACGGGCGGGAGGGGGTACATCTTGACGTGGTCCTTCTTCACCTGCTCGCGGATCGCGGCGAGGGTCTTGTAGGGCCAGCTCTCCTGGATCATGTTCACGACCCAGGAGGGGATCCAGCCCTTGGGGTCGGTCTGGATCTCGACCTCGAGGCGGCACTTGTTCTCGCCCATGGGCGTGATGATGTAGGCGCTGTTGGTGAGGTGGGCGCGGACGCCGACCGTCTCGGGCGCCTTCGCGTGCTCCTCGCTCCACATCTTGAGGGTGACGACGCCGGTCTCGGCGTCGCGGACGGCCTTGCCGTGATAGACGTAGTCGCGGTTGCTGATGAAGATCGGCAGCTCGAACGCCTGATAGAGGTAGTACTCGTGCTCGCTCAGCTCCTCGAGCACCTCGCTCTCGTAGAGGCGATCGACCCACTCCTCGCGCCGGCTGTTGTCGAGGAGCACCCAGAGCACCTTCTGGACCGGGGCGTCGATCTCCACGTCGCCCTTGAAGGCGACGAGCGGAGACCCCTCGATCAGCATCCGGCTGACCTTGATCTCGTCCTCGGTGTAGATCTCCTCCCAGGCGGGCTCGCCGGCGCGGGCGGCCGCGAGCGGTCCGAGGAGGACGAGGACGAAGGCGAGGGTGACGATGATGGGGCGAGCGCGCGTCATGGCGGTCCTCCGGGAGCGGCCCGGGGATGGGCCTCTCGCAGGATACCGCGCCCGCCCGGCTGCGGGCAACGCCCTTCCCGGGGCGGCCCGGAGGCGACCCCGGAGTGGCCGGGTCGGGGAGTGGGTGGAGGTCGGTCCGGGGTCAGTCCGCCGCGGGGAAGAGGAGGGTCTCCACCATTCCGGTGACCGGATTCAGGCTGGCGCTCCAGACCAGTCCGGGCAGCCCGGAGCGGAAGCCGTCGATCACGAGCGGCTCCTCGATCCCGCCGATGACGGGGTCGTCGAGGTAGTCCTCGGGGAAAGCAGGGGGCATGGCACCGCCCCCGATCAGCGCCAGGCGCGCGGCAGGCGCGCGCCCATCTTCTGCACGGACGCCCGGAAGCCCCAGGCCCCGCTCGCCGCGCGGGAGGAGGCCGACGCCTCCTCGGCCACCGGGATCAGCTCGTCCGAGATGATCTCGAACTCGTAGTAGCAGGCGCTGCAGCGCGCCCGTCTTCCGGCGTAGGTCGCGGGGCTCCGCCCGCGCTTGTGACAGTTCGGACAACGCGTCGAAATCGGCATGGCATCCTCGTGAGCCCCGCTGCGCGGCGGGCGCTCTCTCATCTCCGATGTTGAAATCGAATTGCCGGCGCTCGCCCTGAAGCCGCGCCTGCCGAGCGGGCCCGCCGGCCCGCTCGGGAGCGCCCCTCCGGTGCATTTTCGGCGGCGAGATTCTATGCTGGGCGACCTCGAGGACCGCCCGTGACCCGCCCGCCCCGCGCCATCGCCGCCGCCGCCGCCACCGTCGCGCTCGTCGTCGCCGCGTCCGTCGCGGCCCGCGCCGACGTCGTCCACCTGAAGGACGGGCGCGTCCTCCGGGGCGAGGTCTCGAAGAAGGGCAAGGCGACGATCGTCACCAACCCGGTCGTGACGACGACCGTGCCGACCGCGTCGATCGACCGGACCGAGCCCGACCCCGACGACCCGGCCGCCGAAGCGAACCGCCTCGACCGCTTCGCGAAGGCGTTCGGCGAGCCGCCTCCGGCCGGCGGCGAGAAGGTCGACGAGCGGGCGTGGCCGGCGCGGACCGGACGGATCGACGGCGATGGGCGGCTCCGGCGGACGCTCAACTACCCCGACCCGAAGCGCCCGACGATCACCGTCGACTACGCGATCGCCGAGGTCCGCCCCGATCGGGTCTACCTGGAAGCGCTCGCCCCCTGGAAGCACCGGGTGCCAATCCCGATCCGGATGGTGCCCGAGCGGCTGCTCCGCGAGCGCCTCGAGCGGCTCGCCCCCGCCGACGACGCGACGGCCCTCCTCGAGCTCGGCCGCTTCTACCGCCTCGCCGGCTGGCGCGACGCCGCCGCCGACGCCCTCGCCCGCGCCGAGCGCGCCGGCGCGGCGGCCGACGCGGTCGCCGCGGAGCGAGCTCGGCTCGACGCGCGCGCCGCGCGCCGGGCGGCGCTCGCGAAGGAGGCGGAGGCCGACCGGGCCGGCCCCTTCGGCGGTCCGCGCCCCCGGGGTGCGGCGGCGAAGGCCGTCGCCGCCCTCGACGAGGCGACGCGGACGGCCGGCCGCGCGGCGGTCGACCGCCTCCTCGCCGCGCTCGGCGCCGCGGACGCGGGCGCGATCGCCGAGGCGCGCGAGGCGATCGGCGGGATCACCGACATCTCCGTCCTCGCCTGGGAGGGCCTGATCCACGAGCTGCCCGACCGCGGCAAGAAGGTCGACGGCGGCGGGCGCGGCAAGCTCCGACGGGTCGGCCTCGCCGAGAGGCGACCCGACGTGAGCGCCGAGACGCTCGCCCGCCCGGTCGAGTACATCGTGCGCTGGCCGCGCGAGCTTCCGGCCGGCCGGCGCCCCCTGATCGTCGGCCTCCACGGCCAGGGCGGGCCGCCATCGGCCGCGCTCGGCTACTTCTCCGGCGTCGCCGACCGCCACGGCTTCGTGATCGCCGCGCCCGAGTTCGACGTCCTCCCGGGCGAGGGCTACAACCACACCTGGGACGAGCACCGCACCGCGATCCTCACCGTTCGCGACCTCGTCCGCCGCGGCGCGCCGATCGACCCCGACCGCGTCTACGTCACGGGCCACAGCCTCGGCGGCCACGGCAGCTTCGACATGGCGCTCAGCCACCCGGACCGCTTCGCGGGCGGGATGCCGTTCATCGGGACGCACTTCGCGTTCGGCTCGAAGTACCGCGTCCACGCGGGGCTCGTGCCCATCTATGTCACCGACGGCGAGCACGACTACGACTGGCCGGAGAAGAACCGCGCCGCCGTCGCCGACATGATCAAGCTCGGCGGCGACGCGACCTACGCCGAGTACGCCGGCCGCGGCCACGAGGGCTTCACCGAGGAGACGCCCTCGATCGTCACCTGGATGCGCGCGCGGCGGCGCGACCCCTACCCCGAGTCGATGGAGTGGAACGCCGCGAGACCGACTGACTTCCAGCGCTACTGGGTCCGGGTCGACGTCGACGCCGGGCGCCTGCCGGGCGCGCCGGTCCTCAATCCGAAGGACCATCTCTGGAAGATCCCGAACGTGAAGGCGAAGGTCGCCCGGGCGCGGAACGTGATCGACATCCGCACCAAGAACGTGCGCGCTCTCACCGTCCTCCTCTCCGACGGGCTCTGCGACCTCGACGAGCGCGTCACCATCAAGGTCAACGGCAAGACGCGCCACAAGACGACGGTCGAGCGGTCGCTCGCGACGCTCCTCGACGACTTCTGCGAGCGGGCCGACTGCGGCCAGACGTTCACCGCGACCGTCTCGGTCGAGGGGCTCAAGAAGTGAGCTTCCCGATCGGCCGACGGGCCGTCCCGATCGCCCTCGTCGCGCTCGTCGCCGGCTGGATCGGCGGCTGCAAGTCCGGCCCCTACATCGACGACGATCTCTCCCGGAGCGCGCTCCTCGCCGCGCCTCCGGCTCGCCTCGCGGCGCCGACGCGGCTGCGCCTCGTCACCTGGAACATCTGGGACCTGCCGGTGATCTCGACGTGGCGCGCCCGTCGGATGCGCGGGATCGGCCGCGAGATCGCGCGCCTCGACCCCGACGTCGTCGGGATTCAGGAGGCCTGGGTCGAGCGCGACCGGGAGCTGCTCCTCGAGACGGCGCAGCGGCACGGCTGGACGCCCGCGGGCGTCGTCTACTTCCCGAGCCACATCATGGGGAGCGGCCTGTGGATCCTCAGCAAGCACCCGATCGAGGAGACGTTCTACCGGCGCTTCACCGCCGACAACGCGTGGTACAACATCACTCACGGCGACTGGTGGGCCGGCAAGGGGATCGCGCTGGCGCGTCTCCGGCTGCCCGAGGGCGGCGTCGTCGACCTCTTCAACACTCACCTGATCGGTCGCTATCGCCGCGACGGCGACCCTTACCAGGACGTCCGCGACGTGCAGATGCACGACCTCGCCGAATTCGTCGAGGAGACCGCGTGCGGGACGGCGCCCGCGTTCGTCCTCGGCGACCTGAACACGACCGCGCAGGCGCGGAACTTCGTCACCCTGACCGGGCTCCTCGCGTTCACCCGCGTCACGGCGATCGACGAGGGGATCGACTACGGCTACGGGATCGCGAAGGAGCCGATCGACCACATCCTCGCGATCGACGACCCCCACCACGAGGTGGTCGTCGAGGACGTCGAGGTGATCTCGAGCGTCGCCACCGAGCACGGCGAGCTGCGCCTGTCCGACCACGTCGGGCTCTCGGCGACGGTGATCGTGCGCCCCCGCGAGCCCGGCGCCGGCGGCGACTGAAAGCCGACGAGGTCCGACCCCGACCGTCGAAGCTCCGACGGGCAGGGGGGGAGACCCGCGACCCCGAGCGCTCCGACATAACTAGGCCCACCTAAAGCACCTACCGCAAACCGAGACGGCGAACGATCGGCTCCGCCCCCCCTGGCCTCGGAGTTGCGACACTCCGGTCGGAGGGCGCGACTCATGCCCGTGATGCACGAGGGATTCGGACCGCCGTGGGTGGCGGTCGAGACGATCCTCTGGAGCCTGCTCGTCGCCGGCCTCGCCTTCTCGGCGTCGGCCGTCCTCGTCCTCTCGCTCCTCGGCGCGATGTTCCCGCGAGCCCCCGAGGCCGCGTCACCGAGTCACGGCTGAGGCCCGCCAACGCCGAGGACGGGAGGAACGCGTGCGCGGACGTCGTCAATCCTGACGTGCTCCGAACCGTCGAGGTCGAGCACGTCTCCGAGCAATCCCCAGAGACTTGCGTCTCTCGCCGACGGAGCCCTGCCGCGACGGCGTCCCCCGCACGCACGCCACAACCCGCGTGACGCAGAAGCCCCCGGAGCCTGGCGCGCCCCGTGAACGCCGCCGACACGGCGAACGCGGCAGGAGCGCCACCGTGAACACCACGACCCCACGGCCCACGTGAACACCGCGATCCCGCAACACACGTGAACGCCGCGAACCCGCGACACGTGAGCGCCGCCGACACGTAAGCGTTCGGCAGGGTGCTGCCGAACGCTTACGCCGACACGGCGAACGAGGCAGGGGCGCCACACCGTGAACACCGCGAGCCCGAGGTGCACATGAACGCGCGATCCCGCGGCCCACGTGAACACCGCGAGCCCGCGACACACATGAACGCCGCGAGGCCCGCGATACACGTGAACACCGCGATCCCGCGACACACGTGAACGCCGCGATCCCGCGACACACGTGAACACCGCGAACCCGCGACACACGTGAGCGCCGCGATCCCGCGACACACGTGAACGCCGCGAGGCCCGCGACACACGTGAACACCGCGAACCCGCGACACGTGAGCGCCGCCGACACGGCGAACGCGGCAGAGGCGCCACATCGTGAACACCGCGATCCCGCGACACGCGTGAACGCCGCGATCCCGCGACACATGTGAACTCCGCGAGGCCCGCGATACACGTGAACGCCGCGATCCCGCGACACATGTGAACTCCGCGATCCCGCGATACACGTGAACGCCGCGATCCCGCGACACACGTGAACGCCGCGATCCCGCGATACACGTGAACGCCGCGATCCCACGACACACATGAACGCCGCGATCCCGCGACACACGTGAACGCCGCGATCCCGCGACACACGTGAACGCCGCGATCCCGCGATACACGTGAACGCCGCCGACGCGGCGAACGCGGGCAGGGGCGCCACACCGTGAGCGCGGCGACTGCGCCACTCGTGAGCCGCCGCGAGGCGCGACGTCGTGAGAGTCGGGTGGGCGTGACCTGACGCCGCATGTCCCTCGCGAGCGCGTGGCACGAGATGGGAACGTCGGGAGCTCGAGGAGCGACCGTCTCGCTCCCGCAAACTCCGGAAGGCTAGCCCCTTGCGACGGCCAGCGAATGACCGAGGGGGGGGGCTCTCGATGACGCTGACCTAAGAGCCCTCGACCTCCCGGAGGAAGAGCTCCTCGAGCGATGCCCGCCGCGGGTCGACCGCGCGCACGCGGACGCCCTCGGCCTGGGCGGCCCGGTAGACGGGGCGCGCGTCGTCGGCGCCGCGGACCTCGACCTCGCCGCTTCCGACGAGGCGAACCTGGAGCCCTTCGGCGGCGAGCGCGGCGACGAACGCGGCGGCGTCGCCCTCGAAGCGGACGGCGACCGCGCCGCTGGTCCGGGCGAGGAGGGCGTCGAGTCGGCCGTGCTCGACGAGGCGGCCGTCGGTCAGGAACGCGACCCGGGCGCAGCCGTGCTCGACGTCGCCGAGGAGGTGACTGCAGACGACGGCCGTGACGTCGCCCTCGTCGATCACCTCGCGGACGAGCGCCAGGATCTGCTCGCGACCGGTCGGGTCGAGCCCCGCGGTCGGCTCGTCGAGGATGAGCAGGTCCGGCCCGTGCACGAGCGCCTGCGCGATCTTCACCCGGACGCGGCGCCCCTGGCTCAGCGTCTCCACCCGCCGGTAGCGCGCCTCGCCGAGGCCGACCGCCTCGAGCACCTCGTGGGCGCGCCGGAGCGCCTCGCGATGCGGGAGCTCGGCGAGGGTGCCGGCGAAGGTGAGGAGCTGCACGCAGGTCGCGCCCGCAATGTAGGAGTCGCCCTCGGGGACGTAGCCGACCCGCCGCCGGATCGCCGGGCCGTCGGTGCGCACCGGCCGCCCGAAGACGGTCACCTCGCCTTCGTCGGGCCGGATCAGACCGAGGAGCAGCTTGATGAGGGTCGACTTGCCCGCGCCGTTCGGCCCGAGGAGCCCCGTCGCCTCCCCGCGCGCGAGCTCGAGATCGATCCCGTCGAGCGCGACGACCGCGCCGAAGCGCTTGGTCACCCTCGCGAACGTCGCGATCGAGGCGTCGGAGCCGGGCTCGCCCATGTCGATCGCGCGCCCGCCGTCAGGCGGACGCGAGCTCCGTCCGGTAGAAGCCGCTCTGGCCCGAGGCCTCCTCGACCTCGACCTCGATCGTGCGGAGCCCCTTCGCGCCGCCGGTCGAGGCGCGGATCGCGGGGACGAGCTGGCCGGCGAGGTGCTCGGCGAGGCGCTCGGTGCTCGTGTTCGGGATCGGCAGCACCACGACGTCGCGCGCCGGGAAGACGAACCGGGCGCCCGCGTCCGCGGCGAAGCGCGCCTCGACCTCGCGGCCATCGTCGCTCGTCGTCACGGCGAGGTGCGGGTTCTCGGCCGGCAGGATGATCCGGTGATCGAGGGCGCGGCACACCTCGGTCACGAGCGGCTTGACGTGGCAGAAGTCGAGGACGAGGTCGCCGTCGAGCTCGCCGTGAATCTCGACCCGCACCCGGTAGTTGTGTCCGTGCAGCTCCTCGCGCCGCCCGTCGTCGAAGATCAGGAAGTGCGCCGAGGCGAAGTTGAACCGCTCCTTGTAGACGCGGATTCCGAAGCCGGCCTTCATTATGGTCCCCCGCTCGCGCCCGACCCCGGGCCGGTCTCGCCCCGGTAGGTGCACCGCGCGTCGCACCCCTCCCAGACGCTCACCGACGCGAGCCCCGGCAGGCCGCCGGCCGCGAGGTGATCCCAGATCCAGCGCGCGAGGTTCTCCGAGGTCGGGTTCTCGAGCCCGGCGACCTCGTTCAGGTAGTGATGGTCGAGCTGCGCGTGGAGCGGCGCGAAGGCCTCCTTGATGCGCGCGTAGTCGATGAACCAGCCGCTCTCGGGATCGACCGGGCCGCGGACGACGACCTCGGCCCGGAAGCTGTGCCCGTGCAGGCGAGCGCACTTGTGGCCGTCCGGCACGCGGGTCAGGCGGTGGGCGGCCTCGAAACGGAAGTCCTTGGAGAGCTCGACGATCACGCCCCGACGATACCAGGGGCGGTCAGAGACCGCAGTAGTGCCAGCACCCGCGCTCGCGGTAGACCGCGCCGAGCCGCTCGAGGACGTCGAGATAGCGCGCGGCCGTCTCATCGACGACGCCGAGCCGCTCGGCGAGGTCGGTCGTCGAGAACGGCTCCTCGCGCAGCGCGTGGAGCGAGCGGACGAGCCGCTGGACGACCGGCGACTTCAGCCAGCGCCAGCGCGCGAGCACCTCCTGCACGGCCGGGATGTCCTGGATGTGGTGGATGCAGTAGGGCTTGAGGTGGGTCGTCGGTCGGAAGCAGCCCATGTGCGAGCAGAGCCGTCCGCCCTGTCCGCGCCTGCGCCCCGAACCGCCCAGGCCCGCTCCGTCGTAGCGGGGTCCGGTGAGGACGGCCTGAGCTCGGAGGTCTCGCATTCCGGCCAAAGAGTAGCCCCGCCCCGGGGGCCGTTCAAGGGGCCATCCGCCTCGCGGCGGGTGCCTCGAGGGCGCCGAGCGCCATCGCGCCGACCCGGAGAGGGGCCGACCGGATCTGCGTCGCTCGACCTCTCGTCAACGGTCGCCGTGAGCGAGCACGCGCATGAACCCGAACAGGAGCACGCTGAACAGTCCGAGCATGGCGATGCCGACGTCACCGCGGAGGCCGGCGTTGATCGGCATCCACGCGACGAGCATGGCGCCCATCAAGAAGTTCTTCGCGACGCCACGCAGGTTCCGTGGCTTCGCGAAGCGCTCCAGCTCGCGAGCGATCGTCCTCGCCGAGGCGCGCTTCACGGCGCTCGGCTCGGTGGCGGCGTCGACGATCCGACCCCAGCTTCCCGAGAGCTCCCGCGACGCGTCCAGGCCCTGGCCGATCGCGCTCGCCGTCGCGAACGGGTTCGAGCGGACGTAGGGGTTCCGGCCCGCGAGCATCTCGACGATCATCAAGCCGAGCGCCCAGACGTCGGTCTTGGGCCCGACGTCTCGGCCGGTGATCTGCTCGGGCGAGGAGTAGGCGACCGTCCCGACGAAGCCGCCGTCCTCGGTGAGGCGCGCCGCGCCGGCGCCCCCCCTCTCGCGACGCGCCAGGCCGAGGTCGGCCACCTTCACTCCGTCGGGGCCGATCAGAACGTTCTCGGTCTTGAGATCTCGGTGGACGAGGCAGGCGTCGTGGATCGCCTCGAGCGCCTCGGCGATCTCCCGCGACACCCGGAGGGTCGCCTCCTCGCCGAGCGCGCCGCGCGCGCGAAGCGCGTCGCGGAGCGTCCCTCCCTCGACGAGCTCGTAGGCGAGCCAATGAACGAGTCGGCCGTCCTCGAGGCGGGTCTGGCCCGAGTCGAGAAGCTCCGCGATCCGCGGATGGGAGCGGAGGCGCCGGTGGGCATCGACCTCGCCGGCGAGTCGATCGGTCGTCGATTCATGAAAGACCTTGAGCGCGACCGGTCGCTCGTCACCGGCGCGGCTCGCTTCGAAGACGCTCGCGGTGGCCCCGGCCCCCAGCACCCGCCCCAGTCGCCAGGGCCCCAGACGTCGGCACGGCGGCTCGGTCGCGACCGGCCGTCGCCGCGCCCGCTGGTCGATCGAATCGTCGACGAGCGAGTTCCACGCCTGAGCGGCGCGGGCTCGGAGTCGGGCGCTCGATGACGTCTCGCGGCTCGAGGGGAGAGTCGGCGACACGGTCGGCTGGAGCGAGTTGCGGATCGTCATGGCATTCTCCTGACCCGCGAGCTTCCGGGGTCGATCACTCGAACGCACGCGGCGTGCCCGACTCACGAAGTCGCGCGCGCGCTCGATCGACCAAGGCGTTAGCGACGACCGCGACCGCTCGGGGGCACGATCGATTCGACCCGGCGCCGACGACCGGGGGCGGAACGCCCCGGGCGGAACGCAAAGGTCGACCGCCCCCGCCCGAACACGCCGCGACGGGGCAATTGCAGTCCCTAAAGGGGTTTGGTTAAGATCCGGGAATGGCCTCCGTCATCGTCCTCCTCGAGGACGGCAGCAATGTCCGCAAGACCCTGAAGCACGGCCCCCTGTCGATCGGTCGCGACGACAGCAACGGGCTCGCATTGCCTGATGGGTATCTCTCACGGCGCCATTGCATCCTGAAGCTCGTCTCCGATCACCAGGTCGTCCTCGAGGACCTCGGCAGCAGCAACGGCACCCACGTGAACGGAAGCCGCGTCTCGGGCAACCTCCCGGTCGGCCCGGGCGACGTGATCCGGATCGGTCGGACGCGGATGTTCATCGACTTCGGCCCCGAGCCCGCCGAAGGCGACGTCAAGGTCCTCTACCCCTCGGACGAGTCGACCTCGGGCAAGGAGATGCCCGCGGGCGCGGAGGTGCGGGCGCCCTACCGCTCGGCGTCGGAGTCGGTCCTCCAGGCGCTCCGTCAGCGCGCCGAGAAGGCCGCCGCCTCGAACCCGAAGCTCGACCGGGCCGACGTCCCGCCCTCGGCGGCCGGCGCCGATCCGTTCGGCGCGGTTCCGCCCGCACACTTCGACGCCGGCCCGCCGTCGGTCGCCGCCTCGTCCGCCCTGGCCGCCGCCGCCGCGGCCGCGGCGCGTCCCGAGGAGGCGCCGCTCGCGCCCCCGTCGGCGCCCGGCTACGAGCGCCCCGAGTCGCGGACCATGCCGGAGTCTCCGGCGCCCGCGCCGCCGCCATCGGCGCCGACGGGCGATGCGTCTCCACTGAGCGTCCGCGGCGACCTCCACGCCGCCCTCCACGAGAGCCCGCCCGCCCCGCCCGCGGCGCCGCCCCCCAACCCGCCGTCGGACACGAGCAACCAGGCGTTCATCGCGACCCTCAACATGGCCGGCGAAGAGTCCGACGGGCTGGCCGAGGCCGCCAAGGCTCTCTCGTCCGGCACGTCCGGGCCCCACGCCCCCTACGCCGCGCCCGGGCGACCCGACATCCCGATGCCCGCGCCACCTCGCGCCCCCACGCCGCCGCCGCCCGCGCCCGTGCAGCCCGACATCCCGATGCCGGCGCCGGCGGCTCCGACGCCCGAGCCGGTCCCGAGCGTCCCGGCGGCTCCCTCGGCCATGACCGAGCCTCAGGACGCGCGCCCGCCCCCGCCGGCCGCGGGCCGGAGCGCGCTGGCGCGCCTCGCCGAGATCGAGTCGATGTCGACCGAGGACCGCGTCCGCGAGAACCTGCGGGTGATGTCCGAGGTGACGGCGTTCCTCAGCACCGGGAGCTTCGAGGCGGAGGACTTCCTCGGGTTCGCGATGCAGAAGGCGCTCGAGGTCGTACCGTCGGAACGAGCGATCCTCCTCCTGTTCGATCCGCGGACGCGCCGGATCTACCCGGGCGCGTTCCGGGCGGCCTATCCCGAGCGCGCCGACGAGCTCCGCCGCCACGGGATCTCGCACACGATCACGAAGCGCGCCCTGACCGAGCAGGTCGCCCTCGTCGTCGGAGACGCGGGCGGGGACGTCCGCTTCTCGGGGTCGGACTCGGTCGTGATGCTTCGCCTCAAGAGCGTCCTCGCTGTGCCGATGCTCCAGGGACAGGTCGTCCGCGGTCTGATCTACTTCGACAACCGCGTCTCGACGAACGCGTTCGGCCGGATCGAGGTCGACCTCGGCAACGCGCTCGCGAATCTGGTGACGGTCGGTCTCTCCCAGATCGAGCTCCGGGGCCGCTACACCAGCGCCACCCAGCCGCCGGTGACCGGGGCGAACCCGCCGGCGACGCTCATGGCGCAGCGACCCGAGGACGGCCCACCGCCGGCGCCATCGGGCACGACCCGCGGCCCGGCGCAGCGTCCGTCGAACCACTTCCCCCCGCCCGTCCCGCCCGGTCCCTCGGGCCGCTCGTCCGGCGTTTCCTGACGATTCGCCCGCGGCGATCCGCCCCCGAGCCGGTTCGGAAGCCCGGGTGCGTTCCAGGTTCGACGCTGCATCCTTCTCGGTGCGCCGACCTCTAACGGACCGTGGGGAGACACCTTAAGCAAACATGACGTGCCTCGCTTTTTCGGCACGGTCCTCGCTGTTACCCTCCCTGAGTCGAGGACGAAGGGAAGAGGACATGAAGCGCACCACGCTCCGAACGATCACGGCCGCCGCCCTCGGGATCGCGCTCGTCGCGACCACCCTCGAGGCCCGCGGCGACGCGACCCCCCTCACGCCGGCCCAGCGCGCCGCCACCCAGCAGCGCCTGCGAAGCAGTCAGGACCTGGTCCTGCGGGCGCTCACCACCGCGCGCCGCGCCGACACGCGGGACCGCCGGATGGCGGCCCTCTCGGCGGCCGTCGACGGGCTCGGCCGGATCGCGCGCGACGAGGCGCAGCTCTCCGCGCAAGGCACCCGTCACGACGCCGTGCGCGCGAGCGCCTACGACCTCGAGGTGCTGGCGCGCATCATCAAGGGAGAGGCGCACCCCAACTCATCCTTCGACTCGAAGGTCGCCGTCGGCGCGGTCGTCCTGAACCGCGTCCGTGACTCGCGCTTCCCGAACACGATCCCCGGCGTCGTCCACCAGGCGTGGCAGTTCTCCGCCTACAACGCCGACAACCGCGCCCGGCTCTACGACGGCGCGATCCCCGAGTGGGCGCTCAACGCCGCGCGGGCCGCCCTCATGGGCACCGACCCGACCGACGGCGCGACCCACTACTTCAACCCGTTCCTGGTCAACCCCGACTGGGCGCGGAACCTCGAGTTCGTCCGGCGGATCGGCTCGACCCGCCTCGACGCGCACGACTTCTACCGGTTCAAGACCGAGTCGCCGAGCGGCGTCGAGCCGACGATCGACGAGGACCGTGAGGACGACGGCTTCGCGCAGCGCCTCGCGGGCCTCCGCAGCGACATCGAGACCGACGGCGAGCCGGACGACGGCGGCGTCGACGACCTCGACGACGACTCCTGCGACGAGTGCGGCGAGGCCCCCTGCTCGTGCGACGGTGACGCTGACGCTGGTGGTGAGACCGAGACGGAGACCGACGACGACGCCGCCCCGGGAGCCGAGCCTCGCGACGCGCCGAGCGCGGCCGAGACGATCGCGAACGCGCCCGGCCGGCCGGCCGAGACGCTCGCGGCGGCGACCGCGGTGACCGAGGCGCTCGTCGAGGCGCTCCTCGACCCGAGCCTCAGCGCGACCGACCGCGCCATTCTCCGCGAGCAGCTCAACGAGGTGAACAAGATCAAGCTCGACGCCGAGCGTCGGACGCAGGCGGCCGAGGCGGCCGCGGTCGAGCAGGAGGCTGCCCGTCGCCGGATCGAGGCGGCCCGCGAGGAGCTCGCCCGGCAGCCCCGCGATCGTCGAGGTGGCGGCGGCGGCGGCTTCTTCGGCGGGTCGGTCCCGACCGCGCCGTCCGCCGGCACGACCTTCCCGACCCAGTCGCCCACGATCCCCAGCGGCCAGGGTCCGTTCCCCTCGCGCGATCGCTTCGACGACCGCGGCAACCTCGCCCGCGGCCCCGGCGGCGGCGGCACGTTCGATCCGCGCACCGGTCAGACCGACCCGCGCTTCGGGCAGGGGCAGCAGGACCCGCGCTTCGGCCAGCAAGACCCGCGCTTCGGCAACCCGGGCCAGATCGATCCGCGCGACCCGCGCAACGATCCCCGCGTCGACCCGCGCCTCGACCCCCGCGACCCGCGCTTCGATCCGCGTGACCCGCGCAACGACCCCCGCTTCAACCCGGGCCTCGACCGCAACGACCCTCGCTTCGACCCGCGCGACCCGCGGAACCAGGGCGGCCTCGGCGGTCAGGACGGGACCGACCCGCTCGCCCGCGCCGCCGGGATGTTCACCGAGGCGCTCCTCGACAAGCTCCTCGGCAACGACGAGGACGGCGGCAAGGACGGCAGCGGCCTCCCCGGCGCCGACGGCGGCTTCGGGAACGTCCCCGGCGGCACCGGCGCGCCCGGCCTCCCCGGCGCCGGCCAGCCGGGCGCCGACGGCAAGCTCCCCGGCGACGCCAACCCCGGCCTCGGCGGCGGCAACCTCCCCGGCGCCGGCGGCAACGGCGGCAGCAGCATCCCCGGCTTCAGCGGACCGGGCGGCAACGGCACCGACCAGCAGCAGCCGGCCGTCGAGGAGATCGACCCCGAGACCCTCGCCTGCCTCTGCGACCTGGCCCGCGCTCGCTCGCCGCGGACGCCCCCGTCGGTGACCCACGGGTTCAGCGACGAGCCCGCCACCGTCACCGGGCGCCTCGTCGCCCTCGAGGCGGGCAAGAACCTCCCCGACACCCGCAACCTCGAGACGCTCGACGCGCTCGCCGCCCGGATCGTGGCCGTCGACGCGACGATGGCCTGCAAGGACGTCGCCGCCGAGATCAAGCGCGTCCTCGACCTCGACGTGCCGATCCAGGCGCCGAGCCACCACGAGGAAGGCTGCAAGACCAAGCTCGAGGATGCCGCCAAGGACGGCGGAGAAGGCGCCGAGGGCGACGACGCCGACGCCGCGACCGCCGCCACGACCGACCTCGAGCTCTGGCTCGTGACCGACGACGGCACCCGTCTCCGCGTGCACGTGCCCGACGGCGTCCCCGACCAGCTCGAGAAGCGAGTCGGCGACCGGGCGACCGTCCGCGGCCGCGTCCGTCTCCCCGAGGTGCCCGAGCGCCTGCGCGTCGGCCGGGTCGGCGAGATCATCGTCGACATGGTGCTGACGGTGCAGGAGTGCGAGCCGGACGAGCACGAGGGGCGGTAGACCGCCCCGACGACGACAGAGACGTTCAGGCGATCGCGCCGGGGGAAGCCTCGGCGCGACGTCCGTACAAGGCCTCGTCGTAAACGCCGATCGAGCCTAGGGTCACGCCCCGAGGGGTCAGGTCCAGTATATTTACCATTTCGACAACGGCTCCGACGCGGCGAGGCGTGCGGGCGAAATGGTAAAAATACTGGACCTGACCCCATCGGGGCTCACATCGGGGCTCATCGGGGCTCTACCGGAGGTAGCGCCCCGGGTCCCGCGAGAGATCGCGGGTGATGTTCTTCTGATGGGCTTCGATGGTGCCGCCGCCGATCTCGAGCAGCTTCGCGTCGCGCCACAGCCGCTCGACGACGTACTCGCCCATGTAGCCGTAGCCGCCGAGCACCTGCATCGCGGCGTCGGCGACCTCCTTGCCCATGGTCGAGGCGAAGAGCTTCACCCCGTCGCTGTCGACGCGGTTGCCGGGCTTGGCGAGGTCGAGGCGCCGGGCGACGTCGTAGACGTAGGTGCGCGCGGCGCGCCACTTCGCGAAGCTCTCGCCGATGTGGCGCTCGATCTGGCCGAACTCGATGATCGGCCTGCCGAACGCCTTCCGCTCCTTGCCGTAGTCGACCATCACCCGGAGCGATCGCATCGCGATGCCGAGCGACATCGCCGCGAGGGTGAGCCGCTCGATCTCGAGGTTGCGCATCATGTGGATGATGCTCTCGCCCTCCTCCCCGAGGCGGTTGGTCGCCGGGATGCGGCAGTCGTCGAAGGCGAGCTCGGCCGTCATGCTCGCCCGCATGCCCGTCTTGTCGTGGAGCTTCTGCCCGAGGCTGAACCCCGGATGACTCTTCTCGACGACGAAGCTGCTGATCTTCCGGTCGGCCGTCTTCGCGTAGACGAGGAAGAGGTCGCCCGGCGTCTCGTCGTCGATCGCCCCGTTGGTGATGAACATCTTCCGGCCGTTGATCACGTAGTCGTCGCCGTCGCGGACGGCCGTCGACGCCATCCCGATCACGTCGGTGCCGACCGCCGGCTCGGTCATGCACATGCCGGCGATCCACTCGCCGCTCACCACCTTGTCGAGGTAGCGCGCCCGCTGCTCCTCGTTGCTGTTGTGGTAGAAGTTGTTGACGAACAGCATCGCGTGGGCGAGATACGCCAGGGTGAACCCCGGGTCGGCGACCGAGAGCTCCTCGTGCGCGATCACGGCGGCGACCGCGTCCATCCCCGAGCCCCCGTCCTCCTCCGAGACGGTGATCCCGTGGAGCCCCAGCTCGCCGAGCTTGCGGAAGAGCCCGAGGTTGAACGTCTCGTTCCGGTCGTGCTCGGCCGCCTGCGGCTCGACCTCGGCCTCGACGAAGTCGCGGAGCGTCTCGCGGAGCATCCGGTGCTCGTCGGTCGGGTTGAAGAGGTCGAAGCTGGTCGTCGTCTCGGCCACGGGCATGGTCTCCTCCGGGAGCGTCGTCGCCGAGGGTCGGTCGGCGGCGAGGCGGCCGGGCACTCTAACAAACGGGAACGCCTCAGTCGTCGGACGCGCTGTCGAGCTCGTCCGAGCTCGACGGCCTGCGGCGCGCAGTGGCGCTCGCCTTGCGCTTGGCGGCGGCCGCCCGCGCCCGGTCCTTCGCGCTCGGCGGCTTGTTCGACGCCGGCTCGCTCGCCCGGAGATCGACCTTCTTGGCCGGCGCCTTCGGCTTGCTCGCGGCTGTCTTCGAGGCTGCCTTCGCCGCGGCCTTCTTCGCGGGCGTCTCGGCGTCGTCCGACGACGAGGCGTCGCGACTGCGGCGGGCGCCGCGGCCGTCCTCGCTCCCCTCGGACTCCGACCCGCGACGGCGCCGGCCGGCGCCGCCCATCCGGTCGGCCATCTCGTCCTCGAACTCGTCGGCGTCGTCGCAGCCGTGGATGATCGCCATGTAGCGCATGCCGATGTCGATCGCCGCCTGGACGTCGTCGCGGTCCTTGTGACGGACCCGCGAGCGCTTCAGCTGCCGCCAGCGATGCTCGGGCGCCTTGGACTTCGGCTGCATCCCGTAGGCGATGAACCCGAGCGGCTTCGTGTCGCGGAGCGTGAGCTCGAGGCCCTTGCTGTTCCACCCCGCGACGACGGTCATGAGGTAGGCCACTTCGCCGAGCTTGTAGTAGGTGTTGGCGGTGTGCGGCGCGGCCACGTACGAGGCGTTGAGCCGGAAGATGATCTTGAAGAAGTCCTTGATCACGTCGTCGCCGAGCCGCTCGCGTAGGGTCTCGAGCTCCTCGCGCGTCTCGAACACCTTCTGGTGGGCCGGGATCTTGTCGCCGCCGCGGCGGCCGCTCTCGGCCCGCGCGCGGTAGAGGAACTTCACGATCTCGTCGAAGCCGTCGATCTCGAGGTAGGCGCCGACGGCCCGCGCCAGCGATGGCGCGTAGAGGCCGAGGACGAGCAGCTCCTCGCGGTCGAGGCTGTCGAAGCCGTCGAGCACCTGATCGGCCGAGTACTTCCCGGCGCGGACATTGATGTGGCGGCAGACCTCCTTGAAGACGCGCGTCGTCTTCGCCTCGTCCGACGCGAAGATCAGGAAGATCCGCTTCAGGAGGCTGTCGACCCGGATCTTGTCGATGCTCGTGACCCGGCTGTAGCCGTTCGCCTGGCGGCGCAGGTAGAGGTAGGTCCGGCGCCGGCCGCGGGTGTAGGGGAAGACGACGTCGGCGGCGAGGGTCTCGGGGTCGTAGTCGGCCGCGACCGCGCCCTCGTCGGCGCCGTCCCCGGAGCTCTCGTCGTCGTCCGAGGAGGTCGCCCCCTTCGCCTTCGTCTTGGCCTTTTTCTTCTGGGCGGCCTCCTCCTCCGGCGCCGAGCGCTTCGGGGGGAGGGAGTTGTCCCGCACGGCGAACGTCGAGAGGAAGATCTCCCGGTCGCGCGCCTCGCACTCCTCGACCCACGCGGCCGTCGGCTTGTTGTCGAAGAGGAGCATCTTGAGGAGCGCGGCCGCCTCGTAGGCGCCGAGCCGCCCCTCCTCGTCGGCCTCGAGCCTCACCCGATCCCGGACCTTGGCGATCGTCTCGCGCTCGCGGACGATCGCCGCGGCGCGGATCGACTGGGCGCGCAGCATCCGCCCCGCGAGCGCCTCGGGCGCCATCGCGAGCGGCGGAGGTGCGTCGTCGCCGGGCCGGATCTTGCGCGGCGGCGCGGCCACCGTGCCGCTCTTGTCGAGGATCTTCGAGTACTGGTCGTCGGCGTGCTCGAGGAGCCGCCGCATGAACTCGGGGTCGTCCTCGCAGCCGATGGCGAGGAGGCACCCCGCGAGGAGCGCGTCCTTCTCGCGGCCCGCGAGCATCTTCACGAGGCCGATCCGCCAGCCGCGGCTCGCGTCCTCGAGCTTGCCCACCGCGCTCCGGAGCGTCTGCACGTGCGGGTGGAGCTTGCGACGCTTGCTCCGGACGTCGCTCTCGAGGGAGGCCGGCGCGTAGACGCAGATCTTGCGATACGAGCAGAGCGAGCACGCCTCGCGGTTCTCGGCGATCACCTCGCGCGCCGCCCGCAGGGCCGCCGGGTCGACCCGATCGAACGACTCCTCGACGACCGCATCCGACGACGACGACGACGGCGGGAGGGACTCGCCCGACGATGACGAGGGAGGCAGGCGCGGCGGCTTCGCGCGGGCGCGGGTCGTCGCCGTCGGCCGGCGCGTGCGTCCGCTCGACTCGGCCGCGTCCGCCTTCGGCTTCGAGCGGGCGCGCGTCTTCGGGGCGCGCGTCGTTCCCGACGAGCGTCCCGACCGGCCGCCGTCGTCCTCGAGCGCCGCGACCCTCCGGCTGCTCCGGGTAGCCCGCCGCTCCTTGGTCGTCGGTCGACTCCGGGCGCTGCCCTTCCGCCCCGACACGCCGCGAAGCCGACGGCTGCTCTTCGCGCGACGGGGCGCCGCCGGCCGGCGCGACGACTCGCGCACCTCGGGCTCGTCGGAGTCGGGGTCGTCGGTGCTGCTGGCGAGGTCGAGACCGAGGCGGCGCTTGAGCTCCGCGTCGTCCTCCTCCGGCTCGTCGAACGGATCGGACAGGTCGTCGCCGTCGAGCTCGTCGCTCTCGGCGGGCGAGTGCGGGATCGGCGAGCTCTCGAGCGGCCCGCCTCGCGGCTCGCGCGGCGGCTCGCGCAGGTCGGTCGGGATCAGGCTCGACCAGGTGTCCCGCGACGAGAGGGCGCCGTCGTCCTCGGCGTCGTCGGGCTCGAAGTCCTCGCTGTCCGAGAGGGCCTTCGAGACCCGCTCGGACTGCTTGCGACGCTCCTCGGTCCGGCCGCGCCGCCGGCCGCGGTCGGAGCCCTTGGCGCTCCGCTCACGACCCTTCCCCGACGCCCGTCCCGACCGCCCCATCGACGCTCCACCGACTTGACTTCCCCGAGACGCCCGCGCGGGCGAACGGCCCGAAGTCCCTATGCCTTTGGATTATACGGGCGATCAGAGAGCATCGCCAAGCGCCGCGGGCTCAGCGGTCCGGCTCCGCCTCGGCCCGCTCGATCACGTCGATCACATCGGCCGCCTTCTCCGCCGTGAGGAGCGCGTCGCGGAGATCCGCCCGCTTGAAGAGACGCGCGATCGCCGCGAGGGTTGCGATCCGTCGGGCCGGTCGGCTGACCGGGGTCAACACGAGGATGATCAGCTGGGCCGGCTTGCCGTCCGCGGTCTCGAACTCGATCCCGTCGCGAGAGATCGCGAGCGCGGCCACGGGAGCAGGGAGCCCCTCGACCTGCGCGTGCGGGACGGCCACGCCATGGCCGATCCCGGTCGAGAGCTGGCGCTCGCGATGGTGGAGCGCGGCGAGGGCGGGATCCCGGAGCCCCTCGGGGACGTGCCCGTGCGCGATGAGGCACTCGAGCGCCTCGGCGATCGCGTCGTAGCGACGGGTCGCGGAGAGCGGCGAGATGATCGTATCGCGCTGGATGAGCTCGCTCAGCCGCACGGAGGCCTCCCGGAGGCTCGAGTAGGGGCGCGGATTATAGCAACGCCCGGATCGAGCCGGAAGGAGCACCCCCGACCTCCGCCCCGGGAAACGACCCAACGAAAAGGACCGGGCCCCACGGAGGGAGCCCGGTCCGTCGAGACCGGTCGAGGCAGAGCGAGGTCGCTGCCGCGATCGCAGGCTGCTAGATCATACCCTGCTCGCGCATGCGGACGGCCCGGACGATCTGCTGCTTGCCGCCCTCATCGAGATCGTCGAACTCGATGCCGATCCGCTGACCGCCGCTGATCTCATCGTGCGCGATGTGCTTGACCTCTCCGCAGACGGCGAGGTTGTCGGCACACGGCGGGACGTGGAGCATGACGCGGACGAGGGCGCCTTCCTCGATCGGCTGCTGCTTGCCGCCGAAGAAGAAGAGGATCTTCTCGGCCTTCGGGCGGAGGAAGCAGAAGCCGCCCTCGCTCATGTTGAGCATCGGCATCCGACCAGCGTCCTTCGACGTCTTGGTCTGGATGCTCTTCAGCTCGACCGTCCCGCCGAGGAACGTCCGGCGCACGGCCTTGCGCTTCTCGGCCGCGGCGGCCGCCTGGGCGACCTTCTGCGCCTTCTCGATCTTGCGCTCGAGCTTGGTGCGCGCGCTCGAGCTCGACCGCGACGAGGTCCGCGAGGACGACCGCGACGAGACGCGCTTGCTGCCCCGGCTGCTCGAGCGACTCGAGCTCCGACGGCTGCTCTTGCGGTCCTCGTCTCTCACGCCCGTCAGGCGCGAGGAGCGCTCGGCGAGCTTCTCGCGGCGCTTCTCGTTCCCCGCCTCGGCCTTCTCGCGGGCGCTGCGCTTCGACCGGCGCGCGGCCCGCTCGCTGGGAGAAGGCTCGGCCTTGGCCGGCTCGGCAGCCTTGGTCTCGACCTCGGCGACCTCGGCGCTGCTGCCGGACTTGGCCCTCGCCTCGGCGAGCATCGCGGCGATCTCGCCGGCGACGCGGACCGAGTCCTTGACCTTCTTCTTGACCTTCTTGCGCTGCGACTCGCCGCCGCTGCGCGCACTCTTCGACGAGCTGCGACCGCTCCGGCCGCGCTCTCGGACATCCGTCATCTTCGCCCGACTCCCTTTCCCTCGCCCACACCGTTGCGGCGCTGCAGACTCTCGCCTCCCGGTTACGGAAGGACGCCACCCCCCTCAGGGTGCCCCTCCGTGGGCGCAGACCCGAAAACCCTTGCAAATGAGAGGCCTGGAGCAGCGACCCGTCGGACGCGCGACCGGCCCCCTCCCTAAGGGCTTACCCCCGAGGCGCCATCAGCCTTCAGCGGAACGACGAGGATCCTCGGCCGTCCGGAGCAATGAGTGTCCGATCGGCGCCAGTGAGAACGAGCTTCCCCCGATTCTGGTTGCGGGAGCCTCGCGATCGTGGCAGACCGACCGAAGTGCACACTACTCGAAGAGGGCGCGATGGAGGCTCCTGATCGCCGTGGCCGCGTCGGCGTCCGCGACCACCACGCCGAGGTTCAGCCGGCTCGCCCCCTGGCTGATCATCTCGACGTTCACATCGGCATCCGCGAGCGCGCCGAAGACGCGCCCGGCGATCCCCTTGGTGTCGCGCAGATGGCTCCCGACGACGCACAGCTCGGTGCGCCCCTCCTCGACCGTGACCTCGCCGAGCTTGCGGAGGTCGACGAGGACCGCGCCGAGCCCCTTGGTCGGAGGCACGGTCAGGCTGACGCTCACCTCGCTCGTCGCGATCATGTCGACGACGACCTCGTGCCGGGCGAAGGCCCGGGCGATCCGCGAGAGGAAGCCGTGCTGACCGAGCATCCGGGTGCTCCGGACGTTCACGACCGACTGCCCCCCCTTGTGCGCGATCGCCTTCACGGGAGCGGCCTCGTCGGCGCCGGCGCCGCCCTCGGTGATCTGCGTTCCGGGCTGGTCCGGCTCGAACGTGTTGAGCACCCGGATCGGCACGCCGTGCCGGCGGGCCGGCTCGAGCGTGGACGGATGCACGACCTTCGCGCCGTAGCAGGCGACCTCGGCCGCCTCCTCGAACGAGAGGGCGGCCACCGGGCTCGCCGCGGCGACGACGCGCGGATCGGCCGTCAGGACGCCGCTCACGTCGGTCCAGATCTCGAGCTCCTCGGCGCGCACCGCGCCCGCGAAGATCGCCGCGGTGTAGTCGCTGCCGTTGCGTCCCAGGGTGTTCACCCGACCGCGCCGGTCGCGGCCGATGAACCCGGTCGTGACCGCGATCTCGCCCTCGGGGAGCGCGGCGACGGCGGCCTCGATCCGCTCCTCGCACTCGGGCCGCGGGCGCGCCCGCCCGAACTTGCCGTCGGTGAGCATCCCGAGGTCCCACGCGTCGAAGGCGGCCGACGGGGTGCCCCGGTGCCGGAGCAGCGCCGAGAGGTTGCGCGCGCTGAGCCGCTCGCCGAACGAGGTGACGAAGTCGAGGGTGCGCGGCGTCAGCTCCCGCAGCAGCCCGACGCCGTGGAGGACGGTCTCGAGCCGGTCGAGCAGCGCGCGCGGCTCCTCGATGTCGAGCCCGACGGCGAGGGCGAGCTCCTCGTGACGGGCGCGCAGCTCGCCGAGGATCGCGTCGGCGCCGTCGACGCCGCCCGCCCGGGCCGCCCGGCCCGCGGCGATGAGCTGATCGGTGACGCCCTTGTGGGCGCTCACGACGACGAGCGGGCGCCTCGCGCGCCGGCCCTCGATGATGGAGGCGACCCGCTCGAGCGCCGGGACGTCGGCGAGCGACGACCCACCGAACTTCATCACGATCATGCGACTGATCCCGAGGCGCGCGACGCGCCAGCCGTGGATGCCTCCGCGACACCGCGCCGGTCGGCCCGCGACGGGCCGCCCGCCGCGTCCCCCGAGCCGGCGCGGAGTTCCGCCCGTGCCGCGACGCGCCACGATCGACGGAAGCCCACGAATGAAGCAAGATTCGGGCCTCTCCGCAAGATGCCTCGGTTTGACCGGCCCAATGCCGCCAGCTAGAATGCCCCGCCGCACCGAGGAGGAACGCCCCGTGTCGACCGACCCCGCGCCCCGACCCGACGAGAACGAGCTCATCTACGACTGGAACCTCGCGGACGAGCACGTCCCCGAGCCGCGCCGGGTGACCCTCGACGACGAGACGCTCCGCGACGGCCTCCAGAGCCCGTCGGTCTACGACCCGCCGATCGCCGACAAGATCGAGATCCTCCATCTGATGGATCAGCTCGGCATCTTCACCGCGAACGTCGGCCTCCCCGGCGCCGGCCCGCGCGCGGTCGAGGACGTCACTGCGCTCTGCAACGAGATCAAGAGCTCGAAGCTGAAGATCATCCCCAACTGCGCCGCGCGGACCCACATCAACGACATCACGCCGGTCCACGAGATCATCCAGAAGACCGGCGTCCCGATCCGCACCGCCTGCTTCATCGGCTCGAGCCCGATCCGTCAGTTCGCCGAGGACTGGGACCTCGAGCGGATGCTCAAGGCGAGCGAGACGGCCGTGAAGTGGTGCGTCGAGCGCGACATCGAGGTGATGTACGTCACCGAGGACACGACCCGCGCCCACCCCGACACGATCCGCACCCTCTACACCGAGGCGATCAACAACGGCGCCAAGCACATCGTCGTCTGCGACACCTGCGGCCACGCGACCCCGCACGGGGTGCGCGCGCTGATCAAGTTCGTGAAGGGCGTCGTCGAGGCGACCGGCGAGGACGTGAAGGTCGAGTGGCACGGCCACAACGACCGCGGCCTCGGGCTCGTCAACGCGATCGCGGCGGCCCTCGCGGGCGCCGACCAGCTCCACGGCGCGGGGCTCGGCATCGGCGAGCGGTGCGGCAACACATCGATGGACCAGCTCATCGTGAACCTGCAGCTCATGGGCTGGCTCGAGGAGGGCGCGCACGACCTGACGAAGCTCGGCGACTACGTCTCGACGGTGAGCCGCGCCGTCCGCGTGCCCCTGCCGAGCAACTACCCCGTCTTCGGCCCGGACGCGTTCGAGACGGCGACGGGCGTCCACGCGGCGGCGGTCATCAAGGCGTTCAAGAAGGGCGACGACTGGCTCGCCAACCGCGTCTACAGCGGCGTGCCGGCGGATGTCTTCGGCCTCGAGCAGGTGATCAGCATCGGGCCGATGAGCGGACGGAGCAACGTCGTCTTCTTCCTCGAGAAGCGCGGGCTCGACGCGAGCGACGAGGTCGTCGACCGCGTCTTCGACGCCGCCAAGAAGAGCTCGAGCATCCTCACCGACGACGAGGTGCTGAAGCTCGTCGGCGAGAGCGTCCCGGGTTAGCTGGCCGCGCCCCGTGCGCCGCCCCCTCACCGCCTTCGCCTTCGCCCTCGCCCTCGCGCTCCTGCCGCTCGCCGCGACGACGCGGGCGCAGGACGGAGACGCCGAGGCGGTCTCGATCCGGCCCGCGGCGAAGGTCGGCGCGACGGCCGTCCACGAGGCGACCCTCGCGATCGACCTCGCGATCACGCTCGTCGTGGCGACCAAGGACCGCGAGGGTCCCTTCGTCCACGACAGCAAGACCTCGATCACGACCGAGACGCGCGCGGTCGAGCGGACCGACGCCGTCGACGGCGACGGGGTCGCGAGCCTCGCGCGCAGACGCTGGCGACGCTGGCGCGAGGTTCACCACGAGCAGGGCGCCGACCCGACCGTCACCGAGCGACGGAAGCTCCTGGGAGAGACCATCGAGCTCCGCCGAGTCGACGGACGCGTCGTCGCGACGAAGCTGGAGTCGACCCTGGGGAAGCGCCTCACCGCCGCGGCGGGCGCCCTGTCGATCGGCGAGCCCCTCGAGGCGCTGCTCCCCGAGAAGCCGGCGGCGATCGGCGCGCCATGGACGGTCGAGGGCGAGCGCCTCGCCGCGATCCTCCACCCCATCCTCGCCGCGGCGGCGACGGGAAGGCTCGAGGCGACCCTCGAGCGGGTCGGCCTCGTCGACCTGACCCGCTTCGACGCCAAGGCGCCCGTCGGCGCCGGAGGAGCGGGCGGCCCACCCGCCGCCGGCGACGGCGAGCACGACGTCCGCCGGATCGCGCGGGTCGCCGTGAAGCTCTCCCTCCGGACCAGGCTCGGCGACGCGGAGGGACCCGAGCTGGCCGCCCAGCTCGAGGGCATGATCCTCTTCGACGTCGAGGCGCGGCGCATCGCGCGCGTCCGCCTCGCCGGCGAAGCATCGTTCGCGCAGCGGATGCCCGACACCGAGGGCGGCCGCATCGACGCGAGCGGCGCCGGGACGATCACGATCGAGCGCCGCATCCGCGAGCCGGTCGGCGACGAGGCCGACGGCCTGGACTGAGCCGCCCGCACAGCAGGGCGCCCGGGACCGAAGGGAGACGAAAGCCCCCCCTCGGAGGTGGGGTCCGAAGGGGAAACCCCCCCACTCCCCTCGGTCCCGGACGCCCCGTGAGCGAGCGGGCACCGAGACCTAGAGCGAACGGCTGACCAACCGAGGCGTGCCGGCCTGGCCCCTGTGACTCCAAGGGGTTGCCCGAGCGACGGCGACGAGAGCCCGCGGGGGCCGTCTCCGATCGCGACGCCGCGTCGTCCCGATCGGAGACGGGCTGCGCAGAATGGAGACACCCCGAAGCGGCGATCGACGTCACCGGCATCCGGGTCCACGAGATCGCGCAGGGGGCGAGGGATGATGCCGACCGGAATCGATCGGCCGGAGTCCAAAAGAAGGAGGAAGAGAAAACACAACCTGACTCCGACAACAGTTACGCCGATGGACCACGCAGAAAGGGAAAGACTCACGTCGCGATCGGCTCGCTTGCGGCGATCCTCGTCGCCTTCGTCGCCGCAGACTTCCTCGACCGTCTCGTAGGGCGGCGCCGCTCGCCAAGGGTCCGCCGACCTGCTGCGAGTACGGGTGTAGTACCCCTGGCGCCCGAGGGGATGCGGGGCGAGGCCCGGTCCCACCTCTCCACTACCTCCGCCAGCGGCGCAAGAACGCCGAGCGGGACGCCAAACTCGAGGCGCGGGGTCGAGGCCGGGGTGAGTCAGCGCTGGGGGAGTCGGAGGACGAGGATCTCGCCGTTTTCATGATCAACAAAGTACTTGGGGTCAGGTTTACCCGACGCGCCGATCTTGCCGTTAGGCCGAAGGTAGCGGTGCGCCAGGGCTAAGACTTTACCGTCGGGGCCTTTGTACGCTATAAGTTGACTGCGCGTCCCTAGCGGCTCATGATGGGGTCGCCGACACGGTCGGTCCTTTGAGACCTCGATCGTGACATCGTCGCGATCATCGAGCCCCGCGGCGTTGAATCGGTCACGAAGCTCAGTCGCCCCCACCTGCCTTTTCGGGAGAGCCATGAGTAACCTCGAAACCGACATCCCCATCCGCGAGAAGATTCTCGATTACATCGAGAACAAGATCACTCTCGCGGACCTCCATGGCTACGTGCTCAATACAAGCGCCGACACTATCGGCTCGATAGGGCACGACGTCATCTTGTCGATCGCCGAGCACGACGCTGGCGATATCAGTTCTGACGAACTCGGAAAAGACCTACGTGGTTTCCTGCGGGAACAGGCCTACGGCGCCGACGAAGGGCCGAAGGGCGGAACCAGCGACCGCCTCGTGACCGCCGGAAACGAGGTCACTGGATTCGAGCCCGATCCGTTCGAGACCGGCTACATCAACTGCGATTCCGGACTCACGCCGGCTTTGTCTGATACATGATCCGAAGCGGCATCCGCGTGAGTAGTTGCGTTCGGTCGAGCAGGACGTCGATCCAGTAAACGCCCTCGAGCTTGACCTTCGCCTGAACGCCAATCTGCAAGTTCACGCCGCGGTCTTCGGACTCAAAGAGCGCGGGGTAGTCTTGCTTCGGAAACCACTCGCCCCCCGCCGGGGTCTCCGACGTAATCGTGATCGTGTGCTTTCCGCGGGCCTCTCCGGCCTTGAAGGCGAGCGCCAGGTTGAACGCGATCGCGGCCTCGGGCATGTCCTTCGGCGCGTCCTTGCCCTTGCCCGTCATCACGAAGCGATCCACGACTCGAATCAGGCTCGTAACGCCGTCTTTCTCCTGCAGAATCTTCTCGCAGATGCAGGAGTACGTGATGAAAGGACCGGTTGATCGCTTGGGAGCCATGATTCCCTCCTCCGTAAATGATGTCTGGCCAACAGGTTATCGAGGAGCGCGACGTCCATCAATACTTATCTGGTGATAGTATTTGACTGCCTAACTAGCCCTATATGTAGTAGGTTACGCGACAGTAATCACCACGCGCTGTGTAACTGCTCGATTCGCTGCCAGCGCCGGGACTCGGTGCAGAGCCTTCGATCAAGCACCGTCGACCCGATTGAGTCGATTTAACTCGAGGTGCGCCTCGCCCGCGAGACGGGGCGGAGCGTCTAGCCTCGAGGGGAGCCCTCGAGCTCGTCGTCGAGGACTACGAGCCGATCCTCGAGGAAGCGCAGCGCCTCGTCAATGGCGACCGCGGCGCGAGCTACGGGCACCCCCTTGACGACTTCGGCCGGATCGCAGGGATGTGGTCGTCGCTCTTCGGCTGGCACGTGACGCCCGCGCGATGGCATGCGTGAAGCTCTCCCGCGAGGAGAACGCCACGAAGCGCGACAACCGCGTCGACGGCCCCGGGTACTGGCTCACGAGCGAGCTCATCCACCGCGAGCGGGCGAGACGAGACCGCCCGGGGGGAGGGACGGGGCTACCTTCGCTGAGGGTAGCGGTCCGGGTCAGACTGCCGGCTGAACGCCCGCAGCCCGCTCTCGCGCGGAGGCTGGCTCATCTTCTCTGCGTTTCGCTGACTCTCCACCCTCGCCGCGGTCTCAGCGAGCTCGTCGACCGTCTTGGACTCGGCCGCGGCTCCCGAGAGCGCGTCATAGTCGGCGCCCTCAAGCTGAACCGCCATCTTGCAGGCCTCGCAGGAGAGCTTCATCTTGCCCCCGCCCTTGGCCTCCCGCCGAAGAGTCACCCGCCGCCCCTCCGTATCAAGGCACCGACCGCAGCATGGAAGGCGGTCGCCGAGCACCCAGACCACGTTTAGGGATCGGGCGATCTTCCCGTTGAACTCAAGCTGTCTCTCGAGCTCGCGGATTTTCTCCGATGCGTCGCGGACCGTGTCCTTGAGCTCGTCGAGCTGATCCTTCACCTCATCGGTCTTGTCCATCGCCTCGGCGACGAAGTCCAAGGCGAGCTGACGCGCCTCCTCGTTCCTGATCTGCTTGGCTTTCTCCCGAATCCCCCGAAGGAGATCGCGGAGCTCCTTCGCCCCCTTCGCGACACCCACAGCGACGGTCACCATCTCGACGATTCCGGCCATCTCAATCCTCTTCCTGACTCGACTCAGCTTCTGTTCCACGAGGAGAAGACACCGAAGCGCAGCGATGGTCGTCCACTCGTTCGTGCGTCGCCCACTCGATCCCGTCCGTCACGCCCCACCACAGAGCCCCCACAGTGACCAGCACGAAGACGAAGACGAGCGTCGGGGCGCCCTTGTCGTAGGCGACGATCGTAATCACAAAGGGGACGAACGTGTAGATCACAGCGCAGAAGAGAACCGTCAGCGCCTTCGTCATTGATCGATCAGTCCCCTAGCGGCTTCCCGTCCCGAGAAGGCTCGGCGGCGTTCGGCTCGTCGGAGAGGCCGTAGTACTCGTAGGGCGAGACCCGCTTTCCGCTGCACCGAGCGATGAGCGTGAGCGCCAAGGGCGTCGGCGCGACCCTGGGACGACCGTTGTGCACGCTCCCCCGATCGATGAAGAATCCTCCCTCGATCAACTCGCGTCGTCGCAGGTCGTCGAATTCGCAGTCGAGCCGCTCGATACTGGAGTGCCCGGCGGCCCCGAGCCACTCCTCGACCGGCGCGGCGAAGTAGCTCTCCGAAGCGATCAGGTAGCCAGTTCCAGTCTCCTCGGTGCCTGCGAGTTTCGCATGCACCGTCACCTTCTTGCACGCGTACCCCAGAATGCGCGCTTGGCCCTTCGTGAGTCCGTCCAGTAGATCCACAAAGACGAGGTTCGAATCGTCGGAGCCGTCCTCGCTACAGGACTCGCTGAGGAGGCCGGCCCAGAGATCCTGGAGAGTCTCATCGTCGATCCACGAAGACTTCTCGAGGATCGCGCAGCCGATTCTCAAATCGGCCTTCACGTCCTCCGGCGCGCCGGCGGCCTGGAGTTTCTCTTGACCCTGTCGGAACACATTCGCGGCGTTCTTCATCCGCCAGTGCTTGACGGTGTCCGCGGCCAGAAGCCCAAGCTCGACAGCGGCGGGGTAGCAGATCCGCTCAAGGAACGCGTGCACCTCGACGATGCCCGCCTCCGCGAGAGCCTTCGTCATCTCGGCCGTCGTCCGGAGGCCGAATGGATCGTCGCCCATGAGTTTCGACTTGTCGTCTGCCATTTAGTCCTCCTGCTACTGCGTCGCATCCCACGAGCGGCCGAAGCCCTTCGCGAGCTCTTTTGAAGTTGGGCCGGGCCTCTTCGGCGGTCCCGATGTCGGGGTTCGCCCAGAGGTCCGAGTCGTCGATCACGCGCCGGAAAAGCCGCTCGCCGATCGCGTGACGGCGGAGCTCGGAGCCGGGCTGCGAGCGGACGACGTCGGCGGCGACGTCGAAAAAATGCGGCGCAACTTCTCCGCTCTCGGCTTAAGCTCGGCCTCGAACCCCTCGCGCGAGCGCTCAATCAACCCGGCGTCGTCGGTGCTCCCGTCGATCGGATCGATGAACGCGCGGACCCGGTTGTCGACCCACATCCGCACCATCTCGTCGAGCTTCTCGTCGGACGGGATCCCGGGCTCAAACTCGAGTTCGCCTCCGACGGCGTCGACGAGTTCCGGGGGCCCCGACCCCGACCGTAGCGCGACCACGATCCCGCCGGCACCAAGAAAGACGCCAACGGCGAGCGCGACCACGCCTGGCGCGTTGGACCGGGCGGGCGGCGAGTGGGGCAGCGGGACTGGGGACGAGCGGCGACGAGCAGGGCGGCGGGGCATGGCTCCTCCGAAAGCCGACGGCGATCGTAGAAGTCCGGCCACCGGCCGCCATCATCGTACCTGATGATGGCGCTCCGGAGATGGCACGCCCGCAGGCCCGCCCCCCTTAGTCCAATGCTGGCAAGGGCGGCCGCCTTCTTATGAGAAAAGAGGAAGAGA
Organism: Planctomycetota bacterium; assembly: GCA_029260755.1. Lineage (GTDB taxonomy): Bacteria > Planctomycetota > J058 > J058 > JAJDCQ01 > JAJDCQ01. Next base: position 88,636 of record JAJDCQ010000070.1, on the reverse strand, counting down.
ACTCGATAGCCTGACACCCAGGCCACTTACACCGATGGGCCAACGCTTTGCGTTGGCGGGGTTCTGCGTGGTTCAGCACCACTACGCAGCACCTCTGCCCCCAAGGGGCAGAGCCATCGGAGGGTTGGAATGGGTCCATCAACTACGCCGAACGTCTGGCGCCGCGCATCGAAGGGCGGAACGTTCTACGTCCAGCTCGGGAAGCGGCAGGCTTCGCTCCGAACGAAAGACCGCCGGCTCGCGCTACGCCGCGCCGCCGAGCTCGCCCAGGGCGGCGACCCCTTCCGCGACGATGACGCTGCGAGCGTTCGGCGCGTCGTCGACGACTACCTCGAGGCGTGCGAGCGAGGCTCAGCACTCCGTCGTAAGGTCCGCTCGTCGACCCTGCGCGTCTACAATCTCGTCCTCCATCGCTTCGTCGGCTGGCTCGAGCGGCGTGACCGGACGCGCCTCGAGGAGCTGACGACGCCCGATGTCGCGGGCTACCTCGACGACGTTGAGGGTCTCCCCGCGACCCACAACACGCACCGCTCGATCATCTCCGCGTTCTTCTCCTGGGCCATTCGCGCCGAGCTCTGGGATCGGATCAACCCGATCGTGAAGACGCAGGCGCGATCCGCACGACACGACGACAACTACGAGCCTGAGCGTGCGCGCTACTTCTCACCAGAGGAGATGACGCAGATCCTCGACGCTCTCGCCGAGCGTCGTCTCGATCCGATCTGGCGCGTCGTCGAGCTCGCTGTCTGGTTGTGCCGCTTCACCGGCTCGCGCATCGGTGAAGTGACCGCGCTGCGCTACGAGGACTTCCTCTGGGACGCATCACCGCCGCTACTCGACGCGGTCATGCCAAAGACGAAGCGCCGGAAGCAGGTCGAGCTCCCGCCCGAGCTCGTCGACCGCTACCGCGATGCGTGGAGAGGCCGCACAAGCCTCGTCCTCGTCCCGCCCGAGTCGTGGGCGTCGCGACCCGATCTAGTCGCGCAACGGCTCTCCGAGCGGTTTGGGCGACTCCTGAAGGCGATCGGCCTCAAGGCACGATGGGTCTCGACCCACACCCTCCGACACACGTTCGCCTCGGAGGCGATCCTCGCTGGTGTGCCGATTGACGTTGTCAGTCAGTGGCTCGGGCACCGCCACATCCAGACGACCCACAGCTACTACTCGCACCTGGTTCCGCGGTCAGCGCGGCAGGTTACTAGGAGCTGGTGGGGCCCGGCGGGACGTGGAGCCCAGAACGGATGACGCGCGCGATCTCGCGACAGTCGATCCGCACCTGCCCGCCGATCCGAACGGCTGGGAACTCAACGTCGGGTCGCATGGACCAGCGGTCGATCGTCGAAGGATGCACCTGGAGGAGATCGGCGGCCTCGCTCTTCGTAACGGGAAGGCGTTCACGAGCTTCGGTGACAACGATGATGTGGCGATCTTCGAGCAGGCACAGGAGGTGCTCGACGCAGCCGGCTACGACAAGCAGATGCGCTGGGTGACGCCCGAGGAGGACCTCACGGTCACCCTCGACGTGTTCGGCCAGATCCTCGGGCTCGCTCACGGTCACCAGGCGCATGGCGGCGGTGGGCCACAGGGCAAGACCCTCGCGTGGCGTCGTCGCATGGCGGATATGCGCCACCCGATCGGTGACGCAGACATCCTCGTCACGGGTCACTACCACCACCTGCACATTCACGCCGACGGCCCGAAGACCTGGTTGCTCTGCCCGTCGCTTGAGGGTGGCAGCGAGTGGTTCGCGGCGGGCGGCGGGCCGCCCTCGGTGGGACAGCGTCACGCGGTCCGCCCGGGGACCCTCTCATTCACGATCGACCGGGCCGGATGGTCTGACCTCGAGGTGCTCCGATGAGCCTCGAGCGGCCAAAGGTCGGTGACGCTGTGATCGTCCGCTGGGTCGACTCGGGCCTCGCCGCCCTCGACCTACCCGCCGACGCGCCACCTCTCGTCGTCAACAAGACACACGGTGAGGTCGTCTCGCTCCGGTCGGACCGCCGCTTGCGCTGCGGTGACCTGGACCAGGAGACGCTCACCCTCGCGATGTGTTCCGCGGGGAAGGGCGACATCAAGTCTGAGCTCGCGGTGATCTGGTGGCCCAGCGTCATCGAGGTAACGGTTGTCGGTCCGCGAAGGCGCGGGTCGGGAGGACGGAAAGGTAGGTGATCCCGTGACGTATAGCGGTCGTGTTCTCGTCGGAGTCCTCTTCTCCCTCGCCCTCGTCGTAGCGGTGGGGCGGGCCTCGCCGGCGACCGCCGAGGCTCGCCCCGTGGACGACGGGTGGACGCGCGAGATCGTGTGCGTCGGTGCCCCGATGACAAACCGCCTCGCCGTCTGCATGGACGCCACGGGCTCGATGAGTGGCGCTCCGTTCGAGAAGGCGATGCGCGAGGTGCTCACGATCCTTGGGATGTTCCCGGACGACGGGCTGCTGAAGGTCTACGCGTTCCGAGTCCAGAACGTGCATTCGCCTTGGCCGGGACTGCCGCAGGGTGGCCCCCAGCGGATCGTGGGCTCGAAGCCACTCAACACCCCTTGGCGCACATCCTGGACGCAACTCCCCGACTCCGAGGCGCTCGAGGAACTCGCCGCGTGGATGGCTGCCGAGGTCGGGTGTGGGGGTCACACGGACCTGCGCATTGCGATCGACGAGGCGGTGAAGAACCCCGAGGAGGACTTGAGCATTCTCCTCGTGAGTGACGGCGTCCACCTCGGGCCGTCCGGCGAGGCGGTCGTCGCGACTGTCGCGACCGCAAAGAAGCGTGGCATCCCGATCCACACGATTGCGATTGCCGAGGGGACAGGCAAAGGCGTCCCGTTGATGTCGTCCATCGCGAAGCAGACCGGGGGGGCGTGCATAGCCTGGAGTCGGGAGGGGCCCCGGTAGGATCGCAAAGTAATCAGAGGTTGTCCGGCACAGCCATTCCCTGAATGAACGTCACCGCGTGCGCGACTCCATTGATGCCCACCTCGCGATCGAAGCGACCGCCGGTGGCCGGATGAACGCGGACAAGCAGGCGCCAGGGACCATCAGGAACACCAGCGGGAACCTGAAGAAGCGTCGTCGTCTTCGCGAAGGGGCGCAGGCTCAACTCCGTCGACATGCCCCGATAGACAGGATCCTGCTCGTGTAGCGTCGCGAAAATAGGCGGTTCTCTAAACACGCCGACGTAGACTTCGCAACTTATCTTCTCGTCAGGTTGGGCGTCCGACTTCCACAGCTCAACAACTGCTGAGACAAGATCCGGCGTTTCCATTGAATATGGATTGCCATCCGACTGAAGCCAGCTCTGGTAACCAACACCCTTCGACACCGGCTGTGAGGCCATCGGTGTCAACTCGATCTCTGTCATGAGTTTCCTCTCTCCACTCATCCTGCCAACCACCCTTCACCACCAAGAGAACTCCGATGATGAGACTCTACATCGCCGGTCCCATGTCGGCACACGCCAATGACGGCTTCAACTTCGACGCGTTCTGGGCCGCCGACGCGGCGCTCCGTGAGCTCGGTCACATCCCCGTGAACCCAGCTCGCCCCGAGGACCTAGACGCGGCCGGGAAGCCGACCCAGACGCGCGAGCAGTTCATGCGTCGCGACGTCGAGTGGCTCCTCGGTGCGGACGGGGTCGTCGTCCTTGACGGCTGGGAGCAGTCGCGAGGGGCGCTCCTCGAGGTGCGTGTCGCGCGCGACACGGGACGCATCGTCTACCGCCTCGAGGGCGCCGACCTGGTCGAGGAAGACTACGAGCCGGTCCTCGAGGAGGCCCAGCGCCTCGTGACGGGTGACCGGGGCGCGAACTACGGGCACCCTCTCGACGACTTCCAGCGGACGGCTGATATGATGACGGCGGCCGACCTCAAGCCGCCCTTTTCGCCCGAGGACGTCGCAACGGTGATGCAGTTCGTGAAGATCAGCCGTGAGCTCAACTGCCCGAAGCGCGACAACCGGGTGGACGGGCCGGGTTACTGGATGACGCTCGAGATGATCCACCGCGAGAGGGCACGCCGGGCGGCTACTTCCCGTCGAGGCGCCTGAGCATCTCCCAGGTGGCCGACTCGCGCGCGGCGAGCTGACGAAGCGACTCGTCAACATCCGTCGGGACCTCGGTGAGCGCCCAGCCATCGGGCCCTCTCAGGATCTTCTTGAGGAGTTTCCCGGCGACATATCGCTGCCTCTCGACGGGTTCGGGCACGACAGACTCGACGACTGGGCCCACGCGAGCCATTACCCCCTTGAGGCGATCTGCCTTCGCGCGCGCGACCGCCCGGATCGCCTCCAGATCCTCATCGGTGACATCGATGCCCGCCTTCGCGAGCTCCGCGAGCCTCGCCCGCGGCTCGCGCATCGACCACTCGTCGACAGCAGTGTGTAGCCTCGCCAACGGATCAGGCGCTGGTTCAGGCTCGAGGGCTGGCTCGGGCGATGGCGGCGCGGGCGCCACGGGCCGCGGGGCGGGCTGACTCGGCCGGGGTTCCGGCGGGGGTTGAGGGGCGGACGGTGGTGCGGGAGCCTCGGGAGTCTCGGGAGCCGGTTCCGCCTCGAACATCCCGACGGCCCAGGCGAGCGCGATGGCGGCGAGGACTGAAGCGACCGTCGCTCCCGCGATCACAGCAACGGCGGAGGGTTCGGCCGTGGGGACGGCTTGGCGAGACGCATATCTCGACGGCGGAGGCGTGTCCATGCGCCCGTCCTACGACGAGGGGGCTAAGTGGTCAACCTACGGCTGCTGCCCCCCTACTGCCCGAACACGAACACGCCGCCCTTAGTCTAGTCATAGACAGGGGCGGCGTGTTTTCAGTTGAAAAGAGGAAGAGAAACGGCGAGCGCGGGGCGGGAATCGCACTCGACCGTCTCCCTTCCTACGTCCCTGACGACGGGACGCGGTGAGGAAAAGCGATTCGCGTGCCGGCTCGCTGCCTGAAAGCCACAATCAACGATATGACAGAGCTTTGAGCGGTTCGGCGGACCTGAGTGGAGGGAGCGCCGCGGTCGGGCGACGCGGCAACAGGTTTCAAGATCGAACGCGGCCTGACGGGCGTCGCGGTTTCAGTTTGGGCCCGACCGGAGGGTGCGGCCCTCGGCCATCACCCGTCGGTGAGGCTCGAGGCCTCGACGCCGTACTCCTTGAGCTTTCGCCAGAGCGTGCTCTTGCTGATCCCGAGGGTCGCGGCCGACTTCTTCTGATTGCCGCCGCTCGCCTTGAGGACAGAGAGGATGTGGCGACGCTCCACCTCGGCGAGCGGGACGAGGTCGACGCTCCCGTCGGCGCTCGCCGCGGCGGACGCGCCCGGCGGCGCTCCGGTCATGCCCGCGGCGATCGCGAGCTCGGAGCTCTCGGCCGAGACGCTGCCCGGCAGGAGGAGATGCTCGGGCCGCACCTCCGAGCCACGGACGAGCATCACCGCCCGCTCCATCACGTTCTCGAGCTCGCGGACGTTGCCCGGCCAGTCGTAGGACTTGAGGAGGAGCTGCGCCTTCTTCGACAGCCCGCTCACTGTCTTGCCGGCCTTCACGGCGTAGCGGTCGAGGAAGTGGCTGGCGAGGAGCGCGACGTCCTCGCGCCGATCCCGGAGCGAGGGCAGGTGAATCGGCAGGACGTTGAGCCGGTAGAAGAGGTCCTCGCGGAACTTCTTCTCGAGCGTCGCGGTCTGGAGATCACGGTTCGTCGCGGCGATCACCCGCACGTCGAGGGTCGCGCTCTTCGTCGCGCCGACGGGCCGGAGCTCGCCCGTCTCGAGGAAGCGGAGCAGCTTCGCCTGCACCGCGAGCGGCGTCTCGCCGATCTCGTCGAGGAACAGCGTCCCGTTCTCCGCCTCGTGGGCGAGCCCCTTCTTGTTGTTGTGCGCCCCGCTGAACGCGCCGCGGACGTGGCCGAAGAGCTCGCTCTCGAACAGGTTGTCCGGGATCGCCGCGCAGTTGACGATCACGAACGGCTTCTCGCGCCGCGGGCTCGCCGCGTAGAGGGCGCGCGCGACGAGGTCCTTGCCCGTGCCGGTCTCGCCGGTGATGAGGATCGTCCCGTCGGATGGCGACCATTGCCCGATGAGATCGAGAACGCTCCGCATCCGCTCGCTCTCGCCGACGATTCCCTCGATGTCGAAGCGGTCGAGCAGCGTCTTCGAGAGGTTGCGGACGGTGCTCCGCAGGCTCCGGCGCTCGAGGGCGTTGCCGACCGCGTGGAGGATCTGCTCGGGCGTGTAGGGCTTGGTCAGGTAGTCGTGGGCGCCCTTCTTCATCGCCTCGACGGCGCCGGCGACCGTGCCGAAGGCGGTGACGATGATCACCTCGATGTCGACATCGCGCGCCTTCACCTCCTCGAGCACGCCGACCCCGTCGAGCCCCTCGCCGAGGCGCAGGTCGGTGATGACGAGGTCGTAGAGGTCCTCCTCGAGCTTCGCCCGCGCGGCGCCGCCGTCGGCCGCCTCGTCGACGTCGTGGCCGGCCCGGGTGAGGGTGATCCGGAGCGAGGTCCGGATGCTCTTGGTGTCCTCGACGACCAGGATCGAAGCCATCGGCGCGTCCCTCCCCTTCGCGTGCCCGGCGGAGCGCTCAGGAACGGCGACGAGGCAGGGTGAACGACACGGTCGTCCCCTCCCCCGGCCGCGTCGTCACCCGAACGGTCCCGCCGTGCTCCTCGATGATGCTCTTGACCACGGCGAGCCCGAGGCCCGTCCCGCGCGCCTTCGTCGTCTGGAACGGCTCGAAGGCGCGGGCGAGCGCCTCGTCGTCCATCCCGCAGCCGGTGTCGCTCACCTCGACGAGGATGTAGCCGACCCGGTCGCGACCGCGGCCCGGCCGGGCGCCGTCGTCGTCGCTCTCCTCGCGGAGATCGCCGCCGCCGCCGCGTCGCGCGTCAGTCCCGCCGCGGCCGACGACGCGCACGCCGATCCGTCCGGCGCGCTCGGCGCCGAGCGCCTCGATGGCGTTGATGAGCAGGTTCCACAGCACCTGCCGGAGCTTGTCCGGATCGCCGTGGAGCGACGGGAGCACCTCGGGCAGGTCGAGCTCGAGCGGCACCGCCTCGCCGACCCGCTGATCCTGTCGGGCGAGGACGACCGTCTCCCGGACGAGGACGCCGAGGTCGAGGTCGGTGAACCGCGTCTCGGCGGGGCGGGCGAAGCCGAGGAACTCGGTCACGATCGCGTTGATCCGCTCGCTCTCCTCCGCGACGATGTCGAGCAGCTCGGCATCATCTCCATCGACCTCGAGATCGCGACGCAGCAGCCCGACCGAGTTGCGGATCGCCCCGAGCGGGTTCCGGATCTCGTGGGCGACCGTGGCGGCGAGCGTCCGGATCGCCAGGATCTTCTCCTGCTCGAGCCGCTTCAGCTCGCGGATGTCGCGCGCGATCCCGACGAACCCGATCAGGCGCCCCTCGTTGTCGCGCATCGCCCGAGCCGAGAAGGTGGCCGGGAACGTGCCGCCATCGTGGTGGCGGCAGGCGACCTCCTCGAGGCGAACCGTCTCGCTCCGGGCGAGCTCCTCGCCATCGAAGACCTCGCCGTCCGCGGGGTTCGCGAACAGCGACGCGGCGGGGCGCCCGACGAGCTCCTCCTCGGGCCAGCCGAACAGCTCGCTCGCGGCCGGGTTGGTCGTGACGATGATCCCATCGGGGTCGATCACGACGAGCGCGTCGAGCATCGAGCCGACGATGTTGTCGACGTACTTCCGCGCCTCGCGGAGCTGCCGCGTCTTGCTCTTCAGGCGGCGCTGAAGCTCCTCGATGTAGGTCTTGAGATCCTTCGCCAGGCCGATCTCGTAGCGGAGGTCCCCCGCGGTGGGGGCCGCCGGGGCAGCGCCGCGGACGGACGAGGGCGCGATCGGCAGCGGGGTGTCGGCGACGTCGGGGGCGCGGGTCGCGAAGACCGGGAACGAGCCGCGGACCGGGACCGGGGTCGTCGAGCTTCCGGGTGGGGGGCCGGGCGGCTCGGAGGAACGACGCCGACGGTCGGGATCGGGCGCGCTCGGCGGCGGCGTCGAGGGGGTCATCAGGGTGATTCTAGCGAGCGCGGCGGCGCGCCGCATCCGCGCCCGGGCGCGAGGCGGGATGGGACATCGGTCGCTCGGTGCGTCGCCACGAAACAAGAGGTGCCACGACATCGATGCTGCCGGCGCGCGTCACATCGAAGCTAAGTCCTTGCGAATCCACAGGCGAACCTCGGAGGCGTTGCCGGACCTCGGTTTGCGATCTCCCGACCGACGCCGAACGAGCCCGGCCAGGAGAATCGAATGTCCGCCCGTCACCGCCTCTCCCTGCCCCCCGTCGATCCCCACCGCGGGGCGCTCATCGATCCCGCCCGCCTCGACCCGGCCGACGCGCTCGTCGACCCCTGGGTCCGCCTCCCGGACATCGGCGGGATCACCGCGAGCGGGTCGAGCGGCGAGAGCCCCCCGATCGCGCGGCCGTGCCGCGGAGCGACGGTCTCGGTCCAGGCGGCGCTCCACAGCTCGGGGATCTTCGGCGTCGAGCGGCGCCAGTTCCTGCGCCAGGCGAGCAACCTCGCCTACGCCGGGGACGAGATCGCCCGCGCCCTCGCGTCCGGCGGGAAGCTCTGGATCGCCGGCGAGGGGTCGCTCGACGGGATCTCGCCGATGGCGAGCAACTTCCTCAAGCGTGGCCTCGGCGAGCTCGCCCCGGTGGTCGCCCTCGGAGGATCCGGCGAGGTCGGCGCATCCGCGAAGGCGGGCGACGTCCTCATCGCGTTCGGCACCCGCCACGGAGCCGGCTTCGTCGGCCTCCTCGACGCCGCCCGACGCCGCGAGATCCTGGTCCTGCTGATCCGGCCCGAGCTCGCCCGCCCGCTCTCGTGCGCCGCGGTCGAGGTCGCGATCACCGCGTCGCGCGCGAACGTCCTGGTGAGGCGCTCGCTCCTCGCGGTGCGGCTGGTCGGGGTGATCGCGAACACGACGCTCGAGGCGGGCATGCACGACACGGCATCGGCGAGCGCCGGCTGAGCGACTGCCGAAGCTCCGGGGGGCCGCTCGCACTCGCCCCCGGGCCCTGTCATCCTCGACTCCGATGCAGAGCCTCGGACCCTACCAGATCCGCGAGGAGCTCGGCCGAGGCGGCGCCGGCGTCGTCTATCGCGCCCACGACCCGCGCCTGCGTCGCGACGTCGCGATCAAGATGCTCCTCGCCGTCGACGCCAGCCCCACCCAGCTCAAGCGATTCGATCGTGAGGCCCGGGCTCTGGCGCGGCTGCGCCACCCCAACATCGTCGCCGTCCACGAAACGAGCCACGACCCCGATGGCCGCCCCTACATCGTGATGGACCACGTCGACGGCGTCGACCTCGCCGATCGGCTCGCCGACGGTGGCCCCCTCGCGCCCCACGAAGCGGTCGAGCTCGCACGGAAGCTCGCCCTCGGAATCGCCGCAGCGCACGACCTGGGAATTCTCCACCGCGACATCAAACCCGACAACGTCCTTCTGACGGCGACCGGCGAGCCTCGGCTGACCGACTTCGGCTTGGCGAAGGATCTGGCCTCCTCGGGATCGGGTCTGATCTCGATCTGCGGACGGTTCGTCGGGACTCCCGGGTTCTGGTCCCCGGAGCAGGCGCGAGGCGACCACGAGAGCATGGGTCCCCCGACCGACGTCTACGGCCTCGGCGCGACCCTCTTCGCGATGCTGACCGGGCGCGCCGTGTTCGAGGCCGCTCGGATGGCCGAGGCGATCGTCGCCGCGCTCTCGCGACCGGCGAAGCCGCCCTCGAGCCTGCGCGACGGGATCCCGGGCGCACTCGACGAGATCGTCCTTCGCTGCCTCGAGAAGGAGCCGGCCGACCGCTACGCCGATGGCCGCGCCCTCGCCGAGGTCCTCGCCCGGTTCCTCCGCGGCGACGAGATCGGTCGAGCGTCGCCGGCACGCCGGAGCGCTACCGCCGGAGCGCCGGCCACCGCGCAGCCGCTCCCCGATCGGGTAGGAGGTGAGCCGACGACTCGCCGCTCGAGCGGCTCGGGCGTCAGCGTCCGCGCCGCGGTAGGTCTCGGAGTCGGGGCCGCGGCCCTCGGAGCAGCGCTCGCCTCGGCCGTGACGACGGTCGCCCTCACGCGACCCCACCCCACCGCGTCGCCGGTCGCGGCGCCAGGTGAGGTCGATCGCGCCGGCTACCTCGAAGAGATGCTCGCACGATCCAGCGCGGATCACGCGAAGCTGGAACGCGACCTCGAAGAAGCCGAGGCTCGGATCCGAACCCTCCTGGCCGCGCGCTCGCCCCCGCCGAACGAGGCCGCGCGGACACGGGAGCCGTCGGCTGCCGGCGCTCGCGGCGGCGAGGGTCCGCCGGACCCGACCGACGAGCCGGAGAGCGTTCCGAGCGAAGCCGCCGAGATCGAGAGCGACCTGGCCGACCGGGTCATCGCGCTCCTCGACGGAGACGACCTGGCTGGCGCGATCGCGACCTGCGACGCTGCCCTGGAGGCCGATCCAGGGAACGCGACCGCGCTCCGCTTGCGAGGCCTCGCGAAGAGTCGATCCGGCGACCTCGCCGGCGCGATCACGGACCTGGAACGCGCCATCGAGGTGGATCCGACGAGCTCGAGAGCATGGTCCAACCTCGGCTCGGTCCGTCAGTTGACCGGTGACTTCGCTCGAGCCATCACCGAGTGCGACCGGGCGCTGGCCCTCGACCCGAACGACTGGACCGCCTACGTCGCGCGAGGCGCGGTGAAGGCGAACTCCGGCGACTACGCCGGATCCATCGTCGACTCGGACATCGCCATCAGCAGGGAACCGAGCTGCGCTCCCGCATGGGCCAACCGGGCCTTGGCCAAGACGAACCTCGGCGACCTCGAAGGCGCGATCACGGACTACGGAGGGCTGATTCGATTGCAGCCATCGAACGCCGAGGCGTGGGGCAACCGCGGGATGCTGAGGGCCAAACGAGGCGACCTCGAAGGCGCGATCGTGGACTTCGAGGAGGCAATCCGTCTCGGGCATCCCGAGTCCAGGGGCCTGCGCGTCGCTGTCGCACGGCTTCGCGGCGACTGACACCCACGGCCGCTCAGCCGTTCCCACCGCCGAACGGGAAGGGGTGGCCCTGGTTGCCGTAGAACCAGGACCAGGGGCGCTCGTCGACCCGGCGGACGATCTCGTAGTACTCCTCCATCGAGAGGTCCTCGAGGCGCCGCCCGAAGCGGCCGAGGATCTCCTGGAAGGCGAGCACCTTCTCGGTCATCCGGTCGTGGGTCGCGGCCGAGCCGCCCATGAGGAGGAAGTCCTCGCTCCTCGTGACGCGCTTCTCCTCGTCGGGCTTCGCGTCGAAGCCGAGGCCGAGGAGGACGTTCTTGGCGACCGCGTTCTCGGCGCCGCTCTCGGCGCCCTCGACGTCGTCGCCGTCGACGTCGTCGCCGTCGACCGGGTCGTGGGCCTCCGCGGGGATCCGTCCCGACTGGGTCGCGCTCACGGTCAGGTTTCCTTCGCGTCTTCGTCGCCCGAGGTCGGCTCGACGTCGGCGACGTCGGCGGCGACCTGGTCGGCCGTCGCGCCGACCGCCATCTTCGCCTCGGCGATGCTCGGGAGGAACTCCTCGAGCTTCCTCTTCGCCTCGGCGAGCTTCTCCGCCACGCCGTCGCCCGCCCGCTCGTAGGCGCGCACGGCGAAGGCGAGCTTGCCCTTGGTCGCGGCGGTGTCGCCGCAGCTCGCCCACTCGCTCTCGCTCACGGTGTCGGAGGCGGCGTGGACGATCCGCGCGAGGAGGAAGTAGTCGCCGTCCTCGAGCGCCTTCGCCTTGATCCTCGCGACCCGCTCGGCCGGCTGATCGCACTTCTCGTAGAAGTCGAGCGCCTCGCACAGGCGCCCCTTCGAGAAGAAGAGGTCGCCGGTCTTGCCCGGGTCGTGCTCCGCCTGGAGCTTCTTGTCCGCCATCCCCGCGAGCAGGTCGCGCTTGAGGATCGCGGTCGGGAGCCCTTCGTCGGTGAACGTCGTTCGCTTGGCCATGGGTCGCTGCGCGTCCTAGCTCGACGCGCTCTTCGTCGTTTCCTTGCTCCCCGAGCTCGTGCCGCTCGAGTCGCTCTTCTTCGCGCCGCCCTTCGGCGCCTTCTTCTCCGACTTCTTCGCACCTTCGGCCCGCGCCTTGTCGGTGTAAGCCTTGCTCCGGTAGTCGGTGATGTAGAACCCCGAGCCCTTGAACAGCAGCCCGGCCCCGGCGCTGATCAGACGACGCGCATCGTGGGCGCACTCGGGACAGGTCGCGGCCGGATCGGCGGTGATCGACTGGAAGAGCTCGAACTCGTGACGGCAGCTCTCCGCGTTGCAACGGTACTCGTAGGTGGGCATCGCCTGTGTTACCTCCGGCGGTCAGGGTCCTTCCCTCCCCGCGGACGCGACGCGGACGCGAGGAGGGACGATTCTACCGCTGGACCGAGCGAAGTCCATGCCGAAGAAGGGCGAAGGGCGAACACCCTACGGCGCAAAGACTTGCCCGCCGCGCCATCGGAAATCCCCTGCCAGCCACGGGAAACGCGGACGCGTCGACCGCCATCCCGACAGGCGGCGGACGGCGGCCGCGACGCGTCACCCCCCGCCGCCGATCGCCTCGCCGCGCCGCATCCGCTCGATGTAGCCGCGCGCCTCCTCGATGGCGTCGCCCGGCGGCGCGAGCTCGCAGAAGCGCTCGAGATCGGCGATCGCGCCGCGGAGCTGCATGAGGCGCCACCGCACCAGCCCCCGGTTTCGCCACCCGCTCAGGTGGCGCGGGGCGAGGGCGAGCACCCGGTCGAAGTCCAGGATCGACTCCTCGAAGCGCCCGAGGCGATGAAGGAGGACGCCGCGATTGTTCCGCGGCTCCACGTCCTCGGGGTCCAGGTCGATGGCGCGGCCGTACTCGCGGAGCGCCCCCTGCCGATCGCCGGCCGCCTCGCGGGCCGCGCCGAGGTTGTTCCAGCCGGGCGCGTGTTGCGGCGCGAGGCGGACCGCCTTCTCGAGATCCTCGATCGCCCCCGCGTGGTCGCCCTGGAGGGTGCGCACCCGCCCGCGATTGGTCAGGAAGACGTGGCTGCCCGGCGCGAGGGAGACGGCCCGGTCGAACGCCTCGCGCGCCCCCGTGACGTCACCGATCGAGACGCGCGAGGCGCCGAGGACGTTCCACGCCTTCGGCTTCGCCGGGGAGATCACGACGGCCCGGTCGAGGTCGCGGATCGCGTCGTCGGGGCGACCGCTCGCCCGCAGCACGATCGCGCGCTCGACCAGCGCGAACGAGGAGCCGGCGTCGAGCTCGACCGCCCGGTCGAAGTCCTCGAGCGCCGCCGTGAGCTCGCCCGCCGCCGCCCGCGCTCGCCCGCGCTGCACCCAGGCGGTGGCCGCCTCGGGATCGAGCTCGATCGCCCGGTCGGCGTCGGCGATCGCCGCCCGAAGATCGCCCTGCTCCAGCCGGATCCCGCTCCGGAGCGTCCAGACGAGCGCGTTGCCCGGCGACCGCTCGAGGGCGACCGCCACGTCGGCGATCGCGCCCTCGAGATCGCCCATCCGGTGCCGGACGACCCCTCGCCCGAGGTTGGCCTGCGCGTGCTCGGGATCGAGCTGCAGGGCGTGATCGAAGTCGGCGAGCGCCCCGGCGAGATCGACGTCGGTGCGCAGGTCTCCGCGGAGCGTCCACAGGCTCGCGTCGCCGGGGGAGAGCTCGATCGCCCGCTCGACATCGGTCTGCGCGCCCACGAGGTCGCCCGTCCGGCGACGTAGCTTCGCACGCCGCCGCCGCGGCTCGGCCAAACCCGGCGCCAGCACGATCGCCCGATCGAAGTCGCGACGCGCCCGCTGGAGGTCGCCGCGATGCACGAAGACCGCTCCGCGCTCGGCGAGGAACCACCCCGACCGCGGCGAGATCTCGAGCGCGCGCTCGATGTCGGCGAGCGCTCCGTCGAGGTCGCCCCGGGCCAGCTTCACGCCGGACCGGCCGACCCACGCCGGCCCGTGATCGGGGTCGAGCTCGATCGCTCGCTCGTACGCCGCGAGCGCCTCGTCCCGCTCGCCCCGATCGGTGTGGGTCCGGCCGAGCTCGACGAGCTCGACCGCGCTCGCCGCTCCCTCGAGGTCGGCGACGTCGACCTCGGCCGCGCCGGTCCGCTCGAGGTAGCGGCGCACCCGTCGCCAGTAGGGACCGGCCCGCCCGAAGAGACGCGCCGCCCGGAGGACGTGGTGCTCCGCCTCCTCGCCGCCGAGGAGACAGATGGCGACCCCGGCGGGAACGGCGCGGAGCTCATCCTCCTCGGCCTGGAGGTAGGCGATGAGGGCGGGGAGCGCCTCCTCACGCACGCCGATCCGCCCGAGCGCCTCGCAGCAGAGCCGCGCCGTCAGCTCGCCCGCCGGCCCGAGCGCCGCGGCCTGCGCGGATGCCATCTGACGGCGGTAGGTTGCCATCGTCGGCTGGGTCGCCAGGTCGGGATGACTCCGACGCGCGCGCCGGACGATGCGCCCGGCGGCGAGGCCGACCGTGCTCTCGTCGCTCTCGTCGATCGTCTCGTCGGGCCCCTTCGCGAGCCACCGGACGAGCGCCTCCTCGAGGCCCTCGATGGAGGTCTCGCCGGCGCGCGCCTCATCCTCGTTCGGATGCTGCGCCGCCCGGATCATGTCGCCCACCGCCTCGCGCAGGACCGCGCGAAGCTCACCGAGGGTGGCGGCGAGGATGCGGACCGTCTCGGGATCCGCCCGCCGGACCAGCCCGAAGAGGGCGTCGTCGTAGCCGCCCGGCCGCGCGCCGAGCTCGCCCGAGCGGGCCTCGGCGAGGATCCCCTCGACCTCCCGCCGGAGCGCGTCGGTCGCCTGCCGCCGCGACTCCTCGACCCGATCGATGGCCGCCCGCGCCTCGCCGTCGGCGACCCCGAGGCCACGGGCGCTCTCGAACGCGCTCGCGGCGACGCCCCACTGCTCCGCCCGCAGCGCCACCTCGCCGGTCGCCATCGCCGCGTCGAACGCGCGCCGGGCGGCGTCCTCGTCCTCGGGCGCGAGCGTCCGGAGCGCCGCCGCGGCGGCGACGGCGTCCAGGCCACGGGCGAGGAGCCGGTCGGCCCGGCGCCGATCGAGCCGATCGCCGACCGCCGCCTGGTCACGGGCGTCCTCGAACGCCGCCCACGCCGCCGCCGCACGCTCGCGCGCCTCGTCCTGGCCCGCCCTCCGCTCGGCCGCGATCTGCCGCCGCGTGGCGACGACGAGCCACGTCCCAGCCGCGGCCGCCCCGACGACGACGAGGACGACGAGGGCGAGCGACGCCGCGAGGAGCCGGTTCCGACGGGCCCACCGCCGCGCCCGCTCGAGCCGCCCGACCGGACGCGCGTCGATGACCTCGCCGGCGAGGAACCGCTCGAGGTCGGCGGCGAGCGCGCGCGCGCTCGGGTAGCGCCGATCCGGCTCCTTCTCGAGGCAGCGGAGCGCGATCGTCTCGAGGTCGGGGTGGACCGCCGGACGGCTCCGACGAGGCGGCTCGGGCTCCTCGAACAGCACCATCTGGATGACGTTCACCAGCGCGTCGCCGACGAACGGAGGACGCCCGACCAGCGCGCGGTAGAGGACGCCGCCGACCGCGTAGACGTCCGCCGCCGGACCGATCACCCCGCCGCTGCGGCCCGCCTGCTCGGGCGCTATGTAGGCGGGAGTTCCGACGACCTGCCCGCTCACGGTGATCTGATCGGCGCCGAGCTCGCGGGCGAGCCCGAAGTCGGTCAGGCGCGGCTGCCCGTCCCGGTCGACGAGGATGTTCTCGGGCTTCACGTCGCGATGGACGACGCCGTGATCGTGGGCGTGCTGGAGCGCGAGGGCGACCTCGCGGGCGATCTCGGCGACCCGACGCGGGGAGAGCTCCTCGCCGGCGAGGACGGCCTCGAGGCTCGCGCCCTCGACGAGGTCCATCACGATGAACGGAACGCCGCCCTCATCGCCGACCTCGTGGATCGCGACGATCGCGGGGTGGCGGAGCTTCGCCGTGGCGACGGCCTCCCGCCGGAAGCGCTGCCACTGACGGTCGTCGGCGGGGCGGCTGCCGTCGCCGAGCATCTTGATCGCGACCGGCCGCTGCAGCGCCTCGTCGTAGGCGCGGCAGACGACGCCCATGCCGCCGCGCCCGAGCTCCTCGGCCAGGACGTAGCGATCGAGCAGGCGCGGCCCGTCGCCGGCGGCGCCGCTCGCCGACGCGTCCGCCTGGAAGCGACGCGTCCCGGTGGCCGGCGCGAGCCGACCCGAGCCGGGACGAGGCGAGTGACCGCGGCCGGAGCCGAAGCGGCCCGACCCCGCGTCCGACCGCGGCGGCGGTCCGACGACCGTCTCCCGGTCCGCCAGCGTCTCGCTGGCCACCCGCGCGAGGGCGCGGACGACATCCTGAGGCGCCACGAGGCGACGCTCGAGGAGCAGCTCGGCGAGCGCCAGCCGAGGGCGCCGCGCGGCGCACTCGGCCAGGAGCGACGCGAGCGTCCCGCTCGCCAGGAGCCGCGCCTCGACGAGACGGCGCCCGAGGCGGAGGTCGGCGTCGGCGTTGCTCGGCCCCGGCGGGTCGGGCCGGGGCGAGAATCGGGGCGAGGGGATCGGCATCGGCTCTCGGTCCGATGACGTTGTACTCCGTGCGGGCCCGCCGACGCGAGCGCGCGCCGCCGATGCTAGACTCCGTCGCCATGCCGATGCATCCGACTCAGTGTCAGCACTGCGGCGAGCGCTTCGAGGTCCCCGACACCAAGCGCGGCGGGATCGCGAACTGCCCCGGCTGCGGCGAGATCACCGAGATCGCGGGCGCCGTGGAGCCAGTCTTCGTCGCCCTCCTCGTCGCGGCGGCCATCGTCGTCCTCGGGATCTCGGCGGGCGTCTTCTTCGCCGCGGGTCCCGCCTGGGGGCTCGTCACGCTCGTCGTCCTCGGCGGGATCGCCGGCCTCGCGACGCTCGCCCTCTAGCCCGTCCGGGAGTGAGACCCATGCCCGACCGCCGTCCTCACGCCGTCCGGATCGATCTCCTCCTCGGCTCGCTCGTCGCGTTCGACCTGGTCCTCTCGCTCTGGGGGTTCCTCCTCCCCGAGCTCTGGTTCCGGGTCTGGCACGGCGCCGACTACGTCGATCCCCAGGCGCTCCTCCCGCGCTGCGCCGCGAACTGGACCGCGTTCCTGATCCTCCAGGCGAGCGCGCTCGTCGCGTGGCGCCGCGCCCCGTGGTGGCTCGCGGTCGTCGCGGGGGTGAGGCTGAGCGATGTCTTCACCGACCTGACCGTCTCGGTGATGGCGGAGAGCGTTCCGGTCCACACCCGGATCCTGTTCCCGCTCATGGGCGTCGGAAACCTCCTCCTCGGACTGGCGCTGCTCCGCCTCTACCACGGGCAGACGGTGGCGAACGCCGCGGCGGTCGTCGATGCTGGCGCGCGTCAGGAGGGCCCGGCGTGACCACCTTCGGCGGAGCGAGCCCGTCCCCCTTCGGCCGACCTCCCGCTCCCGGCGCGCCGACGACGCCGCCGCAACCGACGCAGCTCGGACGCTACGTCCTGCAGGGCGAGCTCGGGCGGGGCGGGATGGGCGTCGTCTACCGCGCCCACGACCCGAGCCTCGACCGGCCGGTCGCGGTGAAGGTGCTCACCCTCGGCCCGAGCGCGCGGCCCGACGACGCCGAGCGCTTCGTCCGGGAAGCGCGTTTGGCCGGGAAGCTCCGCCATCCGGGGATCGTGTCGCCGATCGACGTCGGGCAGCAGGACAACGCCCTCTACATCGTCATGCCGCTCGTCGCGGGACGCACCCTCTCGGCGTTCCTGAAGGACGAGGCCGACCTCCGCCGGCGGGTCGAGGTCGTCCGAGACGTCGCCCGCGCCCTCCACCACGCGCACGAGAGCCGGATCGTCCACCGCGACGTGAAGCCCTCGAACGTGATGATCGATGACGAGGGCCACACGCTGCTGATGGACTTCGGCCTCGCCCGCGACGACGACGCCAGCCGCCAGATCACGACGACCGGCCAGACGATCGGGACGCCCGCGTTCATGGCGCCCGAGCAGGTCGACGCGACCCTCGCCGAGCTCGGCCCGGGCGTCGACGTGTACGGCCTCGGCGTCGTCCTCTTCCTCGCCCTGACCGGGCGCATCCCGTTCGACGACCCATCGACGGCGACCGTGTTCAAGCGGATCCTCCTCGATGACCCGCCCGACCCGACCGAGGTGGCGCCCGAGGTTCCGCCGCCGCTCGGCGCGGTGGCGCTGCGCTGCCTCGAGAAGGACCCGCCCGACCGCTACCCGAGCGCCGCCGCGCTCGCCGACGACCTCGATCGGTGGCTCGCCGGCGAGACCCCGAAGACGACGCGTCGATCGGAACGCGCCCGCCCACCGACGGCGCGCGGGCCGGCCATGGCACCGATCCCGCCGACGGGGGTGATCGCGGCGCTCGCGGCGGGGATCGTCCTCCTCGGCATCGCCGCCGTCGCGCTCGGCCTCTTCGGCGATGGCGGCGATCCCGATCCGATCGATCCGCCGGTGATCGCGGCCGGCGACGAGGGGGCGACGGCCACCGCGACGGCCGAGGGCCCCGAGCCGGACGCCTCGGATGACGACGACGACGACCCGGACGCCGCGACCCCGCCGCCGCCCGCCCTCGAGCCGTGGTGGGAGCCCGCCCCCGAGCAGCGCGAGTACGCCGAGGCGAGCGGGCTGCCGCTCTGCTTCGAGAACGAGCTCGGGATGCGCTTCGTCCTGATCCCTCCGGGCACCTTCGTGATGGGGTCGCGACCCTCGGAGCGGTCCCGCTTCCTGCCGTTCTCCTACTCCCACATGAGCGAGCGCCGTCACCGGGTGACCCTCTCGCGTCCGTTCTACCTCGGCGCGACCGAGGTCACGTTCGGGCAGCTCCGGCGGCGCTGGCCCGGCCACGCGGGCGACGACGCCATCGAAGAGAGCCAGCGGACGATGGCGGCGCGCGGACAGGTCCTCCGCGGAGACCCGTCGATGATGATCGCGGCTGACGACGACCGCCCCGTCGTGCTCGTGTCCGCCACGAAGGCCGAGAAGTTCGCCGACTGGCTGTCCGAGCAGCCGGACGGCGGCGGACGACACTACCGCCTGCCGACCTCGGCGGAGTGGGAGCGCGCGGCGCGCGCGGGCACCGAGACGATCTTTCCCTGGGGAGACGACCCGGCCGCGTCGACGACCCGGGCCAACGTGCGCGCGGCGAGCGACGGGATCGTCTCCTCCGAGGACACCGGGATCCACTTCCCGCGCAACGACCGCTACCGCGTCTCCACCCCGGTCGGGACGTTCGCGCCGAACCGCTTCGGCCTGTTCGACGTGATCGGCAACGCCGCCGAGTGGACCTCGGACGCGCCGGCGATCCTGCCGTGGTTCCCCGTGGTCGACCCGGCCGTTCCCACCGAAGGATCGCGCGCGATCCGGGGCGGCTCCTACGCGAGCGGACCGCTGTCGGCGCGGAGCGGAGCCCAGTCGGCCGAGTTCAATGAGCCGAGACCCCACGTCGGCTTCCGCCTCGTCTGCGAGATCGACCGGACCGACCTGCCCAACGCGCCGGACGTCCCCGAAGGGCGGACGATGCCGCTGCCCGACGGCGTCGCCCCCGCGGACGCGGAACTCGTCCCCGATGGCACCTGGTGGACGCCGACGCCCGAGCAGCTCGACGCCGCCCGCGGACGCGGCTGGCCGCTCTGGTTCGAGAGCGAGATCGGCCGCGGGCTCCGGTTCGTCCTCGTTCCCGCGGGACGCTTCTCGTTCGGGCTCTCGCCGGAGGTGATCGCGCGGTTCGGGATCGAGCGGGCAGACGGGATCCGGCAGAACGACGGAATGATCACGGCTCCGGTCTACCTCGCCGCGACCGAGACGACCCAGGCGCAGTTCCGCTTCTGGCGCGACGACGATCGCCTCCAGGGCGCCGACCCGTTCGTCGGCGCGGACCGCCCCATGGTCTCGGTCCCGATGCCGGAGGCCGAGGAGCACGGGCGTTGGCTCGCGACCGAGGACGGCGATCCCGGCCGCTACCGTCTGCCGAAGCGTCTCGAGTGGGAGCGCGGCCTCCGCGCCGGAAGCCGGTCGGCCTGGTTCTGGGGCGAGGACGAACGCGAGGCGGCCCTCTTCGCGAACCTCCTCGACCCCTCGACGATCCTCCCCGACCGGCCGAGGCCGCGGTGGGCGAAGGGCGAGCCCTTTCCCCTGGGAGACGGGCTCACGTTTCCCGGCCCCGTCGCGAGCTACGACCCGAACCGACTCGGGCTCTTCGACATGACCGGAAACGTCGCCGAGCTTCACGCGGCGAAGATCGACCCATCAGTCCCCGAAGGCTTCTGGCCGACGACGGGGTCGTCCTTCGCCGATGGCCGGGCGACCAGCGTCGTCCAGGACGCGAGGTCTCGCGGCCAACAAGCAGACCTCCAGGTCGGCTTCCGGCTCGTCGCGACGCGCCCCCCGAGGCGCTGACCGGCGCCCCGAGCTCCAGGCAAGAATCGGGGCGCTGCCCCCTTCCGCCCGACCGACGCCGCCCCGATCCGTCCGCCCGCGCGTCCTCCGCTTCACTCAACCATCTCTCAGGAACCGAGTTCCGATCATCGCTCGAGGATGGACCCGCCCTTGCGACCGCGCCACCCGCGAGGCCCGGTCGGGGCCCGAGGAGGCGGGAACGATGAGCTCCATGGCGATGGGCAACGACACGGGCAGGGCCACGCGACCGGGGCTGGAGCCCCACGTTCCACGGCCGGCGCGGCGACGGCTCGTCCTCGACCCCCGGGTCGAGGATCCGAACGCACCCGACGCGGCGGCGCCGCTCGTCTACTCGGCGCTCGTCCTGGCCGCGCTGGGGATCCTCTTTCTCCTGACGAGCTGACGCCGCTCCCTCGTCTTCATTAGATGAAGATTGACGCATCGCGTCGCGGCCCGTAACCTTCGCCCCCATGGCGGACGAGGAGCGGATCGAGCGGCTGCGCGGCTTCATCGCCGACGCCGACCCCGGGAACCCGGCGACCACGCCGACCGAGATCTCGGACGCCGCCGACCCATCCCCGGACCGGACGGTCCGGCCGACCGACCCGACCGTCTCGACCGGGCCCGAGGCCGAGGTCTCGAGCGACGGCGACGACCGCGCCGACCGACCCACGCCGAGCCGGATCGGGCCGTTCGCGATCGAGCGCGAGCTCGCCCGCGGCGGGATGGGCGTCGTCTACCTCGCACGCCACGAGGCGCTCGATCGGCGCGTCGCGGTGAAGGTGCTCCTCGCCGGCGACCACGCGAGCCGCGCGCAGCTCGAACGGTTCGCCATTGAAGCCCGCACCGCGGCGCGCCTCCGCCACCCCCACATCGTCGGGATCCACGAGGTCGGCGAGGACGACGATGGCCGGCCCTTCCTCGTGATGGACCTCATCGAGGGGCGCAGCCTCCGCGACCGGATCCGCGGCGACGGGCCGCTCCCGCCGCGCGACGCGGCCGCGATCGCCGAGAAGCTCGCGCGCGCCCTCTCCTACGCCCACGAGCGAGCGGTGCTCCACCGCGACCTCAAGCCGGCGAACGTCCTCCTCGACGACGCCAGCGGCGAGCCGCTCCTGACCGACTTCGGCCTCGCGAAGGAGGTCGAGCGGAGCCAGGGCATCACCGCGAGCGGCCAGGCGATGGGGACGCCCGCCTACATGCCGCCCGAGCAGGCGGAGGGGCGGCCCGACCGGATCGACCGCCGCGCCGACGTCTACTCGCTCGGCGCCACCCTCTACGAGATGCTCACCGGCCGGCCGCCCTTCGTCGGCGAGAGCGTCCTCGAGCTCATCCAGGCGGTGCTCACTCGCGACCCGCCGCCGCCCTCGCGCTTGCGAGCGGGCCTCGACCGTGACCTCGAGACGATCTGCCTCGTATGTCTGGCGAAGGAGCCCGAGGCGCGCTACGGAAGCGCCGAGGCGCTCGCCGACGACCTGCGCCGCTATCTCCGCCACGAGCCGATCGCCGCCCGTCGGCCGGGCCCGATCGAGCGCGCCCGCAAGTGGATCCGTCGCAACCGGACCCTCGCCGGCACCGCCGCCGCGATCGTCGCCGTGGCGAGCATCGTCCTCGCGATCGGCGCCGTCGAGTCGTTCCGGCGCATCGGCGCCGAGCGCGACCAGGCGGTCGCCGAGCGCCGGACGGCCGAGGACGCCGCCGCCGAGGCGCTCTCGGCGCTGGCGATCCTCGTCTACGGCGTCCACGACGAGCTCGCGAAGATCCCCGGCCCGGAAGCGCGCCAGGCCCGGCTCGACGTCCTGGCGACGGCGGCCGGACGCCTCGCCGAGCTCCAGCGATTCGAGGACGCCGGCGTCCTCGAGGGCTTCGCCGCCAGCCGGGCCGAGGCGTTTCATCGGATCGGCAAGCTCGCGGCGCTCGACGGCGGGCTCGGCACCGCCCGCGACGCTCTCGAGCGGGCGAGGGCGATCGTCGGCGCCGACCGTCGGCGCGACCCCGACGCCGAAGGCGCGTTGCTCGAGTGGGCGGCGATCCACGGCGACCTCGGCGACGTCCACCGCGAGCTCGGCGACCTCGACGAAGCGGCGGCGTGCGTCGCCGAGCGCCTCGCGGCCGCCGAGCGGCTGCTCGCGCGGAACCCCGCCGACGGGTCGGCGCTCCTCCATCTCGCCGAGGCGCTCGAGCAGCGCAGCGTGATCCGCGAGCAGCTCGGCGACCCCGAGGCCGCCCGCGACCTCCAGAACGGCGCGGTCCTGATCTGGCGACGCCTGATCGCGGTCGACGGCGGCGACGGCATCCCGCACCTCCTCGCGAGCGCGCTCCACCGCCGCGCGAGCCTCATCCGCGAGGCCGGCCTGATGACCGAGTCGGTCGAGGCCTTCGGCGAGCTCATCGAGCTGGCGCGGGAGCACCAACTCGACGGCGACCGGGCGACCTACCAGCTCCTCTTCGAGCTCGCGAACGCCCACCTCGCGCGCGGCGAGGCCGACGCGGCGGCGGCCGCCGCCGACCGCGCCCTGACGCTCGCGCGGGCGAGCCTGGAGGCCGATCCGACCGCCCCGTCCCGGATGACCAACGTGGCGGCCGCCCTCGAGGTGATCGCCGGGGCGAGGACGGTCCTCGGTGAGCTCGAGGCGGCGCGCGACGCCGCCCTCGAGCTCGCCTGGATCGGACGCGCGCTGGTCGCGCTCGACCCCGACAACGCGCAAGCGCGCCGCGAGCTCGCCGTGTCGCTTCGCCGTGCGGGCTACGCCGAGCTCTCCCTCGAGACGGCCGACGGGCTGAACGCGGCGACAGCCAGATTCGCCGAGGCGGTCGACCTCCAGGCGGCCCTCGTCGCCGCCGCCCCCGACAACGTGCTCGACCGCCGCGCCCTCTCCGTCGCCGAGGACGACCACGGATCGACGCTCCTCCAGACCGGCGACGTCACCGGCGCGATCGCCGCCTACCGACGCGCCGCGGCGCACGCGACGATCCTCATCGAGCGCGATCCCGACGCCGTCTCCGCCCGCATGTCACTCGCGACCTCGCTGAGCAACCTCGCCGAAGGCCTCTCACGAGCCGGCGTCCCGCTCGACGAGCAGATCGCCGTCGTCGATCGCCTCGCCGCCACGATCGGCGAGGTGATCGCCGCCGACCCCGATGAACCCGAGTACCGCCGCCGCCTCGCCACGACCCACTTCCGCCTCGGCGACCTCGCCGCCGCGCGCGGCGACCGCGAGGGCGCCCTCGCCGCCTACCGCGCGACGGTCGAGGCGCGTCGGCGCGTCCTCGCCGTGATGCCCGACGATCCCGCGACGCGGGTCGAGGTCGCGGGCGACCTCGGCAAGGTCGCCCGCGTGCTCCACGCCCTCGGACGGCGCGCCGAGGCGATCGCGGCGACGAAGGAGCTGCTCGGACACCTCGAAGGGATCGAGCCGGCGCAGGCGCAGGCGCGCTTCCGCGAGTGGATGGTGCAGGTCCCGCGGATGCTTCCGTTCCTCGAGCGCGAGCACGCCGTCATCGAGGGAGACGTCGCGCCGAGCAACGGCCACGAGCACCACCTCCGGGCCGGGTCGCTCAGCGAGGCGGGGGAGTGGGCCGAGGCGCTCGGCCACTACGAGGCGGCCCTCCGCGACCCGGCCGTCCGCGACGATCGCTCCCGCTACGCCCTCTACAACGCCGCGTGCACCGCCTCGATGGCGTCCGCCGAGAGCGACGACCCCGACGAGACGGCGGGCCTCCGCGCGAACGCGATCGCCTGGCTCGCCGCCGACCTCCGGATGCGACGCTCCGCCCTCGCCGAGCTCGAGGCTCTGCTCGAGTCGGGCGAGACCGACCCGCGGCTGCCCGACGCGATCGAGCTCGAACGGGCGCGGCTCGCGAAGCACCTCCTGTGGGCCCACCGAGATGACGCCGAGCTCGCCGCGGTGCGCGGCGAGCCCGGGTTCGAGGCTCTCTTCGCCGGCGACGACGCCGGGGACTAGAAGTTGAGCTGCGCGCCGACGATCACCTGGCTGAGCTGGCGGGTCGCCTTGGTGTCGAACTCGGTGTAGTAGCCCTGCCCCGGCAGGAGCACGCTCCCGCGGGCGAAGATCTTGAACTTGTCGGACAGACGGAAGGTGAAGTTCAGGTCGAACTCGGTCCCGAGGCTGCGCTCGTTCTGGTCGAAGCGGTTGACGGCGTCCGAGACGTCGCGGTCCGAGGTGAACACCGCGTAGAGGGCGACCGCCTCGACATCCATCCACGGAACCGGCGTCACCCGCGCCCGGAGGGTCACGTGGGCGGTGCCCGAGAGGTCGCTCCCGGTCGCGTTGAAGCCGCCGAAGTTGCTGTAGACGATCCCGCTCACCGCGTAGAACGGCGAGATCGTCGGGAAGGCCTCGTCGGTCGTGAGGCGGTCGGGGTCGTTGCCCGACGCCCAGCCCGCGATCGCCTCGACCGTCACGAACGGGAAGGCGTACGACGCCCGAGCGTCGACCGCCCAGGCGCGGATGTGGACGCCGGGCAGCCCGGTCTCGGTGCGCTTGCCGAACGCGTAGATTCCGGTGGCGGAGAGGCGGATCCCGCCGACCCGGGCGCGCGCCTCGAGGCCGGCCCAGTAGATGTCCTGCTCGATGTTGTCGACCGGGCTGTCCTGGGTGTTGTCGATGTCCGCGGCGAAGAACGCGCGAAGGGTGAGCGGATCGGTGATGCTCGTCGAGACGGCCGCGAGCCAGATCGTGCGGTCGTTGTAGTCGTTGTCGACGATCCCGTCGCCGTCGAGGTCGACCCGGCTGTTCTCGACCGCCTTGACGAAGTCGAGCGAGAGCGAGGTCTGCGCCCCGAGGATCTCCCACTCGGCGTGCAGGCCGGCGACGTCGTCCGAGAGGATGATCCCGTGCTCGTCGGTCTGCAGGGCGTAGAGGCCGGCGCGTGCCTTCACCGAGTACCTCTTCGGGTGCCACTCGAGGTAGAGGTGCTTGTTCTCGAAGACGATCCCGTCGGTGCCGATGTCGCCGCCGTCCCCCGCGTCGCCGAAGACGAGGTCGCCGACCTCGACGCCGAGGTGGGCGGTGAACTCCTCGTAGGCGGTCGCCTGGAGGAAGAGGCGCAGGCGCATGTCGATGAACGCCTGGGTCGCGTCGATCTTGTTCTCGTTGGCGACCTGCAGCGCGAGACGCTGCGCGAAGTCGAGCTCCTCGGCGAGCGTCCCGTTCGCGAGGTAGAGACCGCGGACGCGGAGGGAGCCGCCGATGTCCCACTCGATCTCGTCGAGGATGTCGCCATCCTGCGCCCGGGCGACGTGCGCGCCCGGGCCGAGCGCGAACGCGGCGACCGCGGCGGCGAGCGCGGCGCGGACGAGGAGGCGACGGCTGGGGATGCTCGTGCGGGTCATTCCTGCTCCTCCCGCGCCAGGTCGGCGACGGACAGCCAGAGGGTGTCGACGAAGTGACGCCGGAAGTAACGATCGGTCGTGCCGTCGACGCGGATCTCGGCGACGTAGGCATTGAGGAACTCGAGGAACTCGAGGTCGCCCTTCCGGATCGCGATCGCGATCGGCTCCTCGGTCACCCGCTCCAGGAGCGGGCTGAACCGGCCGGCGGCGCCGGGATGAATGCGACCCCAGACGCGGACGTAGGCGTCGTCGTGGACGAGGGCGTTGAGTCGCCCGGCGATGAGCGCCTTCGAGGCCTCGTCGATCGTCGCGAACGGGACGATCTTGGCGTCGGGGAAGTTATTGAGGGCGAGGTAGTGGGGGCGCGTGCCCTCGACGACGCCGATCCGCAGCCCGGAGATCCCGGTCAGGTCGTAGTAGTCATCGACGACGTCGCGGCGCTCCTCGTCGGTCGCTCGCGAGCCGTCGACGAAGCGACGCTCGACGAGCGCCGCCTGCGAGATCACCACGTAGGGGTCGGTGAAGTTGACCTGCGCGGCGCGGAAGGCCGTCCGGGTGAGGCCGGCCATCGCGACGTCGATCGTCCCATCATTGAGCTGATCGAGCGCGTCGCGCGAGGCGACCGGGCGAAGCTCGACGGGCACGCCGAGGGTCTGCGCGAGGTGCTGGGCGAGGTCGGCGTCGAACCCGACGACCGGCTGCGGCGCCTCGGCCGTCCCGACGAGCCCGGGCTGCACCCGCACACCGAACGGCGGATAGCTCGGGTTGATCCCGACGATGAGCTTCTCGCCCGCCCGGACCTTGTCCCAGTAGGGCGACCCGTCGGTGCCCGGAGCGATCTTCTCGCGATCGATCGGCCGGACGCTGACGAAGCGGACGTCGCCCGACGGCTCGCCCCCCTCGGCCGTCGTCGGCGCTTTCACGTCGGGACGAACGATCAGATGGCAACCGCTCGCGAACGCGACGACGGACAGAACGACGAAAAGTGGCGCGACCGCGCCGAAACGGAGATATCGCAAGGCACTTCCCTCCCGAGGTCCGCTATCGGCTTTGACCCCGGGGCGCTTGACGGCCGGCGCAGACGGCCGCGCACCGCGTCACCGACCACGCCCGCGCTGGAAGAGCGCCCTTTTTCGTCCGCCGGAGGGTATGAAGGGAGACATGCGACCGATTCGAACCGCGCTCCGCGCCCTGGCGATCGCCGCGATCGCCCCTCCGATCGTCATCCTCGTGATCGTCGCCATCGCCGTCGCGCTGCCCGTCGCGCTCGCGATGCGGCTCCAGGCCCGCCGTCGCATCCGGAGGTTCCGCCGGAGTCACGCGGGGCAGGAGCTCCTCGTGTGCTCCTCGCGCGGAGGCTGGCACGAGCTGGTCATCAACAACGTCGAGCCGGCAATCCCCCGGTCGCTCGAGCTCTGCTGGATCTCCGGTCGCCGCCGGGATCGATTCGGCGCCGACCTCCGACGCGCCCTCCACGCCGAGGGCACGCCGCCCGCGACGCCGTTCCTCGCGAGGATCGAGGCCGACCTCATCCGGACCGTGCCCCTGCGGGATGCGCTGTGGCCGCTCAAGAGCCGAGGCCGGCGGAGTGAGGCCGTCGAAGCCGAGGTGGCCGAGCTCATCGGAGATCGGCTCCTCGACCTCGAGCTCGCGAGGCGGTCCGAGGAGCGCTGAACCGCGAAGGAAGCCGCGCCGCGGGAAGCATCCCGCGGCCCGCGACGGTCGCCCCGGGCTCCAGATCGACCGCAACTGCCGACCGCGCCGACGCCGGACGCATCGCACATGAAGCGGCATACGGCGTGCGTGTGTCTCGGGCGTCAGGATCGTGAAAGAGGCTCCCGAACGACTCACCCGACTCACCCGACGAGAGGAGGTGCGGATCGCAGAACGCTGAAGACATTCCGCCCGGCATCCTCGTCCAAACCGAGGACGCCTGAACCCGCGCGAGCGGGTCCCATGCCGAAAGGCAGGTGGCTCCGGAAGGAGCCCGACGACGCGACCGCCGTCGCCGACGCTGAGAAGCGATCGACGACGGCGTCGCTGCATCCGGAAGATCGCCTCGCGGAACCGTCGGCGATCACCGGCTCGCGCGCGACACCTCGTGCGCGTCGACCCAGCGGTCGACCCTCTCCCACCAGTCGTAGAGCCACTCGACGCGCTCGTCCCGGCCTTCCGGGATGTCGCTCGCCGGGACTCGCCAGAAACGCACCTGCACCGTCCGGTCGAACAAGCAGCCTCCGAACAGATCGCTCAGGTGATTCGCGCCCTCGAGGCCGGTGTGCGCGCAGAAGACCACATCGGCCCGCGCGTCTCGCTCGAGGATCCCGAGCGGGCCGCCGACGTGGGGAGGCAGGACGTGACGCAGAGAGCGCGCGCGCGCGTAGCTCTCGGGGTCCTTCTCCGCGATCCTGGCGAGGACGCGCCGGCGCTTCTCCTCGGTGAAGCGCGTCCCCTCGGGGTAGACGATCACCGCATCGACGTCCTCGAGGCCGTCGACGAGGCGCTCGACCGCGGCCACCTGCGCCGCGTGGCTCCGCGTCCCGCGCCGGACGAACGCGGTCGGAACCCGGTGTCCGATCACGTCGACGGCCGGGTCGACGAGCAGCTCGTGCTTCATCACGTGCCGGAGCCGGCGTTGCGTCGGCGCGGCGACCGTGTAGAAGGGCAGCATCGTGTCGAGGATGCTCGCGTGGCGCGGGAAGACGATCAGGGGGCCGGGCTGCTCGAGCGCCTCGCCGCCCTCGACCTCGGTCCGCATGCGGAACAGGACCTCGGCCGTCCGCCACGCGCCGCAGGTCCACCAGTTCTCGAGCCACACCGTCCAGCGTCGCTCGCGAGCCTCGGCGGCCCCGCCGCAGCCGGACAGGAGCCAGATGCCGAGGAGCAGGAGCACCGCGACGCAGTGCATGATGAGGTTCGCGAGCACGGCGACGAGGCATCGAACAGTGACGAGGTCGCGGCGCTCGAGCAGGTCGTAAACCGCGGCGAGCGGCAGGACGACCGGTAAGAGGACGAGGTAGAGACCGGTCGCCGCGACCATCGCCGGGATCGTGACGGCCCGCCGCGCCCAGGTGCGCCGGAGCGCCTCGCGAGGAGCGGGGCCGCGCGCGAGGCGCGCCGCGTCGTCGAGGAGCTCATCGAGCCCGGCGTGACGGCTCGGCCGGTCGGTCCCGGTGCCGGACATCGCGCGGCCCTCCCCCCAGCGCCACGCAAGCCAGGGTCCAGCGAGCGCCGCGTGGCCCCGCATCCCCGCTCCTGCCGAGGGCTCGCGCGCGATCAGGACTCGCCCGCGGCGGCCTCGCCCGGCGCGACCGGACCCGCGCCCTCGGGCGGCGCGTCCGGGGGCGGGGTGAGCGGCGGCGCCACGCCCGGGAGAATCACCGGCCGGTTCGCGGGCCCGGCGGTCGGCCGGAAGAGCAGCACCCGCAGGAGCAGCTCGCGATAGCCGATCGAGGGCACCGCCCGAGCCTCGCGGATCTTCGGCAGGAGCACCATCGCGAGGAGCCGCGCGCCCCCCGAGACGGCGAAGGTCGTCCCGTAGCCGGCCATCCGCGCCGCGGCCGCGCCGACGATCCCCATCCCGGCGAGGCTGCCGAGGAGGATCGCGGCGCCATTACACACGTTGTAGGCGGCGACGACGGCCGCCCGGTCGCGCCGGGAGGTCGCGTCGAAGAGGAGGGCGAGCGAGGCGAGCTCGAAGCCCGCCCACGCGAATCCGGCGAAGACCTGATACGCGATGATCGCGACGAACGCGCCGTGGGCGAGCCAGAGGAGCGGCACGACCGCGATGAGCGGCCCGACGAGGACGAGCGTCCGACGCGGTCCCCATCGGTTCGCGGCGCGGCCCCAGACCGAGAGGAAGATGAACTTCGTGATGCGGGCGGCGTTGTCGACCCAGGCGAGCTGGGTGTAGCTGAAGCCGAGCTCCTCGATCATGTAGGGGGTGAAGTACGGGGCGCAGACGTAGACCGAGGCGTTGATCCACAGGAGGTAGAGGATGAGCGGCCCGTTGTGGGTGCGCGGCAGAGCGCGCAGCGTCGCGAGGATGCCCGGCTCATCGCCGTCGGCGTGCGCCGGCGGGTCGTCGTGGAGGAGGAGGAAGAACGCCGAGACGAGGCGCGCGGTCGCCGCGAGGACGTAGACGGCGCTGAACGCGGCGGCGACGCTCCAGCGCAGCGACAGGTCGTCGAGGAGCATGCCGCCCCCGGCCGCCGCCGCGATCGCGGCGAACGTCGCGGCGCGGCTCCTCCGCCCGAAGAAGGTCGCCCGGGCGCGCTCGGGGACGATGTCGCCGATCCACGACGACCAGATCGGACCGGCCGCGTTGCCCGCCATCTTCGAGAGCGAGAGGATCACGACGAGGGCCACCAGCCGTCCCGACGCGAGCCACGGCACGACCGCGACGAGCAGGAGGAAGAACGCCTGGAGCGCGACGAGGGCGCAGACGGCCGTCCGCCGCGACCGGATCCAGCGCAGGAGCGGTCCGTAGGCGGCGTAGGCGCTCGCGCCGATCGTGAGGGGGAGCACCGCGACGAGGGCGCAGCCGACCGGGCCCGCCCCGAGAGCGACGGCGAGCGGCAGCGCCGCGCCGTCGGCGAGGGCGACCATCGCGTCGAAGAAGCACGCGTCGAGCGTCGAGCAGACGAGGCTGCGCCGCGTCCGGGGACGCGGCGTGGGCGGAGGCGGGTCGAGCTCGGTCAAGGTCGGGGCGCGAAGGGTGCTGCGTTCGTCTGCTCGGCGGCGTCGGGCGTCCTCGGCACGGACCGCGCATCCTCGCGCCAGGGGCCGGCGACGGCAAGTCCGAGACGGCGAGCGCCGGGAGACGTCGTCGCCGCGGCGCCCGGGCGTTCGGTGTTCGATCGGATCGGGCGACGCTGGTATGGTGGCGTGATCGCCCGGGCCGCAGCGTCATCCGCCAGACCCCTGGTCGGGTGAGGCCCCGCGACGAGCGGCTCCGCGGGCTCCGGCGCAACGGCACGCCGACTGCTCCGACCGTGGCCCGGCGGAGCGGGGGCCGGGAGACGAATCGGAGCGAGGAGCGGATGACCCTGGAGATGCAGAGCGAGCCCGAGACCCCCACCACCGGGACCTGCCCCTGCGGAAAGGCGGGCGACGACGAGCTGCTCGGCGCCTGCTCGATCGGTCACGCGCTCGCCGCGCTCGACGACGAGGTCGCCGACAAGGAGCCCGGGCGTCCGCGCGCGGTCGCCCTCGGCGTCGGGAACGAGGGCAATCTCTGGCCGCCGGTCTGTGTCTACTGCTGGCGCGAGAACGAGCTGGTCCTGATCCAGCAGGCGTGGAACGACGTGCGCGAACGCGACGAGCACGGAGGCGGCGGCGACGACGACGCCGGCATCTCGATCGGCTTCGGCGACCACGACTCCGAGAGCCACACGATCGAGCTCGCCATCCCCGTCTGCGGACCGTGTCACCGACGCGAGCGGCAGAGCATCATCTCGCTCGTGCTCACCCTGGTCACGCGCTTCACGGGAATGGCGCCGCTCCGGAACTACTTCGCGAAGGCGCCAGGATCGACCGCGCCGCCCGCCAAGCCGAACCAGGACGTCTGGATCGGCCCCTGGGCGCTCGGCGGCGGCGGGCGCGAGCACGAGTTCTACATCGCATTCAGCGACATCCGGTTCGCGGAGCTGTTCGCGCGACTGAATGGCCGCGACACCGAGCGGCTCTCCGACCGCAACCTCCCGGCGAAGTACGGCGGCCCGGGCCTCCGCGGCGCGTAAGCACGGCCGCAGCCTCCCAGGGACGGCTCGTGCTAAACTCGTCCCGGGCCTCTAGCTCAGCGGTCAGAGCAGCGGACTCATAATCCGTCAGGTCGTGGGTTCGAATCCCACGGGGCCCATGGCTACGGCGAGTCGAGCCTCGTGAGCAACTCCTGCGCACAAGGAGGGAGTCGGGGAGTCGCCCTCGGTCACCGCTCGATTCGTGGCCGTCCTTCGGTGCGCTATACTCCGGTCGGTGTCGAACTGTCTCCGATGCGGCCAACCTCTCCCTAGCCCGCCGGGGCTCGCGTGTGGGCGCTGTGGCCAGCCGTTCGCCGCGACGGGCAGCGCGTGGCAGCCGGCGGCCCCGCCCCCACTTCCACGACCGCCCCGCCCCCGCTACCTCCCGCCGCACCCGCCCCGGCACGGGCCCGCCCCGTCGCCAGCCGCGCCGCCTCCGCCTCCGCCTCCGCCTCCGCCTCCGCCTCCGCCTCCGCCTCCTCCGGCCGCCGCGTTTGCCCCGCCGGCGCCCTGGCGCGGCTCCCCGCCGCTCGACCGGGACCCGCCGCCACCCCCTCCGGTTTCGGCTTCGGCTCCGCCGCCGCCGACGGCGTCGGACGCGATCGCGACGGCTCCCCGCCTCGTGGACTCCGGCTCACGGCAGATGAGCCCTTCGCCTCGCGGCGACGACGACGCGCCGAGCTCGAGCGGGACGCGCGCCGCCCGACGCCGGAGCTCGCGGCGCGCTCCGCGCGCTCCGCGCGCTCGCCGCACGTCGAGCCAGCGCCGGGTCGCCGCCACGTCCGGATCGTTCGATCCCGGTCGACGCTCCACGTCTCCGACCTGGATCGCCGCCGGCGGCGCCGGCGGACTCCTGCTCCTCGTCATCGCCGCGCTCCTCTTCCTCGGCGGCGAGGGATCTTCGGAGGACCGCGGCAGCAGCCCGCAGGCCACGCCCGCCGAGATCTCCACCGCGACCGCCGAGACCGAGGAACGATCGGACGACCCGCCCGCGATCGAGGAGACCGTTCCGACGGCCGAGGAACCGACGGAGCCCACGCCCGTTGCCTTCCCGCTCGCCGAGTCCGCCGGCGCAGCCGAGTCCGCCGACCCGCGCGCCGGCCCAGGAGCCGCCGGAGCGACACCCACCTCGCTCCCGCCCGAGCCTCCGCCCGGGCCACCGCGGGCCGAGGCTCCGACCGCCCAGGCTCCGGCCCCGCTCGATGGACGGCCGCCCCCCGAGCTCGTCCGGCTCGTCGCGAAAGCCGAGGCCCAGTACGCCCGCCGTGACTTCCGCGGCGCCGTCGCCACGCTCGGCGAGGCCATTCGGCTCTTCCCCGGCGTCGCCGAGCTGCTGCTGCGACGCGCGGGCGTCCGGCGAACCGCCGGCGACCCGAACGGCGCGCTGACCGACCTCGACGCGGCCGTCGCCCTCGAGCCGTCCAACGCCGACGTCCGTCTGTTCCGGGCCCAGATCCGGGCCGAGCAGGGTGACCCCGAAGGCGCGGGCGACGACGCGATCGCCGCGCTGAAGGCCTACTCCGACGACTACGCCCTCCATTGCCGGACCGCTGACTGGCTTCACGGCATCGGCGCGTTCCGCCACGGCGTGATCGCGTACGGACGCGTGATCGAGCTTCGCCCGACGGGAAAGCAATACATGAACCGCGGCGTCTGCCGCGGAAAGGCGGGCGACCGAAGAGGGGCGCTCGAGGACTACGACGAGGCGATCCGGCGGTCGCCGAGGCTGCCGATGGCGTGGATCAACCGCGCGAAGACCAAGCGGCACCTCGGTCTGCCGGAGGAGGCTCTCCTGGACGCGGTCCAGGCTCGGACGCTGCTCCCGGATTGGGTCGATGCGCACGTCGTCGAAGGCAAGATCCTCTGCGACCTCGGCCGATGGCGCGAGTCGGAGACGGTGTTTTCCCGCGTGCTGGAACGCATGTCCCCGGGGAGGCACGAGACGAGCTCCTGCTTCTTCCGCGGACGGGCCCTCGCCGCGCTCGACGATCTGGAGCAGGCCGAGCGCTGGCTCGGCCGCGCCATCGAGATCTCCACGGCGCGCCCCGACCTCTGGTCCCACTTCTTCCGCGGCGACGTGCGGATCCGGCGAGACGACCTCGCGGGCGCACGCGCCGACTTCGAGACGGCGCTCCGCGCCTTCCCCGACTACGGGCGCGCCCGGGCCGGCCTCGCGCGCGTCCTCCTTGGCGAGGGGCGCACCGACGAGGCGTTCGCCGAGCTCGAGCGCGCCGCGGCGGACGCTCCGGACGACGCCTACGTCTTCTTCCGCCGCGGAGAGGCCCGAGCGAGGGAGAAGCGTCCCGGCGCCGACGCGGACTTCGCCCGATCGATCGAGCTCGAGGCGGTCGAGCCGACGCCGATCTGGCGCGACTGGCACGCGAAGGTGGTCGCCCTGCGCGAGCGCGCCGGTCGCTGAGGTCGCGAGCGCCCGGGTTCCGTCAGCGTCCTCCGTTCACCCGGATGAACGCCTCGACCTCGCGCCGAGTCCCCTCGGAGATCTCCCCCGTCCCGGCACCCTCGAGCGCTCGACGGAAGTCGGCCGCCGCGCCGGGGAGGTCGCCGAGATCGCGCCGCGCGGTGCCCTTCGCCATCCAGGCCCGCCAAGACCCAGGGTCGATCTCGATCGCGCGCGCCGCCGCCTCCAGCCCCTCCTTCGGTCGCCGCGACCCGCAGAGAGCTCTCGCTCGGGCGATGTGGACGACCGATCGGGTCGGCGCAAGCGTCGCGGCCCGATTCGCGTCACGGAGAGCGTCGGCGGGACGGCGCGATGCGAGCCGCTCCGCCCGGAAGCAGAGCGCGCCGACGAGATCCGGATCGAGCTCCAGGCT
Source organism: Planctomycetota bacterium (assembly GCA_029260755.1). Taxonomy (GTDB): domain Bacteria; phylum Planctomycetota; class J058; order J058; family JAJDCQ01; genus JAJDCQ01. Next base: position 54,336 of record JAJDCQ010000070.1, on the reverse strand, counting down.
GCGCTCGACGCAGCGAAGAGCGAGCTCCTCCCCGCCACGGTCCAGAACCGCGACCGCGCGAGCTCGCCCGAGCCACGCCTCGGGATAGTCGGGGAAGTAGCGAAGCGCCGTCTCGAAGTCCTCGAGCGCCCCTTCGGGCTCGCCGAGCTCGAGACGCAGGAAGCCCAGGTTGACCGACGCGTTCGGATACGCCCCTCGAGGCGCCCGGCGAATCGCCTCGCGGTAGCCCTCGCTCGCGCCGCGCCGATCGCCGGCGAGGCTCTTCTGGAGGGCAGCCCGGAACAGCGCCCGGGCCGCGTCGGCGGCCGCCCGCTCGGGCGCCGAGAGCGAGCTCTCCACGACCGCGCTCGGCGACGGCGTCGCGCGCCCGCCGACCTGCAGCCGCGGCGCCCCATCACCGCCGCGACGACGAACCGGCCCAACGGCGATGAACGCCGCCCACTGTCTCGGGAGGGCGAAGAGGCGAAGCTCGCGCGCGACCAACCGGCCGGCGGCCTTGCTGGCCTTCGGGTCGAGCACCTTGACCGTCTCCCTCCCGTCCACGTCGCGCAGCGCGAGGGCCGCCGCCCGGAGCGCCTCGGGCACCGAGCGCCCCTCGTCCAGCTCGGCGTAGAAGCGGATCATGAGACGCTTGGTCGCCTCGTCGGCGACCGGCCACAGACTGGCGACGACGCTGCCGGCGCCGGCCTCGCGGAAGCCGCGGACGAGCCCCATCACCCCCTCACCAGCGCGCACCGTCCCGCGCGCCGTGTCGCACGCCGACAGCGTGACGAGCTCGACCCCGTCCAGCGAGAGGGTCGAGACCTCGAGCGCGGTCAGCAGCCCGTCCGTCCCCGACACGGCCGCGGCGCGGTTCGCGTCGGCCAGAGCGACGCCGGCGAGCACCATCGGGTCCATCCCGGAGAGGAATCGTCGCAGCTCGGGTGCGACGAGACGGTCGTCCCGTTCGGAGCGCTTCTCGAGAGCGCTCGACAGGTCGTGACGAACGAACCCGTGGGTGGCAAGATGGAGGATCCGCCTTCCTGGCGCGAGCTCGCGGAAGCGGGCTTCGGTCGCCTGGGCGCCCCGAAGGGCGATCGCCTTGTCCTCTCCTCCACGCCGAAGTCGCTCGACGATGCCATCGAGCTCGGGACCGGTCGCCTTCAGCGGCCCGAACAGCATCGAACCGCCACTCGCCGGCGGACCATAGTCGACAGCCCCGACGATCAGCGCGCCCTCCGCGACCTTCGACGATCGCTTCCTCGGAACGATCGCCTGAGCCGTCTCGAGCCACGCGAGGAGGTGGGACTCGACCAGCGCGCGTCCATCCGAACGCGGGATCGCCGCGAACGGAACAGCGCCGAGCGCGCCGTCGGGAACGAGGTAGACGGTGTGAGCGTCGCCGACCGCCTCCTCGAGACGGCTCCACAGCACCTCGCGCACCCTCGCCCCGGCATCGCGGAGGCGCTGCTCGTCGGGCTCCGTCGCCTCGAGCACGGCCGCGCGGAAGCCCTCGGCGGCCGCATCGACATCGGCGGTCCTACCGAGGACGATCTGCTTCGCCTCCCGCGCGCCCGGCAGCACGACCCAGGCGAGGTAGATCTCATCGCGCACTCGAGCGAAGTCGACGAGCGCCTCACCCGGCCCGAGCGCGTCCCGGACATCCTCGAAGCCGAGATCGAGGCGGCTCTGGACCTCGGCGAGCTCCGACGAGACGCGGGCGAGCTCGAGCGTCAGCTCGTCGACCCTCGCCGCCGCTCGAGCGAGCGACGCCCGCCACAGGGCGCGGCGACGCGAGTCGGTCGCCGGCGACTGCGAGATGGTCGCGAGCTCGGTCGTCGCGTCGCGGAGCGAGTCGAGGACGACGCGGGTCTTCGGGTCGGCCGACCGAAGGGCGTGCTTCTCGAGGGCGGTCGACCGTCCGACGAGCCCCTTGAACCGCAGGGCTTGCTCGTAGGCGTTGGTCTTCGAGTTGACGCAGAAGGCGAGCCAGTTGTCGAGCCGCGCCTGCGTCAGGCGCATGTACAGGAGGCGCTCGGCCGGCGACGTCGCGGCGAGCTGGCGCTTGGTGTCCTCGAACGTGATGTCGAGCGATCGGCGCATCAGCTGGACCGCGCCCGGGATGTCGTCCTCGCGGTGGCGAACGATCCACGCGAGATTCTGGAGCGTCGGCACCAGCGCAGGATGGTCAGGCCCGACGGCCGCCTCCCGTAGGGCGAGGATGCGACGATACAGGGCCGCCGCCTCGTCGAGCTCGCCGAGGCGGCGATGACAGGCCGCCGCCGCGCTCAGGCCCTCGACGAGCCGCGGAGCATCCGGCGCCAGCTGACGCTCGAACGCGCGAGCCGCCGCCATCGCGTGGCCGCGCGCTTTCGCCGGCTCGCCAGCGTCGAGGAGAAGATCCGCCATGTTCAGGCGAGTGTTGGCCACGTCGGGATGATCGTCGCCGAAGGCGGCCTGCTGGATCGCGAACGCTCTTTCGAGAAGCGCCATGACCTCGTCCGGTCCGTTCTCGAGGTTGCGTCGGCACATCGAGATGTTGACGAGGTCGGTCGCGACCTGGACCGAGTCTTCACCGTAGCGCTCGGCGCGAATCCCTCGCGAGATCTCGAGGAGCCGCAGCGCGGCTTCCGGATCGCCTCGCTCGCGAACGAAGAGGGCGTACTGACTCAGCAGGACGGCGAGCTGTGGGTGACGCTTCCCGTACACCTCCTCATAGAGGGTCCGGGCGCGCTCGTAATCGGCTCGTGCCGCGGCGTACAGACCGAGTCGCCCACGAATCTGAGCTCTCGTCACCACGAGCGGGGGAAGCGCGTATCGGGAGGTCGCCTCACCGGACGTCGCTTCGGCGATCTCGATCGCCCGCTCGACGATGGGCAGAGCCTCGGCGTTGCGGCCCATCGTATTGAGCAGACTCGCCTGCCCCTGAAGCGCTCCGGCGAGGTGAGGGCTGGATGGGCCGAGCGCCCGCTCGTAGATCGTGACGCAGACGCCGAACTCGCGGACCGCGTCGTCGTAGCGCCCCAGCCCACCGAACGCCCTGGCGAGGTTTCCGTGAGCCGACCCGACCCGGGCGTCATCAGGACCGAACGCTCGCGTCAGGATCCGCGCCGTCCGCTGCAGGAGGGGCACGGCCGCGTCGAACCGCTTCAGGCCGAGGTAGATTCGTGCGAGGATGTGCGTCGCGCCGGAGGTGTCGACGTGATCCGGGCCGCGCTCGGCCTCGAGGATCTCGAGAGCTCGCCTCGCCAGCGGAAGCGCCTCGCGCTCCTCCCCGCGCCGCATCCGCTCCTTGCACTCGCCGAGGAGCGCGGTGGCTCGCTCGACACCGGAAGGGGCATCCTGGGCCGAGACGGCGCGCGACGACCCGATCGCTGCGATGAGCAGCGCGAGCAGGAGAAGGGGGGCGAGTCGCGAGCGCGTTGCGGACACACCGCCAGTCTAGCTCGCGCCGCGTTCGAGATCGCCCGGGCGATCCGCCGGAGACACGTCGTTACGAGCGTCTGCGCCGGAAGCTCCGGTCGCGACTCCGCGAGGACGACTCCAGCGCGGGCTGTAGAGATTCGAGGCTCGACGAACGATACTCCGAGCATCGTGACGTTCGCGCGAACCGCTCGCCCCGGGGGGGTGACCATGAGACCGACGTTCCTGATGGCGACCACCCTCCTCGTCCTCGCCTCGGCCGTGCTGGCCACGCTGCTGCTTCGCACCGCCCCGGCCACGCCAGGCGACTTCGAGCCGCCCGGGCCCGCGGCGCGCATCGCGGCGATCGGGGACACGGGCGAGCTCTCGCCGGTCCTGCGCCGGGCGTTCGATCCGGCGACGCACTTCGAGGCGATCCCGAAGCCGGGGCCTTCGGACTGGCTCGCCAACCATGAGGAGTCGGGCCAGACGTTCGACGACTTCGCCACGGCTCCCCGCAACGAGCCGGACGGGCGGCGGAGCAAGCTCTACGTCCAGCCGCTCGGCGCGTTCGAGGCCGACCGGAGCCCGTCGCTGCCGACGCTCGAGGCGCTGGCGGGCGCGTTCTTCGGGCTGGAGGTCTCCGTCCCGCCGGCGCGGCCCCTCGACGGCGCGAAGATCACCGAGCGGATCAACCCGCACACGGAGAAGAAGCAGCTCCTCACCCGCGACATCCTCGACCTCCTGAAGGCGGACACGCCCGAGGACGCCTTCTGCGTCCTCGCCGTCACGATGGAGGACCTCTATCCCGACCCGAGCTGGAACTACGTCTTCGGCGAGGCGTCGCTCCGCGAGCGCGCCGGCGTGTTCAGCTTCGCCCGCTACGACCCGACGTTCTTCGGCGGGCGCCGGGGGGAGGACTACCGGATCGTCTTGCTCCGGCGGAGCCTGAGCGTCGTCGTCCACGAGACGGGCCACATGTTCGGCATCCATCATTGCATCTACTTCCGATGCGTCATGAACGGCTCGAACAACCTCGCCGAGAGCGACTCGCGCGAGGTCCATCTCTGCCCGATGTGCCTGCGAAAGCTCCACGAGGCGATCGACTTCGACGTGGCCACCCGCTACGAGAAGCTCGCCCGCGCCTACGCCGAGCATGGCCTCGAGCGCGAGGCCCGCTGGGTCGAGGCGCGCCTCGCGTTCGTCCGGGGCAAGCCGACGGCGCCCGACGGCGACTAGGCGACGTGCCCGAGCCCCTCCCGCCGCCGCAGATCACTCCGTCGCCCGAACGCATCCCGACGGTCCCGGTCGAGCAGGCCGTCGCCGACCCGGCCCGCCGGGTCGGACGCTACGTCGTCACCGGCGAGCTCGGCCGTGGCGGCATGGGCGTCGTCTACCGGGCCTGGGACCCGCAGCTCCAGCGCGCGGTCGCGATCAAGATGATCCTCGACGTCGCCGCGGCCGGGTCCCGGCTCGTCGAACGGTTCGGACGCGAGGCTCGGGCCGCCGCCAAGCTGCGTCACCCGGGGATCGTCGCCGTCCACGAGGTCGGCAGCCACGGCGGCCGGCCCTACATCGTGATGGACCTCGTCGAGGGCGAGACCCTCGAGGCGGTCCGCCGCCGCGACGCGCTCCCCCCGCGGCGCGCCTCGGCCCTCTGCCACGAGCTCGCGCTCGCCCTCGCCCACGCGCACGACCAGGGCATCCTCCACCGCGACGTCAAGCCGGCGAACGTCATCATCGACCCGGCGGGCAAAGCCCACCTCACCGACTTCGGCCTCGCCCAGGACCTCGACCGCTCCGAGCACCTCACCGCCTCGGGGCAGCTCATCGGGACCCCGTCCTTCCTCGCGCCGGAGCAGGCCCGCGGCGATCACGACGCCCAGGGACCGGCGACCGACGTGTACGCGATCGGCGGAGTGCTCTACTTCGCCCTCCTCGCCCGGCCGCCGGTCACCGGCGACTCGCTCGTCGCGGTGATCAACGCCGTCGTCCACATCGCGCCGACGCCGCCCCGGCAGATCGACGCCTCGATCCACCCCGACCTCGAGCGGATCGCCCTCCGCTGCCTCGAGAAGGACCCGCTCGCCCGCTACCCCAGCGCCCACACGGTCGCCGAGGACCTCGAGCGTTTCCTCGAGGGACGGGCCATCACCGTGCAGCGCCTGGGCGCGCGGGAACGGCTCGCTCGCTGGGCCGCACGAAACCGAGTCCTCCTCGTCGCCGCCCTCGCGGTCCTCGTCACCTCGCTCGTCCTCGGGATCGTCCTGGTTGCCCGCGAGCGCGACGCGGCCGAGTCGATCCGCACCGCCCTCGAGACCGCTCGCCGCGAGCGCGCCGACGCGGTCGCCGCGAGCGAGCGCGCCGAGTCCGAGCGGCGCCGCGCCCTCGAGTCCGAGGCCGCCGCCCGCGAGGCGACCCGCCGCGCCGAGCGGACCCTCGCCGCCGCCCTCACCGACCGCTCGCGCGAGCTCGCCGACGAGGGACGCCCGGTCGAGGCCGCGGCCCTCGCGGCTCGCGCCTTCACCCTCTCGGGGAAGCTGGAGTCGCGCTCTCAGCTCGCCGTCACCCTCCCCCTCCTCCCGACCGTCGCCTGGCGGCGGCACGGCACGCCCCTGCGCTGGCTCGATGCCGACGGCTGGGACGTCTCGCCGGACCTGGAGACGTTCGCGATCGCCGGCGGCCGGCACGTCCAGCTCATCGACGTCCGCTCCGGCCGCCTCTCGGTGATGATCGACGCCCCCGAGGACATCGGCGCCCTCGCCTTCGATGCGACCGGTGAACGCGTCATCACCGGGGGGACCCAGGGCCTCCTCCTCGCCTGGCCGCTCGACGGAGGCGATCCGGTCGCCCGCTGGCAGCCGGCGACCCGGGACGGCTCGATCGTGGCGATGGCGCTCGGCGCCGACCGCCTGACGGTCATCACGCGCCACGGCCGCCTCCGGATTCACGACGCCGGGACCCTCGACCCGATCGAGGAGCGACCGATCGACGTCGGAGGTCGGATCTTCGATGCGACCATCGCCCTAGACGGGCGGCGCGCCCTCCTCCGCGTCGAAGACATCGACGAGCGGATCGTGATCGACGCGACCGGCCATGAGCTCACCCGGCTCGACGCGGCGACGGACGGGATGACCGAGCGGCTCCGCACCGCCTGGCTCCCCGACGGTCGCCTCGCCGTCGCGGACCGCGAGGGCGACGGGCTGGTCCGCGTGCTCGACCCCGAGACCGGGTTCCCGGCGGCGCCGCCGATCGATCCGGGCGCCGCGGTCGCCCAGATCGCCGCGACCGACGAGACCGCGTTCGTGGTGACGGTCGCGGGAGATTTGCTCGCGTTCGACCTCGAGACGGGCGCGCTCCTCGAGTCGCCCCGGGCCGCCGTCCCGTTCCTCCCCAGCGCCGCCCGGGTCATCGCGGGCGGCTCCGCTCTCGGGCTCATCCGCTGGGCGTCCAGCGAGGTCTGGCTCGCGGACGCGGCCACCCTCGCCCCGGTCGCCGCGACCCCGGCGCTCGGGTCGCTCGGGACGAGGTGCCCCCTCGCGTGGTCGCCCGATGGACTCCTCGCGACATCGAGCTACGCCGGGCACACCAGCTCGATCCACATCCTCGACGGGACGACCGGCGAGACGGTGCGGGTCATCTCGACCGACGGCGAGGACGGTTTCCCGAGGTCGGTCGCCTCGCTCTCGTGGGCGGCGGACGGTCGGCTCGCCGCCGGGATGCGCATCCACGGCGGCGGATTCGGCCGGACCGAGTGGGAGATCGCCGTCTTCGACGCCCGGAAGGCCGGACGCATCGCGACGCCGTGGTCGGGCCCGGCCACGAACGCCCCGCTCGCGTTCTCTCCGGACGGGTCGCTCCTCGCCGCCGGCCTCGACGGCACCCTCGTGATCTTCGACGGAGCGACGCTCGAGGAGACGCGACGCATCGACGACCTGGAGTTCTCGAGGCAGCTCGCGTGGGACCCGACCGGGACCCGGATCGGGATGCTCACCCCCAACATGAGCTCGACCGCCTGGATCCTCGTCGACGTCGTGAATGGACGTCAGGTCGCCGAGTTCTCGGGCCAGGGACAGACGGTGCAGTCGATCGCGTTCTCCCCTGACGGGACGCACGTCGCCACCGGCGGCCCCGGCGACGTCTGCATCTGGGACCCCGCCCGCGAGCGCCCCATCAAGCGGGTGTCCCGCGAGTCCTGGGCATCGATGAGCGTCTCGTGGGACCCGACCCGGCCACGCGTCCTCGCGAGCGCCGGGCAGAGCGGGGTCACCGTCCTCGACGGCCCCGAAGGCCGGAGGCTCGCCGTCCCGCGGCCGGGCCACGCCGTCGCCGTCGCGTTCGCTCCCGACGGACGCCTCGCCGCGATCGTCGATGGGTCGCTAGAGCTCCTCGAGCCGCGACTGGGCCAGCGGGAGGCGCCGCGGCATCCGGTCCGCCCGCGCGGCAGCGCGGATGCCGTCGCGTTCGGTCCCGCGAGCGATCGCGTCGCGCGCGCCGACGGGAAGAAGCTCCGGGTGGAGATGCTCGACGGGAGTCGGGTCGCCGACCACGAGCTCGAGGAGGACATCGTCGGGCTGGACTGGAGCCCGGACGGCGCGGGACTGGCCGTCGTCGGGCGATCCTCGCTCCGGGTCGTCGATCCGACCTCGGGCGCCCCCACGGCGACGTTGCGGACGGAGCTCGGGTCGACCAGCGGGTCGATCGCCTGGAGCCCTGACGGCCGGTTCGTCGCGGCCGACGCCGACGCCGAGGTCGTCGTCTGGAATGTCGAAGAGGGCTCGCACGTGACGGTCGAGGTCACGGCGCACGACGCCGCCGTCGCCTGGGCGCCGGACGGGCGGCTGGTCATCATCGACGTGTACGACCAGGACCGCGTCGTCCGGGTGTGGGACCCGACCTCGGGCGAGGCGGGGCCGCTCGGAATCGACGGCACCCGCTCGGTGGCGTTCGGGCTGGCCGGAGAGATCTACGTCCCGTCGGGCCCGGGCTCGCCCGACATCCGGATCACCCCGCCGGACGGGGCCGAGCGCATCCTGAGCCTGCCGCACCCGGCGACCTCGGTCGTGCGGGTCGCGACGAGCCCGGTCGCCCCGCTCCTCGCCGCGATCCACGACGACGGGCGGATCGTCATCTGGTCGCTCGAGACCGACCGGGCGCTGTTCGAGCATCCGACCGGCGACGGCGGCAGCTTCGACCCCGAGCTGCGCTGGAGCCCCGACGGCCGCTGGTTGCTCATCCGACGCGAGCGAGGGGGGTCGCTCTACCTGTTCGACGTCGCCGCAATGCGGCTCGACGAGGACCCGATCGGGCTCGAGCGCGAGCTGCTCGAGACCTTCGGGGTCCGGTCGTTCGAGCTGGACGTGGTGAGCACCCCGCCGGTTCCGCTCGTCCCGGCCGGCGCCGGCTCACGCCCCGGAGACTGAGGCATGATCCCCGCCACGCCCTCGACGACCTGGCGATGCGTCCTCGTCGTCGCCGGCGCTCTCCTCGCCCTGCCCGCCGTCGCCGTCGGCGACGACCGCTGGGAGCGGCACTGGAACGCGCGCGTCGCCGCCTTCGAGAAGGAGAACGCCGCGCTCGCCGCCGACGCCCGGACGGCCGTGTTCGTCGGCGACTCGATCACCGAGGGCTTCCGCCTCGCGAAGCACTTCCCCGGCAAGGCGGTCCTGAACCGCGGGATCTCGGCCGACCGGATCGGCGTCGCGGGGCCGCGCGGCGTCCTCCGCCGCCTCGACGCGAGCGTCTTCGACTGTCGCCCGGCGATCGTGTTCATCCTCATCGGCGTCAACGACCTCGCCGGATCGAACATCGCCCCCGAGAAGCTCGCCGATGGCTTCGCCACCCTCGTCGCGAAGATCCGGGAACGGCTCCCCGAGGTCCGCGTCGTCGTGCAGACGGTCCTGCCGACCGCGCGGAAGTATCGCCACCACGCCCGGGTGAACCCGCGCATCGTCGCCTACAACGCCAGCCTCCGCGCGTTCGCCGAGAAGGAAGGCCTGCCAGTCGTCGACCTCTTCGAGCTCTACGCCGACGAGGACGGTTTCCTCCCCGACGACCTCAGCAACGACGGCCTCCACCTGCGCCCGGATGCCTTCGAACGATGGGCCGAAGCGGTCCGTCCGCTCCTACCGTAGCGCTCGCCGGTGACCGCCTGCGGGCCCTCCTTGCAACGTCTCGCGGCCCGCCCCATCGTGACCATCATGTCCTGCTGGTCATTCCGGCCCGAATGCCACGACGCCGACGAGCGAGGGAGGGCGATGCTCCGATGAGGATCGGCCCCTACCTGGTCGAGGACGCGCTCGGTCGCGGCGGCATGGGCACGGTCTACCGGGCGCGGCACGTCGAGACCGGCGCGACCCACGCCCTCAAGGTCATCCGACTGCCCGAGGAGAGCATGGGCTCTCCGATCGCGGCGCGATTCGCGCGCGAGGCGGAGGCGCTCGCCCGGGTCGGCGATCACCCGGGCATCGCGACGGTTCACGCGACGGGGTCCGGCCCGGGAATGGTCTGGCTCGCGATGGACCTGATCGAGGGCGAGTCGCTCGCCCGTGTCCTCGCCCGCCGCGGCGCCCTCCCGCCGCGCGAGGCGGCGGAGATCGTCGCCGCCATCGTCCGCGCCGTCGAGCACGTTCACGCACCCGGAGTGCTCCACCGGGACATCAAGCCCGAGAACGTGATCCTCGACGTCGATGGACGCCCCCACCTCGTGGACTTCGGCCTCGCCTACGACCCGCTCGACACCTCGATCACGCGGTCGGGCCAGCTCGTGGGAACCCCGGCCTACATGGCGCCCGAGCAGACATCGCGCGAGGCCGGTGGCGGCGCCCTCGGCCCGACCACCGACGTCTACGGGCTCGGCGCGCTCCTCTGGGCGTGCCTCGCCGGGCGCCCGCCGTTCCAGGGCCTCCCGACGCCGCAGCTGCTCGTCGCCGTCCTGCGGCAGTCGCCGGGCTCGCCGAGCGCGGCGGCGGGCGCGCCGGCGAGCTCTCTCGACGCGGTCTGCGCGAAGGCGATGGCGAAGGCACCCGCGGAGCGCCACCGGACCAGCCGGGCGCTCCTCGCGGAGCTCGACGCGTTCCTGGCCGGACGAGCACCGAACGCCGAGAGCGCCGCCCCTCGACGGGTTCGATGGGCGGCGACGGCTGCGGCGGTCACCGTCCTCACCGTCGCGATCGGCATCGCCTGGATGTCGCTTCGCGGATCGAGCGCGCGGGAGTCCCCCGCCCCCGTCAGCGACGCCGACTGGCACGGCGCGATCGACCGCCTTCGCGTCGGCGAGCTCTCCGCGCTCGACGAGGCGGTCACGGCCGCCGCCCTCGCGGGCGACGATCCCGCATGGAGCGAGCGGCGCGCGCTCCTTCGCGACCTGCTCGCCCTGCGCGCGGGCGACGCCGTCGCCATCCGGACCGTGGCCGTCGACCGCGCCCCGTGGACGGACCACCACGAGCTCCTCGTCGCCGTCCTCCTCGCCGCCGATCGCCCGGAGGATCTGGACCGCCTCGCCGAGCGATCGAGCGCGCTCGGCGCCGACCCCGCCGTCCTCGACGGGGTGGAGCGAGCCTCCGGACGCGCCTGGGACGACGACGCGGTCGCCGCGCTCCTCTCGCTCGTCGCTCGAGCCGAGGGCACGGCGCCCATTCGACGCATCGACGCCGTCCGGTTCCGCCTGCTGGCCGGGTGGATCGAGCGACGGCTGGCCGCCGGGTGCACGTGGCGCGAGCTCCGTCCGTCCTGGCGCCGCGAGCTGATCCGTGCTCTTCGCGTGGATGAGCGCCTCACGCTCGACCTGGGCCCGGCGATCGACAAGCTCGTCGCGATCATCTGCGACCGAGACACGTCGCCGGAGGAGCGGCTCGCCGCCGGCGAGGTGACCCTGGCCGGGCTCTCCTCCGAGAGCGTCGACGTCTCGGACGAGCTCGCCCTCGAGACGAGCAATCAACTGCTCGCGGCCGTGATCGACGGGGAGACCGAGCGGGCGTTCGAGCTCATCTGCCTGGCCCGTCGGGGCCGGACCTGGCCGGACAACTCCGGCATCGCCCAGGCAGCGCACGCGACGACGAAGTACACCGACGGCCAGCTCGCCGAGGAGTGGCGCCACCCGCCCGAGCGACGGAGCCCCACGCGCATCGCCGCGCTCCTCGCCGCCGCGATCGCGAATCGGATCGACGCCCTCGAGAGCGCGACCGCCCCGCATCTGGTCCGCCGGACGTTCGGGCTCGCCCGGGTCGAGGCGGTCACGCAGTGCTGGCCCGACGTCGAGCGGCTCCTCGATCTCGACGCCCTCGAGCCCGACGGACGTCTGCCGGGGTGGATCCTGACGTGGCTCGGCGTCCTGATCGCGGAGATCGACAGGGGCGCGGTCTCCGGTCTCGGCGGTCCGACGGAGGGGCGCGACGCGCTGCTCGCGATGTTCTGCGACGCCCTCGAGGCGCGTCCTTCGCTGCGCGGACCCTCGGCGACGAGCGGAGGGGCCCGACGCGGCGACGATCGGAGCGAGGAACGCCGCCAGACCCTCATCGCCGAGCTGCTCGAGGAGGCCTACCGACGGGCCCGGAAGGTCGACGAGCGCTGGCGCCTGGCTCAGATCCCCCTCGCGTTGGTCTCCCCCGACGCACGGTTCGCGCGCGACCGGGTCGCCGCCCTCCGGGACGCGATCGCGTGGACGGCCGCCCGCACCCAGCTCTACCAGATGACCACGGTGAGGGCGACGAGCCCCCACCTGGACAAGCTCGAGGCCGTCGTCGATCAGACCGTCTGGCACCTCCTCCACGACCGCCGCCGCGAGCACACGATGGAGGCGTGCGAGCTGTGCGACCAGACGCGCGAGCTCGTCGATGCGTTCGACCGGGTCCGCCCCGGCACCACCGTCCCGATCCGCGCCTCCGCCGTCTCGAGCTGGACGCACGGCCGCTACGAGGAGGGCGTCGGGTCCCTCGCCGACCACCCGAAGGACGAGCAGCTGGCGGCCGTTCTGCTCTTCGGCTGCTGGACCTTCCGAGGGGCCGGCAAGCCCGACCAGGCGCGAGCCCTCGCCGAGCGGTCGCTCCAGATCGAGGCGATCTCGAGCCGCCGCTGCCTCGAACGCGCCTCGTTCTGGACGAGCATCGGCGAGCACGATCGCGCCCAGGCCGACGAGGACCGCGGCGAGCAACTCCGTCAGGAAGAGGAGGCGCAGCGACGCACGGGAGGGAGGCGATGATCGTCGCTCCCGACGCCCAGGCCGTTGGGGACCTCGGCTCGAGCGCCGCGCCGGCGCGCGCTCCCGACACGCACGCCGGTCTGCCGACGTGAGCCGGCCGCCGCCGAGCGCGCGATTCGTCTGCCCCGCCTGCGGCGCCGTCGCCGGCGGCACGCCGCCGCGATGCCCGGGCTGTGGCCGGCCGACCTACGCGAGCGCGCCGCTGCCGGGGAGCGGGGCGAGCGCACAGCAGACGCGGCGCGTCCCGCCGGCGCCGGCGCGCCCGACCCCGGCGCCCCCCTCGTGGCCGGCCCCCGCCGTCACGCCCGCGCCTCCGCCCGCACCGCCCCCCGCGCCGCCCCCCTCACCGCCGGCGTCCGAGGCGACGCATCGACTCGCGCCGGCGAACGCCGCAGGCGGCGACCTCGCCGCCGAGCTCGCGCGGGCGCACGCTGACCCGTCGCGCCGGATCGGGCCGTTCCTCGTCCTCGAGGAGCTCGGCCGCGGCGGCATGGGCGTCGTCTACCGGGCCTGGAACGAGAAGCTCGGCCGGACGGTCGCCCTCAAGACGATCTCCGCCGACGCGGGCCCGGCGGCGGACGAGGCGGCGCGACGCTTCGAGCGGGAGGCCCAGGCGATCGCGCGGCTGCGGCATCCGTCGATCGTCGCCGTCCACGAGGTCGGGCGGGCCGACGGCCGGAGCTACCTCGCGATGGATCTGATCGAGGGCGCCACCCTCGAGCACCGCCTGAAGGCCCGCGGCAAGACGGGCGACCGGATCCCGCTGACCGAGGGCATCGCCGTGATCCGCGATGTCGCCCGCGCCGTTCACCACGCCCACGACGAGGGCGTCGTCCATCGCGACCTGAAGCCGGCGAACGTGATGATCGACCGCGACGGCAAGCCGGTCGTCCTCGACTTCGGCCTGGCGACGGTCCGCGGCGCCGCCGGGCTGACCCGGAGCGGGGCGGCCCTCGGGACGCCGGCCTACATGTCGCCCGAGCAGGCCGACGGCGGCCGCGGCGGCGTCGACGCGCGCACCGACGTCTGGTCGCTCGGGGCGATCCTCTACCACCTCCTCGCCGGCCGGCCGCCGTTCGAGGGGCAGACCGAGGCGAACGTCATCTTCGGGGTGCTCACGAAGGACCCGGTGCCGCCCGGCGCGATCAACCGCCGCGCCGCCGGCGACCTCGAGACGATCTGCCTCCACTGCCTCGAGAAGGAGCCGGAGCGGCGCTACCCGAGCGCCGCCGCGCTCGCCGAGGACCTCGAGCGCTGGCTCGCCGGCGACCCGATCGCGGCCCGCCCCCTCGGCCCGGCCAGCCGGATCGCGCGCCGGATGCGCCGAAACAAGCTCCTCACCGCGATCGTCGCGGTCGCGCTCGTCGGGTTCGTGCTCCTCGGAGGGCTCGCGGCCCGGAGCATCGCCGCCGGACGGGCGGCCGAGCAGGAGCGGGAAGCGGCGAAGCGGCAGAGCGCGAGGGATCAGGTCGAAGCCGAGCGGGCCCGGGCCGAGGCGGAGACCGCCCGCGCCGACGCCCAGGCCGCCCGCGCCGAGGCGGAGCAGGCCGCGGCGAAGGCCGCCGAGGCGCGCACGTTCACGCATCTGGCCGAGCGGTTCACCCGCGACGGCTGGCTCCGGGGCGCGGCCGTCCTCTCGGCCGAGGCGATTCGACGCGACGACGAGAGCGCGTCGCGCGCCCGGTTCATCCACGCCATCGCCCGGTCGGGCCCGTGGCGGAAGCCCCGAGCCCTCCCGATCGCCGGGTCGAGAGCCATGCGCGTCGCGTGGAGCCCGAGCGGACGCTTCATCGCGTACTGCGGGGAGGGCGGCAAGGGCGCGGTCCTGGAGGCGACAGAGCCGGGTAACGACCAGACGGCGTGGACCCCCGCGCTCGACCTGAAGGCGACGAAGGACCCGACCGGGAAGCCGATTCCGGGCGGCTACGGCGTCGCGTTCACCGAGGGGGACATCCTCGCGACCGTCACCGCGCGCCAGCTTCGGATCATCGACGTCCCGGCGCGCCGGACGCTCCACGAGATCGACCTCAGAGGAGCCACGGTCCAGTCCGTCGCCTGGCAGCCAGCGAAGGGCCAGCAGCGAGCCGTCGCGATGGGCACGCGAAACGGAGTCACCGCCCTGTGGTCGTGGGGCGATCCCAGGATCCAGCTCATCGAGGATCGGGAGGCCGTCTGGACCTACACCGCGGCGTGGAGCCCCGACGGCCGGCGCGTCGCGACCGGCGGGACCGACCAGAAGATCAAGATCCGCGACCTCACGACGAGCGACCCACCGACCATCCTCGAGGGTCACGGCGGGGTGGTCAGCCATGTGGCGTGGTCACCTTCGTGGGGCCGGCCACGCCCGTGGGGAGACACCGACGACCGCCTCGCCGCGGCGGCCGACGGCGGCGGGGTGCGCCTCTGGCACTTCGGCCCGACCGTCACCACGCACGCGAGCCTGAACCTCGAGCTCGGGATCCACTACCGCTCGGACCTCGCCTGGGATCCGAGCGCGAGGTACGTCGCCGCCTCGTCCGGACCGAACTCGACGATCGCCATCTGGGACGTGGAGACCGATCGCGCCTGGCGGATCACCGACGGGGGCCCCTCGAACGGCCTCGCCTGGGGTCCCGACGGGCGGCAGCTCGCCGTCGGCGGGTCCGGCGTGGTGACGATCTGGAGCATCCTGCCCGATCGGGACGACTCCCTGGTTCGGAGCTTCCGCGCCATGAAGACGAGCCTCGCCGGCGTCACCTACCTCGCCGACCGGAGCGCGATCGTCACCGCGTCCCGGGAGGGGCGGGACACCCGCGAGGGCGGCCGGATCAGCCTCTTCGATGACCACGGCGCCCCCAAGGGCAACCTCGGCCCGATCCCGCGGTCCGCCAAAACCCTCGTCCCCTCCCCCGATGGGACGGCCCTCGCGCTCGTCGGCGGGATCTACCCGCGGAACGATCTCGCGAACGGCCAGCCGGGTGACGACGGAACGGTCCTGGTGTTCGACCTCACGCGGGAGGGCGCCCGGCCGACGCTCATCTTCAACCCTCCCCGCACCGGGGACCGCCGGCCAGGTCTCTCGGCGGCCGCCTGGGCGCCGGACGGGCGCCGACTCGCGACCGCGGACGTCTACGCAGACGCCGGCTCCGTCCGCGTGCACATCTGGGATGCCCGCGAGACGCGCCTCCTCTCGACCATCACCCTGAAGGACGCGAGCAACTCGTACCTCGGGATCCCGCATGCCCTCGCCTGGAGCCCCGGCGACGGCCGCTTCATCGCCGCCGGGACGCCGACCGAGATCTTCCTCTTCGAGCCCGGCAGCACCGAGCCCGCGTGGCGGAAGAAGGTGAGCCCGATGGTGAGCTCCCTCGCGTTTTCGCCCGACGGCACCATCCTCGCGGCGACCGGCTTCGGCCGGATGGAGCTGCGAGACGTCGCGACCGGGGAGCTCCTCGCCGGCGAGGAGCTGCGGGGAGTACCCGGGACGCGCGTCGGTCGGCCCAACGCCGCGACGGCGTGGACCCCCGACGGGCGCCTGATCGCGTGGGGGACCGATCGATTCGTCGTCCTGTGCGAGGTCGATCGGAGCACCGGCGCGCCGCGGTTGAAGCGCCTCACGGCCCTCGAGCTGCACGCGGAGCTCGCCGACGTCGCCTGGACGCCGGAGGAAGCGCTCGTCGTCGGCACCCGGAGCGGCATCGTCATGGTCGTCGAGGTCCGACGGATCCTCGACCTCGACATCACGCTCGAGGCGGCCCAAGAGGCGACCGGACTCGACCTGACGACCCTCGTGGATCCCAGAGAGCTCGGCCGCCCGGGGAAACACGGTCGCTGAGCGAACGCGTCGTCGAACGCCCCTCGCTCCCGAAGCGCTTCCAGCCGAACCGGCGAAAGACCTTCAGGCAGTACCTCTCGAACGCGGCCTTCTTCACGTAGGTCGCGTGGCGGTCCGAGTCGACGTAGCGCAGGCCGCCGCGGAGATCGGGGCGGCTCCGCTTGAGCTCGCGGAACCGCTCGGCGCGGGCGGGGTCGCGCTCCTGGTCGAGGATGAAGTTGCACATCATGTCGGCCTGCATGTCGAAGAACGCGAACGCGCTCCCGTCGGTCTGGTGTAGCCCGAGGCAGCAGACGTCGTCGTACTCCCGATGGAGCGAGCTGAGGAAGAGGTCGGGGTACTTGCCGACCCACTCGAAGTGGCTCCGATCGAGGAACGGGTAGGTGACGAGGTAGCCGGTCGCGAAGACGATCAGGTCGAAGTCGTCGCGGGAGCCGTCGGTGAAGTGGACCGTCTTGCCCTCGAAGCGCGCCACGTCGGGGCGATAGGCGAGGTCGCCGTGGCCGATGTGATGCAGCACCTGCGTGTTGAGGATGGGGTGACTCTCCATCACCCGGTGGTCCGGCCTCGGCAGGCCGTAGCGCCGCAGGTCGCCGACGACGAACCGCAGGAGCAGCTCGAACACCCGCACCTCGAGCCAGCGGGGGAGCTGGACGCCATCGGCGAACACATCGGCCGGCTTGCCGAAGATGTACTTCGGGATGAAGTGGTAGGCCCGCCGCAGGCTCAGCGCCGCCCGATCCGCGCGAATCGCCGCGTCGCACGCGATGTCGCAGCCCGAGTTGCCGCCGCCGACGACGAGGACGCGCTTGCCGCGAAAGACCTCGTCGTTCCGGTAGCTCACCGAGTGCATCGTCTCGCCGGTGAACTCGCCCGGGTAGTCGGGCCAGCTCGGGTCCCACGTGTTGCCGCTGCAGATGAAGAGCCCTCGATACCGTCGCGTCTCGCCGCCGCGCAGCCGGACGCGCCAGGCGCCGCCGTCGTCGCGGTCGATCCACTCGACCGACGTCTCGAGCTCGAGGTTTCGGTAGAGGTCGTAGTGACGGGCGAACGACTGGAGGTAGGCGAAGATCTGCCGGTGGCCCGGGTAGTCGGGGTAGTGCTCGGGCATCGGGTAGCCCGGCAGCGGCGACATCGTCTTCGACGAGATGAAGTGAGCCGACTCGTACATCGGCGACCAGTCGTTGCGGATGTCCCAGATGCCGCCGACGTCGGGGTTGCGATCGAGCTGGTCGTAGGGGATTCCGGCGTGGCCGAGGGCGCGGGCGGCGAGGAGTCCCGCGGGGCCGGCGCCGATGACGAGGTAGCGGTCGGAGCGATCGGTGAGGCTCATGCAGGCAGCCTACGCCGCCCCCGCCGGGCCGTCTTGAACGATCTGGCTACGAGGCGATGAAGAGCTCGTCGACCGGCGCGAACGCGCTCGGCGGCAGCCCGAACATGCGACGGCACGTCCGGGTGAAGTGGGCCGCGTCGGCGAAGCCGGCGCCGACGGCCGCCTCGGTCATGCTGGCGCCGCCGAGCGCTCGGGTGAGGGCGTCGCGGAGCCTCATCCACAACACGTAGCGCCGCAGCGGCAGCCCGACCTCCGCCTTGAAGAGGTGGCCGAGCCGGCTCGCCGAGAGGCCGGCGTGCGCGGCCGCCTCGGCCAGGGTCGGCGGTCGATCGAGGCGGCCATCGACGAGCTCGAGGGCCGCCCGCACCCGCCGGTCGACGCGCGGGCGCGGCGGCTCGGGCGCGAGCCCCCGCACGAGCGCCGCGCAGGCCTCGCCCGCGTGCTCGAGGCCGCGGTCGATCCGGAAGAGGTCGCGGAAGGCGCCGCGGTGGGCCAGGACGAGGTCGTCCGGGAGCGCCGCGATCGCGCGCTCCCCGATCCAGGCGTGCAGCCCGGCCGCGACCGGCGCGCGCGGGTCGACGTAGAGCACGGCGACCTTCGGCCCCGGGATCGAGAGCCGGTGGCGCGCGTCGGACCGAACGATGACGCCCGGCGCGCCCTCGAGCGCGGCGCCGTCATCCGGCGAGCTCATCCGGATCCCGAGCTCGTCGAGCCCGATGCAGAGCTCGATCGCGTTGTGCGAGTGGACGGCCGTTTCGGAGCGATCGCCGACGAACAGCGCGCGATCCGCCCAGACGAAGACGGCGCTCCCGCGGCGCGAGGACGGCACGCCTTTCCCCGCGCCTAGAACGAGAGCTCGAAGTCGGTCGCGCCCCAGTACGAGGGGCCGCCGTCCCCGATCGCGGTGAGCTTTCCGGTCCTGGCGTCGACGCGATGGAGCGCGCCGCCCGCGGTCAGCGCGAAGAGCTCCCCCCGCTTGCTGACCAGGCCGTAGACCGACCCGACCGGACCGTTCGCGTCGACGAAGGCGCCGACCGCCGTCGCCTTGCCGGTGCGCGGGTCGAGGGTGACGAGGGTGTCACCGCCGCCCGCCCCGCCGATCACCGCACCGAAGAGCGTGCCCCCGTGGAACGCCAGGTCGCCGCTGCAGCCGAGGCCTCCGCCGAACGAGCCGACCCGCGTCGCCTTCGCGGTCCGGGGGTCGATCTCGTAGACCTCGCCCGAGCCGCCCGCCGCGAAGAGACGCCCGCCGGGCGCGACGACGAGGCCGTTGAGGCTTCTCGCGCCCATCGCGCCGACGCAGCGACTCCGACCCGGGTCGCCGACGTCGAGGATGTAGAGGTGGTCGAAGCTGATCCCGTAGACGACCGCCCCGGCGTAGTCGAACGCGATGTCGGTCATCACCGGGTTCGCCGGCCCGGGATCGCCCGGCGCGACCGCGATCCGACCGAGGTCGGTCGCCTTCCCGGTGCGCTCGTCGACGAAGTGGAGATGCCCCGAGCCGTCCGACGCGAGGATCGCGCCTCCGCCGTCGTCGGCGAGGGCGCTCGGCGCGACGCCCCCGGAGAAGATGAGCGAGAGGACGGCAACGACGACGGCGATCGGAAGCCTCACGGCTCGCTCCTCCAACGGAGAGAAGGACTCGACAGGACCGGGCGACGAGCGCCGGCCCTCCAGGCTACACGATGGCGGCGCCGCTCGCCGACGCCGACATCGCCACGCGGTTCCGCACCTCGAGGTCAGCGAGGCTCGAGCCGGATCGTGGGAAAGGCGAGCGGCCCCGCCATCCCGACGACGAGGTGGACCTGACCCGCGAGGTCCTCGACGAGGAGACGCGGGACGGCCGCCTCCGGTCCCTCGTCGTCGCGAAACAGCCAGGCGGCGACGATCGTCCCGCGCTCGAACGGGCCGACGCCCTCGCTGCTGCGGACCCGCCGGCCGATCAGCCCGCCGAAGTCCGCGGCGATCATCCCCCGTCCGACTCCAGCGGGTTCTCGGGGCACGCGCCGGCGCCGAAGCGCATCTCGACGTTGCCGGCCCGGATCGTGTCGCCGTCGACGATCGGGGCGCGACGAACGCGGTCGCCGTTGAGCTTGGTGCCGTTGCTGCTCCGCTTGTCGACGACGGCGAACTGGCCGTCCTCGAACACGATCTGGAAGTGGACGCGGGAGATCCCCTGGGCGAAGAGCTGGATGTCGTTCTCCGGCCCACGCCCGAACGTCTCGCCTCCGGCGATCGGGTAGTAGCGTTTCTGATCCGGTCCCTTGAGAATCTCGACGAACGGCATCGGGCTCCCCCTTGGCTGAGCGCGACATCGTCGGATCCCGGGGCGATTCTCTCAAGCCCCCGACGACCCGTGCTAAGATCGAGTCGTCATGCCGGGCCCCGACGACACCTTCACCGCCGGCGAGGGCGGTCGCGAGTTCCCGACCACCCTCTGGTCGGACATCCTCGCGGCCGGCGATCCCGAGAGCCCGAGCCACCGCGAGCGCCTCGAGCAGCTCCTCCGCCGCTACTGGCGACCGGTCTTCACCTACATCCGGATCGGCTGGCGCCGCCCGATCGAGGAGAGCAAGGACCTGACCCAGGCGTTCTTCGCGCGCATCCTCGAGAAGGGCTACCTCTCACGGATGCGCCCGGACAAGGGGTCGTTCCGCGGGTATCTGAAGCGCGCCCTCAAGCACTTCCTGATCGATCAGAAGCGGGCGGCCGACGTCCGTCGTCCGCCGGGCGGCGCGATCGTCCCGCTCGACGCGCACGAGGCGGAGCTCGCCGCCCTCGGTGGGTCCGAGGACGACGACCCCGAGCGAGCCTTCGACCGGCAGTGGGTCACGACCGTCCTCGACGACGCCGTCGCGCGCCTCGAGCGCACCCTCGAGGAGACCGGCCGCGCTCACTACTTCAAGGCGTTCCACGCCTACTGCGTCGCCCCGCACGCGGCGCCCGCCCCCGGCGCCACGCCCGCGAGCTCGTCGCGCCCGCCGACCTACCGCGAGGTCGCGACGAGCCTCGGCGTGAAGGAGTCCGACGTCCGGAACTACCTGAGCGTCTGCCGCGACCTCCTCCGCCGCGTCCTCCGCACCCGCATCCGCGACTACGCCGGCGACGAGGGCGAGGTCGAACGCGAGCTGCTCGAGGTGAGGGGCGGCTGACAGGGCACGACGGCGCGGCCGACGTTCGCAGGAACGCCGGCCGCGCCGATCCTTCCCTACCCTTCCCTCCCGAACGATCGAGCTACCGCGCCCGGCGCGTGCTCGTCGTCGGGAACGCCCGACGGGTTCCGCCGCCGGTCCGCGGCGAGGTGCCGATCCCGCGGGTCGGCGCGCTCGAGGTGGTGCGCGTCCCGCCCGGCGTCGTCCCGATCCCGGGGTTCCGCGTGGCGGTCGCCGCGCTCGGCGCCGCGCTCGGCGCCGCGCTCGTCGCCGGACGGCTGCCGCCGGCGGTGTCGCCGCCCGACCCCGACCCGGAGCTGCCCGGCGCCATCTCGAGCGGCCCGCCGACCGACCAGCGGCGCATGCCCTCGCCGGTGTAGTCGACCTCGACGATCGTGTGGCAGATCGATCCCGAGGAGTAGTCGACGAGCGTGTCGTGCCACTCCTTCTTGAAGATCGACGCGCCGATCCAGGCCTCGACCTCGACCAGGACGCGCACCGGCGTGAAGCAGACCTGCGCGTCGCCCTCGACGCCGCCGACGTCGGCGACGAGCGTCGCCGTCACCTCGGGGTTGAGGAGCGAGACGGTGCTCGTCAGCTCGACGCCCGCGAGGAGCGCATCGACGCCGCCGCGGATGCTCGCGTGAACGTCGCCGCCCACCTCGGCATCCCCGTGCACGCCGGCGAAGCTGACCTCGCCCTCGATGTCGTAGGAGAACGTCAGGCCGACGTTGCCCTTGAGATAGACGACGTGCCAGTCGAAGCCGACCTCGGGCAGGTTCAGGCTGTGACTGTCATCGACGTCGACCCGCGCTCGGCGGTTCCAGTCGATGATGTCGAAGCCGGCGATGGCGAGCTCGACGTCGTTACCGCCCGGCGTCTTGCCGCGGAGGCTCGCCTCGAACAGCGGCAGGGTCGCCTTCACCAGCCACGCCTTCAGCTCGGCCCGCGCCTCGAGCTCGCTGACGCCGTCGTTCTCGCTCGCCGGCGCGGCCTCGAACGAGGCGTGGAAGTAGCCACCGGCCCAGCGATTGCCGACCGTCCGGTAGTATCCCTCGGCCAGGCCGTGCTCGGGCGGAGGCGGCGGGGGCGGCGGCGGGGGAGGCGGCGGCGGCGGCGGGCCCGGCGGCTCCGGGATCTCGCCGAGGTCCTCGCCGTTCCCCGGGCGACGCCCGGTGTCGCGCGCGGCGCGCGCGTCCGCGGGCGCGGCGACGAGCGTGATGGCCGTCACGAGGACGGCGACCGCGGTCGTCTTCTCGATCATCTTCGTCTGCATCGAATCTCTCCTCACTTCTTCCAGTTGGGGCCGACGTCTCAGGACGACGCGCCCTCCAAGGCCCGGCGCGCCTCGCGCCGCACCTCTTCCGATGAATCTCGGGTCGCCGCGCGGCGCAGGAGCGCGCGGGCGTCCTCGTCTCGCCGGGCCCGCAGGCCGAGCTGCACGACCGCGTGGCGGCGCACGCGCGGCGACGGATCGTTCTCGAGGGCGTGGGCGACCGTCTCCGCCGCGAGCGACTCGGCGCGGCCGAGCATCGCGTCGAACGCCTGCGCCCGGACCGCCTCGTCGTGGTCGCCGAGGAGCGCCTGGCGGAGATCGATCAGCGCGTCGCGGGACGGGACGCTCCGGAGCGCGCGGACCGCGCGCCGCCGGAGCTCGGCGTCCTCGCTCTGCAGCCACGGCGCGACCCGGTCGCGGACGCCGGGATGCGCGGCGTTGCCGAGGGCGGAGAGGTACGCCTTCTCCCACGCGGGGTCGCCCCCCTCGAGGCGCGCGCTCGACGCTCCGTCGATCGCCTCGAGCGCCTCGCGCGCGGCGGCGTCCCCCGTTCGGGATGCGAGCCCGCCGAGCATGACCAGCGCGCTCCGGGAGAGCCGGTCGCTGGTGGCGCCGCCCGCGCCGGCCGCGACCGCCGCGAGCGACCCGGCGAGACTGGCCGTCGGCCGCTCGGTCTGCACGAGCGCGAGGATCGCGTCCTGGCGGAGCGACTCGTCGCGGTCCGGGTCGCCGATGAGGTCGCCGAGGAGACGCTGCGCCTCGGGGGAGCCCGCCTCGCCGAGGGCGGTCACGAGCATCCGGGCGCGGGCCGCGCTGCCGCCGGCGAGCAGCATCTCGGCGCGAGCGAGGGCGCCGGCGTCGTGCCGGATGAGCAGGGCCAGGCGATGGCGGGCCTCCATCGCGGCCGCCGAGCCGCGCGGCGACGCCGCCATGATCGCCTCGAGCTCGCCGAGGAGCTCCTCGAGGCTCCGGCCGGCGACCTCGGCCCGTTCGCGGCCCGCGACCGAGCTCTCGTGGTGCGCGTTCGCGAGGGCGGGGTCGCCGGCGTCGAGCGCCTCCCGCCCCGCGAGGAGGGTGGCGAGCGCCTCGGCGTCGAGCTTCGCGACCGCGCCCGTGGAGACGAGCTCGAGGACGGTCCGCAGGGCGAGCTCGACCCGGATCGCCCCGTCGCTCTCGGCCAGGGTCGCCCGCTCGTCGCCGTCGATCGCGACGAGGCGCCCGGCGTGGTCGAGCTCGATCGTCCGGCCGCCCGTCCTCGCGACGAGCGCGACCGCGCCGCGCGACGCGCCACCCCACTCGCCGAGCTCGACCAGCTCGCGGGCGATCGTCCCCTCGTCGCGAACGCTGTAGCGCCAGCGCGCGTCGCCGAGCAGGCCGAGCTCCCACCGGGTCCAGCTCGGCTCGCCCACGGCGAGGAGCGGATCGAGCTCGGCGACGAGGACCGAGGCGAGCCACCGCCCGGTCGGGTCGAGGCCGGCGGGGAGATGGAGGAGCCGGCGGCCCGCGGCGGAGTCGGTCTCGACGATGACCGTCTCGCCGTCGAGCGCCGCGAGGGCGACGTCGTCGGTTCCGTGGAGGACGTCCTCGCCCCGCACGCTTCCCGCGAGCCCGTCGAACCGCAGGGCCGTGATCCGGCGGCCGGGCTCGTCGCGAAGGACGGTTCGTCGCAGGCGTCCGGCGAGGCGCGACCCGGCCCGCGCTTCGGCCGGACCCGCGACGGCGGACTCGGGAACGCCGAGACGGCCGGGCGCCATCGAGAGCTGCGCGGCGAGCTCGATCGAGAAGACGAACGCCGCCTCGTCGACCTCGTCCGGACCCCGCGCGACGGGCGCCGAGGCGACCCGCCTCGAGCGCGACGCCTCGACGGCCGGCGGGGCCGACGCGTCGGACGCGGGGCGGACGGCGCGAGCCGTCTCGCGGCGATCGGCGATGGCGTCGACCCGGAGGAGGGTGGTGTAGCCAATGATGATGGAAACGATGCCGACCAGCGCCCCGACACCCCACGCGATCCGTCTCCGGCGATCTTCGAGCACGTCCGAATCCCCCAACCGAGCTAGCTGCGAAGCGAAAGAACGAGAGAGAGGAGGGCCCGGGGTGCACCGTCACGCGGTGTCGCCACCTGCCCGGCGGGCGCCACGCGGCCCGCACCGAGGAAGGGACGGGCCCTCCCCCCTCCGACACCCCGTGCGGGCCGGCGCCGCGCTCGTCTGAGATGAGCTCGAGAATGTCCCAAGACGCTTCGGACAAAGATCTTGCAGCGCCCCGAAGCGCGCCGAGATTCACACGCGCCGCGTCATCGACTCCCCCATGGGGGTGGGACCAACGTTCCCGATGTCGCCAGATGGTCCCACCGATGGGGCATCGTTCGGGGAAGTGAAGGCAACGACTTACGGCGATCGAGAGCTGGCTCACGCTTTGCGTTATGGGGGTATTGCGCTCAGCGGGAATCGGGGGATTCCTGAAGATCGCCGGGATGGTTTCCTCCAAGAGCCAGGTCAAACCCGACGACCTTCGTCTTTTCGTTGATCGCAGAACAATCCGGCCGCGCTCCGCGGCCCAGGTGAAAACGACAACCGGCTCGTCTCAGCGCTCCGCGCGGGTTCGCACCCTCCGGAGCCCTGGTCGAAACCATCTCCGCGCGGCCGCCCGCCCAGCAGGGGCGCCGACCGTCGCGGCAAGAAGGAGTTCCGCCTTGAAGACGCTCCTCCGCCTCTCCGTCCTGGTCGCCGTGATCGCCTGCGCCAGCCCGGCGCTCGCGAACGACTACATCACGAACGACCCCGACGACCGGCTGACCTACACGAGCGACGTGACCGGGCAGGACGTCACCGCCCGGATTCAGCAGGTCTACGGCAACTGGCGGCTCTGGTCGCAGTTCGGCGGGCTCGGCCCGACGTGGGTCTACACGGCCGACGGCTACGACTACTTCTGGGTGTGGAACGGCACGACCTACCAGCTGATCGCGAATCTCTCGGGCAGAGAGGGCGAGGCGCGCGACGCCGACCTCAACAGCTGCAACTCGGGCCGGATCACGGTCGCCGGTCGCAACCTCCAGGTGACGACGCCGGCCGGGACGTTCAACGACGTCACCGAGATCCGCTTCAGCGGCAGCCCGTGCGCGGACGCCGGCGTCGGCTCGATCTACTTCGCCCGCGGCGTCGGCGTCATCGGCTGGACCGAGACGACGATCATGGGCCCCGTCACCCACTCGCTCCGGATCGCGAACATCGGCGGCCGGACGATCGGCGGGACCACGACCAACCCGGGCGGCGGCGGCGGAACCACGACGCCCGTGAGCGACGACCCGGTCGCCGCGTCCGAGCACGCCGACATGGAGACGATCCTCTGGGGCGCGAACGACACCTACATCGTCACCGAGGTCTACAAGGACAGCTTCCGCGGCCTCGACCGCTCGGGCGTCCGGAGCCAGGTGATCGTCGGCAGCAACAGCACCGCGAGCCAGCTCCGCTACGACATGAGCCAGGCCGGCGTCCCGATGGGCAACGTCGAGATCCTGACCGCCCGGATCGACACCGTCTGGATGCGTGACTACGGCCCGATCGTCCTCAAGCGCGGCCGCAGCGGCGACCGCGTCGTGGCCGACCCCGAGTACTACTGGAACCGGAACAACGACAACGCGATCCCCGACGCCTACGCCGGCTACCGCGGATGGCAGAGCGTCGACGTGCGGATCAGCTACGAGGGCGGCAACTTCGCGACCGACGGCCAGGGCACCGCGTTCAGCTCGCTCGGCGTCCAGTGGTTCAACCGCGACATGTCGCGGAGCGCGATCGAGCGCGAGTTCGCGAAGATGGGCTGCGACGAGGTCGTCTACGTCGAGCCGCTCATCGATGAGGGCACGACCCACATCGACATGTTCGCCCGGGTCATGAGCGACGATGTCGCCATGGTCAGCCGCTATCCGTCGAGCCACCGCCAGGCGCGCGTCTGCGACGCGGCGGCCGCCGCCTTCCGGGCGAAGGGCTACCGGGTCGTCCGGGTCGACGCCGACTACCGCTACGACGAGTACGCGACCTACACCAACTCGACCCTGGCGAACGGGGTGGCCCTGGTGCCGCAGTACTCCGACAGCGCCAAGAACCGGGCGGCCCTCCAGGCTTACCGCGACCTCGGCTTCACCGCGGTCGGCGTCGACAGCCGCCGGATCATCCGCTACAGCGGCGCGGTCCACTGCGTCTCGATGCAGATCCCGCGCTAGTCCGAAGCATCCATGGACTCGCCCAAGCCGCTCATCCTCGCCATCGTCGTCGGCGTCGTCTTCGCCGGCGGCATTGGCATTGGCCTCGCTCTCGCGCCGAGTGGATCCGACCCGGCCAAGACGGTCACGGTCGTCTCCAGCGGCACGACCGACACCCGTCACCCGAGCCCGCCGGTCACCGCGGGCCCGACCGGGGCGCCGCGTCCGCCGGTCGTCGCCTCCGCGACGGGCGGCGGCGCGGAGTCGGGCGACGGGGTCCGGAGCGACCCGACCCCTGTCGACCCCTCGAAGGTCGTCCGCCTCGGCGTGCCGCCGGCCCCGCCCCCGATCTCGAACGAGGCCCTCGCGGAGGGCGAGCGAATCAAGCGCGAGCTGGCCGAGAACCCCGAGGGCAACGGCACCGTGACCGCGCTCGTACCTGGCGGCGAGAGCCCCGAGGAGCGGGCCGCCTGGGAGAAGCGGAAGCGCGAGCAGTGGGAGAACCGCCTCGCCCGCGAGAACGAGATCAAGCTCCGCCAGCTCCGCGACTCGGTCGGCCTCCAGCCGGCCCAGGAAGCGGAGCTCCAGCGGATCCTCGCCGACGAGCTGACCGAGCGGACGCGTCTCGTCAACTCGCTCACCGCGAAGGAGATCTCGCGAACCAGCTTCGACGAGGGCGTCCGACGTAACGTCGAGCAGGCGCGCTCGCGCCTCCGCAGCCTCCTGACGCCCGAGCAGTACGCGGCCTACGGTCAGCTCAAGCCGCGCGAGCAGGTCCTCCGGGACGAGCTCAAGTAGCGCCCCCGGACGAACACGCCGAAGAAACAGGCACACGCACCCGAGCCCCATCACCTCGCCCTCCGAGAGGTCCATCGATGCCCCGTCTCGCCCTCCTCGCCTCGATCCTCCTCCTCGCCGGTCTCGCCGCCCTGACGCCGGTCGCCGCGCACGCCGATGACGACGAGAAGAGCACCCGCTCGGACCAGACCGACTGGGTGCTCATCTACGTCATGTCGTACGACAACAACCTCGAGAAGTGCGGCCCGGTCATCCTGCAAGGCCTCGCCCGCGGCGTCGCCGGCCCGAAGACCAAGGTGATCGTTCTCTCGGACGACACGAAGAAGACCGGGCTCGTCCGATGGGTCCTCACCCACGAGGGGCA
The DNA here is from genome assembly GCA_029260755.1 of Planctomycetota bacterium. Taxonomy (GTDB): domain Bacteria; phylum Planctomycetota; class J058; order J058; family JAJDCQ01; genus JAJDCQ01. Next base: position 26,821 of record JAJDCQ010000070.1, on the reverse strand, counting down.
GACGCAGGAGACGCTCGAGACCGACGACATCGCCAGCCCCGAGGTCATCGAGGACTACCTCGGCTGGGTCGGGCGCGAGCACCCCGCGAAGAACTACGGGATCGTCTTCCTGAACCACGGCGGCGACCTCGACTCGATGTGCCTCGACGAGTATCGCGGCGAGCGGATGCGACCCGGCTGGCTGCCCGCCCACAAGGTCGGTCCGGTGCTGCGTCGGTTCCGCGAGAGCGCGCCGGGGAAGGTGCCGTTCCTCTTCCTCCAGCAGTGCGGCCGCGGCAGCATCGACAACCTCTACAACTTCCACGACGCCGCCGACGCGATCGTGGCGAGTCAGCTCGTCGTCGGCGCGCCGAACACCTACTACACCGAGGTGACGCGCTGGCTCGAGAAGAACCCGGAGGCGACCGGGGCCGAGCTCGCGCAGAAGGTGATGCACACCGATCAGCACTTCACCAACTACGTCCTCGTCGACGGGGCGAAGCTCGCCGAGCTGCCGAAGCAGGTCGACCGGGTCGTCAAGCCGCTCCTGAAGAAGGGCGAGGGCGACGAGGGGCTGACCGCGCCGACGGGGCTGAAGCCGTGCTTCGGCGGATGGGGGCGCGGAAGCGAGACGAACTTCGACGCGATCAAGTGGTTCGAGGCCGCCTACGCCCAGAACGGCCTCGAGGGGCGCGCGGCGCGCCCGCTCGAGCGGTTCACCGAGTGGCTCCGGGACGACCTCATCATCGAGCTGCGGACCCACCCGCGGAAGACCGCGGAGACGAGCGAGCTGACCGGCCTCTCGGTCTGGGTCCCGATGAACCAGCGCATCCGGAAGCGCTATCAGGGCTACCCCCTCCACGCCGACAGCAAGATCCGCGAGCTCTGGGGCGTGATGTACGAGGGCGCCGGACCGGCCCCCTCGTCCGCGCCGTCGGGCTCGAAGGGGAAGTCGAAGCGCCAGGCGCACTCGCGCGACTAGGCCGAGCCGGCCCGTTTCGGCCGGCGGGCATGCCGGGGTAGACTCGGTCGAACCCGATCGATGACGTCCCCCGCGCCGAGCCCGCCCCCCGCCCACCCCGGAGACTCTCCGGTCTCCGCGGCATCGACGATTCACCTCGGCGCCGGCGCGGCTCCGACGGTCCACCTCGGCGCGGGCGTCTCGCCGACGGTGCGCCTCGGGCCGGGCGCGGCCACGCCGGACGGGCTCCCGCGCCGGATCGGACGGTGGAACGTCGCCCGCGAGCTCGGGCGGGGCGGCTTCGGCGTCGTCTACGAGGGAATCGACCCTCGCGAACGCCGCGTGGTCGCGATCAAGGTCGTCCTCGAGCGGCGCAGCGGCCCCGACGACATCGAGCGCTTCCTCCGCGAGGCCCGGTCGACCGCGAAGCTCCGGCACCCGGCGATCGTCCGCATCCACGAGACCGGGGTCTTCGACGGCAAGCCGTTCATGGCGATGGACCTCGTCGTCGGCGTCTCGCTCGAGGACCGGCTGCGCGAGCCGACCCCGCCGCCGCGCAGCGAGGTCATCGAGGTGGTCCGCCAGGCCGCCGAGGCGCTCGCGTACGCCCACGCCCGCGGGGTGATCCACCGCGACGTGAAGCCCGAGAACCTCATGGTCGATGGGAGGGGCGCCGTCCGGGTGATGGACTTCGGCCTGTCGCTCGACTCCGAGGAGTCGGAGCGGCTGACCCGGACCGGGTTCGCCGTCGGCTCGCCCGCCTACATGGCGCCGGAGCAGGCGTGCGACGAGCGGCACCTCGTCGGGCCCAAGACCGACGTGTGGGGGCTCGGCGTGGTCCTCTACCAGGGGCTGTGCGGGCAGAACCCGTTCGCCGCGGCGAACCTGGCGACCGTCCTGAAGAACATCGTCGCGGCGAGCCCGCCCCGGCCGTCATCCCTCGTCCCGGATCTCGATCCGCGCCTCGACGCGATCGTGGCCGCGTGCATCGCGAAGGAGCCCGGAGGTCGCCCGACGGCCGCGCAGCTCGCCGCGGCGCTCCGGGCGATCGGAGGGATGTCGGAGGCGATTCCTCCGGCGGCCGGGCCGGTCGCGACGACGTCGGCCGCCGCGGAGCCATCGACGATCGACCTCGCCCTCTACGAGACCGACGCGCCGACGGTGACCCTCTCCCCGACGAGGACCGCGCCAACCCCGCCGCCGCCTCCGACTCCGACTCCGACTTCGCCCCGCGCGCAAACCCCTCCACCGCCGGCTCGGACCGACGGCACGACGGCCATCCCCCAGCTTCCGCCGGCGCCGCCCCCCGAACTCGGCGCGACCGCGACCCCCGTCTCGGATGACGAGCGCTTCGCGACGCCGGCGCCGATTCGCCGTCCGCGGTCCGGAGCTCCCCGAGGGCTGCCGGTCGCGCTCATCGCGGTGATCGTGCTCGTCGCCGGCGTCGCCGGCGGCGCGCTCATCGCCCTCCAGTCGGGACCCGCGACCGAGCCATCGTCGACCTCGCCCGCGCCGAGGGCCGTTCCCGGACCAGACGCCCCCGCCCCCGCCCCCGCCCCCGCCCCCGTGCCCGTGCCCGTGCCCGTGGTGGAGCCTGACCCAGACGAGCCAGAGCCGACGCCGACGCCCGACCCCGCGACCGACACCGCGACCGACACCGCGAAGCCGCCCCTGCCTCCCGCCGACACCGTCGGCCGCGTCCAGCACCTCGCGTTCTCCATCCGCGGCCCGAAGGGCGAGATGACCCTGACGAAGCTCGAAGGGGGCGAGCCCCGCCCGAGCCGCGGCCCGAAACGGGCGACCGTCCGCCACATCTACTTCGAGCGCGGCCGGGCCGTGATCACGTTCTCGCTCCCCGAGGTCTCGGACAAGGTCGAGCTCGTCCTCCACCATCAGACTCCGGGGGAGTCCGAGACGCTCGCGACGATCGTCGTGAGCCTCAACGGGACACGCTACGGCGACCCGTTCGAGGTCCCCCCGCGACGGACGGCGGAAGGGGAGACCTTCGACATCACCCGCTTCGTCGGCGAGGGGGCGAACACCCTCGAGATCCGGCTGGCCGAGGGAAGCGGCACCTACGTTCTCAAGCGCCTGGAGCTTCACTGGTGAGGAGCGCGGTCCGCCGATGACCGCCCGCCTCCCCGAGCTCGGCGACCTCGTCGGTCCCTACCGGATCGAGAGCGTCCTCGGGCGGGGCGGCATGGGCGCCGTCTACCGGGCGCGCCACACCGAGACCGGCGTCGTCCACGCGCTCAAGGTCATCCGGACCGACCTGGTCGACGACGATGCCGAGTTCGCCTTCGAGCGCTTCCGCCGCGAGGTCGAGGTGCTCGCCCGGATCGACGCGCATCCGGGCATCGTCCGCGTCCACACCGGCGAGGTGGACGCCGGCCTGCCCTGGTGCGCCATGGACCTCGTCTCCGGCCGAGCCCTCGACGAGGAGCTCGTCGGGGGGCCCCTTCCCTCGAAGCGCGCCGCCCGGATCGTCGCCGACGCCGCCCGCGCCGTCGCCCACGCCCACCGAAAGGGCGTGATCCACCGCGACCTCAAGCCGCAGAACGTGATGATCGACGCCGGCGACGGCTCCGCCCGGGTCGTCGACTTCGGCCTCGCCCACGACGTCTTCGCGAGCAAGCGCCTCACGCTCACCGGCGAGGTGCTCGGCACACCGGCCTACATGGCGCCCGAGCAGATCCTGCCGCCGAGCGAGGGGGGCGGCCCGAACGCGGTCACCGCCCTCACCGACGTCTACGGCCTCGGCGCGATCCTCTACCACCTCCTCGCCGGCCGGCCGCCGTTCACCGGCGATGACCAGTCGATCATGATCGACGTCATCTCGACCGATGCGTCCTCGCCCAGCTCCTCGCGAGGCGAGCCGGTCCCGACCGACCTCGAGACGGTCTGCCTCCGCGCTCTCGCGAAGAACCCGGCCGCCCGCTATCCATCGGCCGCCGCCCTCGCCGACGACCTCGAGCGCTGGCTCCGCGGCGAGCCGGTCCTCGCCCGGAAGGTGGGGCTGCTCGAACGGACGAGACGGCGCCTCCCCCGGCGCCGCGTCCTCGCGGCGGTCGGTCTCCTCGTCGTCGCCCTCGCGATCGCGACGGTCGCCTGGGCGATCAGCCGCGACCCGCTCCCGTCGACGACGACCTCCCGGCCCGAGGTCGTCGTGGTCGAGTCCTCCGGCTACATCCTTCGAAGGACGCTCGGCCGCCACGCGTTTCGGCATCGCGCCGCCATCAACGTCGTCGCCTTCCCACCCGGAGACCGCAACCGCCTCATCACGGCCGGCGGGGACGACGCGATCCGGATCTGGGACATCGTGACCGCCGAGCCGCTCCTCGAGATCGACGGGGGAGCGAGCAAGCTCGTCGCCGTCACGCTCGCGGACGGGGGGCGGCAGGCGATCCTCGGGTTCGAGGATGGGAGCCTGCGCCCGTGGTCTCCTGGATCCGAGCCGGGCGCCGTGGTCCGCGCGCACGACACCCCCGTCACGGCGCTCACCATCTCGAGCGACGGACGGCGAGTCCTGAGCGGGAGCCACGATCGGACGATCATTCTCTGGGCCGCCGACGGCGATCGACTCGAGCGTGTCTGGCGGCGCGACGAGGCGCACGCGGGGGAGATCACCGGCCTCTCGATCTCGCCCGACGGAGCGACGTTCCTGTCGGCCGGTCGCGACCGCGAGGTCCTCCTCTGGTCGCTGGCGGACACGGCGCCGGAGGCTCCGATCGCTCGAGGGCCCGAGCACGCGGCGCCGCTCCTCGACATCGTCCACGTCGCCGCCGACCCGCCCGAGGCGGCGTCGGCCAGCGAGAACCTCGACCTGCGAGGCTGGTCGCTCACGGACGCCGCCGCGTGCGACCCGAGCGACGCTCTCCGCCGGATCCCCACTCGCCCGAGCTTCGGCTTCGACGTCGCGCTGACGGGCGACGGACGCCGCGTCCTCGCGAACGAGTACGTCCCTGGAGGCGGCCCCGTCGTCCGGCTCCGCGATCGGGCGACGGGCGACCCCGTCGCCACCTTCCGCGGCGAGGGGGACTTCCTCCACGCCTTCGACGTCACGCCCGATGGAAGGCACGTCGTCGCGGCGAGCGAGAGCGCCGCCTATGTCTGGGAGGTGCCGGCGCGCGGAGCCGACCCCCAGGCGCCCACCCCGATCGCTCGCACGCGCACCCTCTCGCGCTTCTTCAGCGCGCTGGTCACGCTCGACGACGGCCGGCTCCTGACCGGACGACGCGACGGCACCCTGGAGCTCTGGGACGGAGCCAACGGCGACCGCCTCGCGAGGAGCGGCGCCCACACCCGACGGATCGGAGCCGTCGCGACGAGCGGCGACCTCGCCGTCTCGGCGGACGACGGCGGCACGGTCCGGCTGTGGACCATCGGTCGCGCCGACCTTCGGGAGGAGTGGGCCTCGCCGATCGGACTCGACGACGGAGCGATCCTCGAGGTCGGAGTCCTCGGCGGCGTCTTCGCCATCGCCGCCGGCCGGATCCACGTCCTGGATCTCCAGACGGGCGCGCCCACTCACTCCGAGCAGCTCGTGTCCCGGCGCGGTCGCCCCGTCCGGGTCACCGCGGCCACGATCCGGGCCGACCCACCGACCCTCGCCGCGGTCATCCGGCAAGGGCTGCTCTGGCGGGTCGATCCGGGCAGCCTCGAGATCGACGCCCGCCACGCCCACCCCTGGGACCCGCCCGAGCCCCCGCCGGGTTCGCCGCCGCCACCGCGTCCTCCCCCGTCGCCGGCCGTGCGCGCCATCGCCATCGCGGCGAACGGGACGATCGTCACCGGGCGGAACGACGGTGAGATGTTCGTCTTCCCGGACGGTCCCGGCGAGGAGCCCGCCCGGAGCTTCACCGCCCATCCCGGAAAGCCGGTCCTCTCCGTCGCCGTCACCCGCGACGGATCGCGCGCCGCCTCGGCCGGGCCCGACGGGATCGCCCGCGTCTTCGACGTCGAGAGCGGCGAGGAAATCCGGAAATCGTACGGCCACGGTCTCTCGGTCGGGGCCCTCGCCATCTCGCCCGACGGCGCGCACGCCCTGTCGGCATCGGGAGACGGCGCGCTGATCCTCTGGAGCCTCACGGGCGCCGACGCGCGGCCCCTCCGGGTCGTCGGACACGCGGGGATCGTCCCCGGCCTCGCGATCTCCCCCTCGAGCGACCGGGCCGTCTCGGTGAGCTTCGATCAGAAGCTCAAGTACTGGAACCTCGAGCGACGGACGTTCATCGATCAGGTCGACCTCGGCGCGCCCCTCAACCGCGTGGCCTTCGTCGACGAACGCCACGTCGTCGTCGCCGAGCTCTCCGGGCAGGTCCGCCTGATCGACCTCGAGGCGATGCAACGGGCGGAGAAGGGGAGGAAGGTCGGGGCCGCCGCGACCGTCGTCGGGCTCCATCAGAACCACGTCTACGCCGTGGCGATGACGCCAGACGACCGCGTCCTGTCGGGAGGCCGGGATCAGACTCTGCGGATCTGGGCGCTCGACGGCCGGCCGAACGAGCGGCGCGAAGGTCACACCGATCAGATCGGCCACGTCGCCGCCCTGGACGACGCGCGGGTGGTGTCCACGAGCCGCGATCGCACCGTCGTATGGGATCTCGAGCGAGCCACCTCGAAGATCGTCTACCGGGGACGGCCCCACGGCTTCGCCGTCCTCCCGCCAGACCGGATCGTGATCGGACGCCAAGACGGGGTCGTCGTGGTCATCCGCGCCGACGACGGACGCGTCGTCGACGAGATCGACCTCACCCCGTTCGGCGACGCCCCGACCACCATCGCCACCCACGGCGAGTCGATCTACATCGGAACCGAGCGGGGCGTGATCCACCGCCTCGACCCGCGCTGAGACCGCCCCCATGCCCCTCAAGCCATCATCCCGCGGTCGCCTGACCGAGCACACCGCCGAGGCGTTCCGCGGGGACACCCTCTTCGACTCGCTCGGACGCGTCCTCTCGGGCGCGGGGTGCCTCCCCCGGAAGGAGCTCTTCGAGGCGTGGGCGGTCGCCAAGCGAGTCCGCCGCCGCTTTCGAGGCGGTCCGATCGTCGAGCTCGCGGCCGGCCATGGGCTGCTCGCGCACATCATGCTCCTGCTCGACCCGAGCGCGCCCGGGGCGATCTGCGTCGATCGGCGGCGCCCCGCGAACGTCGGTCGCCTCTGGGGCGCGCTCGCCGAGGCGTGGCCGCGCCTCGCCGATCAGGTCCGCTACGTCGAGGCGGACATCGACGAGCCCGAGATCGGCGCCGACGCGAGCGTCCTCTCGGTCCACGCCTGCGGTCGGCTGACCGACCGGGTGCTCGATCGGGCGATCGAGGCGCGGGCGCGGGTCGCCGTCCTTCCGTGCTGCCACAGCCTGAAGATCGGCGACACCGGCCAGCTCGAGGGGTGGCTGCCCGGGCCGCTCGCGATCGACGCCACCCGCGCCCTGCGCCTGCGCGCGGCGGGCTACGTGATCCGGACCCAGACGATCCCGGACACGATCACTCCCCAGAACCGGCTGCTGATCGGGTGGCCGGCTCCTTCGGACGACTCCCGAGCGCGGTGAGGAGCGAGCCGGCCACCACGACGAACGCGCCGACCAGGCTGATCGGCGTCGCCGTCCCGCGCTCGAACGGCACCGTCCAGAGCGACGACGCGATCCAGGCGAGCGCGAGGGTCGCGAGCGGCGTCGTCGAGAGGACCGCGCTCACCCGCGACGCGTCCCACCGGGCGAGCGCCTCGCCGAACGCGCCGTAGGCCAGGACCGTGTTGAAGCCGCAGTAGATGAGGCAGGCGACGCCGACCCCGTCGAGCGCCGCGATCGCCGAGGGGTCGGCCAGCGGCGCGAAGATCACGGCGCAGCCGAGGTACACGACGAGCAGCACCTGCTGGCTCGAGAGCGTCCCCTGGAGCGCCTTCTGCGCGATCCCGTAGACGGCCCACACGACCGCGGCCAGCACGATCAGGAGCGATCCCGTGAGGTAGTGACCGGCGTCGGTGACGAGCGCGGCGAGCTCGCTCGAGAAGAACATCGCCAGCCCGGCGATCAGGACGACCACGCCCACCCACTGCCGCGGCGTGAACCGCTCGCCGAAGAAGACGAGCCCCCCGACCCCGAGGAGGAGCGGGGCGAGCTGCACCAGGACGGTCGCGTTCGCCGGCGTCGTCCGGTGCAGGCCGTGGAGGTAGCTCAGGTAGTTCGCCGCGAGGAAGACGGTCGCGACGCCGAGGAGCGCCCAGGCCCGCACCCCGAGCGCCCGCACCGGCGGGAGCTGCCGGCGCGCGCCGAGGACCGCGAGGGTGACGACGGCCGAGAGGGCGAAGCGACACCAGGTGATCGTCTCGGGGTCGAGGTCGACGAGGACGACCTTGAGGGCGAGCGGTAGCGTCCCCCAGAAGAGGACGGCCGTGACGGCGAGGAGACCGCCGGCCCAGGGTCGCTGCTCGGGACCGGCTTCCGTCACCTCGCGCTGTCTCCGGGGGAAGCCGCAGCCTACGCCCGGGGCGCCCATTGATCGAGCCGGCCCCGACCGCCATCCTCGCGACGCCCATGAGCATTCCTGATGCGAGGCTGCTGCGCCCAGGCGCACGCGTCGGCCCCTACGTCGTCGAGGAGATCCTCGGCCGCGGCGGCATGGGTGCGGTCTACCGCGCCCGCCACGCCCAGTCGGGCGCGGTCCACGCCCTCAAGCTGGTCCTCGCCCAGCGGTTCCTCGACACCGGCGACCGGGCGATCGCCCGGTTCCAGCGCGAGGTCGAGGCGCTCGCCCGGGTCGACGACCATCCGGGGATCGTCCGCGTCTTCGGCACCGGCCTCGAGCGCGGCTACCCGTGGTGCGCGATGGAGCTGGTCGAGGGCGAGCCGCTCTCGCGATGGCTCGAGCGGGGCCCTCTCCCGCCGAAGGCGGGCGCCCGCATCGTCGAGGCGACCGCGCGCGCGATCGAGCACGTCCACGTCCAGGAGATCATCCACCGCGACCTCAAGCCCGACAACGTGATCGTCACGCCCGACGGCCAGCCGCGTGTCCTCGACTTCGGCCTCGCGTTCGATGCGTTCGGCGAGCGGCTCACCAGGACCGGCGCGATGGTCGGCTCGCCCCTCTACATGGCGCCCGAGCAGCTCGAGGCCTCGGCCGAGAGCGGTCGCCGCGAGCGGATCGGCCCGTGGACCGACGTCTACGGCCTCGGCGGCATCCTCTACGCCAGCCTCACCGGGAAGGCACCCTTCGAAGGACGCCCCGGAATCGCGATCCTCGCCGCGGTCGTCCGGGAGGAGCCGCCGCCGCCCTCATCCATCACCCCCTCCGTCCCTCCCGAGCTCGGCGCGATCGCCCTCCGCGCCCTCGCCAAGGCGCCCGGCGACCGCTTCGCCAGCGCCGGCGAGCTCGCCGACGACCTCGCCCGCTGGCAACGCGGCGAGCCGATTCGAACGTCGGTCCCCGGCGTCGTTCGGCGCGCGATCCGCCGATGGATGCCGGGCTCGCCGGCGCGCCGGCTCGCCCTCGCGGCCGTCGCCGGCGCCCTCCTGATCAGCGCGATGGCCCTCGTCGCGAGCTCGCAGCGCCCCGGCGACCTCCCGCCCGAACGAACGATCACCGACATCGAGGCGTCGTACGACTCGCGCCGTCGACTCTCCCCGGCCGAGCGGGAGGCCCTCGGCCGCCTCGTCGGCGATCCGCGGGTCGCCGCCTCCCCGGCGCTCGAGCGACGCGTCCGGACCGCGCAGCTCCTCGACCGCCTCGCCGGGTCGGGCGACGGAGAGACGGACGAGGGCGCGGTCTTCGCCCGGGAGCTCGCGACCCTGCTACGCGCCGAGGGTGAGCTCGACGTCTCCGCGGTGCGGCGCTGCCAGCGCGTCCTCCACACGGCTCGGAAGCGCCGCGCCGTCCACATCATCCTCCACGGAGCGACGCCGACGGTCGCGGCGGAGCCGCTCATCGCCGCCGACATCGCGCGATGGATGGCGACTGACGAGGACGCGGCCCGCGAGGTGCCGCTCGACGCGCCGGCGTTCCAGGCGCTCGCCCGAGCGCCCGGGCTCGATGACGCGACCCGGGGCCGACTCCTCGAGGCGCGCGGCCTGCGCCTGCTGGCGACGGGGGAGGGCGGGTTCGACCCGGCGCTCGCCGCCTTCCAGGAGGCGCTCCAGCACGGGGTCGCGGCACAGTCGAGCCGCTGGCCCGACGCGTTTCGCCGCCACGTGTGGATCCGGATCGTCGAGCTGGTCGAGTCGGACGCGCCGACGCCCGACCTGCTCCCGCCGATCGACCTGCTCGTCCGGGTGGAGGATCAGGCGACGCCGATCACGGGGGCGCTCCTCGCCCGCCTCCAGACCAAGGCGATCGAGGCGAGCGGCGGCTGGGGCCTCATCTCCTCGGCGACGACGCGCGAGATCGACCCCGAGCGGGTCCTCCTCCTCGCGGCCTACTTCGCCACGCTCGCGGACTCGCCCCTCTACGGGGGCCTCACGATGGACAACCTGTGCGACAGCCTCGGCATCGACTGGATCCTCGAGCGCGGAACGACCGAGATGACCAGGTCGCCCACCCGGCGGAACCCGGCGGTGCTGCTCACCCTCGCCGCCCTCGCGGCGCGGACGGCCGCCCTCGCCGAGGACGCCCGCCGCGGCGCCCTCGAGAACGGGGCGACGGACCCTCCCCCCCCGCCCGACCCGGCCTGGCGCGAGCGCGCGGGTCGCTGGACCGCGGAGGCGCTGACGATCGCGCCCGACCGCCCCTGGGCCCATCTCGTCGCCGCGATCGCCCTCGAGCACAGCGAACGCGACGTCGACGCGCTCCGGCAGCTCGAGCGCGCCTTCGAGCTCGAGCGCGTCCTCCCGGACAGCCAGCGGTGGCCGGTGATCACGGACCACCTCGCCAACCGCTACCGCTACGTCGGGAAGAAGCTGCCCGGCGAGTTCGACCCGCGCCGCTACGTCGAGCTGATCCTCGAGACCGATCGGGTCGACCGGGCGGCGCGTCCCCGTCTCCAGGAGATCGGCATCGCGAGCGGCATCCCGACGACCGGCCTCATGCGCACCCGCGAGGTCGCCTGGCTCTTCCGGGACGCCGCCGAGGTGATGAACGAGCGCGGCCCACCCGCGTGCTGCACGACCGGCCCGCTGACGGTCGACGAGCTCCTCGACCGCGGCCTCGCGCTGGACGAGGGGAAGCGCCAGAAGGTGGACGAGACCCGCGCGACACACCGCGAGAAGCACGCCGCGGCGGCCGCCGCCGCCGCCGACGACTGACCCGGAAAGGCGCCGGAGGAGGAAAGCCATGCCCGCCAGGCTCCGCACCCAGCTCGCCACGATCGCCGTCCTGATCGCCGTGATCGGCATCGCCGCCTGCACCGGCGGCTCCGCCCGCGGCGGCGGCAAGGAGCTCTTCGACGAGGGGAAGACGCTGCTCCTCGCCGGGAAGTACCCCGAGGCGATCACCATCTTCGAGCGCTACGGCGACGAGCACCCGAAGGGGAACCTCGCCAGCCGCGCCGTCCTCAACCTCGGCAAGGCGCACCTCGCCCTCGGCGACCGCGACGCGGCCGCCGCCGCATTCGACGACTGCATCGCGCGCTTCGGCGACACGATCGAGGGCGGCAAGGCCCGCTCCAAGCGCGCCCTGGTCGCGCTCTTCCGGGGCGAGGTCGATGACGCGAAGGCGCGCTTCGCGAAGGTCGCGGCGACGCCATCGGACGCCCTGGCCCCCGAGGCGAAGGCGTTCGTGGCGTTCCTGGAGGCACGGGGGGATCGGCTGAAGGACTGAGGGGATCGTGTCTTCCCGGAACGATGGAATCTCACGCAGAGGCGCAACGGCAATGAACCCGGACCCTGGCAACTCGCACTCCGCGTAATCCGCGTAATCCGCGGTTCCCACTGGTTCAACGCCGAGAGAGACCGAACCGCGGATTTCGCGGATTACACGGACTGATTCGGGCGGCGCCGAGCGGTTGCCGACGCGTCGCCGCGGTAGGCCCGAGACTCCTGCTCCTGGATCGCCTGAAGGACTGAAGGGGTCAGGTCTCAGATCTCCACAATAAGGGCGCTATTGCGGAGATCTGAGACCTGACCCCTTGGAACGCGCACTCCGCGTAATCCGCGTAATCCGCGGTTCCCACTGGTTCATCGCCGAGAGAGACCGAACCGCGGATTTCGCGGATTACACGGACTGATTCGGGCGGCGCCGAGCGGTTGCCGACGCGTCGCCGCGGTAGGCCCGAGACTCCTGCTCCTGGAACAGACGAGAACGAGCAGAGGACCCGATCAAACCCCGATCAATCCCGATTCGAAGTCTACCGACACCCCCGCGCCCCCCCGCGCGTTCATTGGAGAGTCCCCAGCCACCCAGGGAGGCTCCATGAGACGCATCTTCTCAGCAACTCTAGCCTTGGCGCTCATCGCGCTGCCCGTCCTGACGACGAGCGCCCGGGCCGACGACGCGGATCGGTCCGCGAAGCAGTCCGAGCGGGCGCAGAGGAAGGCGGAGGCTCGCGCCCGGAAGCAGGCCGCCCGCCAGGCCAAGCTCGAGGCGCAGCGGCCGATGAAGGAGGCCCGCGCCTACCGCAAGCTCGAGGTCGACGGCGACGCCGTCATCGCGAACGTCGAGAAGCTCACGACCGAGCTCACCTGGCACGGCGACCTCGCCGCGGCCCGTGACGCGGCCCGCGCGAGCGGCAAGCCGGTCCTGTGGGTCCAGGCGCTCGGCGACCTCGACGGCTACTTGTGAAGCGCCGGCCAGAGCCTGCGGGGAGTTTCCCTGCCACAGGAACCGGTCTTCTCTCTGATCCGCGATCGCTTCGTCCTCGGCTGGAAGAACATCGTCACCGAGCAGTACGTCGGTGAGTCGCACGGCTACACCTGCGAGCAGACGGCCGTCGGCACGACCAACGGCGCCGGCCCGGTCAACACGCAGATGTTCGTGATCGCCGCCGACGGCACCGTCTGCCACGTCCTGCCCGGCTTCTGGCACCCCGACGACCTCGCCCGCGAGCTGAAGTTCGCCCTCGAGCTGGTCGAGCTGTGGGGCGACGAGTCGGTCCCGCCGTCCCACAAGCGCGCCGTCTTCGCGGCCGCGCAGCACGACGAGCTCTCCCGGCAGCCCCGCGAGACCTACCTCCGGAGCGGCTGGCAGGGCTTCGACGCGAAGAACGAGCAGAAGCGGATCGCGAACGGCATCGTCCGCGACACGATCGAGGTCGGCGCCGACGGCCACTACGTCGAGAACAAGAGCGGTAAGCTCTCGATGAAGACGATCAACGTGATCGTCCACGAGCGGCTGGCGAGCCGTCCCTTCCTCGCCTTCGAGCAGTTCGACACGGCCGTCTTCGCCGACTACGGCCGGAAGTACTACGACAACAACAAGAAGGTCGACGGCGCCGGGATCACGTTCATGACCCCGAAGCGCGTCGAGAAGCAGGAGGCCAGGGAGGCGAAGATCGCCGCGAAGAAGGCCAGGACGGCCGAGAAGGCGCAGAAGCGCGCCAAGGCGCGCGCCGCCATGGCCGAGGCCCGCCGCCAGAAGAAGCAGCGCCGCGGCTCCGCGGAGAAGGAGGAGGAGCAGGCGCCGGAGAAGGAGCCGGTCCTCTACCCCTAGACCGCGGCAGCGGCAGCACCGAGACGCAAGAGCAAGAAGCCAGACGGCCGGGTCTCTCCACGAGGAGAGGCCCGGCCGCTCTCATCGTTCGGTCCGCGCAATCCGCGGAATCCGCGGTTTCGTTCCTTTTCGGCGCACGAAACGAGTGGAACCGCGGATTGCGCGGATGACGCGGACTGCGTGCTGCGGGCTCCCGAGCTCATTGCCCCCGCCCTTGCGCGACGGTGAGGGAGCGGTCAGCGACCCCGGCGACCGAGCATCCGCATCACATCCTTGCGGTCGAGCTCGATCAGCTCCTCGTCGCCATCGAAGATCAACACCTCATCCATCTCGTCCATCGGCACCGACTCGCCGGTGAGCATCGCGATCGCATCGCTCCACTCCTCGTCCTCCTCGTCGAGCTCGTGCGCGCGGCGGTACCGGTCGAGCGCCTCCTGCGGTCGACCGAGGGCGAAGTAGGCGTCGCCGAGGTCGCCCCACAGCTCGTCGTTCTCGGGCTGCTCGCCGAGGACCGTCTCGATCACGGGGATCGCGCTGCTCGGGTCGTGGAGGACGAGCGCCTCGTAGGTCCCCGTCGGGTCGTGACCGGCGGCGATGGCCTCCCCGACGGCCTCGATCGCCGCCTGAGGGTTGCCCGAGAGGCCGTGCGCGACCGCGAGCGGTTGCCACAGATCGGCGCGCTCCGCGTCGCGCTCGAGCGCCTCGCGGAACAGGGTCGCGGCCCGGCCGGGGTCGATCGCGACGAGCGCGTCGGCCCAGTCGCCGCCCTCGGTCTCCCGGAACGCGCGCTCGTAGGCCTCGAACGCCGCGCCCGGGCTGCCGGCGGCGCGGTGGAGGTTCGCGAGCGATGCGAGGAGCTCGGCGTCGTTCGGCATCTCCTCGAGGGCGGCCTCGATGATCGCGAGGCCACGGAGCGGGTCGCTCTCGCCGACCTGGTTCACCCACTCCTCGTCCGCCGGGTCGAGGGCGAGCGCCCTCAGGAAGGCGTCGACCGCCCCGCCATCGCCCGCCTCGACGAGGGCATCGCCCAGGTCGCCCCAGAGCTCGTCGTTCTCCGACGGGCCGGCGAAGCGCCGCAGCTCCGACAGCCGGAGCTCGATCGGGAGCTGCGCGAGCCACTCGACGGTCCCCTCGGGCGCGACGAAGCCGGCGGCGACCATAGTCCGGAGGCCCGCGATCGCGAGGTCATGGTCGCCCGCCTCGATCAGCTCATCGATGAGAGCCGACCAGAAGCCGGGATGCTCGGCGAGGCTCGCCACGGGGAGACGCTCGAGGAGCGCGGCGAGGCGCGCGCGGACGCCCGGATCCACGTCGAGCTCGATGACGTCGGCGGCGAGGTCCTCGTCGCCGTCCTCCTCATCGTCGTCCCCCGCGCGCGCGGAGGAGACGAGCGCCCCCACCGCGTCATCTTCGGCGCCGTCGGCCGGGGTGTCGCCCCAGTCGTCGGAGAGGACGAGGTCGACGAGCCGCTCGATCTCGGACTCGAGGTCGGCGACCTTCGCCTGGAGCCGGACGACCTCGGCGGAGTCGGCCTCGCCGGCGGTGGAGTCGGCGGCGATGTCGGGCCCGCGGGGGGCCCCGACGCCGAGGACCAGGGCGATCCCGACGCCCGCGACGACGGCGGCCGGCGCCCCGAGGAGCACCCCGACGAGTCGGCCCGAGCCGGCGTCGCATCGACGGAACGCGTTCGAGCCCATGACCTACCTCACTTCCGAGCGCCGCCCCCGAGAGGTCTCACCCGCGAGCGCGGCCGGGAGTTCCCCGACCGGCCCTCTCCCGGAGGAGCGTCGCGTTCATTGAGACGCTCACCGAGCCATCTGGGTTCGCGGCCGTCACGGCACCGTCACCGGCGTCCGCGGCGCGCCCGCGGTCGTCTGCTATACTGGCGCCCCTCACCGACTTTCAACCCACCCGCTCCGACCGAAACGAAGGGAAGATCCACGATGAGCGACCAGGTCCGCGCCTCCCACATCCTCCTCATGTACGCCGGCTCGATGCGGTCGACCGCCTCGCGCACCCAGGACGAGGCGAAGACCCAGATCGCCGCGCTCAAGACGCAGGTCGACGGCGGCGCCGACTTCGGCGAGCTCGCCCGCCAGAACAGCGACTGCCCCTCGGGCGAGAAGGGCGGCGACCTCGGCCCGTTCGGGAAGGGCCAGATGGTCCCCGCGTTCGAGGAGACGACCTTCGCCCTCGAGGTCGGCGCGACGAGCGACGTGATCGAGACGCCGTTCGGCTACCACATCATCCGTCGCACCGGATAGTCCCCCGAGGCAACGCCGCGGCTCGGCCGTCCTCTTCTGCGAGGCACGAGCGGCGCGTTCCGCCCCAGCCGTCCATGTCCGACGACGCCGAGACTCGCCCCGCCCCGCGCCGGCGCATCCGCGCGGCGGCGTGGGTCGGTCTCGGCATCACGGTCGGCATCGGGACGCTCCTCGTCCTCTGGCGCTGGCTTCCGGTGTGGGCGCCGGAGACCGTCATCGCCGTCTCGCCGTGGCTCGACCCGATCGTGCGAGCGACGGCCGAGCTCGTCGATCCGGTCGAGGCCGACGAGGTCTCGATCGTCGACCCGAACGCGATGGGGATGTGGAACGAGATGGACTACGTCCGCTGGGCCGTCGAGGAGCGCCTGGACGAGGGGACCTGGTTCGGCCCCGAGGAGCTCCGGCCCTACCTCCACGACGGGCCGCTCCATCAGCAGCGGGTGGTCGCCGGGCTGCTGCGCGACTTCGCCCCGAGCTGGCCGGCCGTCCCGATCTTCGAGGAGCTGCTCGAGCACGACGACGAGGTCGTCCGCCTGCTCGCCCTCGACGGCCTGCGCCTGAGCGGCGACGCCGCCGCGACCCTCGCCGTCGCACGAGCCTTCGACGACCCCAGCCCGCGCGTCCGCGAGAACGCGCTCCACGCGCTCGGGTGGCTCGACCGCGATCCCGACGCGTCCTTCACGGCCGCGCTCGACGGGCTCGAGTCGCCCCACCCCGACGTCGCGAGCCGCTGCTTCGAGATCATCCAGAACGGGCACTACGAGGCCGACGCCGCGGTCGACGACGCCCGCCCGGCGCTCCGCGCCCTCCTCGGCCGCGGCGACGAGACCATCCGGTGGCTCGTCGCGGAGATCCTCTTCGAGCACGCCCCCGAGAAGATCGAGCTGACGACCTGGGCGCGTCTGCTCGACGACCCCGACGAGAACCTCGCCGACGAGGCGCGGAGCCAGGCCTCCGAGGTCTGGTTCGTCGAGGGCGATGCGCCGACGCCCGCCCTCATCGAAGCCCTCGGCCGAGAGGGCGCCGACGAACGCGCCGGCGCGTGGAGGATCCTCGCCCTCTCGTGGGACGTCGCCCCGATCATCGATCGTCTCGCCCAGGGCGCCGGCGACCCGGACCCGCGGGTGCGCCGACACGTCCTGGTCGCCCTCGCCGACTCGGCCACTCCCGAGGAGGGCGAGGCGAGCGAGCGCTTCTTCGCGATCGCGCGGTCGCGGCTCGGCGACGACGATGCGTCGATCCGCGCCGCGGCGGTCGCCGTCTTCGCCCGGCAGAGCGAGCCGATCCCGGCGGACGCGCTCGACGCGCTCGCCGCCGACGCGGCCCCGGCGGTGCGGCGGAGCCTCGCCGGCGCGGCGGTCGCGTTCGAGCACGACGCCGCGACCGTCGTGCTCCGCGTGCTCTGCGACGATGCGGACGCCAGCGTCCGGATCGCCGCCTTCACCGCCGTGGAGAACGGCGGCTCCTCCGCCGACGCCGTCGCCGAGGCGCTCACCCGCGGCGTCCTCGACGAGGACGAGGGCATCGCCGACGCGGCGATCCGCGCCTGCGGCTACCCGGTAGCGACCGAGCTGATCGACGCCCTCATCGCGCGCGTCGAGGGCGCCTCCGCCGGCCGGGCGATCGCCCTCGCCCGAGCGCTCGCGTCCGTGCTCGACCGCGAGGACGTCATCGAGGCGCTCCGGACGCTGACCGCGCACGAGAGCGCCGACGCGCGGCGCGAGGCGGCGACGTGGATCCGGAACGCTCAGCGCCGCGAGCTCATCCCGGAGCTCCGACGGCTCGGCCTGCAGGATCCGCACCCCGACGTTCGCCAGGAGGCGGGCTGGGGGATCCTCCATCTCGACGACGACGCCCTCGCCGAACGGTTCCTGGAGGACGCGGCGCGCGGCCCCCGCGGCGTCGGCGTCTCGCTCCTCCAGAAGCGGGGATCGACGGCGGCCGTCGAGGCGCTCCTCCGCGTCGCCCGCGAGGACGAGGACGAGAGCATCCGCTTCTCCGCCGCGGCGGCGATCGCCAGGGTCCCGCGGACCGAGGCGATCATCGCGCTCGGCGCGCTCCTCGAGAGCGAGAGCGAGGTCGTGCGCGACGCCGCTCGCCGCGGGCTCCGCGAACCGCTCCAGCTCCACCGGCATCGACTCCGGACGGCGGCCGATGGGACCGACGAGCGCGCCGCCCTCGCGATCGACGCCCTCGGCGTCCTCGCGAAGCACGGCGGCCCCCGCTGGGCCCGCGCCCACCTCGAGGCGCTCGCCGCGTCCCACCCCGACCCCGCGCTGCGCGCCCGCGCGGCCGCGAAGCTGCCGTGACGACCCCCGGCGGGCGAGCGCTCCTCGTCGCCGTCGTGCTCCTGTCCATCGCCCTCGCCCCCTCGGTGCCGGCGTTCGCCCAGGAGCCCGCGCGCGGCCTCGCCGCCGACCTCACCGGACGCCCGGTCGTCTCGGTCGAGCTCCGCGGCCTCGTCGAGCTTCCGCCCGCGGCCCTCGCGAGCCGGATCGCCACCCGGGCGGGCTCGGCGTTCGATCCCGAGGTGCTCTCGGCCGACATCGTCCGCCTCCACGCGACGGGGGAGGTCGACCCGGCCGTCGGCATCCGGGCCGAGGTGCGCCCGGCGGGAGGCGGCGTCGCGATCGTCTTCCACCTGGCCGAGCGGCCGCGGATCGAGTCGATCCGCGTCGTCTCCCTCGAGGGCGACGGCCTCGACCCCGACGAGCTCCGCGCGGCGGTCACGCACCCCGAGTCGGCGCCGCTCGACCGGGTCGCCGCGACGGCCGACGCCGAGACCCTGCGGGCCCTCGTCGTCCGCGCCGGGTTCCCGCGGGCCGAGGTCGCCTGGCAGGCCGACGCCGACCTCGTCTTCGCGATCGACCCCGGCGAGCGTCGCTTCGTCGACGCGATCGAGCTCGACGGCGCGGCGGCGTTCGACCCGGCCGAGCTCGAGTCGGTGATCGCGACGCGCGAGGCGTTCGCGTTCGGGTGGATCATCGAGGGCCGCCTCGACGAGGACGAGCTCGCGCGCGACGCCGATCGGATCGCCGCGCACTACCGCGATCGAGGGTGGCTCGACGTCGTCGTCACGACCGAGCCCGCGCGCCCCGACGACCGCGTCGATGGAGACGGCGGCGCGACCGTCCGGTTCCGGATCGAGGAGGGCGACCGCTACACGGTCGGCTCCGTCAAGGTGGCCGGCGCCTCCGCCATCCCGGCCAAGGAGCTCGCGGCGGCGCTCGGCGTCGCCGCCGGCGAGGCCTGGGACGTCGCGCGCGTCGACGCCGGGCTCGAGGCCATCGCCCGCCGCTACGGGGCGCTCGGCCACGTCCTCGCCCGGCCGCGTCTCCTCCGCCGGGTCGACCCCGAAGCGCGCACGATCGCGCTCACCCTGCTCGTCGACGAGGGGCCGGCGATCCGCATCGGGCGGGTGATCATCGAGGGCAACGACGAGACGCGCGACTCCGTGATCCGGCGGCGCCTGCGGGTGGCGCCGGGCGAGACGGCCGACCTCCGCGCGATCGAGGCGAGCGTCGCCGCCCTCCGGAGTCGCGGCTGGTTCGAGCGCGTCTCGGTGCGTCTCCGGCAGGGCGAGGGCGACGCGGCCACCCGCGACCTGATCGTCCGGGTCGTCGAGGCCGACACGAGCGACGGGCGGATCGGCGTCGGGATCAGCTCGGACACCAACGTCTTCGGCGAGCTCTTCTACCACCAGCGGAACTTCGACATCACGCGCCTGCCCCGGTCGTGGAGCGACATCGTCGAGGGGCGCGCGTTCAAGGGCGGCGGGCAGCGGCTGCTCGTGCAGCTCCAGCCCGGCGACACGCGCTCGAGCTACCGGGTGCGGTTCACCGAGCCGGCCCTCTTCGGGTCGCGCCTGATCTTCTCGACCGACGCGTTCTGGCACGACCACGACCTCGGCGAGCTCCGCCAGACGCGGCGCGGCGGCCGGATCTCGCTCGGGCGCGAGCTCTTCGCCGGGCTCGTCGCGAAGCTGACCTACCGGCTCGAGGACGTCCGCGTTCACGACATCGAGCAGGGGAGCTCGGCCGACGTCCTCGCCGCGGCCGGCCGCTCGACGATCTCGAGCTTCGGCGTGTCGCTCTCGATCGACCGGACCGAGACCGACGCCCGGTTCCTCCGTCACGACGGCTGGAGCGCGAGCGTGAGCTGGGAGATCGGCGCCGCGGCCCTCGGGAGCGACCTCGACTTCCATCGGATCCGCGCGCAGGCGAGCTGGCAGACGACCCTGTTCGAGCTGCCCGACGGCCTCCGCCACGTCCTGGCGGTCCGCGCCGAGATGGGGCTCATCGACGAGCTGTCGGGCACGGACGACATCCCGATCTCGGAGCGCTTCTTCGCCGGCGGCGCCTCGAGCCTGCGCGGCTTCGACTTCCGCGGGGTCGGCCCGCGCGAGAACGGCGACGCGATCGGGGGCGACTTCCTCCTCGCCGGCAGCCTCGAGTACTCCTTCCCCCTCTCGCCCGGCGGCTGGGTCCGCGGCGTGGCGTTCCTCGACGCCGGCAGCGTCGTCCCGGAGGTGACGGACTTCCTCCTGACCGACCGGGCCGATGACCGGAACGGGCTGCGCGTGTCGGCCGGCGTCGGGCTCCGGATCGTCATCCCGTGGCTCGAGGTGCCGCTCGCGCTCGACTTCGGCGTCCCGATCGTGAAGATGGACGGCGACGACGAGGAGCGATTCTCGTTCACGATCGGCATCGGCTTCTCGAGGTAGATCCCCCATGACCGAGATCCTCCGCCACGAAGAGACGGTCCCCTCCGCGGACCGGACGCCGATCTACTGCCGGACGTGGCAGCCCGCCGAAGGCGCCGAGACCCGGCCGCTCTGGCTCGTCTTCATCCACGGCTTCCCCGAGCACTCCGGCCGCTACGAGCGGGTGGCCACCCGCTGGGCCGCTCGCGGCTTCCCCTGCGCGGCGTTCGACTACCGCGGCCACGGCAAGAGCGGCGGCGTGCGCGCCTACTGCGAGTCGTTCCAGGAGTTCCTCGACGACCTCGACGCGTTCCTCGGCTGGCTCGCCCCGCAGCGCGGCGAGACGCCGCTCGCGATCGTCGGCCACAGCCACGGGGCGCTCCTCACGATCGCGCACACCCTGCAGCGCGGCCCGGCCGCCGGTCTCGTCGGCACCGTCCTCTCGAGCCCGTTCCTCGGGATCGCCGTGAAGGTCGGCTGGATGAAGGAGAGGTCGGCCCGCCTGATGAGCCGTCTCGCGCCGACCCTCGCGATCCCGTCAGGGATCCCCTCGAGCGACCTGAGCCACGACCCCGAGGTCGCGCCCGCCTACGACGCCGACCCGCTCATCCCGAAAAAGGTGACGGTGCGCTGGTTCACCGAGGTGACCGCGATCCACGCGGCGGTGCGCGACCGCGGCGCCGACTACCCCGTCCCGTGCCTGGTGCTCCAGGCGGGGGACGACCGCATCGTCGACGTCGGGGCGAGCCGCCGCTTCGGCGAGGCCCTTCCGAAAGACCGCGGGCGCTACGAGGAGCTGCCCGGCCTCTACCACGAGATCTTCAACGAGGTCGAGGCGGACCGCGAGAAGGCGTTCGCGTTCGTCGACGAGTGGCTCGAGGATCGGCTGGCGGAGCTGCGGTCGACGGCGAAGGCCGCTGCGGAGGCCGCGCCCGCGAAGGCCGACTGACTACGACTCGTCCTCGAGCGGCGTCCACCCGAGCCGCTCCTCCGCGAGCGCCCGCACCGCCGTGCGGGTCTGCGCGGGAGCGCGGCGGATGTACTCCTCGGCCCGGGCGCGCGTTTCCGGATCCTCGAGGCTCGCGAGGTAGTCGACCGCCGCCGCGGCCGAGAAGCTCCGCCCCGTCCGCGAGCGGAAGAGGGGCGCGAGGTCGGTCCAGACGACGCCGGCGAGGCCGACCGCCTCCGCCCACGCCCCGATCGCGGGCACGACCTCGGGGACGACGGTGGCGCTGCCCCCGCAGGCGGGCGTCCAGCGACCGACGTTCCTCTCGGTGCAGCCCTCGCGCCGCGCGAGCACCTCGACCGCCTCCTCGATCGAGGCGACGTCGACCGCGGCCCGGTAGGTCCCGACGACGGCGCCGCCGCGCTCCACGATCAGGGTGAGCCGACCGTCGGCGGAGATGCGCATGAACTCGATCGGAAGACGCGGCCCGTCGTCGCGCCACGCGCCGCGAACCGGGAGCCCCTGCGTGCTCCAGAGGAGCGACCCCCAGCCGAGGCAGGCGTAGATCGCGGAGTCGGTCACCGGGCGCGGTTCCCGTCGAACGGGCCGCCGCTCTCGCACGCGATCAGCGCCCGGATCAGCGCGGCGACGCCCGGACGCGCGACCGCGTCGGCCGCGTCGCCCGCCGGAAGCCAGCGCCGCTCGCGAACCGCCTCCTCCTCCCAGCGCTCCAGCGTCTCGCGCACCTCGAGCGCGAAGACGGTCACCTCGAACGTCCTCCCCCTCTTCTCGTAGCGGTAGGCACCCAGCGGCGCGCCGACGACGGCCCCGCGGACGCCGCCCTCCTCGAGACTCTCGGTGACGGCCGTGTCCTCGCGGCCATCGCCCGGATCGATGTGACCCTTGGGGACGCCCCACGAGCCGTCCGTCGTCGAGGTGACGAGAAGCACCTCGAGTCGACCGTCGGCACCCCTCCGAAAGGGGATCGCGCCGGCCTGAGGAATGACGGGTTCGTCGCTCATCGGATCCCGACACCGTAACGAGCGGCCCGACGTTCGGCCAATCGCCGGGTCGGGCGGGCCGCGAGCGGCGCCGGGGTCGTGACGCAACGATGTCAGAAGCCGCTACAATGGCGCGCGATGCCGCGCCTCCGTCCCGATCGCCGCTCCTCGTTCGTCCTCGCCCTCGTCGCGAGCGCCGCCGTCTCGCTCGGCGGCATCTCGGGCGCGCTCGGCGACGACGACGACGACGGCCTCCGCCTCCGGCGGTTCGTGCCCCCGACGACCGAGCCTTCGATCGGCGAGCGCGGCTCCGGCCCGGCCTGGCCCGACCCGCCGCGGGTGCGGCGCGACGAGCGCGGCATGATCGCGCGCCTCGGCGGTGAGCTCCTGCGCAAGCGCGTGATCGCCGCCCACGAGGCGCTCGACGAGCTCCTCCGGTTCGGTCCGGGCGCGGCCGAGGTGCTCGAGGAGGAGGCCGCCCGCCTTCGATTCGAGGCTCACCTCCGCGAGCAGCTCGGGCGCTGGCTCCGGGTGAACGGAGGCGCCGGCTCGACCGACCTCCCCGGCGAGCGCACGCCCGACCCCGGCGGCCGGCGGCGCGCCGCCGAGCGACGCCGGCAGCGCGAGCGCGAGGCGGCCGAGAAGGAGTTCTTCGCGACCCGCTACGAGCTGGCCGTCGACCGGTTCATCCGCGGCGACTTCCTCGGCACGATCCGGCTCGCCGACGCGCTCCTCGCCCTTGATCCCCGCTCCGAGCTCCGCAACAACCTCCAGCGCTTGAAGCAGAAGGCGCGCCAGCGGATGGTCCACGAGCACGTCGTCCGGGTGACGATCGAGCCGCTCCAGGGCCGGCTCGACCCGAAGTCCGCCGCGCTCGCCCGCATCACGATCGAGAACAAGTCCGACCGCCCCGTCCTGATCGCGCACGACGGCTCGGGCGAGTCCGACCTCTTCGGCGTCCTCCAGGTCGACTTCGCCGAGCTCGGCCTCGACGGGCGCCGCCGGCGGGTGCGCCTGTCGCGCACGATCAAGGCGATCGGCGAGGTGACGCTCGGCCCCGGCGACAAGCACGAGCTGACCGTCGAGCTCGGCAAGCTCCACCTCGCCCACGAGCCCGGCGCGTTCGCCCGTTACAGCGTCTCGGGGCGGCTCCGCCCGCAGCTCCTGCGCCACGGCGACGAGATCCTCCCCTACTTCCTTCCGATCTTCGCGACCGACCTCGCGGTGCCCGATCCCGAGCTCGCGCCCCCGCCCGGGCGCCGCCCGATCGACGTCCTCCGCCAGGCGATCTTCCTCCTCGTCCGCGACTTCGAGGGGCTGCCGGCGAAGATCGAGAAGTATCGCAAGGTCGCCAGCCGCGCGTTCCACGCCGCCCTCCACTGCGAGGAGGGGCAGGTCGAGGAGGTGCTCGGGCTGCTCATCGCGGGCATGCGGCGGACCGCCGGCGAGGTCCAGACGATCCTCCACTCGGCCGTGCAGCACGCCTCGGGCGAGGAGCGAACCTTCAGCCCCGAGGACTGGGCGACCTGGTGGGAGGAGCGCCGCGCGAGGGCCGCACGCGACCGCGCCGCGGAGCACGCCCGGGACCGCGAGCGCCTCCTCCCGCCCGAAGACGAGGAGCCGACGCCGGCCGGCCCGCCCTCGCCGAAGGCCGCCGCGGGGACCCCCGGCGAGGGCGAGGACGGCCCCCCGCCCCGCCGAAGCGACTGAATCCGCGGCGTGGACTCGCCCACCCGAATGCAGTAAAGTCGCCGCCCGTTCCGGGTCATCGTTCGGGAGGCGTACGGCTCATGACCACGTCCGCAGAGGCGCTGAAGCGCACCGCGCTCCACGGCGTCCACGCGAAGCTCGGCGGGAAGCTCGTCCCCTTCGCCGGGTGGGAGATGCCGCTCTACTACGGCAACATCACCGACGAGCACCACGCCGTCCGCCGCGCCGCCGGCCTGTTCGACCTCGGCCACATGGGCCGGATCGCGATCCGCGGGGACGACCGGGTCGCCTTCCTCGACCGGATCGTGACGAACGCGGTCGCCGGCCTCGCCGTCGGCCGGGCCCGCTACGGGCTGGTCTGCAACGAGGGCGGCACCGTCCTCGACGACGTCATCTACTACATCCTCGAGGACGAGATCCTCCTGGTCGTCAACGCGTCGAACCGCGAGAAGATCGTCGCCTGGCTCGAGAAGCACCGGCCGGACGGGATCTCGTTCGAGGACCAGACCGACGCGACGGCGATGATCGCGCCCCAGGGTCCGGCCGCGGCGGCGCTCCTGACCGAGCATTCCGACATCGACATTGCATCCATCAAGTACTACCGGATCGCGAGCGGGACGGTCCTCGGCGTCGACGCCCGCGTCGCGCGCACCGGCTACACCGGCGAGGACGGCTTCGAGATCTACTTCGACGCCGCGCACGCCGAGAAGCTCTGGACGGGCCTGTCCGACGCCGGCCGCGACGCGGGGATGATCCCGTGCGGCCTCGGCGCCCGCGACACCCTCCGGACCGAGGCGGGGATGCCGCTCTACGGCCACGAGATCGACGAGGCGACCAACCCGCTCGAGGCCGGCCTCGACTTCGCCGTGAAGCTCGACAAGGACTTCATCGGACGCGACGCCCTTCAGGCGGTGAAGGACGCGGGCGGCCCGAAGCGCCGCCTCCGCGGCTTCCACGTGGCCGGCAAGCGGATCCCCCGCCCCGACTACGAGCTCTTCGCCAAGGACGGCGGCGACGCCGCCGTCGGTCGATGCACGAGCGGCACGTTCTCGCCGACCCTCGGCAAGCCGATCTGCATCGCGACGATCGACGCGTCGGTCGCCGACGACGCCGCCCTCACCGTCGACGTCCGGGGGAGCCGGATCGACCTCGAGGCGGTCCCGATGCCGTTCTACAAGCGCCCCAAGAAGAAGTAACGACGACCCCACGACCGAGCCCGGCCGACCGGCCGGGCTCGAGCCAGGAGACGAGTGAGATGGCAGGCGAGCCGAACCCGCCCACCGACCGGCGGTACTCCGACACCCACGAGTGGTGCAAGCTCGACGGCGACGTCGTCACCGTCGGCATCACCGACTTCGCCGCGAGCGAGCTCACCGACGTGACCCACGTCGAGCTCCAGGTCCGCGCCGGCGGGACGGTCGGCAAGGGCGACAAGTTCGGCGAGATCGAGAGCGTGAAGGCGTTCAGCGATCTCTACTGCCCGATGGGCGGCACGGTCGAGGCGGTCAACGAGAAGTTCGAGGACGACGAGAACGCCGGACTCGTCAACACCTCGTCGTTCGACGAGGGCTGGATGATCAAGATCAAGGTCGACGACGTCGCCGACCACGCCTCCCTCCTCGACGCCGACGCCTACAAGAAGCTCGTCACCGGAGACGCGACCTAGAGCCGTCGGACGGCGACCGCGCGCCGCCCGAGCATCCCGACCGAGAGAGCCGGATCCGCATGTCCTACGTCCAGAACACCGACGCCGACCGCGCCGAGATGCTCGCCGCCATCGGCGTCGAGAAGCTCGAAGACCTCTTCGCCCCGATCCCCGAGAACGTCCGCGCCGGCGAGCTCACCTGGCCGACGGCGCTCACCGAGATGGAGCTCGACGACCATCTCCGCGAGCTCGCCGATCGGAACGCCGACGCGGTCGCGCTCCCCTCGTTCCTCGGCGGCGGCTACTACGACCACTACGTGCCGGCCGTCGTCGAGCATCTCGCCAACCGGGCGGAGTTCGTGAACTCCTACACCCAGTACCAGCCCGAGGCGAGCCAGGGGTATCTCCAGGCGCTCTTCGAGTACCAGAGCTTCATGTGCGCCCTGACCGGGCTCGACGTCGCCAACGCCTCGCTCTACGACGGGGCGACGGCGGTGACCGAAGCCGCCCTGATCGCGCGGGCTCACACGCGCCGGAGCCGCGTCCTCGTCAGCCGCGGCCTCCACCCCGAGTACCGTCAGGTGCTCGCGACCTACTTCCGGAACCTCGACCTCACGATCGACGAGATCGAGCTCGGCGCCGACGGCTCGACGCCGCTCGACTCGGTGACGGCGAAGCTCGGCGACGACGTCGCCGCCCTGATCGTCCAGACGCCGAACTTCTTCGGGATCGTCGAGGACGCGGCGCCGCTCGCCGAGGCGGCCCACGCGGCCGGCGCCCTCGTCGTGACGGCGCAGGACCCGATCTCGCTCGCCGTCCTCGTCTCGCCGGCCGAGATCGGCGCCGACATCGCGGTGATGGAGGGCCAGACCCTCGGGACGCCGCCCTACTTCGGCGGACCGGGCCTCGGGATCATGGCCACGAAGAAGGCGCTCCTCCGGCGGCTGCCGGGGCGGATCGTCGGCAAGACGACCGACCGCGACGGCAAGCCCGGCTACGTCCTCACCCTCCAGACGCGCGAGCAGCACATCCGCCGCGAG
>JAJDCQ010000069.1 GCA_029260755.1 Planctomycetota bacterium | reverse complement strand
GGCCGGACCGGGCTGCGAGCGCCGCGCCTCGGAGGAGCCTCTCGCAGCCGAAGACCTCCCCGCCCTCCTTGACCTGCGATGTTCGCCTGCAGGGGAGCCTCGAACGGCAAGGACGATTGCAGGAGGGGAGGCGGGGGGAGGCCCGACGCGATCACGGCGGAGAGTGCGAGCGCGTCTCTCGTATGGCTGGTCCGTTCCTCGTTTCCGGACTGGAGCCCGCTGTTCTCGTCCGGAGATTCGGCCACTTCCGGATGGGAACTAACTAGTCTACTAGACCTCGAGCTACCGTCGGATCGGCGCCGGCGGCGGCTCCACCGCCGGCACGACCAGCCCCTCGTCGACGTCGATCCGGAAGTGGTCGGCCGCCTTCACCGACTCCCAGGTCGGCATCGCGCCGCGCCCGCCGAAGTCGCCGTAGTTGGGCTTCGGGTTCGGGCCGATCGGCGAGCTGAGCGCGGTCGCCCGGCCGAGCAGCGGGATCTTCACGCCGAAGAAGTCGGGGCCCCAGCGGCCGGGGAACCTCGTCCAGTCGTCGACCGGGTGAGTGCTCGCCGCGTTGACGACGGCCAGCTCGGGCGGGGCGAGCTCGTCCGGCGCCGCCGCGGGATCCTCGAGGTCGAAGAGCCGGCCGCGCCACGCGTCGACGACGACGCCGTTGCCGTGGAAGACGTCGTGGTGATCGGCGACCCAGAGCGGCAGCGGGTCGTGCCCGTGCATGAAGCCCGCCTGCGGGTAGCTCGCGTGCTTGCCCTGCGCGACGTAGACGACCGGGTGCCGGCCGTCGGGCGCGGGGTCGCCGGCGTCGTCGACCCGCTCCATCGCGTCGGCGCCGATCGCGACGCCGCCGCCGTGGCTGTAGTAGTGACCCGCGAGCAGCTCGCCCGACGCGAACGCCCCGCCCGCCTCGAGGCGGACGCGGATCCGGAAGCTCGTGTGCTCCCAGTCGCCGCGGTGGCTGCCGAACGTGCCGAGGAGGATGACGTCGGCGTCCGCCCGGTCGAAGGCGTAGAAGTGCCAGTACTCGACGTGGACGACGACCTCGCCCGAGCCGTCGGCCGCGATCGCGCGCGCGTCTTTGTCCTCGTAGACGTGGACGTAGGTCGGCGCCTCGCCGGGCGGATCGCCGACCATCTCCATCGGGAAGCCCGACAGGGCGTGCTTGCCGAACGCGGGCGACGTCTCGGTCGGGACGATCTCGCTCACGGCCGGCTCAGCCTCCCGCGATCGCTGCACCACGATGCGCGGCTTCCCGGAGACGACCTCGCGGAGAAACGAGGCGACGCCCATCGGGAAGTGGTCCTCGTTCATGTTCTGGGGCGAGTCGGGCGCCCCGTCGTGCCAGGCGTTGAAGCGAAGGCGCGGCGCGAACGCGCGCGCGATCTCGAGCCGGGTCGCCGCGTCGACCGGCGGCGGCGTACCCGCGTTCCCGCGCCAGCCGTCGGTCGTCCCCGCGGCGAGGTTGTAGACGACGAGGGCCCCGACCGTGGTGAGGCCGGCCACCACGACGCGCAGCAGGCGTAGGCGCCAGCGGGTCGCGTCGGACGGGGGCGCGCCGGCGGCGTCGGACGTCCCGTCTCCCGCGGCGATCTCGGAGGCGCTCGGCTCGGTCGGTTCCATGGCGCGTAGATCCTAACGGGTGGTAACCTCGTCCATCCACGAGACGCGCGCCATGACCGAAGCCCCCCGCGACGCCGAGCAGCCCGCCCCCGACGCCGACCGGCCGACCCTCATCGAGCCGACCGACGAGCCGAGCGAGGTCTCGCACACCGACGCCACCGTCATGGAGGATCCGCCACGCACGGCGACCTCGGCGACGGCCGCCACCCTCGTCGACGAAGCCGCGACCGCCGCCACGCTCATCGACGGCGCCCCGATCCCGGAGCTCTGGGCGAAGACGCTCGCCGCCAATCCCGGCGTGGTCGATCCGGGCGTCACCCTCAAGGCGCCTCACGTGCCGAGCGAGGCGGAGTCGGCCGCGACCCTCGTCGAGCCGCCCCCGTCGACCGACGGCGCCGCGCCGGCGAGCCCCAGCCGGGGCGCTCCGCCGGTGCTCCGACCCAAGACGGTCATCACCGAGCCGGGCGCCCCGACGCGCGCCTCGGACCCGATCCCCGCCGCGCCCGACTACTCGGTCCAGCGCGAGCTCGGCCGCGGCGGGATGGGCGTCGTCTACGAGGCCGAGCAGGAGACGCTGCGGCGGCGGGTCGCGATCAAGATGGTGCTGCCGCGCGTGGCCGGGGAGCGCGGCGTCGAGGACCGGTTCGTCCGCGAGGCGCTCGTCACCGGCGGCCTCGAGCATCCGAACATCGTCCCGGTCTACGACCTCGGTCGCACCGAGGACGACCGCCTCTACCTCGGCATGCGGTTCGTCCGCGGCGAGACCTGGTCCGACCTCCTCGCCCGCGAGCCGGCGACCACGCCCGAGGCGCTCCGGCGCCACCTCGACATCCTCGGCAACGTCTGCGACGCCCTCGCCTACGCCCACAGCCGCGGCATCATCCACCGCGACCTCAAGCCCGAGAACGTGATGGTCGGCGAGTTCGGCGAGGTCCAGGTGATGGACTGGGGCCTCGCGATCGACCTCGCCACCGTGGCCACCGCCCGCGAAGGCGTCGCGGGGACGCCCGCCTACATGTCGCCCGAGCAGGCCGGCGGCGAGACCGACCGCCTCGGCACCTGGTCCGACGTCTACCTCCTCGGGGCGATCCTCTACGAGATCCTGACCGGGCTGCCTCCCCATCGAGGCAAGAGCGTCGTCGCGGTCCTCGCCGCCGCGTGCAGGGGCACCCTCGTCACGCCGAGCGAGCTGGCGATCGACCGCGGCATCCCGAGCGACCTCGACGCGCTCTGCCGCGATGCGCTCCACCCGGACACGGGCGACCGGATCCAGACGATCCCCGAGCTCAAGGAGCGCGTCGGGCGCCACCTCGCGCACGCCGAGGCGATCGGGCTGCTCGACCGCGCGCGCGCCGAGCTCGCCACCGAGATGCACGAGCCGAACGCGGCCTACGAGCTCGCCATCCTCGAGGGGGCCGACCGGCGCATCGCGCAGGCCGCCGAGATCTGGCCCGACTCGGCCGAGGCGCGCGCCCTCGGCGCTCGCGTGGCCGTTCGCCGCGCCGAGCTCGCCCTCGACCGGCAGGACCTCGAGGGAGCCTCGGGCGCGATCGCGTCGCTCGAGCCGGCCGGCTCGGTCGACGCCGCGCGCGTCGACGCCCTCCGTCGAGCGGTCGCCCTGCAGCTCGGGCGCCGGCGCAAGCAGCTCTTCGGTGTGATCGGGGCGGTGGCCGCGCTCCTCGCCGTCGCCGTCCTCGTCCGGGCGGAGCGCGCGGCGGCGGAGCACCGGCGCGACGTCGAGGGCGCGCGGAACGACCACCCGCACAAGGTCTCGAGTGCGTGGTTCACGATCGAGGGCACGAGCTCGGCCTCCCGGGTCGACGAGCAGCTCGACGAGCTGGCGACGGTCCGCGAGCGCGCCGGCTTCGCCGCGGCCGAGACCGACGCTCCGCGCCTCGCGGCGGCGGCCGCGTGGCGAGCGCTCCGGCGGGGCGACACGGCCACCGCCCGCGACCGCATCATGGCTGCCCTCCCCGAGGCGTCGGCCGACCGCCTCCGCGAGCTCCACCGGCAGGCGGAGGCCGCCCTGACCGAGCCGAGCCCCGAGTCCGAGCCGCTCGCCCTCGCGGACGCGTGGCTCGCGGGCGCCGTCGACGGCGACGGCGACGGCGCGATCGACCGCCATCTCGGGGCGGTCGCCCAGACGCTCCTCATCGTGACGGCCGCGAACGGCCGACCACGGGCGGAGCTCGAGGCGGGCGCGACCGCGATGATCGCCCGCCTCGACGAGCTCGGCGCGCGCGCCGTCCTGGTCGACCGCGCGAGCGGCCTCGACGCCGCCCTCCTCGCGGGAGCAATGGGTACCAGCGGCCCACCGACCCTCCGCCCGACCCACCTCGAGCGACGCTCGGCCGCCACCTCCGCGAGCCCGGACTCCGCCGTGCTCTTCGATGAGGCGGGCGTGCGATGGGCGTGGCCGCCGACGCCGAGCGGCGACTCGGTCGGCGCCCCGCTCGTCGTGCGGCCCGGCGTCGATGGCGCGCCGGCCGCGATCGTCATCGCGACGGGGAGCGACGTCCTCTTCCTCGATCCGCAAGACGGCATCGTGCGACGACGGATCCGGCTTCGAAACGAGATCCACGCCCTCCTCCCCGACGCGGCCGACCGCGTCGTCGCCCTGATGGCGACCGCGTACGGCGCCGCGCGGTCGCATCCGATCCGCGTCCGGGCCGACGGAGCCGCCGACCCGATCCCGCCCGGGTCCCAGTGGAGCTCCCACCAGGCGCGCTCCGAAGCGTGGAGCACGCTCATCGCTCCCGGCGATCAGCGCGATTACGACGACCCGGCGCGGCTCGAAGAGGAGCTCGGGCGCGTCGACGCCGCGCGCGCCCGCGACCCGACGAACCCGTGGTGGGCGTGGACGGCCGCCGATCGCCTCCTGAGACTCGACCGCGACGACGAGGCCCGCGCGGCGCTCGCCGAGCTCGTGGCGAGCCCCGAGGCGAGCGCGCTCGCCGCGCACGAGCTCGCCTTCGTGGGGCAGGCGATCGCCAAGCACGGGCTCTTCGACGAGGCCGAGCCGCTCTTCGAGGAGGCCGCGGCGCGCTGGGCCCGCTCGGGCGCCAACCCCGACATCGCCGCGGGATGGTCGCCGGCGAATCCGGCCCTCTTCATGCGCCTCGCCGCGAGTCACGCCGCGATGGCCGGCGACATGGACCGAGCGCGCCACATCCTCGCCCGCTCGCGCGAGGTCGCCACGGTCATGGAGATGGACACCCGCCTGATCCGGCAGGAGCGACGTTACCTGATCGAGAACGGCCTCGAGGCGGAGCTCGCCGCGCTCGCCCCGTTCGAGGAGCGGGCCGCCGTCCTCGGCCATCCGCTCCTGAGCGCCTCGGGGGTCGTCCGCGCCTTCGATCCGTCGCTCCTGGCGATGGCGACGCTGCCCTGGCTGCTCCTCGGCGGCTGCATCGTCCTCTGGGTCCGCGCGCGCCCCGCCCGCCTCGCCGACCTCCACACCCTCGGCTTCCGGACCCGCTGGGCCCGGCTCACCGCCTTCGTGACGCACCCGCTCCTGCGCTGCTCGCACGCGTTCCTCGGCTACGCGACGCGCGGCGAGCGGGCGACGCTCGTCGCGGGGAGCCTGCTCGTCCTCCTCGCCCTCGCCGGGATGGCGCTCACCTTCGCGACGGCCTCGCGGCTGATGACCGCGCCGCTCGAGATCACGTCGGGCTCGGCCGCGTCGTCGACGGCGGTGGCGTTCCTCGATGACCGGGTCGAGGCGCTCGAGGAGGCGGGGCGCGACGCGTCGCCCCAACTCCGCCTCCTCGTCGAGGGCGCGCTCCAGCGGGGCGACGACGAGGCCGCCCGGAGCTGGCTCGAGCGGCTGGCGGCGCGCCACCCCGACGACCCCTTCGCCCTGGTCAACGCGGCCGTCATCGAGGAACGGTCCGGGGACCGCGACGCCGCCCGGTCGCTCTACCAGCGCGCCGCGCTCGTCCCCGGCGAGCCGGGGCTCGTCGGGCGCTGGAACCTGGCCCGGCTCGACGGCGTCGCGCGGCCGGAGCTCCCGATCGGCTACGTCGGCCGGTCGCGCCTCCCCGAGTTCGAGGCGACGCCGCTCCAGCAGCTCGCCGCGCCCGAGGACCTCCTCGGCGTCTTCGACGACGAGCGCCTCCTCCGCCAGCTCATCGGGCTCGACTTCTTCGACACGACGCGGCAGTTCATGATGACCGCCGGACAGCTCGGCCGCGACGTCGGGATCGTCCTGCTCATCACCCTCACCGGCTTCTTCGCCTCGTTCGCCCAGGTGTTCGTCCTGCTGCTCCTCGTCGCGAGCGTCGTCTACCTTCCCTTCGGGGTTCGTCCGCGCACCGCGAGCCGGACCGATCGCCCGAACCGATGGCTCGACCGGCTCGGCGCCGTCGCGAACCTCGCCCTGCCGGGCAGCCTCCTGATCGTGCGCGGGCGCCTCGTCCTCGGGGCGCTCGCGGCCCTGAGCGTCCCGACCCTCTGGCTCCTCTGGTTCCTCGGCCACAACGGCGGCCTCCTCCTCGCGATCGGGATGTCGAGCCTCCCGCCGATCTTCGAGGAGGTCTCGGTCCGCGACACCCTCGCGCCGCCGGGCCTCCAGCTCGTCGGCGACATCGCGGGCTGGCTGGTGGCGGCCCCGTTCCTGATCGCGTGGGGGCACGCCGTGTGGAGCATCGTCTCGTGGTGGCGGTCGCGCCGCGCCGCGCCGAAGCCCGCGGCGCCCAAGACGACCTCGCCTACTCCGGCGTGATCACGACGCGCCCGTCCCGGTCGACGTAGCCGACGGCCTCGCCCCGACCGACCGCGGCGAGGCCGCCGGCGAACGGCCAGGCAACGTCCCAGCGCGGCTCGATCACCACGGCGCCGCGCTCGTCGACGAAACCCCACTTGCCCTCGCGCATCACGCGGGCGCGCCCCTCGACGAGGAGCCCCGCGAACTCGAAGGCGAACGGGCCGAGCGGCGCGCCGGTGCGATCGACGTAGCCCCAGCGGCCCGCGAGCATCACCGGCGCGATCCCTCCCGAGAAGCCGCCGGCCAGGTTCCAGCGCGGCACGATCGCGAACCGTCCGTCGACGCCGATGTAGCCGGCCTTGCGGTCGACGCGGACGACGGCGAGGCCCTCGCTGAACCCGGCCGCCTCCTCGAAGCGAGGCGCGATCGCGAGCTCTCCCCGCGGACCGACATACCCCCAGACGCCCCCGACCGACACCGGCGCGAGGCCGGAGGCGAAGCGTCCGGCGCCATCGAAGCGAGCGGGCACGACCAGCTCGCCGCTCCCGTCGACGAAGCCGTGCTTGCCGCGGGCGGAGACCGACGCGCGCCCCTCGGAGAAGTCGCCGACGCCGCCCCAGCGGACGGGGACGACCGCCTCCCCGCGCCGGTCGATGAAGCCCCAGCGATCGCCCGAGCGAACGGCCGCGCGCCCCTCCGCGAACGGACGCACCTCATCCCAGCGAGCCGCGATCGCGACGCGGCCGTCCCCGTCCGCGAAGCCCCACCGTCCGTCCTCACGGAAGGCGCCGAGGCCCTCGGCGAAGGGGCGGGTGGCCTCCCAGCGCGCGGGCGCGACCAGGGCGCCGCGCGCGTCCGACCAGCCCCAGCGCCCGCCGCGCCGCACCGGGAACGGGTCGCGCCCGGTCGCGACCGGGTCGGGTCGATCCGTCCCCGAGCCGCGCTCGGATCGCGGCGCCGCCGCGGACGTCTCGGGCGTCGCCTCGGGCCTCGCCGCGGGCGCACGGCGCGCCGGGCCC
The DNA here is from genome assembly GCA_029260755.1 of Planctomycetota bacterium. Taxonomy (GTDB): domain Bacteria; phylum Planctomycetota; class J058; order J058; family JAJDCQ01; genus JAJDCQ01. The sequence continues at coordinate 22,814 of JAJDCQ010000069.1, read as the reverse complement.
TCGGAGATCGCGGACGCGTCGACCGGCCGGGTCGCGGCCGCGGTCGCGGCCGGAGTCGACCGGTCGCCTCCTCCGAGACGGAACGCGACGATGGCCGCGAGGGCGAGCACGCCCGCGATCAGCCCGAAGGCGAAGGCGCGCGACGCTGGCGGCGCATCCGCTCGGGCCATCGATCAGCGGTCGGAGGAGAGCTCGTCGAGCAGGTCGGCCACGCCGCGCGAGGCGCCGCGGTCACCGGCCACGCTCGACGCGTCATCCCGGGGAACGCCGAACGCGTCCCCGAGGATCGACGAGAGCGGGCGCGACCGACCGGTCGCCTCGAGCTCGTCGCGATAGGCATCGACGAGCTCGTCGCCGAGCGCGTTGCCGCGGAGATCGGGGTCGTTGGCGTTCCCGGCGGCCTTCGCTCCGAACGTGGAGGCGACGCCGGTCGCGAAGTCGCCGAAGTCGGTGAAGAGCCACGCGCGGAACGTGCCGCCCATCCCGGGCGTCGTCTGCGCCGCGTCGAGCGCGACGAGCGCGTGCGCCACATCGACCGGCTCGCCGTCCTCGTCGACGACCTCCTGCCAGCCGTGCTTGATCGTGCGGTACGCGTCGCCGCGCCGGTAGACGCGCCCCAGCTCCCGCAGCAGCTCGGGCGAGATCGAGACGTCCCGATCGCCGATGTCGAAGCCGGCGAACTCGAAGAGGGAGTCGTCGTAGAAGCGGCGACGGAGGGCGCGCGTCACATCCGCGGGCGACGCGTCGGGATCGAGCGCCTCGGCGAGCCGGGCGAGGCGCTGGAAGTTCCGCTCGGTCCGAAAGCTCGGATCATCGACGCCGCGCTCGATCCAGGCGGGGAGGACGTCGCGGGCGAGCTGCTGGGCGGACGCCCGGTCGGCGCCGGCCAGCGCCCGGTCGAGCGAGGCGGGGTCGGCGAGGAAGGCGGGCGCGTCGGCTCCGTCGGTCCGCCCGAGCGCGCCGGTGGCGGCCACGATGATCAGGACGACCGAGGCGACGAGGAGGAGCCGGGGACGTGACCGCATGCCCTGACGGTAGCACTCCCGCGGGAGGCCCGCCATCACGAAGGCGGGATAGAATGAGCGACCATGGCCCTCCCCGAGCCCGGCTCCCGATTCGGCCCCTACATCCTCGAGCGTCGCCTCGGCCGCGGCGGGATGGGCGCCGTCTACCTCGCGCGCCACGGCCAGACCGGCGCCGTCCACGCCCTCAAGGTGCTGACGGCCGCGGCGCTCGGCGGCCGCGACCCGGCGTCGCGGGAGCGGTCGCTCGCCCGATTCCGCCGCGAGGTCGAGACGCTCGCGCGGATCGAGCGGCACGAGGGCGTCGCGGGCGTGCACACCTGTGGCGTCGACGGCGGCCTGCCGTGGTGCGCCCTCGAGTACGTCGAAGGCGAGTCGCTCTCGAGCCTCGTCGAGACGCGGGGCCGCGTCCCTGCCGCCGAGGCGGCTCGGATCGCCGCCATGATCGCCCGAGCGGTCGACCACGTTCATCACCACGGCGTCCTCCACCGTGACCTCAAGCCCGAGAACGTGGTGATCGACGCGCGGACCGGGCGCCCGCGGGTGATCGACTTCGGCCTTGCCTTCGACCGCTCGGCCGAGCGGCTGACCGAGACCGGCCAGATGGTGGGCACGCCGGCGTTCATGGCTCCCGAGCAGATCTCCGGCAGCGGGAGCGGATCGAGCACCGATGGGCGCGCCGAGAGCCCGAGCTCGAAGCTCTCCCGCGCGACCGACGTCTACGGGATCGGCGGGATCCTCTACCACCTGCTCACCGCGCGCCCGCCGTTCGAGAGCCGCGAGCTCGTCTCGCTGCTCGCGCAGGTCGTCCGAGACGTCCCGAGCCCTCCCCGGAGCATCGAGCCGAGCGTGCCGGGTCCGGTCGAGGCGATCTGCCTCCGCGCCCTCGCCAAGCGGCCCGAGGACCGCTACGCGAGCGCGGCGGCGATCGCCGACGAGCTCGAGCGCTGGGGGCGGGGCGAGGAGATCGACACCCGTCGGCCGGGCCGAAGGCATCCGGCGGCGGGCCGCGCCGCGTTCGTGAGCGCGCTCGTCGCGGTGGCTGGCGCCGGCATCGCCGCGGCCTTCGTCGGCCTGCGGCCGCCGCCTCTCGACGCCAAGCGCCTCGCCCGGCTCGAACGCCGCCTCGAGCGGGGAGACGCGCTCGACGCGCGCGACCGGGCGGACGCCGCGGCCCTCCCCGGGAGCGAGGTGATGGCGACCGATCCGGCGCTCGTCCGCCGGGCGCGCCTCGTCGCCTTGCTCGCGGCCGACGACGGCGACGAGGCCGACGTCGGCAGACGGCTCGCCGAGCTCGTCCGCCCGGACCACGCCAGGCTCGACGACGCGCTCCTCCGCCGGGCCGAGAAGGCGCTCGATCGCCAGGGCCGATTCGCCGCGCTCGCCCTGCTTCTCCACGGGCGAAGTCCGCACGCCGTCGCCTCGGTCGACGTCGCCGCCGACCTCGCCCGCGCGATCGTCGCGTCGGACTTCTCGATCGCTCCTCCGGCCGACGACCTGGCGTTCGAGGCGCTCGCCGACGCGCGCGCTCTCGACGCCCCGGAGCGGGGCGCGCTCCGGATCTGGCGGGCCCGCGCCTCCCTCGCCGACGGCGACGCCGAGCGGGCGATCGACGAGCTCGCGTCCGCGCGACTCGACCACGGCGTCTCGATCTCTGCGACCGAGCTCCCCGAGACGTTCCTGACCGACGCGACGGCCCTCTATCGAAGGCGCATCGAGGCCGGCGACGACGACGGCGCGGCCCGGCTCTTCGACACGGTGTCGGTGCTCCGCATCGACGGGCTGCCGCCGCCCGATCTGATCGACGTCGCCGCCCTCCAGAGCTACGCGATCGAGGAAGCCGACGATGACGGCGCGGTGCGCGTCGCCGCGTTCGTCGAGTTGCTGGGACTGTGGCTCCGGGAGCCGATCCAGGGCTTCTTCGCCCGGACGATCTCGCACGGCACCGCCCGCGCGATCGGCGAGCAGCAGCGGACGCGTCCGGTCTCCCGACGGAACCCGGCCATCCTCGCGTTCGCCGCCATCCTCCACACGCCGGACGACCCGTCCGGACGTGATGGGGAGTGGCGCGATCGGCTGCTCGAGGCGGCGGCGGAGACGGGCGTCGACGGCGTGTGGTGGCACCTGGCCGTCGCCAGCCTGCACCTGACGCGGTACGACCACGCCGCCGCCCTCGAGGCCGCCGAGGCGGCCTGGGACCGAGACCGTCGCCTCCCCGCGGCGCGCCGGCGCCCCGTGATCCCGCAACGGATCGGGGAGCATCTCCTCCGTCGGCGAGATCGTCGCCCCGAGCACGTTCGGCGCGCCGCCCGGGTCGCCCTCGAAGGCGTGCGGCTCCAGCTCGCCGCCCTCGATCACCTCGAGCCGTTTCTCGAGGCGAGCGGGGGAACTCCGTGGCAGCAGGACCGCGCCGCCCAGCTCCTCCGGACCCTTCGCGATGCGCTCCTGGCCGTGCTCTCGCTCCCGGCCGACGAGCCGTGCTGCCGGGAGGCCGGCGGGGACGACGACCTGGAGGAGCTGATCGCCGCCGGGATCGAGCTCGCCGGAGACGAGCGCGCCCGCGAGCTGCTCGGGATGTTCGAGTTCGCCGTCGACGCCTGGGTTTTCGATGGCATCCGCGGCCTTCACGACGTCCGACACGGACGCCACCTCGAGGCCCTCCCCCGCCTGACCACCGCGATCGACGGCGAGCGTGAGCGGCGCGTTCTCGCCTTCGACAACGAGACGCACCGCCGACGCCTGCTCGCCGAGCTCCTCGACGAGCGCGCCGAGATCCAGCGGATCCTCGGCGACGCGGCGGCGGCCGGCGCCGACCGGGAGGAGGCCGCCGAGCTCCGGCGCGGCCGGTGACGATTCCGTCATGGCGGAGCCCGGAGCGCGACGGTAGGATCGGACCCCCCTCATCTGGAACTGGATGTAGAAGAAGAAGAAGAAGAAGAGAAGAAGAGATCGAATGTCGTCAGAACCGCCCCGTGAGCACGAGATCGACCGGACCTACGGCCTCATCCACGTCCCCGTCTTCCAGGAGGCCGCGCGCACCCGCGTGCGGCGCGCCGTCCAGGCGACCTACGAGGCGTGCGGCCTGCGCATCGTCGCGTGGGAGGACCCGGACGAGGCGATCAAGGAGCTCGAGCCGATCTCCGGAATCACCTGCAACGACAACCCCGAGCTCGGGCCGGACGAGGTGTTCGTCGTCGCCGAGGACGAGCCCTGGGTCGCCGTCATGTCGCGACGCTGGGAGTGGACGCCGATCGGGCTCAACCCGCTCGCCCGCGACCTCTCATCGAAGTTCGAGCTGCTCGTGGTCACCTGCGTCGAGAACAAGTACGTCGAGTACGCCCTGTGGGAGGGCGGACGGCTCCAGGCGCTGACCGCGATCGGGCCCGACGTCCCAGACGACCTGCCCGAGGTGCCCGAGCTCGACCTCGACTGGTTCGCCGACAAGGGTGCGCTCGTCGACAACGACGAGCTCCGGTCGTACCAGCACGCGCCCGGGCGGTTCCTCAACCTGGCCGGCCCCGGCTGCGACCGGGCGGGCCACGTCGACGGCTTCGAGGCGGCGCCGCTCGCCGACTACCAGCCGTCCGAGTATCTGATCTTCCGCGCCTAGCGCGCCGCCTCGCGCTTCGCGCGGGGCCGGATCACTCGGGATCGGGATCCGCGAAGCTCGGATCGCGCTTCATCATGCTCGCGGCGACGGCCTCGAGCTGATTCGCGCTGCCGAGGAGCGGGAGCTGGAGCTCCGTCTCGAGCGCGAGCGCGTCGGGCCGGGACCGCCCGGCGGCGTCCCGGAGCATCGCCTTGGCGGCGCGGACCGCGTGCGGCGATCGCCCGGCGATCTCCCGCGCGGTGGCCATCGCCTCGGCGAGCGGATCCTCGACGACCCGGGTGACCAGCCCGAGGGCCGCCGCTTCGGTCCCGCTCACCTCGCGCCCGGTGAACGTGAGCTCGCGGGCGACGTCGGCCCGAACGACCCCGGGCAGCGTCTGGGTGATGCCCATGTCGGGGATGAGGCCGTAGCGGATCTCCATCACCGAGAGCCGCGCGTCGGCGGTCGCGTAGCGGATGTCGGCGCCGAGCGCGATCTGGAGCCCGCCGCCGAAGGCGACGCCGTGGACGGCCGCGATCACCGGCGCGGGGACCTCCTGCCAGATCCAGGCCGTCCGCTGGGCGAGGTTCGCCGGGCTCACCCCGGGGTCGCGCGCGAGGAGGACGTCCTTCGCGTTCGGCAGGGCCATGAACGCCGGGAAGTCGAGCCCGGCGCAGAACGCCTTGCCCTCGCCGCTCAGCACGACGGCCCGGACGGTCGCGGCGCCGGCGAGGCGCTCACCGGCCTCGATGATGGCCTCGAACATGGCGGGGTCGAGGCCGTTACGCTTCTCGGGCCGGGCGAGGACGACGCTCGCGACGCCGGCCTCGATCGAGAGGCGGACCCGGTCCCGGATCATCTCGTGGTCGCTCATGCCGCCCAGGCTAGACGCGGATCCGCCCCGGCTCAACCGCCCCGCCGGTTCGACGTCGCCCGGCGGCGGAGATACGGTGAGGGGGGTGAGAAGCAGGGAGGATCCGAACCATGAGAACGCCGACCCCCACCACGGCGATCGCGACCGCGACGACCGCGTTCCTCGTCGCCTTCATGGCCCCCCGGGCCGAAGCGGCGCCGCCGCCGGAGCTCGACTGGCACGACAAGCTCGAGAACGGGCTCGCCGAGGCGCAGCGAACGGGACGGGCGGTGCTCGTCGTGACGAGCTGGGCGCCGGGGATATGAGGCCCCTGTGACCAGTGGCGGAGCCGTGTGCTCCCCGATCCGCAGTTCCAGGAGACGGCGAAGAGCTTCGTCCGGGTGAACCTTCACTACAACGGCCTCGGTGGTAGCATCATCGACTGGACGATGAAGGCCGGCAGCGCGAAGGACCACCCGTCGGTCCTCGGCTTCGTCCTCGACCCCGAGGGCAAGACGCTCGGGATCTCGAAGGGCGACGCGAGCACCTACGAGCCGCGCGGCTTCACGCAATGGCTCGCCTCGTTTCAGAACACGTCGTTCCCCCTGATCGATCCGAGCGCGTTCACCCTCCTCAAGAAGGAGGCGGCGAGCGTCGCGAGCCGGAAGAAGCTCGGCGCCACGCTCGCGACCCTGCGCGAGAAGGCGGGCGGCGAGGGCGACGAGGCGGCCGAGGCGAAGCAGCTCCTCGAGAAGGTGCTCCCCTACGCCGAGTGGAAGTGGAGCCAGGCCGAGGAGGCGAAGGAGACCGACCCGGTCGCCTCGTACGAGCGCTTCAGCGAGATCGCCAAGGAGCTGCAGGGCGACGAGCTCGGCGACCGCGCCGACGAGATCGTGAAGGCGCTCAAGAAGGACAAGGCCTTCAAGGACGAGCTCGCGGCCCACAAGATCTTCGCCAAGATCGAGGCGGCCGCGACGAAGCTGAAGAAGTGCAACGTCAGCAAGCCGCTCGACGTCGCCAGCTGCGACGCGTGCCGGGTCGCGAACCGGGGCGCCCTGGCCGGGATGGCGAAGGGCCTCGCCAAGATCGTCAAGAAGCACGACGGCACGGTCACGGCCGGGAAGGCCGCGACGCTCCGCGACGCGCTCAACCTGAAGTAGGCGCGCGGGCAAGAGGTCCGGCCCCGATGGCGAGCGGAGCACGGCCGTGAGCGGACTGGCCGATCCCCGCGGCGGCACCCCGCGGACGCCGCCGCTCCGCCCGTCGGACGCCCCGACGCCGGCGAGCGGCCCGCCCCCGCCCGGACCGTTCCGGGCCGGCGCCGGGCAGACGCTCGGGCGATACGTCCTGGACGTCGAGCTCGGCCGCGGCGGGATGGGCGTCGTCTATCGCGGCTTCGACCCGGCGCTTCAGCGCCCCGTCGCGATCAAGATGATCCTGCGCGACGAGACCGACGGGCGAGGGCTCGAGCGGTTCGTCCGCGAGGCGCGGGCGGCGGCGCGACTCCGGCACCCGGCGATCATCGCCGTCCACGAGGTCGGCCAGGACCCGGCGGGCCGCCCCTTCATCGTGATGGACTACGTCGAGGGCCGGACCCTCGATGCCATCGTGGAGTCCGACGGCCCGCTCGCCCCGCGGCGGGCCGCGACCCTCATCGAGGCGATCGCCGCGGCCCTCGCCCACGCCCACGACCACGGCATCATCCATCGCGACGTGAAGCCGCAGAACGTCATCGTCGATGCCGGCGACCGGGCGCACCTGACCGACTTCGGCCTCGCCCGGCGCCTCGACGCCGACGCGACCCTCACCCGCGAGGGGCAGTTCCTCGGCACGCCGCAGTACGCGGCGCCCGAGCAGGCGCGCGGCTCGGCGCAGACCGGGACACCAGCCGACGTCTGGGGGCTCGGCGCGGTCCTCTACCACGCTCTGACGGCGAAGGCGCCGTTCCCGGGCGACTCGGTCATCGCCATCGTGAAGGCGGTGCAGACCGACGACCCGACGCCGCCGCGGCAGCTCGTCCCGGAGCTGCACGCCGACCTCGAGACGATCGTGCTCCGCTGCCTCGAGAAGGAGCCCGAGCGCCGCTTCTCGAGCGCGGCCGAGCTCGCCGACGACCTCGGCCGGTTCCTCGCCGGTCAGGCGATCCGCGCCCGGCCGATCGGCCCCCGCGAGCGACTCGGGCGGTGGGCGCGGCGCAACCGGGCGTTCTTCGCGACGCTGGTGCTCGGCGCCCTCCTCGTCGTCGGCCTCGCCGGCGGCGGCGGGGTCGCCCTCGCCCGCTCGTGGTCCGCGACCCGGCAGGCGCTCGCCGACGCGCGGCGCGAGAGCGAGCGCGCCCTCGCCGCCGAGCGCGCCGCGAGCGAGGCGGAGCTGGCCGCGCGCGCGGCCGAGGCGACGGCGCGGGCCGAGGCGGACGCGGCCGTCGCGGCGCGCGCCGACGCGCTCCGTCAGGCCGGCGAGGCGCTCCACGAGCGCGGGGAGCGCCTCGCGGCCGACGGTCGGCCGTGCGAGGCGTGGGTCACCCTCGCCCGGGCGGCCACGCTGGCCGACTCGCCGGCGGTCCGGACCGCCCTCGGGCGGGCGCGCGCCCGGTCGCCGAAGCTCCGGTTCACGACGCCGACGAGCTTCCGGGGCCGCTCGGTCGACGTCGCGCGCTTCACCGCGAACGGCGAGCTGCTCCTCATCGGCGAGCAGGGATGGCGGAGCCGGTGGAGCATCGAGACGCTGAGGCAGACGGGCGCCGACCGGTTCGGCCCACGGAACTTCAGGCAACGCTGGGACGTCGACGCCGAGGGGCTGCTGCTCGCCGGGTCGATCCGGAAGGAGTCCGGGGTCCGGATCCACGACGGCCCGCGCGAGGAGCACGAGCGGGTCGACCTCGGCGCGTTCACGGTCACCTCGATCGACGTCGACCCCGCCGGCCGGATCATCGCCGCGGGGAACGACGCCGGCGAGGTGAGCGTCGTCACCGTCGCGACGGCGACGGAGTCGACCCGGATCCGGGGGCACGCGGGCGCCGTCACGGCCGTCGCGATCCGACCCGACGGCGGCGTCGTGGCGACCGGCGGCGGGGACGGGTTCGTGCGCGTCTCGTCGACGTCGACGGGCATGAGCATGCACGAGGCGGACGCCGGCGAGCCGGTCACCGCCCTCGCCTGGAGCGCGGACGGCGAGACCCTCGCGATCGGCCGACGGAGCGGGCGCGTCGAGCTGTGGGATCCCGAGGGCGACTCCGAACGCCGGACCGCGCCCGGGGCCGGGCACCCGGCCCCGGCGATCGAGCTCATCTTCGCGCCCGACGGCGCGACCCTGATCTCCGGCGACGCCCAGGGCGAGGTGCGCATCCGCCCCCTCGACGGCCGGGCCGGGCACGTCCTGCAGACCGGGGCGAAGCCGCCCCTCGCCCTCGCCGTCAGCCCCGACGGCGCGACGCTCGTGACCGCGCGGGGGCGAACCGGCGCGGCTCTCTGGGGGCTCGCGAGCGGAGCGGAGCGCGCGCGTCTGTTCCCGCCGAGCAGCGGAGTCATCGCCCACCCCGGCGGGCTCGGCGTGATCAACCGGCCCGCCGGAGTCGGCCTCCAGATCCTCGATGGCGACTCCGGTGAGGTCGTCGCCGAGGGAGCCAGCCTCGGCGGGTACCTCGCCGTGCTCGAGCGCGACGGCGAGGCCGAGCTCGTCCTCGCCTCGGGCGGAGAGATCGTCGTTCTGGACGCGATCAACCTGATGCCGCTCCGGACCTTCGAGCTCTCCATCGGCCCGTGGTCGCTCGCCACCCGCGTGACGGCGACGCCCGCCGGAGACGCCATCATCGCCACGTTCCGCAGCGACGATGACCCGAAGGGCCGCCTCCTCGCGGCGATCGACGTCGTCGACGGCCGCGTCCGCTGGCGGCGCGAGCTGAACGCCTGGGGCTACGTCGCTACCCGCGCCGGCGGCCCGAGCCTCCTCTACCGGTCGCCGAGCGACGAGGTCTCGGGGATCGACCTCGCGACCGGCGAGGACCGGCCGCTCGCCGTGCCCGAGTCGCCGCGCGGGCCGAACGACGCGGCGTTCCAGCCCGGCGGCTCCCTCCTCGCCTGGGCCGTCCCCGGGATGGCGGTGCAGCTCTTCGACGTCGACGCCGGGCGGACGGTCCGCGTCCTCGACGCGCAGGCCGACAGCCCCAGCGTCGATGGCGTCCAGTTCAGCCGGGACGGCCAGCTCGTCGCCGTCGACGACGGCGAGACCGTCATCGTGAGCGACGTGGCGACGGGCCGGTCCTGGCGGCTCCCCGCGTGCGAGCCCCGCTCGTTCGCCATCGCCCCCGACGCCTCGACGCTGTACACCGTCCGCGGCGACGGCGCGCTCCAGGCGTGGGCCCTTCCTCGAGCGCCCCGTCCTCTCCCCGCCGCCCAGCGCTTCACGCCCGAGCTCCACGCCGGCCGGGCGGGCCTACGCCTCCTGTGGCGCGACGGCACCCACTACTTCGGCTACGACCTCGAGCGCCCCGGCGCGGTCCCCGAGCGCCTCGGAGAGAGGTGGCGCTCGCCGAAGGCGCGACCGCTCGCCATCCCCCACCAGCGCTACCTCTCCGCCACGATGGCGGAGGTCGAGACGCCGAGCGGCGGCGTCGCCGTCCTCGGCCTCGACGGCGAGGTCGTGGTCCCCGAGGGCGCCCTCGCCGTCGGGCCCGACGGTCGCGCCCTGCGCCGGGGCGACGACGCGCTCGAGGTTCACCGTCTCGAAGCGGGCGTCGTCGCGCTTTCCGACTTTCCGCGCGACGCGGCCCTCGAGCGCATCGGCTGGAGCGACGACGGGAGCCACGTGGCGGGGCTCTCGGGCGGCAGCCTCGTCTCCTGGAACACGGCGACCGGAGAGCGGCTGACCCACCTGCCCGCCCCGGCCCAGCCCCGCGCCGAGGTCGCCCCCTCGCCCGACGGTCGGTGGCTCGCCTACTTCGGAGCGCGCGGCGTCGAGATCATCGACGTGACGGCAGGCGCTCCGCACCTCGTCGTCCCCGGCCAGCCCGCGCCAGCCCAGCCGCTGCGCTGGGGGCCTCGCGGCGAGCTCCTGATCGTCAACGGAACGGTCCGCAGGGCGGAGACCGGCGCCACGATCCTCGAGGCCGACCTCGACGGCTACGCCGAGCAGTCGTTCATGTTCGTCCCCGGGCGACCCCAGGTGGCGATCGTGTCGCCCACCGGAATCGAACCGATCGACCTCGAAGCCATCCGCCGCTCCGCCGAGGAGCTCCTCGCCGAGGCCGAGGCGGCGACCGGGCTCGCCTTCGACGCGCGCGGCCGGCTGGCCTCGCCGCCGACCAACCGCTTCGTCCCCGTGCGCTGATTTGATAAGACAGGGGCGCTGCGGCGCCACGACGCCGCCTCCCACCGCCGCCCGAGGACCCGCGCGTGCCCGCCGAAGAGCCGCTGATCAAGCTGCCCCTCACCCACCTCCGCGCCCTCGAGGCCGAGAGCATCCACATCATCCGCGAGGTCGTCGCCGGCTTCGAGAAGCCGGTGATGCTCTACTCGGTCGGCAAGGACAGCTCGGTCATGGTCCACCTGGCCATGAAGGCGTTCTTCCCCGCCAAGCCGCCGTTCCCGCTCCTGCACGTCGACACGACCTGGAAGTTCCGCGAGATGATCGCATTCCGCGAGACGTGGGCGCGGAAGAACCTCGGCCTCGAGGTGCTCGTCCACACCAATCAGGAGGGCGTCGCCGCGGGGATGAGCCCGTTCGTCCACGGCTCGAAGAAGTACACCGACGTCATGAAGACCGAGGGGCTCAAGCAGGCCCTCGACGCCGGCGGCTTCGACGCGGCGTTCGGCGGGGCGCGCCGCGACGAGGAGAAGTCGCGGGCGAAAGAGCGGGTCTTCTCGTTCCGCGACCGCCACCATCGCTGGGACCCGAAGAGCCAGCGCCCCGAGCTCTGGAACCTCTACAACACGACGATCGACCCGGGCGAGAGCATCCGCGTCTTCCCCCTGTCGAACTGGACCGAGCTCGATGTGTGGCAGTACATCTATCTCGAGAAGATCCCGATCGTACCGCTCTACCTCGCGAAGGAGCGGCCGGTCGTCGAGCGCAACGGGACGCTGATCATGGTCGACGACGAGCGGATGCAGCTCGAGCCGGGCGAGGAGCCCGCGATGCGCCGGGTGCGTTTCCGAACGCTCGGCTGCTACCCGCTCACGGGCGCGGTCGAGTCCAACGCGGACACCCTCCCCCTGATCATCCAGGAGATGCTGCTCGCGCGGCACTCGGAGCGACAGGGACGCGTGATCGACTACGACCAGTCGGGCTCGATGGAGGAGAAGAAGCGGGAGGGGTACTTCTAATGACAGTGATGTGTTCGCTTCCTTCGCGGACCCGGCCCTCGTTCCTCGGGCCCGTCCGCTCCGGGACTCACTGACGATGTCTCATCAGTCCAGCCTGATCTCGACCGACATCGAAGGCTACCTCGCCCAGCACGAGCGCAAGGAGCTGCTCCGGCTGCTCACCTGCGGCAGCGTCGACGACGGGAAGAGCACCCTCATCGGCCGGCTGCTCTACGACTCGAAGCTCATCTACGAGGACCAGCTCGACGCCGTCCGCAAGGACAGCAAGAAGCACGGAACGACCGGCGACGACTTCGACCCGGCGCTGCTCACCGACGGCCTCAAGGCGGAGCGCGAGCAGGGCATCACGATCGACGTCGCCTACCGCTACTTCTCGACCGCGAAGCGCAAGTTCATCATCGCCGACACGCCGGGCCACGAGCAGTACACCCGCAACATGGCGACGGGCGCCTCGACGTGCGACCTCGCCATCATCCTGATCGACGCGCGCCACGGGGTCCTCACCCAGACGAGGCGCCACAGCTTCATCGCGTCGCTCCTCGGGATCCGCCACGTCATCGTCGCCATCAACAAGATGGACCTCGTCGGCTACGAGCAGGCGACCTTCGATCGGATCAAGGGCGACTACTCCGAGTTCGCCTCGAGGCTGACGCTCGGCGACGTCGACTTCATCCCGCTCTGCGCCCTGGCCGGCGAGAACGTCGTCCACCGGAGCGAGAAGATGCCCTGGTACGAGGGCAGCACGCTCATGCACATGCTCGAGAACGTGCACATCGCGAGCGACCGGAACCTGCTCGACCTCCGCTTCCCCGTGCAGCTCGTGAGCCGGCCGTCCCCGGACTTCCGGGGGTTTCAGGGGACGGTCGCCTCGGGGACGGTCCGCCCCGGCGACGAGGTGATGGTGCTCCCGTCGCGGACGCGATCGCGGGTGAAGGAGATCGTGACGGCGGACGGCAACCTGTCGGAGGCGACGCCGCCGTTCGCGGTGACGCTGACGCTCGAGGACGAGGTCGACGTCAGCCGCGGCGACGTGATCGTCCGGCCGAACAACGAGCCGCTCATGACCCAGTACCTCGAGGCGATGATCGTCTGGATGGCCGAGGCGCCGCTCGAGCCGGGCAAGACCTACCGGGTGAAGCAGCTCTGCCAGACGACGCCCGGGCGGGTCGCCGACGTCCGCTACCGGATGGACATCAACACCCTCCGGAAGATGGACGCCGAGACGCTCCACCTGAACGAGATCGGCCGCTGCACCATCGAGCTCGACCGCGCGATCGCCTTCGACTCCTACCGCAAGAACCGCGCGACCGGCGCCTTCGTCGTGATCGACCGGCTGACCAACGACACCGTCGGCGCCGGAATGGCGATCGACCGCCTGCCCCAGTCGAGGCTCCGGAGCGACCGGCTCGCGATGCCGGACGGACGCAAGAGCAAGAACATCCGGGTGGAGGCGGGCTCGATCCAGCCGGCCGAGCGACACGCGACGCTCGGCCAAAGGCCGCTCACCCTCTGGTTCACCGGCCTGTCCGGCTCGGGCAAGAGCTCGATCGCCCGCGCCGTCGAGCGGACGCTCCACGAGGCGGGCCGGGCGACGTTCTCGCTCGACGGCGACAACGTCCGGTTCGGCCTCAACCGCGACCTCGGCTTCAGCAAGGACGACCGCAAGGAGAACATCCGCCGCATCGCCGAGGTGGCGAACCTCTTCAACGAGGCCGGCCTGATCGTGCTCGTCCCGGTGATCTCGCCCTACCGAGAGGACCGCGAAAACGCCCGAGGGGTCATCGGCGCGGACCGCTTCGTCGAGATCCACGTCGACACGCCGCTCGCCGTCTGCGAGCAGCGCGACGTGAAGGGCCTCTACAAGCGCGCCCGCACCGGCGAGATCCCCGACTTCACCGGGATCTCCGCCCCCTACGAGGCGCCCGAGAGCCCCGAGCTCCGCCTCGGCACCGAGAGCCGCACCATCGACGAGTGCGCTCGACAGATCCTCGACGCGATCGAGGAGCGACTGAAGCCCTAGTAGGAGGCTGCTGAGCACCTAGACGATCGCCTCGGCGTTCGCCATCGCGATCCTCGCCCCAGGCGCTCAGTCTCCCCGCTCCTTCGCGCCGCGCTCGGCGATGAGGCGGCGCGCCTCCGCGACGACTCGCTCCGCCTCGTCGCGGCGACCCTGCTCGACCAGCACCTTCGCGGTCTCGTTGACCGTCTCCCGGAGCTCCTGCCACCAGGTGGGCTTCGCGTCGGGCGTGTGACGGAGGTATCGCTGGAGCATCTCGACGGCCTCGAGCGAGAGACGCGCCGCGGCCGCGCCATCGCCGTGGATCCGCGCGTGCCAGCCCGAGTCCTTGAGGACGAGCGCGCGACGCCGGTCGGTCAGATCGAGACACAGGGCCGCGGTCAGCGCCCGGGCGACGGCGCCCGCCCCCGACCGGCAGCAAGGGGCGCGGTCGGTGACGGCCAGCCGGCCTCGAGCCGCCTCGTAGAGCTGGCGGACGAGCTCGTCGTCCCGATCGAGGAGCGCCGGCGGCGCCCCTCCGGCAGCGACGATCGCCGCGACCCGGGCGTCGACGGCGAGCTGCGCATCGACCGTGTCGATCGCCACGTCGAGCGCCTCGTCGAGGAGCCTAACGACCAGCTCGAGGTCCTCCACGCCGTCGCTCGACGAGGGATAGAGATTCGAGGTGCCCCACGCCTCGCGATACGCGACGTCGGTGATCCCGTCGACGACGCGGTCGCCGATCGCCGGCCAGCGCTGCTCGAGAGGGAGCTCCCGCTCGAGGCGGTGCGCCTCGCGGAGCGCCTCGAGCGCCGGATCGGTCCGGTCCTGCCACTCGAGGACGACCGCCCACCCGAAGCGGAGCCACCGGCGCTCGATCCCGGTCGCGAGCGCAGCGTCGGCCCAGGCGACCACGGGGAGGCCCTCCCAGCCCGGATGCTCGCGATACTCACGGAAGCAGGCGATCCGGGCGAGGAGCAGGAGCAGCGCGGCGTTCCGGCGCCCGGGCGGGCGCGCCATCTCGCGCTCGGCGCGCGCGACGCTCCACGCGTGGTCGAGGCCGGTCCAGAACTCGAGGAGGAGATCCTCGGACAGCGGCGAGAGCCCGTAGACATCGAGGGCGGCCGCGAGGAGGAGGGCGACCTCGACCTCGTCGCCTCCGTCGCGCCGGGGCGGTCGAAGCGCGCGCTGCGCGGCGGCGATCTCGGCGACCGAGAGCGGACACGCCTCTCCGGCGATCCGGACGACCACGTCGAGAACGGTCGCCGCGTCGGCCGAGCCCGCCTCGATCCGGTCGACGAACCGTCGCCAGACGACGTGCTCGACCGCGCCCTCCCCCTCGAGGCGCTCGAGCCGAACGCCGAGGTCGGCCGCGCGGAGGAGCAGGTTCACGACGACGGCGGCCGCGGCGGCGTCCGAGTCCTCACCCTCGAGACCATGCGCGATCCGGGTCGCCCGAAGGATTAGGAGCCGGCCGCGGACGTCGTCGGCGAGCCCGGGGAGCTCGACGAGCTCGACGAGGCCAGCATCATCGGACGGGGGCGGGGTGATCCCATCCGCGACGCGTCGCGCGTCGTCCGGCGTCGGGGCGGCGCGCGGCCTCGCCGCCTCGGGCGCCCCTCCGGCCCCTCGCTCGGGATCGGTCCGCGGACGCTCACCAAGCGACAAGACGGCCGCGACCGACGCGAGGGCCACGACGAGCGCCGAGAGGAGCCCGCCCTTCACCGCCCGGCCGCGGCGGAACCGACGCCGCTCGTCGAGCGCCGCCGTGGAGCCCGTCGCGACGAACCGCTCCAGGTCGTCGGCCAGCGCCGCGGCGAAGGGATAGCGCCGCGCCGGCTCCTTGCGGAGCGCCCACTCGCAGACCGCCTCGAGCTCCGGCGGCACGTGGACCCCCGAGGAGCCGATCGGCGTCGGCGGACGACGGAGGATCGCCCCGACGATGGCGATGGCCGACCCGTCGACCGACTCGAACGGCGTGCGTCCCGAGAGGGTCTCGTACAGAACGGCGCCGAGGCCCCAGACGTCTGTCGCGGGTCCGATCGCCGTGCTGCTCGCGCCGGCCTGCTCGGGGGCCATGTAATGGACCGTCCCCAGCAGGGTGCCCGTCTGGCTGAGCCTCTCCGCGAAGACGTCGTAGGCGAGGCCGAAGTCGATCAGCCGGGGCGCCCCGTCGTCGCCGATGAGGATGTTCGCCGGCTTGATGTCGCGGTGAACGATGCCGTGACCGTGCGCGTGCTCCGCCGCGCGCGCGACGGCGGCGAGGAGCCGCGCCGCATCGTCGGGCGCGAGCGGTCCGGCCTTCAGGACCTCGGCGAGCGACCGGCCGGGGACGTGCTCCATCGAGCACCAGGGCGATCCCTCGTGGAGCCCGCAGCCGTGGACGGTGACGATGCCGGGATGCGAGAGGCGGGCGAGCACCTGAGCCTCGCGCTCGAAGCGGCGGAACGCCGTCTCGCCGAGCGTCTGGCCGAGGACGACCTTCACGGCGTGGCGCGCCCCGGTCTCGACGTGCTGGCCGAGGTAGACCGCGCCCATCCCCCCGCGCCCGAGCTCGCGCTCGATGGCGTAGGGACCGACCCGCCTGGGACTCGTCGAGGAGGAAGCCATGCGCGGATCATGATGTCCGGGCGAGGCCGGCGCCGCAAAAGCGATCAACAGGGTCCGAAGCCGAGCTCCGCGAGGAGGAGGACGTGCCGGTCGAACCCGGCGCCTCGGTCGGGGTCCGCGGGGTCGACCGGCTGGGCGAGGGTGATCAGGTCCCCGTGCTCGAGGTGGATGACGGAGCGCTCGTCGAGGGCGCCGTTCAGGCGCAGCTCCACCCGCGCCGCGTCCCGCACCCGGAGGATCGCGCGCCCGGCGGAGACGCCCGTCACCACGGCGGCCGGCCCGGCGCCGCCGGTCGGGATCGGCGTCTCGGCGTGGCGGAACGGAACGGTCGCATGGGTCTCCGCGACGCCCGAGCCGAGCGCCTCGACGACCCGGAGGCGGTAGGGCGGCTCGCCCCCACGATCGAAGACGAGCCCGTGGGCGCCGACGCGGACGAGCGTCCCGGAGCGGAGCGGGGCGTCGGGCACGCCGACGAAGGTGTCGCCGACCTGCAGGTCGAGGCCGGGGCGGGTCGCCCGGATCGTCGCGCGCTCGCGGTCGACCTCGACGCGCGCGACCACGTCGTCGCCCGTGGATCCCGGGGGAATCTCGAGCGACCCGTCGACCGGGAACGCGCGCCCGGCGAGCGGCCCCAGGACGAGGATCACCCGCGGCCCCGGGACGAGCCCCTGACTCCAGTCCTCGTCGAGGTGCCCGCGCGCCTCGGTGAGCCATCGCTCCTCGGCCGGCAGCTCGGCGTCGAGCGGGCGAGGCGGCTCGGGCGGAGGGATCGGCGCCTCGTCCGTGCCGGCGAGGAGGCACGCCGGCAGCGCCCGGTCGGGATGCGCGACGACCGCGCCGAGATCCTCGTCGAGGAAGGCGTCGAGGACAGCGGCCGGCGCCGCCGCTGGCTCGCCGCCGCACGCGCGGAGCGCATCGACCGAGCGCGCGACGCGGACGTGGCGCTCGCAGCGATTGCAGAACGGCGTCTCGATGTCGGAGAGAGCGACGAGGTCGCGGAACGACTGCGGGCACAGGACGCCCGCCCGGACGCGCGCGGCGGCCTCGTCGCGGAAGTCCGCCCGGACGAGCGCGGCCTGGAGGCGGCGCTCGGCATCGCGGTCGCCGGGCGACTCGCGCACGGCGCGGCGGAGACGTCGAAGGTCCTCGTCGCGGGAGGCTGGATCGGTCGACACGTCTCTTCGCCTCGAGACCCGGTCGGATGGGGTGCAGCGTCGCCCCCATTGTACCCGGTTGCCCCGGTCGAGCCCCCGGCTACCATCGGAGCATGACCGAGCGACGAGAGATGGTGTTCGAGCCGTGGGAGGCGGGCCGACTGAGGCTCCGCAACCGGATCGTGATGGCGCCGATGACGAGGCGCATGGCCGGCGAGGACGGGATCGCGACCGAGGCGAGCGTGCGCTACTACGCCCGGCGAGCGCGCCACGAGGTCGGCCTGGTCATCAGCGAGGGGACGGGCATCGACGGAACGCACGCCTACGACACCCTCACCGTGCCGAGGTTCGAGACCGACGCGCAGATCGCGGCGTGGGGCCGCGTCGTGGCCGCGGTCCACGAGGCCGGCGGGGCGTTCGCCCCGCAGCTCTGGCACTGCGGGAGGCTGGCGGCCGATCCGATCGGACCGAGCGCGGGCGAGGTGCCGCCGAAGCGTGACGGCACGCCGCGGCCGCCGGTCCGGGCGATGGAGAGGGACGACTTCGATCAGGTGCTCGGCGCCTACCGCCACGCGGCGAGCAAGGCGGTCGAGATCGGCTGCGACGCGCTCGAGATCCACGGGGCGCACGGATACCTCCTCGACTCGTTCCTCTCGGAGGCGACGAACGAGCGGACCGACGACTACGGCGGGAGCCTCGAGAACCGCATGCGGTTCCCGCTCGAGGTGGCGCGGGTCGTCCGGGAGTCGGTCGGAGCGGGCTTCCCGGTGATCCACCGGTTCAGCCAGTGGCAGCTCGCCGACTACGCCGAGGTGAAGTTCCGCGACCCCGACGCGCTGGCGGTCTGGGTGAACGCGCTCGCGGACGCCGGCGTCGACATCCTCCACGTGAGCACGCGGTCGGCGACCGACCCGGCGTTCCCCGAGCTGGACGGCGAGGACGGAGCGCGGACGCTCGCCGGCTGGACGCGGAAGCTCGGCCGGCTGCCCGTGATCGCGGTCGGCAAGGTCACGACGACGCTGACGATGGATCGCGCCTACGGCGAGGAGGAGGACGAGGTGACCGACCCGGCGCCCGCGTTCGACCTCATCGAGCGCGGCGAGGCCGACCTCCTCGCCGTCGGGCGGGCGCTCATCGCCAACCCCGACTGGGTGCCGGTCGTCCGCGACGGGGATTGGCGAGACCTGGCGCGGTTCGACAAGGGTCTCCTCGAGACCCTCGACGGAGAGCGGTCGTGACCGACGAGATCGAGCGCGTCATCGACGGGTTCGAGGCGGAGACGCTGAAGCTGGCGGACTGGCATCACCGCGAGCACCTGATCGTCGCGACCCACTACCTGACCCGAAGTGGCGGAGAGGAGGGCGTCGAGGTCATCCGCGCCGGCATCCAGCGCTACAACGCATCGCAGGGAATCGAGCAAACGCCCACCTCGGGTTACCACGACACCCTGACGATCTTCCTGGCCCGAGGGATCGCCGCGTTCCTGGCCACGTTGCCCGCCGACCTCGACGTCGCCGCGCGGGTCGAGCACGTCGTCACCCAGTTCGGCGACTTCATGATCCGGCGCGTCGGCCTCCGCTACTTCACCCGCGAGCGGATCAACAGCGAAACGGCCCGCCGCGGCTGGGTCGAGCCCGACGTCCGACCGATGGAGGAGTGGCTCCGGGACTGCCGCGAAGCCGGGCGCCCCGGGCGGGGCGCCCGATCGTGACGACGAAGAAGAACTTCTGCAACGGAGGCGGACGGCTCGTCGGCGGCCGCCAGGAGGTGCCCGAGGACGCCTCGGTGTTCGTCGGCGAAGGCGATCCGAGCCGCGCCGGCTGCTCGGCGCTCTTCTGCGAGCCGTGCGAGCAGAACGTCGTCACCGCGACGGCGGCCCGCCGCTACGCGCGCGCCAGCCTCGACTGGCCGGCCGCGGCGAGCGTCGAGGCCGCGCTCGAGCCCCCGTCGTGACCGACCTGCGCCTACGCGAGCTCGAACGTCGCTTCCGCGAGACTACGCGCTCGTCTTCATCGAGACCGACGACGAGATCCGGATCATTGCGATGCCGCACTCGAAGCGTCGACCACTCTACTGGAGCTCGCGTCTCTCGAGGGAGGCGAAGGCGAGGCCGACTGACGCCGGCCGGTGTGAGACCAGCGGTCGGTTGTGGCCCGACTGCTCGCCCCCGGCGTGAAGCTCTCGTGGGTCGATACCGGGACCCCTCATGAGAGTTGCGGACACAACTCCAAAGACAATCGTGACCCGTGGGGACACTCGATCCCACTCGAGGACACTCGCGGACCGTCAATCGTGACCTCGCATCGAGGGTCACGAGAGCACCCACGGAGCCGTCGCCCTCGAATGCTCGAGCGTTGTCCCGAGGGGTCGGCGAGGCTACGATGTGTCCTGAGATGAAGAGCTACATCACGATCGACGACGCCGGAACACACCGAGTCGCGGGAACCCGAGTCAGCCTCGCTTCGATCGTCCACTGCTACTGGGCCGGCGATACGCCGGAGACGATCCTCCAGTCGTTTCCGACGCTGACGCTCGAGGGCATCTACGGCGCGATCGCCGACTACCTGGCGAACCGAGGGCCGATCGACGAACGGATCGCCGAGCTCGACAAGCGCTGGGACGAGGAGTGCGAGGCCGCCAAGGTGAGGAACGCCGAGCTTCGCGCGCGCCTCGCTGCGGCCCGACAGAGCTCGCCCACGTAGCGTGCGCCTCCTCATCGACGAGGACCTCAATCAGCGCATCGTCAGGGGCCTCGTTCGCAAGATCCCGGACCTCGACTTCAAGTCCGTCCATGAGCTCGGTCTCGAGGGCAAGGCCGACACCGAGGTGCTGCGCGTCGCCGTCGAGCAGGGTCGGGTCGTCATCTCGCACGACGTGAGCACGATGCCAGTGTCGGCAACCCACCGCAGATGTCGCGGCGGTCGATCACCTCATCGATGCACGGGACCGAGATCCCCGGGTGCTCGCAGTAGACGTTCGACGGCGATTGGTCCTCAGGCCAGCCCGGTTGAGTCATCGAACCGCACCTCGGCCATACCGCAAAACGTCGAGCCGCGAACTGATCGACACCACGGAATGAAAACCCCGAGGCGCACCGCCGAGGTCGCCCGAACGCTACCGACGCCGAACGACATCTCGTGCCCCTCCGGCCAACGCGAGAACACGGCTCGTACAAGTCATACCGGGGGAGGGATTTGAACCCTCATGTCCTTGCGGACAGCGGATTTTGAAATCGAGACTACGCCTTGCAGCGTGGGGCTTTGCGGGCACAACGTCAACGAGAGTCGTGACCCGTGGGGACACTCGATCCCGCTCGAGGACACTCGCGGACCGTCAATCGTGACCTCGACCCCCGGGTCACAATGCGTCTCCGGAATCCGCCATGCGATTACCGTAACCGCGTCCGCCGTCGTCGCCTCGACGCAGGTCTTCTTGTAGTCCGCCCGACGGCACAGTGCTTCCCTGTGTGCCAGGATGAGGTGAGACAGATCCGTGTTCCCGAATTCCCTGCTTCGGCGAGAGGGCCTCTACTCCTCGCTGCTGACGAACTGGCGGCGGCAACGCGAACGCGGCGAGCTCGGCGGCCTGGGTGGCAAGAAACCCGGTCGTAAGAAGCCCACGCCCCGAACTCGAGCTGCGAAAGGGGTGGCGGGGAGTCGAGGTGAGAGGAGGGAAGAGGCGGGTTGCGGGGAGGCGTTCGCGTGGGCGCTGCTCAGGAGGGCTTCTTCTTCTTCTTCTTCTTCTTGAGTCGCCTGGCACTCCGCCGCCCCGCACGCGCACTGCCGCTTGCCGACCCGCGGGTCGGGCCGAAACCACCGTCGGCAGAACCGGCACGGCCGCCCTTCGCCCCCATCGATCGCCGCCCCCTTCGAGCGGCTGCGAAACCCCGCTTGATTCGAAGCGGCGCGAGCGTCTCCATCGCCGCCTCACTTGTGCGCCGCCCGCATCTCCAGTGCGGCATCCCAGTCCTCCTTGAGATCCTCGAGCGCCGGAAACGCGAAGCTGTGATGACCCGCCTGGGAGTGAGCCGGTGTCACCCGGCAGCATCGCTTGAAAATCCGCAGAATCACCGTTCGCGCGGCTTCGAGCTCAGCGATCTTGATGCTCGCCAGGCTCCCGAGAGTCACTTGGGGTCGGTAACGCTCCGTAACGCACTTGAAGAGATCTCGCTCGACCACCACCTCGAGCCAGCTCCGGATCAAGGAGTAGGCGTCGCGTATTGCCTTCTCGCGGTCTTCTCCGCTGCTCTGCTCTGCCGCTCGAATCTGCTCGTCGATCTTCGACCTTAGGGTACCTGCTGTGTCCCAGCGAGGATGCCTGCCCGACGTGACGTATCCGGGCGCGTCTTCGCGCGTCACAGCGTAGAACGTGCATCTCGACCGTTCCGCACTCGAGCTGAACCGTTCAAGGAGTTCCGCGACGAGCATGATGTCGTGCGTGAAGACGATCACTTGATGAGTCTTCGCGAGGGCTGCCAGGCGATCAGCGACCTGGTCCAGACGGCGATAGTCGAGGCTCGTCACCGGGTCATCGAACACCACGGGCCCCTTTGGCGCCCGCACTCGCACTTCCGCCAGAAAGTCGGCAAGCGCGATCACCCTTTGCTCGCCTTCTGACAGGATCTCACTCGGCTTCCGCTTGACGATCTGCTTCTTTCTGGCCGCCTTCCCCCCTGTGCCCGGGAATGCGACCTCGACCTCCGGCGCTCGAAGAAGCGTGCGCTCCTCCTCGAAGACCTGCCTGAATTGCGAGTTGATGATTTCAGTGCTCGCGTCCGTTGTCGCGCGCGAGAGCGACCGAAGGATGCCAGCGAATCGACCGACGAGCTGACTCGCGCGGTGAACCCACTTGAGCCCCGCGATCAAGTCCGTCACGTCTCCGATCTGCCGTGACAGCTGCGCTCTCGCCTGCAGATTCGCCAGGCGCCGAACTGCCTCGTTGTACTGGGTCTCGAGTGCAGACGTCTCCTTGTCCAGCTTGCGAATGTTCTCTTCGATTTCGGTGGCGGCACGTCCGACTCCAGGCTCAACTGCAGATCGCGGCCTCGGATGTGGCCAGTTGTCGCGCTGAGGTGAGCCACCCGATGTGGCCGCCATCCGGCCTGCGGATGGGCGCGATGGCGGGATAGCGAGCCAGCCGCCACGGTCGGGCGGGGGTTGCGACGCGGCGGCGGCTCGTCGAGACGACCGTCGGCGTCGAGGCCGCGAGCCTCGACCGACCATGTCTGTTGCGCGCCGGAGCGGGTCGCGAGCGCGCGGCCGTTTCCTTCG
>JAJDCQ010000068.1 GCA_029260755.1 Planctomycetota bacterium | reverse complement strand
CGGTGCGAGAGGTTGGGTTCGCCCGACTCCGACGCTCGGCAAGCGCCGTTGCGCCGCGCAACGGAGACGGCGCGGGCCGCGGGCGACCGCGAGTGGATGGCATTCCGGACGCCACGCCTGCGGGAGGGAATCGTACTCTTGCCCCCGCGGGCTGGCTCGCAGCGAGAGGATCCGAGGTTCGGTCGAGGCGCCGACCGCGTGGCCTATTGTGATTCCAGGGGTCAGGTCCAGGATTCACACCAGAGGGGCCATGATTCCAGGGGTCAGGTCCAGGATTCACACCAGAGGGGCGGGTCACACGGACGCTGCGACAGATTCGCTCGTGTGATTCCTGGACCTGACCCCTCGATTCACACCAGAGCTCGGTGCGAAGCGTCCTGATCCGTGCGACACCGGCGCCGAGCCGAGGGTGTTGCGCGCGCGCAACTTTCGCACGGTGCGAGAGGTTGGGTTCGCCCGACTCCGACGCTCGGCAAGCGCCGTTGCGCCGCGCAACGGAGACGGCGCGGGCCGCGGGCGACCGCGAGTGGATGGCATTCCGGACGCCACGCCCGCGGGTGAGGCTCGTACTCTTGCCCCCGCGGGCTGGCTCGCAGCGAGAGGATCCGAGGTTCGGTCGAGGCGCCGACCGCGGGTTGAGCCTGACCGGCTCGATGCGAGGCAGGGGGCGGCGACCGGTCGAAGACGAGGCAACCCTTTCCCGAGCTGATCTCGGGCCGTTCACCAAGGGGCGAGGTAGCGGAGCTGGCCCGGCAGTAGGTCGCGATCCGATGACCCCGCCGCCGCGGAGCTGCACGGTGGAACGTTCATTCGCAGCCACCGATGAGACTGGCTGGATCGAACGGCTCGCGGGAGTCCTCGTCGATGACGAGGACGGGAGGCTCGTCGTCGAGGTGTGCCTGACTCTCGTGCACCAGGACGAGCTGGTCGTCTGGCCGCACGAGTAACCAGAGGTAAGGGTTCGGAGTCCCTCCTGGGACATCCACGAGGACGTCCTCGCGCAGGGAGCGAGCCAACGAGCGGGCGATGTCGAGCTCGCTCTCGGCCCCGGGCACTTCCGTGGGATCCAGGAGCAGATCGAGCTCGGTCCGGAAGCCGATCGCGCGGCGCTCGAGCTGATAGATGAGCAGCGTCCTTCGTGGCCTCCGGCTGAGCGGGTGCTCGAAGGCGGCCGGGCCCTGATGGCGGTCATGGTCACGCCGCAGTTGATCGAGCGACATGAGCTGCCCGGGCTCGAGTCCAAGCGTCGTCGCGAGCAGATTGACCACGCTCAGGCGGTCCAGGTCGGGACGGAGGTAGCAGCCGTAGCTCTTCGTCACGGACGCGCCGCCACCCGTCAGCGCGCGAGGGCGCGGATGTATCGCTCGACGGCGGCTCGGTAGCGCTCGGGAACGGGCGTCGGCGTCGCGGCGTCGAGATCACCTCGGAGGCGTCGAGGGAGTCGGGGAGCCCATTGGCCCGTTCCGTGATCGACGGATCCGCGCCCGTCGGCATCGTCCGGAGCTCTCGGCTCGTCCGTTTCGTTCGAGCGGGCCCGATCCCGTGGTGCGCTCGGACGCCGGGCGGCTCGTGGCCGCTCGTCGGGCGCCGCCTCGGTCTCGCCTCCTCGCTCCGCGCGCGGGCTCCGATGCGACCCGGTCGCCGTCGGCGCGGGCGCGGGCGGGGGCGTTCGTTCGCGGATCAGCGCGTCGAGTCGCTCGACGACCTCGGCTTGTTCCTCGATCGCGGGCTCGAGATCGGCCTCGCTCTCGGTCTCGACGACCCGTCCGAGGCTCCGCTCCGCTCCTTCCATGAGCTCGCGGATCGCCTCGAGCTCGTCGTCGGCGCTCGGCGGACGTTCCTCGTCGGCCGCCGGGCCGAGGATGGCGGCCACGATGATGATGAAGAGGGCCCCGGTCGCGCTGGTCATGATCGTCGTCCTCCGCCGCATGAGACGGTCGCGGCCCCGGTCGGCGTTGCTCCGGATCGAAGGAGAGGGAGCCGAAACAATCTGAAGACATCGCCGAGGCGCCGTGTATCGCCCCCTGGAGAGGGGAGGGAACCGGAGGACGTCGTGACGACGAGCGCTCGGGTTACCCTCAAGCCAGGTTGGATTTGCGTCGAGCCCGAGACGACCGTCTCGGAGCGGCTCCCCGTTGCCTCGCGCCCCGGGACGCCCCGTCTCTCGGCGCTGTGGCGCGCTGCGTCGCTCGCGGCGGCCGGGGGTGCCCTCGGCGCCGCCGCGCAGGCCTCGGGGGACGGCCTCGTCGGTCTCATCCTGGCCCTCCTCGCCCCCGTTCCGCTTCTGATCGCGCTCGGACGCACGGGCTCCGCTCGGGGAGCGGCGGCGGTCGGCTTGCTCTGGGGCCTCGTCTTCTTCGGGGCGGGTCTCCTCCCTGTCGGCTCGGCGGTCGGCACCGGCTACGCGATCGTAGCGGCGATCGCCTGCGCCCTCTTCTCGGGCGCGATCGGGGGCGTCGCCCTTCGCGGCGCGCTCGTCGTCGGCGGCGATGCCCGGGTCTGGCGCCGCGCCCTCGGCGTCCCCGCGGTCGCGATCGTGTGGGTCGGCCTCGAGTGGGCGCGGGCCGAGTTTCCCTTCGGGCTCGCGTTCCCGTGGTTCCTTGCCGGGGAGCCGCTCGTCGCGAGCGGCGACCTCCTCCAGCTCGCGGAGCTCGCCGGACCGTTCGCGCTCTCGTTCGTCGCCGTCGCCGTGGCTGCGGCGATCGCGCGTCCGAGCGCCCCCGCTGCGATCGTCGCGGTGCTGATCGCGGGCGCCGGCCTCGGCTACGGGAGCGGACGGGTCGACATCCTCGAGCCTCGCCTCGGCGACGGTCCCCGCGTCGCCGCGGTCAGCGACGTCGACTGGGAGAACGTGCCCTCCTACGCCGACCACGTTCGAAGCCTCGAGGAGCGACGCGCCGCGGGCGAGGACGACGCGCTCGCCGAGGCGGCCGCCCTCGCGTTCGACGCCTTCCCCGTCGCCGCCGCCGCGCACACCCTCGACGCCGGCCGCGCCGGCGCCGACCTCGTCGTCTGGCCCGAGACCTCGCTCGCGGTGAGCGTCGACGAGGTTCCCGGCGCGCTCGCGGCGCTCTGCGCCCTCGCGCGGCGGGCCGACGTCGACATCGTCGCCGGCGCCTACGCGGGCACCGACGGCGCGATCCGCAACACGGCCCTCCACGTCGGATCCGACGGCGAGCTTCGCGCCGGCTTCGACAAGGTGCGGCTCGTGCCGATCGCCGAAGGCCTGCCCGACGCGACGCGCTGGCCGCGGCTCCGGGCCGCCCTCGACGCGGTCGTCCCCGAGGGCTTCGAGGCGATCACGCCGGGCCGTCGCCGGGATGCATCCCCCCTGGTCTCGGCTCCCGACGTGGCCGTGACGGCGCTCGTCTGCTACGAGGCGCAGCACGCGCCGAGCGCCCGCGAGGCGGTCGCCCGCGGCGGCGACATCATCGCCGCGGTCGCGAACGAGGACCGGTTCGCCGGCACGCTCGCGGTCGCGCTCGCGGCTCGCCACGCGCGGATGCGGGCGGTCGAGACGCGCCGACCGGTCGTGCGGTGCGTGAGCGGCGCGCCGTCGCTCCTGATCGATCCGCTCGGCCGGACGACCCGGCTGCCCGACGGGGCGGTCCGGCGCGCGCGCCGGCTCCCCGACGAGCTCGCCTCGTCGCTCGCGCTTCGGTGGGGCGATCGTCTGCCGATCAACGCGGCGTTCCTCGCCGTGCTCGCCTTCGTCGTCGGGCTGCTCCGCCGCCCGCGCTGAGCGTCGTTTCGCCGGCCTTCCCCGCGCCGCGCGCCGCGCGCCGCGCGTCGCGCCTCGCGCCTCGCGCCACGCCTCGCGCCACGCCTCGCGCGTCGGCGCGACCCGTTGTCCGTGGTCCCGGGGGGGTCCCCCTCTTTCCATTGTCTCATCTCGGCGATGGGGCGCGAAGGATGAGTCGCCGCGACGCCCGCGGCGCGTTCCGTGGATATTTTTCGCTTTCCTAATGAAGTCGGCGCGGGCCCCCGGGGTAAGGCCCGATGCGGAAGAGGCAGGGCAAGGGCGAGAGCGAGGAATCAGCCCGATGCGGTCAGCGAGAGAGAACACCCCAGCGACAGCCCCAGCGACAGCCCGAGGACGACTCACGTTCCTCGTCGTGCTGAGCGTCGTGGCGCTCGGCGCGGTGGCGATGGCGCCCGAGGCGGCCCTCGGCATCGGACGGAGGCGCAACCCGCCGACCCAGCCGCCTCCGCCGTCACCCCCGCCACCACCCCCGCCGCCACCCCCGCCACCCCCGCCTCCACCTCCCCCCGCGAGCCCCGACGCGTCCGCGATCGTCAGCCACGACATCCCCGCGTCGATGGGGCGCGGTCAGTCGGTCCAGGTCGAGATCGTCGTTCGCAACACCGGGACGTCCACCTGGACCAACCCCGAGTTCAAGCTCGGCGCGGTGAACGATGGCCAGGGCGACGCGAGTCGCTTCCTCGGCGGCGTCCGGGTTCACCTCCCGAACGGCGCCTCCGTCGCGCCCGGGCAGACGCACACGTTCCGGTTCCGGATCCAGGCGCCGGCGACCGAGGGCACTTACCAGCCCGAGTTCCGGATGGTCCACGAGCTCGTCCGCTGGTTCGGCGCCCGGGCCGGCGGGCAGGTCGCGGTGACCGGACCCGCCCCCTGGGCCGACTACCCGAGCGATCCGTTCGTGATCCCGATCCGGCGCGATGTCCCCGGCGACTCCGAGGGCGGAATCTTCGTCCACGACCTCACCGGCGATGGCCTGATGGACTACCTCGTCACCAGCACCCAGACCATCAGCGCCTACGGTCACGGCGGTCGGATGCTCTGGGAGAAGCGCGAGGCGCTCGTTCCCTGGGGTCGCGCCAACGGCGGCCAGGGCTACCCCGGCGTCCATCACCCCGGCGCGATCGCCGGCGACCTCGACGGCGACGGCGCGGCCGAGGTCGCCTGGGTGACCGTCAGCGACGAGCTCCTGATCGTCGACGGGGCGACCGGTCGTGAGGAGAAGCGGATCGGCGCGCGCGGCGCCGTCGCCGTCATGGTCGCGAACCTCCGCGGCCAGGGCGACCGCGACGTCGTCTTCCAGCACGACATGCGGCGCGTGCGCGGCGTCCGCGTCGACACCGGCCGGACGATCTGGGACACGACCGAGTTCCTCAGCATCGAGCACGGGCCCGCCCGCCTCGCCGATCTCGACGGCGACGGCCGCGACGAGCTCGTCGGTCTCCGCATCCTGGGCCCCGACGGCCGCCGCGTCGGCGGCTGGGACCTCGGCCGCGATCGAGGCACCGCTCAGGGGAGCGTCGACAGCATCGTGATCGCCGACGTCCGCAAGGGCGGCAAGCTCGAGGCGGTCCTCGCCGAGCAGGGCGGCAACAACGAGGCGATCGCGTTCTCGCCCGACGCGATCCTCTGGGGTCGCACCAACCAGGCGAACCCGTGCTGCCAGGTGGCCGGCGAGTGCCGCGAGCGCGATCCGGACAAGATCGCGATCGGGAACTTCACCGGCAGCGACGACGAGCTCGAGACGTTCTGCCGCTCCGCGTGTGGCCGGGCGCCCTGGGTGATCGACGGTCGCGGCAACATCATCGCGAGCTGGAACGTCGACCAGAAGAAGCCGTCCGGCTGGCACCTCGATGGGCTCGAGGAGGTCGTCGCGATCGACTGGCGCGGCGACGGCACCCACGCCGTCCTCGCGAAGGAGCGCCACGTCGACGGCGACGCGGCCGTGATCGATCCGATGACCGGCAACTGGATTCGCCGCTTCTCGGGCCAGGCCGTTCGCGTCTACGCCGCGGACGTGGCCGGCGACTCCCGCGAAGAGGTCATCACCGTCGACCGCGACGGGACGATCAAGATCTGGCGGAGCGGCGGACGAAGCGCGAACCCGTCCGCGCCCCGTCACTGGGAGAAGCAGCACTACCGTCGCCAGAAGCAGAACTGGAACTACTACTCACCTTGATCTCTCTCTGTTCCGGCGTCTCCCGTGATCGCGGGGGGCTCCACCGACGCCCCCTCCTCTCTCTCTGCGGGGCGTCGGACTCTCTCTTCGCGCAACGGTCGGGACCCGCCTCGGCGCCTCGGCGCCGGGGCGGGGAGCCCGGGCCGAACGCCCCGCTCGACGCTTCTCCCGACTCGCGACAGCGAGTATCCTCGGGAGTGACCTGGGAGCGCCCTCCCGGGCCGCGACCGGAGCGCGGAGCGATCCTTTGGACATCACCTCCATCCTGAAGACGGCGGTCGAGCGCGACGCCTCCGACGTGTTCCTCTCCGTCGGCGCCCAGCCGCGCCTCCGGATCAACGGTCAGCTCCTCGTTCTCGACCCCCTCAAGTACGGCCCGACGACGGCGGAGGACCTCCAGCGCGCGGTCGGCCAGGTCCTGACGCCGGACCAGCGCCAGCGCTTCGAGCGCCGCGAGCCGATGATCTCGAAGGTCGTCGTCCGTAACCTCGGCCGCTTCCGGATCGTCGCCTACTGGCAGCGCTTCACGCCCTGCCTCGGGTTCCGGGTCATCCCCCAGAAGGTGCCGGACGTCGCCGAGCTCGGGCTCCCCGATCTGGTGACCCAGGCGGTCCTCGACGCCAAGTCCGGTCTCTTCATCGTCGCCGGCACCGCCGGGTCGGGGCGGAGTCAGACGATCGCCGCCATCCTTCGGCGGCTCAACGCGAGCCGCGACGCGCACATCCTGACGATCGACGACGCGATCGAGCACGCCCTCTCGAACGAGAAGGCGATCGTCACTCAGATCGACCTCCTCGATGACGTCGCGCCGCCCGACCGCTTCGAGAAGGCGCTCGCGATGGCGAACGCGGTCGACGCCGACGTGGTCTCGATCGATGGAGTCGACGATCCCGAGCGGCTCGAGGGGGCGATCGAGCTCGCCGAGGCGGGCCGGCTCGTCCTGACGACGCTGCGGGCGCCGACCTCGGTCCACGCGATCCACAAGATCGCCGGGGTTCGCGACGGCAACCGACGGCGCGTGGCCGGCGTCCTGCTCGGGATCCTGACGCAGCGCCTGGTGCCCTCGGCGCGCAACACCCGCCGGGTGCTGTGCTGCGAGTACATCCTGATGAGCTCGGAGATGCGCAAGCGGGTGACGCGCGACGAGCTCGAGTCGACGCTCGCGAGCGCGCCGAGCGGAACGGTCCAGGTGCTCGAGCACGCGCTCGCGAAGCTCTGCACGAGCGGCAAGATCAGCCGCGACATCGCGTTCCGGAACGCGCGGGAGCGCTCGGAGCTCGGGAAGTACCTCACGTCCGAGTCGCCGTCGCGGCGGTTCGATCGGAATCAGATCCTCGAGGGGCCTCCGCCGAGCGAAGGCTGAGCCTGGCTCCACGCGGGCGGCTGGACGCAGGTTTCGATCTTCGACGCGGCCATCGCACCGCGTCGGGGGGACGATCCACAGATTACACAGATGACACAGATTGCCGTGGGCGGCTCCGTGAGCGCTCGCCGAACGCGGAACGGGTCTCCGCCAGCGACGGGGATGACCGTCTTCGGCAACTTCCAATCTGTGTAATCTGTGAAATCTGTGGATCGTCACCCGTTCGAGGCGCCAGGCTCGCGTCATCCTCGACACGGACCTCGGGCTGGATCCACGCCTCCGAACCGACTACGACCCACCACGCCCCCCCGGTCCGCTCCACTCCTCCTCGAGCCACCACCGGATCTTGACGATCTGCTCGTCGCGCCCGCGCCTCGACCGGGCCGGCTCCGGGAACGGCTCGCCCGTCACCCGTCGGAGCGCGTCGAGCGCCTCGCCCATGACCCGGTGTCGCTCCCAGGCGAGCGCGTCGACGAGGACGGGGATCCCGCGCTCGTCGGTGACGGCGGCGAAGAGTCGGAACAGGTTCCGTCGCCGCGTGCTCGAGGGGGTCGCCTCGATGTGGGCCGGCAGGCGCGTCGCGAGCTCGGCGCCGACCCGCAGATCGGCGCGGCGAACCCGGCGCGAGAGGTCGCTCATCTCCCGGCTCGACACGGTGGCCAGGGCGATCGTGACCCGGTCGAGGATGGCGCCGGCGAGGGCGCGGTCCTCGCCGTCGAGGACGAACGGCTCGATCGGGAGGTCCGAGAGCAACACCAGCTCCGCGATCCTCTTCCGGCCGATCGCCGGGGAGGCCGCGGCCGCGCGCAGCGTGGCGAACGTGGCGCTTCGCGCGCCGGGCGTGTCGCGGCTCGCCACCAGGCCGCTCAGCACCGCGGCGAGGGCGTCGTCGGGGAGCGCGCCGAGGGCCGCGAGTCGCGGATCGCCGGCCTCGATCGCCTCGCCGCGGCGTCCGTCGGCGACGAGGCCCTCGACGATGAGGGTGCCGAGGACGACCTTGCGGCGATGGTCGATGAGGGCGAGGCAGCGGCGCCGGAAGGACTCATCCTCGACGATGCGGATGGCGACGAGCTCGCGCTCTTCGTCCGATCCCTCGAGCAGCGTCTCGAGCGGCAGGCGGAGTCGCTCGCCCTCCGCCATCAGCATCCGCTCGCGGAGCACCTCGTCGCGCCGGACGAGGTCGGCGATGAGCTCGCCGAGCGCGTCGCGCAGCTCGGGGGACATCGAGCCGAGGCAACGATTACGGAAGCGGTCGTCGCTCGCCATCCGGTGCACCACCGCCGCCCGCACCTCGGTCGATGCGCCCGCGGCGAGCGCGTCGAGGAGCGAGTCCTCGTCGGCGAGGTCGGGGTCCTCCCGGATGACCCCGGCGACGATCCGGTCCGCCTTCTCGCCGCCGAGCCTGGCGAGGCCGTGCACCGCGGCTCGAGCGACCGCCCGGTCGTCGTCGCGGTGCCGCCCGAAACGCTCGAGCAGCTCGGTGTAGGCGCGCGCCGGCATCCCGCGCGCGTCGCCGGCCCGCTCGAGGAGCGGGACGAGCGCGAGGTGGCGCGAGGCCTCGAGTCGCCTGCGCCGATCGTAGGCGTCGAGGCGATCGAGGGCCGCCGCGTCGATCGGCGCGAGGTTGACCGCGCTTCGCAGTCTGTTCAGGCGGGGGATCGAGTCGAGCAGCTCGGGCTCGAGCCGCACCAGGGTGAGCACCTCGACGGCGACCTCGGCCGGGGCGCCGAAGCGGAGCGACGCGATGTACGCGTCGAGCCGGTCGCCCGAGACGCGCTCCTGGTCGTTCGCGATGGCGAGCACCTCGGCCCGGATCGGCGCGGAGTCGCCGAAGCCGAAGTGGGCGACCGCCTCGGTCTCGTTCTCCTCGAGCCACTCCTCGACGGCCGGCCCCGCCTCGGGTCCGAAGGCGAGCCGGATGATCGACCGCGCGATGTCGCCGGCGCGACCGGTCGCGACGACCGCCTCGCCTCCGCCGGCTTCGGCGATCTCGACGAACGTCTCGACGTGACCGCCGTTGGTCGCGCTGATCGTGCTCACGATGAGGCCGCGGTCGCGGTCTCGGGCCTCGCGAACGACGGCGATGCACTTCGGCCGATCGGGCTCGTCGGCCGGCTCGTCGCCGACGAGCACGACGATGTGGTGGGTGCCGCGGCGCCAGCCGATCGTCGGGTCGTTCAGGGCCGTCGCGAGGGCGAGCTCGACGCACTCGTCGCCGCCGCTCCGGATCTCGAGGCGCGCGATCTGCTCGCCGACGGCGATCCGGTCGAGGGTGAGCGGGGTGACCGCGTTCACGACGGTCGAGTAGTCGATCAGGCCGAAGCGCGCCTCGGGGACGAGGGCGCCGACCAACCCGACGATCGCCCGGGCGTTCTTGCGGTCGGCCGCGAACGTCTCGGACATGCTGCTCGTCGTGTCGATGCAGATGAGGACGTCGAGCCCCTCGCTCCGCATCCGGGCGAGCCCGCGCCGCCCCCCCTCGGGGAGCGACGACTCGATGATGCCCGCCCCCTCGCGCCAGCCGTAGCGCGTGCTGCCGCCGCCGCCCACGCCGATGACGGCGCGGAGCTCGTCGGGGAGGTCGTCGAGCCCGCGGGCGTTCGGGTCGCCGGCGGCCGTCCTCTCGCGGAGCTCGGCGTCGGCCGTCTCGAGGCGGTCGGCGGCCTCGTCGGTCGGGATGGGCGCGCCGTCGACCGGGCCGTCGAGCGGCCGGGCGAGCCCGTCGACGGGCAGCGGCGCCGGGTCGAGCTGGTCCTCGGCGGGACGCTCGAAGCGAAGGTGGACGACGGCGTCGAGCTCGGGCGGCTCGTCCCGCGCGATCCGGATGCCGACGCCGAGGAGGATGGCGACGTGGACGACCGTCGAGACGATCAGCGCGGCGCGGGTCGATCGCGACGGGCCCGAGCGCCGCGCCAGCAGCTCGCGGGGGCTCGGCGATCGGCCGAGGAGGCGATCGGCCCGGCCGCCGGGCCGCGGTCGCCGGAACCCCTTCGGCGTGCCGGGCGGGGTGGCCTCGGGCGTCGGGAGCGGGTTCGGCGGAGTCGGGACCGGACTCGTCCCGAACGCCTTCTGGAACGCCGCGTCGATGTCCCCGGCCGATGCACCTCGATTCCCGTGCTCGTCGGGGGATGGGGCGGCGGGCGCTCCTTCGATGGACACGCTCTCTCCTCCGGGCCGCTCGGCCCGCGCTCGCCCGTTCCCGGTTCCTCATACGCGCGCGGGGCCCGATGAGTTCACGATACCCGGCAACGGCGGCGAAGTTCCGGAACCAGGGCGGGGCGGGAGCGGTCCGAGGAGGCGGGGACATCGTTTCGCTCAGGGGAGATTCACCGCCATGCGCCCGTCACGCACCCGGGTCGGCCTCTCGGCCGCCGCCCTCGCCGCCGTCATCGCGCTTCCGTCGATCGGCCTCGCCGATGACGGCGACTCTCCGACCGCCGACGACCTCGAGAGGCTCGTCGACGCCCTCGCCGACACCCACCGCGCGGGCATCGGTTTCAGTCCCTGGATGACCGGCAGCCAGTTCCTGCCGTTCGCCGAGACCGACCAGATGCACACGGGCGTCCTCGGCGCCGAGCCGCCCGCGGTCTGCGACGAGCTCCTCGGCCTGGTCGAGGCCGGCCCCGTCGCCGTCCCCGTGCTCCTGAAGCACCTCGACGACGATCGCCCGACGGCGATCGAGCCGGTGAAGGCGATGATGTGGATGGCCTTCAACGACGAGTACGACCGCAACCGCCGCCTCGTCCCCGAGGCCCCCGATGGAGTCGACCGGGACGACACGGCGAGCGCGCCCGAGCCCTACCGGATCACGGTGGGCGACCTCTGCTTCGTTGCGCTCGGGCAGATCGTCAACCGGTCGTGGAGCGCGGTCCGATACCAGCCGACCGGCGGGCTCGTCGTCAGCAGCCCGGTCCGCAGCGAGGCGCTCCGCGACGCGGTCCGCGCCGAGTGGGGGAAGCTCGACCCGGCCGCCCACCGGGCGAGCCTCCTCGCCGACATGGCGCGGCCCGACCACGACGGGCGCCGCGACGGAGCGTATCTCCGCCTCGCCCTCTACCACCCCGACGCGGTCGAGGAGCCGGTCCTGGCCGCGCTCGCGCAGCCGACGTGGGACGTCTTCGCCGTCGACCGCCTCTGCAAGCACCTCTACCGCGCCCGCAGCCCCGAGAAGCGAGGGGAGATCTTCGACGCGTTCGTCGCGAAGCACGGCGCCGGGGCGAGGACGGGCATCGAGGTCCAGCTCTACCAGGATCTCGACATGGCCGACGCGAACCGCGAGGGGCGTGTCCACCCGCCGATGGCGATGAAGAACGAGCCGCGCGAGCTGCTGATGCAGCTCTACGGGCAGCCCGAGTCGGTCACGGCGGCGGACCGGCCCTTCGTCGACGGGATGGCCCGGACCGACCTCGCCCGCTTCGTCGAGGTGCTCGTGCGCGACTCCAGCCGGAAGATCGACGCGGCCGTCCTCGAGGTCTTCCGGACGCTCGCGGCGAAGAACGACGACGACTACCTGGCCGTCCGCTGCATGAAGCGGCTGGCGGGACGGGGGCACGACGGGGAGCTGGCGGCGTACTGCCATCGGCGGGTCGGCAAGGGCGGCCACGAGGATGCGGCGCTTAGGGCTCAGCTCGGCCGGCTCGACGATGACGCGCGGTAGGGAGGGGGTCTTCGTCACTCCTGGATCGCGAGCATGCGCTCGCCGTCGCGAATGACGATCCACAGATTACACAGATTACACATACACAGATTGCCGCGGGTGGTCCGATGTCTCTGCCGACTGCCGAACGGGTCTGCGCGCCGCGGCGAGGGATGACTGCCTTCGGCAACTCGTAATCTGCGTAATCTGTGTAATCTGTGGATCGTCACCCGTTCAGGCGATGACTCTACGATCCTGGGCGCTACCGCATCTCGTCGTGTTCACATCGAAGGGGTCAGGTCCGGTCAGGTCCAGGAATTACACGAGCGAATCTGTCGCACGGCTCGTGTGGCCTGGCTTCTCTGGTGTGACCTGGCCCCTTTGGTGTGAATCCTGGACCTGACCCCTCGATCCCACTAGTGATTCGGGCGTGGACGCCCGGAACGCAGCTCCTGTTCACTCGTTCATGAAGTTGACGGCGGGGAGGTCGGCGCCGGCGCCGGGTTCGGATCGACGGCATCGGGGAGCGGCGCGGGCATCGGGCGTCCGACCCGGCCCCGCCAGATGTAGAGGGCGACGGCGGCCGCGAACAGCAGGGCGCTGATCCACTGGGCCTCGGAGAGCCCGAGGAGGATCGCCGGGCTGTCGGCCCGGACGAGCTCGATGAGGAATCGCGCGGCGACGAGCGCCGCGATCGTGACGGCGAAGACCTGACCCTCGCGGTGTGGGCGCCGCATCATCGCGATCGTCAGGATCGTGATCAGGACGCCGGCTCCGGCCAGGTAGAGCTGCGTCGGCAGGACCGGCCAGGAGCCCTCCTGAAGGGCGGCCGGGAGGGTCGGGAGGGCCGCCTGGATCTCCTCGACGCTCGCCTTCTCCATTCCGAGATGCTCGACGACGTGGCTCACCCACACGGGCGTCTCGGTCGGGAACGTCACGGCGAACGCCGCCGACGTCGAGCCTTCCTCGCAGCGCGAGCCCCAGCAGCAGCCCGTCGAGAAGCAGCCGAGCCGGCCGAAGAACTGCGAGAGCGGGACGCTGAAGGCGAAGAGGTCCATCATCTTGAACGTCGGGAGCTTCTTGACCCGGTAGTAGATCAGCAGCCCGGGCACATTGAAGAGGACGGCGCCGTAGAAGCTGACGCCCCCCTGATCGAGCCGGAAGACGGCGGAGATGGGTTGCTCGGCGAACCAGGACCAGTTCTCGATGACGTAGAGGAGCCGGCTCCCGAACATCCCGAGACCGAGGCCGATCACGGCCGAGTCAATGACGATCTCCTTGTCCACGCCGTGGCGCCGGGCGAGGAAGATGCCCGTGACGATCGTGATGATCGATCCGAAGAAGAAGCAGAGCCCGTAAGTCGGGAAGCCGAAGAGAGTGGGCAGCACCGAGCGAGCCTCCGTGGCGCCCGAGTCTAGCAAATCCTTCAGGCGCCGGTGATCTCGACCGGCCGTCCGTCGGGGTCGACGGTCGCCACGCCGCCGTCGATCTCATCGACCGGCGCGCCCGCGTCCTCGAGGCTCTCCCGCACCGTGGCGAGGCTCGAGGCCGCCAGGCGGAGGCGCGCCGCCGTGGTCGGCGCCTTCGCCGCGCGCCCCTTCTTCGGCAGCGGCTCGATCACGATCCGGACGCCCTCGGC
The DNA here is from genome assembly GCA_029260755.1 of Planctomycetota bacterium. Classification (GTDB taxonomy): domain Bacteria; phylum Planctomycetota; class J058; order J058; family JAJDCQ01; genus JAJDCQ01. Next base: position 4,615 of record JAJDCQ010000068.1, on the reverse strand, counting down.
GTCGAAGCCGCCGCCGACGGCGGTCGTCAGCCCGAGGACGTCGCCGTAGAACGCGTTCGTCTTCGCGGCGTCGCGGGCGGGCAGGACGAGGAGCGCGCCGAGGAAGGTCCGACCCGCGGGCGCGCACCGCCCGAGGTCGGGGGCGGCGCGGCCGCCGCCTCCGCCGAGCCCGAGCTGGAGCTGCTCGCCGCCTCCCGCGCGCGTCGTCGCCGCCTTCCCCTTCGCCGGCGCGGGATCCGCGGGCGCGCCGCTCGGCTCGGGGTCCACGCCGACCGAGTAGACGCCGCCGCGGCTCCGGATCTCGTCGATCGCGCCGACGGCCAGCCGATCGGCCCGCTCGTTCTCGGCGTGCCCCGAGTGACCCTTCACCCACTGCCAGCGCACCCGGTGCCGCCGGTTGAGCTCGTCGAGGCGCTCCCACAGGTCGCGGTTCGCGACCGGCTTCCGCGTCGAGCTGATCCAGCCCTTCCGCTTCCACCCGTGGATCCACTGGGTGATGCCCTTCACGAGGTAGTCCGAGTCGGTCGTGAGGATCACGTCGTGGGCCGTCTCGCGCGGGAGCGACTCGAGCCCCCGGATCGCCGCCGTCATCTCCATGCGGTTGTTCGTCGTGTCCGGATCGCCGCCGTAGAGCTCGACGCGCGGGGCGTCGCCGATCTCGACGATCGCGCCCCAGCCGCCGGGGCCGGGGTTGCCGGAGCACGCGCCGTCGGTCCAGATCCGAACCTGCTCGCTCATGAGGGGTCGCCTTCGGTCTCGAGGGTGAAGGTGTGCTGGCGCCGCCGCGGGTGGACCGCGGCGATGCGGAGCGAGACGCGCTGGCCGGCGGCGAGCTCGATCGGCGCCGGCTCGCCGCCCGCGTCGATGGGGAGCTCGAACGCCATCTCGCGGAGGATCTCGGGGAGGAACGCGTGCCCGCGGCGCTCGCCCGGCCGCGGCGGACGGCTGACGATCGCGTCGAGCGACTGGCCGATGCGTCGCTCGAGCGAGCGGAGGAGGAGGAACTCGATTCGATCGCCCTCGGCCCGACGGAGCCCGCGCTCGCGCGAGGCGACGAGGTGGCAGACCGTCGCCACGTCGGCGGCGTCGTGCGGCGGCGTCCTCTCGCCGCGCACGATCGACCGCGCCTGACGCTGCGCCACGAGGTCGACGTAGCGCCGGATCGGCGAGGTCGCCTGGACGTAGGCCTCGACCCCGATCGAGCGGTGCGGTCCGGGCTCGAGCGACACCGAGGCCGGCGGGAGGAGCCGCCGCATCCGGACGGCGCGGAGCGGGTCGTCGTCGGCGGGCAGGGCCTCCCGGTCGATCGGCTGGGGCTGCACCCGGAAGACGGCCGGCGCGCCCGCATCGACGAGGAGCCGGGCGAGCTCCCGGTTGTAGAGGACCATGAGCTCGCTGACGACGAGGTGCCCGGGCGTCGTCGGGAGGAGGCGGTAGGTCTCGGGGTGGCGGGTGCCGTCGGCGGCCGTCGTCATCCGGATGCGCAGCTCGGGCAGGTCCGGGGCGTGGGCGCCGGCGGCGAACCGTCGCTCCCGGAGGGCGTGGGCGATCGCGGTGAGTCGTCCGAAGGGCTCCTCGCTCGCCGCGAGGCGCGGCGTCTCCTCGTAGGTCACCCGCGCGCGGAGGGTCACCGTCGTCTCGACGAAGCGCGCGGGCGCGGTCGCCGTCCCGTCGGGGCCGAGCTCGAAGATCCCGGTCAGGGTCGGTCGCGGCGGCCCGCCCTCCTCGAGCGAGAGGCGCCCGGCGATCAGGCTCGGCGCGAACATCGGAAGCTTGCCGCCGGGGAAGTAGACGGTCGAGAGGCGCCGGCGCGCGCTCGCATCGAGGACGGAGCCGGGCTCGATGGACGCCGCGACGCAGGCGATGTGGACGTGGACCCGGACGCCGCCCTCGGCGGTGAGCTCGACGCCGATCGCGTCGTCGACCTCGTCGGTCTCGGCGTCGTCGATCGCGAACGCCGGCGGGCCGTGGCTCGGCGAGGCCGGGCCGGCGGCCGGCGGAGCGGCGTCGACGAGCTCGGCGACGGCCTGCGCCTCGCGGCGCCCGAGCATGGCGGGCAGCCCGAGCCGGTCGGGCAGCTCGTTCACGTCGCGCGGCAGGAGACCGCGCTCCTCGAGGACGGCGAGCGCCTCGTCGGCGGTCGCCGCGCCGATCCGCCGGGCGATCGCGCGGCCGCGCGGCGCGCCGCCGCCGTCCTCGCCGCGGAGCGCCCAGTCGCGAGCGGCGTCGAGCGCGTCGCCGCGCGGCGCCAGGGCGTCCGGCTCGAGGGCCTCGGCCGACTCGAGCCACGCGACGAGCGCGTCGTCCTCGGCCGCCTTCGCCGCCTCGAGGGCTCGACGGGCGGCGTCCTTCTCGACGAGGTCGGCGGGGCGCTTCACGAACTTCCCGGAGCGGAGCTCGAACAGGATCTGGTCGTCGGCGAGCGCGCCGAAGAGACGGATGCACGCCGCCTCGTCGGCGTCGTCGCCCTCGTCGTGGGCCGCGGCGAGCTCGAGGAGGCCGTACCCGCGGTCGGCCTCCGCCCACTCCCAGACGCGGCGGAGGTCGGTCGCCGCAGCCGCGGCGATCGCATCCTCGCGGAACCCGCGGAGCGCCCGGCGCAGGCCTCGATCGTCGCGGCTCGAGAGCGGGCCGAACCGGTGGAGGATCCGCTCGGCCGTGATCTGGAGCGACTCGTTGCCCTCGCCGAGGAAGCGGATCTTCCGCCCCTTCGGCGGCCGGAGGGCGCCGAGGAGCAGCCGTCCGCGGCGCTCGATCAGGACGACCGGGCTCTCTCGGTTGGGCGGTGGCATCTGGCCGGTCAGAGCCGGTCGCGCGGGTCGAGCCCGCTCCGGATCCGCGCCTCGAGCTGCTCGGTCATCGCCCGCTCGATCGGGCGGAGCGCCTTGCTTCCGCCCGGCGGGATCGGCGGCGGGATGATCGCCGGGTGGTAGACGACCGAGAGCGGGCCGGGGGTCGGCACCGTGTGGCGGACGCCGAAGCACCGGGCGGCGCCGCGGATGCTCACGGGCACGATCGGCACCTGGTTGCGCAGCGCCATCCGGGCGGCGCCGGGCTTGATCGCGTCGAGCTGACCCGAGACCGAGCGGCTCCCCTCGGGGAAGATTCCGAGGGCATCGCCCGACCTCAGGATCGAGATCGCCGCCTGGAGCGAGCGGCGCGTCGCCCAGTCGATGCTCACGGGGAACGCCCCGAGCCAGGTGGCGAGGCTTCCCAGGACCGGGAGGGCCATGAACGCGTCCCACGTCATGTAGGTGACCTTGCGCCGCAGGGTCATCGCGACGAGGAACGGGTCGTAGTAGCTCGGATGGTTGCTGGCGATGATGACCGGGCCCGTCTCGGGGACGTGGTGCTGGCCGTGGGCGCGGAAGCGGTGGACCACGCCGAAGTAGCCGTAGAGAAACCAGCGCAGCCACTCGCGCTGGAGCGGCGGCAGCGGGATTCTACCCGGCGGCGGGTAGCGGAGGGTCCCCCGGTGGGGCGGCGGCGGGAGCCAGGCGGTCGACACGGCTCCGACTCCTCCGGAGGCGGCGGCGTCCGCCCCACGAGGGACGGCTCCGCCGGGAGTTAGCCCCGGTGAACCCGGCCGGCGCGCGGGGCGTCCAAGATCACGGCCGGACGGGGTGCGGCGTCGCCGCACCGGGTCGGGCCCGGAGAATAGTGACGGGGCGATTGACAGTCAAGCCCCGGTCTCTATCATCGCCATGGAGGCAGGGACTTTAGATTCCCGATCGCCCCTCGGAGGCCCCCGTTGCTCAACCTCGCCGAGATCCTCGTCTGGCTCCTCACCGCCGTGATGGTCGTTCTGCTCCTCGTGGCGGTCGTCTTCCTCGGCCACAACATCGAGAAGCGGGTCATCACCGACGAGTGGAACCTCGCCGACTTCCGGCGGGCCAACGCGAACCGCGGCGGGCCGTCATCGGGGGCGGGGACCCCCCTCAACCTCGGCGGACCGATCGCCCGGGGCCCGGCGCGCGGCCCGATCTCGCGCCCCGGAGCGCGCGGGGCGCCGGCGGCGGCCGGCGGCGAGGGCGCGCCCGCCGACGCCGGTCAGCCCGAGCTCGAGGGGCCGATCGACCGCGGCCAGCCGCTCGACGAGGACCGGGCGCTCGAGATCGGCGGTCCGAGCGGCGATCGGAGCAACGTCCTCTACCCCGAGACGGTGATCGTCCCCGAGAGCCTCATCCAGCGCTACACCAACTTCCAGGAGGCGTATCAGCTCGTCCACGAGGCGGCGAGCGAGATGATGCCCGACGGCTCGCTCCTGGTGTACGACATCCAGCCCGGCTCGCTCCTCGAGACGGTCGTCGGCCTGCGCAGCAACGACCGGGTCATCTCGGTGAACGGCCAGCCGATGCCGAACGACTTCTCCACCTCGAAGTCGATGTTCAGCGAGCTCCGCAACGAAAGCTTCTTCCAGGTCGAGGTCGAGCGCGGCGGCGTCCGGCAGGTGCTCTCGTTCCAGCGGCAGGGCCGCTAGCCCGCATTATTCACGAGCATCATGGCGAGGTCGAGCGAGAGGCCGCTGGGCAAGGACGCAGGGCCGAAATCGGCCGAGCTGGCCTGTTTTGGCCTGCGAGCGCCGATTTCGGCCCGAGGACGCAGCCCAGTGGGC
>JAJDCQ010000067.1 GCA_029260755.1 Planctomycetota bacterium | reverse complement strand
AGGGAGCCATCCCTGGAGCCGGTCGGCTCGTGCGAGCCGGGATACGGCGTCCTCAGTCGCTCCTCCGTGTCTCCGTGCCTCCGTGGTGACATCTGCTCGCCGAAGGCGAGCCCATCGGACCTGAGCGAAGTTGATATGCCCCATGCGGGCTAGGAGGAGGTCGATCTCTCGTGGCGGCGGCTGCCAGCAGCTAGAGTGGGGCGGGCCGCCGCCATGAGAGCATCGACCGACGAGATCCCGCCCGAGCACGCGCCGCTCGACCCCGCCGAGCGGCGGCGGGCGGTCATCCTCGCCGGCGAGCTGTTCCTCCTCGGCGGCATCCTGCTGATCGGCTGGGCCATCGCCTGGCTCACGGTCGAGATTCCGATCGAGGGCGTCATCGCCTCCATGGGCTTGCCGCTGCCGCGCCCGGTCGACCTCGCCCTGAAGATCCCCGCCGGGCTCGTCGTCTTCATCCCCTGCGTCGCGGGCACGATCGCGATCGCCGGCGCGGCGGCGGCGCGTCGCCGCCAGCTCACGCGCATCTTCGTCGGCGGCTTCTGGGCCGTCGCGCTCATCGGGATCGCCGGCTGCGCCGCGAGCCTCTTCGGGATCGGGTGGTCCGTGGCCCGCCTCGAGGAGATCGCGTTCTGGCATCCGACGCCGACGCCGGGTCTGCGGGCCGAGCTCGCCCGCGATGTCGCCGGCGCGGTCCGGGCCGCGTTCGCGTCGTCGCGGCGGTTCACCTGCGAGGACGGCACGGAGGCCCGCTGGGTGATCATCGAGGGCGCCCCCGGGCTCGACGATGCCGACGGGCCGCCGCCCGGCAGCTTCGAGGAGGCTCGGGGGCGGCCCGGGTTCATCCTGCTGCCCCGGACCCTCGTCACGACCCCGCGTTCAGCCACGGTCGTTCGCTATCCGTCGGGGCGGGCGCCCGGCGATGGCGTCGGAGAGTCGCGCGCGGCCGTCACCGGAACCGCGCAGTGGGTGCTCGGGCCGCCGAGGCCCGAGCTCCGGGCGGCCGGCGTCGTCCGCGATCTCGGCGACGAGGGGCTCGGCTGGGCGCTCGTGATCCACCCGCCGACGTCGGCGACGCCGCGGCCGTGGGACGACGACGTCTACGAGGTGGAGGTACGGATCTTCCGCGACTTCGATGACGCGGCGATCGGGCGCACGCCGATGGCGGCGACGAACCTCCCCCACGAGGTCTTCACCACCCTGGTGCGCGCCCGATGAGCTTCCCGAGATGGATGCTCGGCGCCGCGGCGTTCGTCTGCCTGGCCACGCTCGTGGCCGGGGTCGCCCTGCTCGTACCGCTCCGGCGGAGCGCCCGGACGGTCATCGAGGCGGCGGATCGGCACTTCGAGGACACCGAGCTGTCCCTCCCGCTCGAGCAGGAGCTCGCGGCCCTCGGCAACCTCGAGCGTGCCCTCGACGAGGTCCGGACGTCCATCCGAGATGGCTCGCCGGTGCCGGCCGACCTGTCGGACGGCCGCTGGGTCCGCTACCTCGAGCCGGTGAGCGTCCGGGTCGAGTCCGCCGGCGAGGAGCGGTTCACGATCGAGATCGCGGTCGAGGCCTCCGACTTCATCAACACCGAAGAGCCGCCGCCGCTGCGAGTAAGAGTGACGGCGCGGGTGACGGCGGACACGATCGAGATCATCGAGATGCAGCCCGACCTGCGCTGACGAGCCGAGACAGGCTTCGCCGAACCGAAGCTCCTCCGTGCCTCCGTGCCTCCGTGGTTCCATCCCGTCGCGAAGCGACAACAACCCGGTAGGGGCTGCCCGCGCTTCTCCGTGAATCCTCCGTGTCCTCCGTGTCTCCGTGGTGACATCCCCTTCGCCGAAGGCGAAGCGAAGCAGCCAGGACGCGCGACACCCCCCGCTCCTCCCCCGCGTCTGCTCGATGGGCGGGGCCGGCGGCGGTTTACGCGTGCGGCCCTGGGGATTATCCTGCTCCCCCTTCCCCGGGGGGCCGGGGTGCACCGTCGAACATCATTGGAGATGGACAGTAACAATGCCTGATGAGCAGGCCGGTCGATACGACCACCGCGCGATCGAGGCCAGGTGGCAGGCCTACTGGGACGAGAAAAGGACGTTCGCGACGCCGAAGGACCGCACCCGCGAGAAGTTCTACGTCCTCGACATGTTCCCCTACCCGAGCGGGGCGGGGCTCCACGTCGGCCATCCGAAGGGCTACGTCGCGACCGACATCGTGGCGCGCGCTCGACGGATGATGGGCCAGAACGTCCTCCGGGTCATGGGCTGGGACAGCTTCGGGCTCCCCGCCGAGCGGCAGGCGGTCAAGGAGAACAAGCACCCGCGCGAGATCACCGAGCGCAACGTCGGCACGTTCAAGCGCCAGCTCACCCAGCTCGGCCTCAGCTACGACTGGGAGCACGAGCTCGCCACGTCGGACCCGCGCTACTACCGCTGGACCCAGTGGATCTTCCTCGAGCTCGTCAAGGCGGGTCTCGCCTACCAGAAGGAGGTCCCCGTCAACTGGTGCCCCGCGCTCGGGACGGTCCTCGCGAACGAGGAGGTCCACGACGGCAAGTACGTCGAGACGGGCGACCCGGTCGAGCGTCGGAACATGAAGCAGTGGATGCTCGAGATCACCAAGTACGCCGACCGCCTCCTCGCCGGCCTCGATGACGTCGACTGGCCAGAGGGCATCAAGATCCAGCAGCGCGAGTGGATCGGCCGGAGCGAAGGCGCCGAGGTCGAGTTCGCGGTGAAGGGCCATGACGAGGTGATCACGGTCTTCACCACGCGGCCCGACACCCTCTTCGGCGGCACCTACGCGGTCCTCGCCCCCGAGCATCCGCTCGTGAGCAAGATCACCACGCCCGAGCAGAGCGGGGCGGTCGACGCCTACGTCGCCGAGGCGGCCAACCGGAGCGAGCGCGACCGGACCGTCGAGGCGGCCGACGCCGAGAAGACGGGCGCCTTCACCGGCGCCTACGCGATCAACCCCGTCACCGAGGCCGCGATCCCGATCTGGATCGCCGACTACGTCCTCGCGAGCTACGGCACGGGCGCGGTCTTCGCGTGCCCCGCCCACGACGAGCGCGACTGGGCGTTCGCCAAGAAGTTCGAGCTCCCCATCGTCGAGGTCGTGAAGGGCGGCGACGTCGACGCCGAGGCCTACACCGGCGACGGCGCGCACGTGAACAGCGCGTTCCTCGACGGGCTCGACATAGGCGCCGCCAAGACGAAGGTCATCGCGTGGCTCGAGGAGCGGAAGCGCGGCACCGGCACGATCCAGTACCGCCTCCGCGACTGGCTCTTCAGCCGCCAGCGCTACTGGGGCGAGCCGTTCCCCCTCATCGAGCTCGAGGACGGGACGTGCAAGCCGGTCCCCGAGGGCGACCTCCCGGTCGAGCTCCCCGAGCTCGAGGACTTCAAGCCGACCGAGGATGGGCGTCCGCCCCTCGCCCGCGCTGCGGACTGGGTCGCGACCCAGGACCCCGAGACGGGGAAGCCGGCGAAGCGCGAGACGAACACGATGCCGCAGTGGGCGGGCTCGTGCTGGTACTACCTTCGGTTCATCACGCCGACCAACGACGGGGCGGCGTGGGATCCGGAGGAAGAGAAGTACTGGATGCCGGTCGACCTCTACGTCGGCGGCGCCGAGCACGCGACCCTCCACCTCCTCTACGCCCGCTTCTGGCACCAGGTCCTCTTCGACCTCGGCCACGTGAGCACCCCCGAGCCGTTCAAGCGGCTCTTCAACCAGGGGATGATCCACGCCTACAGCTTCTCGAAGGACAAGAAGTACTTCTATCCGCACGAGGTGGAGGAAAACGACGGAAGCTGGCGCGCGAAGGACGGCGGCATCGAGCTCGAGCGGAAGCTCGAGAAGATGTCGAAGTCGAAGTACAACGTCGCGACGCCCGACGAGGTCTGCGAGCGCTACGGCGCCGACGCCCTCCGCCTCTACGAGCTCTTCATGGGCCCGCTCGAGGACGGCGCGCTCTGGGATCTCTCCGACGACGCGGACAACCCCTCGCCCGGGTGCTCCGCGACCCGGCGGTTCGTCGAGCGCGCCTGGCGGGTCGTGATCGACCAGGACACCGGCGAGCTCAACGCCAAGATCACCGACGAGGCGGTCGAGAACACCGATCTCGAGCGGGCGCTCCACATCGCGATCAAGAAGGTCGACGAGGGCGTCCTCGACACCCTCCGCTTCAACACCGCCATCTCCGACATGATGGTGTTCGTGAACGAGGCGACCAAGGCGAAGCAGGTCCGCCGCGAGTGGGTCGAGACGTTCGTCAAGATCCTCAGCCCGTTCGCCCCGCACGTCGGCGAGGAGCTCTGGAGCCGCCTCGGCCACGAGGGCTCGATCGCCTACGAGAGCTGGCCGGCGTTCGACGAGACGAAGCTCGCCGTCGACACGATCGAGATCGCGGTGCAGGTGAACGGCAAGGTCCGCGCGACGATCACCGTCGCCGCCGACATCGCCAAGGAGGACGCGATCGCGGCGGCGAAGGCCGACGAGAAGGTCGCGGGCTTCCTCGAGGGCAAGGACATCAAGCGCGAGGTCTACGTGCCGGGTCGGCTCGTCAACTTCGTCGTCAAGTAGGCGAGTCCCGAAGGAAGCGAGCCCGGCTCACCCGGTCCGAGGCTCGCGGAGAGAGCAGCGATGGCCAGGTCGATGCAGTACTTCCGCTCCTACGGAGCGTTCTTCGACAGCCCCGAGTGGGGCATGAACATGCTCTCCACGGCGCTCTGTCAGCTCATCCCGATCATCGGGCCGCTCGTCGCGACCGGCTGGCTCTGCGAGGTCGTCGAGTCGCTCCACCGCGACCCGAAGCAGAAGAGCTACCCGGCGTTCGACTGGGGCAAGTTCGGCGAGTACCTCAACCGGGGGCTCTGGCCGTTCCTCGTCCAGCTCGTCGTCGGGATGGTCTTCGCCGTGATCCTGTCCATCGTGATCATCGGCGGGGTCTTCGGCGTCATCGCGGTGGCGCAGGGCGGCGGCGAGCCGGTCGCGATCGCGCTCGGCATCGTCCTCTTCTTCGTGCTCATGCTCGTGAACCTCGTCGTGCAGGCGATCATGCTCCCGATGATCCTGCGCGCGGCGCTGACCCAGAGCTTCGGCGGCGCCTTCGACATGGGCTTCGTCAAGAGCTTCATGGGCAAGACCTGGGCCCAGATCATCGGGACGAGCTTCTTCCTGATGTTCACCGCCCCGTTCCTGGCGCTCGCCGGCGAGCTGATGCTCTGCGTCGGCCTCTACGCCGCGGCGGCCTGGATCGGGTTCGCCTACTGGCACCTCAAGTTCCAGCTCTACGAGCTCTACCTCGAGCGGGGCGGCGAGCCGATCCCGATGAAGGCTCCGGCGAGCGACGACGACGACTACGACGACGATTCCGACGACTAGATAGAGGAGATCGAAACGACATGGCCAACCCGACCGCGACCTGCGAGACCTCGATGGGCAGCTTCACCGTCGAGCTCTTCGTCGACAAGATGCCCCTGACCGCCAACAACTGGATCAAGCTGGCGAAGAGCGGCTTCTACGACGGCCTGCACTTTCACCGCGTCATCAAGAACTTCATGCTCCAGTTCGGCTGCCCGCACAGCCGCGACCCGCAGAGCGCGCGCGCCGGAACGGGCAACGGCCCCGACGGCTGCATCCAGGACGAGCACCCGCCGGCCCACAAGCTGAGCAACGAGCCGGGCACGCTCTCGATGGCGAACACCGGCGCCCCGAACTCGGGGAGCTGCCAGTTCTTCGTCAACACCGTCCACAACGACTACCTCGACTGGTTCACCGAGGGGCGGAGCAAGCATCCCGTCTTCGGCAAGGTCACCGGCGGGATGGATGTGGTGAACGCGATCGGCAACGCCCCGACGGCGGCGGGCGACCGGCCGAACCCGGCGATCCAGATGATCAAGGTGACGGTCAGCGAGTAGGCGAAGCGGTGGACGAGTAATCTCACGCAAAGGCGCAAAGGCGCAAAGGAGCTCCGCCGGATCCGCATCTCGGCTCGAGGCGGAACTCCTTTGCGCCTTTGCGTGAGTTTTCGAGCCGCTCAAATGAAGAAGGGCCCCCCGCCTGAGGCGAGGGGCCCTCTTCTCGTTTGGACTTGCTGAGCCTGCGCGGGGCTAGTTGCGGCGGAAGATCTCCGCCGACGCCTGCGAGGTGCCGTCGAGGCCGAGCATGCTCGTCGAGCCGCCCGTGCTTCCGCCGACCAGAAGCAGGCGACCGTCGGCCAGGGCCGCGATCGCCGCGCTCGCGCGGCCGGTGTTCACGGCGACGACGTTCGCGATCGCGCCCGTGCTGTCGCTCCAGATCTCGGCGTCGGCGATCTCGCTCACGGTGCCCGCGGCGAAGTCGATCGACTGACCGGTCGCGAAGACGACGTCGCGGCCGACCCGCTCGGAGACGCAGCGCGTCCGTGCGGTCGTCAGCGTCCCGGCGCCGATCCAGCTCCCGCCGGCCGCGTCGAAGCGGTCGATCTCGGCGACCATCGCGTTGACGTCGCCGCCCGCGATCAGCATGTCGCCGTTCTCGAGGACGTCGTCGCTCATGTTGCGGCGGTCGGTCGTCGGCGAGGCGCCGGGGCCGAACGCGCCGCCCGTGAAGAGCTCGGAGCCCGGGGCGAGGCCGGCGCCCTGACCCGCGACGACGGCCACGCCGCCGACGATCAGGACGTCGTTGCCGACGAGGGCCGCCGCGCCGCTCTGGCGCGGGATGTTCATGAACGAGGCGACCGGGCTGAACGTGTCGGCGACCGGGTCGTAGAGCTCGGCGGTGTCGAGCGTGTTGCCCGCGTTGCCGATGCCGCCCGCGATCAGCACCTCACCGGTCGGCAGGAGCGTGGCGTAGTGACCCTCGCGGGCCGTGCCGAGGTCTCCGACCTGGGTGAACGCGTTCGTGATCGGATCGAACGTGTAGGCCGAGGTCAGATCCTCCTGGACCGCGGCGCCGCTGGCGTCGAGCTCCTCGATCCCGAAGCCGCCGCAGATCAGGACGCGCCCGTCGTTGAGCTTGGTCGCCGTGTGGAGGAAGCGGACCGTCGCGATGAGCTGGCCCTGGGTGGCCGCCGCCATGAAGCCGCCCGGGTTGCCGCCGAGGGCCGGGTCGTTCGCGTCGGTGAACGTGCCGAGGGTCGGGTCGAAGATCTCGCTGAACGGCGTGAACGTCGCGCCCGTCGGGCTCGCGTTGACGCCGCCGACGATCAGGACGCGCCCGTCGTCGAGCGCCGTCGCGGTGTGGATGCTGCGCTCGTGGTTGAGCGCGCCGGCCGCGAGGGTGAACTCCTCGACGAAGGTGCCGCCGAGGTCGACGACGGCCGGGTTGACCGAGACGCCCTGGGCGTCGGTGAGGTTGACCGTCTGCGCGATCTCGATCGCGGACGGGTCGCCGGTGCCGATCACGGCCGCGTCGAACACGCCCGAGACGCGGAGCTCCGGGCCCGTGCCGAGGGTGATCACCACCTGCACGGCGACCGGGCCGGACGCGATCGTCGCGCCGGCGCCGAAGTCGTCGCCCGCGACGGGGAGGACGAGGTCGACGGCGGGGTCGGCCGCGGGGTCGACGAGCACCTCGGCGTCGAAGGTGAGGAGCACCTCGTCACCAATGCTGACCGTCTCGTCGCCGTCGACGTCGGTGAGCGTCGCGGTCTGAAGATTCGGCGCAGGCGGCGGCGGCGGGGGCGGCGGCGGAGGCGGGGGAGGAGGCGGCGTCGTTCCGCCGCCGGTCGTCCCGCCGCCGGCGCGGCCGGCCGCCTTACCACTTCCGCTGCCACCGCAACCGGGGGCCAGGGCGAGAGCAGCCAGTACCATGACCGCGAATGCCAGGACGCGAGCCTTCATGATCTTCCCTTCCCGGAGGCTGCGGTGAGCCGGGCTCCTGACCCCGCGACCCGCATCTCCGTCCTTCTTCGTGCCGAGGCCAAACGACCGTCATGAACGGTTGATACGGCCGACCTCGTCGGGAGGTGGGCCGAGACGCGTCGACGCCCCTGAGCTCGTGCGACGCGCGATCGATCCCTTGGGGGACCGCGTTCTGGACCGTCGTGACGGTTGAGTCGTATCTTCCGAGACTGGTGTCGGTTGGGTTTCGAGGCGGGCGAGCCTAGCAGCGGCCCGGGAGGGGGGCAAGATCCTAGATGGTAAATTCGGCGCCCTCTGGCCGAGGGTCAACTGTCGTAGAGGGTTATGCCCCCGAGGAACCGACCCGTCAGACGTCGACCTGACGGCGGCAGTGGCGGCAGACCTGCTCGGCGCGCGGGATGTCCTCGGCGCACCAGGGACAGGCGCGCATCCCGGGGCGAACCGTCAGGTCGTCGGCGCTCTCCTGCTCGACCATCGACGGGTCGATCGTGAAGCGCTCCTTGCACGCGGGACACCCGAGCTCCTCGCCCGGTCGCCGGCGCGTCCGGACGAGCGCCTTGCAGCGGGCGCATCGGATGATCCAGCGGTGCACCCGCAGGCGATAGTCGGCCCGGGTGTGGTTGATGTCGTCGGTCTCGGGCGGCGGCATCGAGAGCGGCGGCAGCTCGCCCGTCTCGAACAGCGACCGCGGGTCGAAGTTCTGCGTCGCGGCCGGGCCGCGGGCGGCGGCGTCGCGAGCGTCGCCGAGATGCATCTGGCGGCTGTCGACCTCGAGCATCTTTCGAAGCGCGGTCGCGCAGCGGGGGCAGTCGTTGTCGGGGCGCGGGACGCCGTGGTCGGGGCAGCTCGCCATCGCGGGTGGATGATGGCGGCGCGCCCGCCGGCCGGTCAAACGCCTGGACGTTGAACGCGGGCTCGGTTCGCCCTACCCTGTCACCCCCGGGTCGCGAGCGCGCGGATCGCGACCTCGAACGGGTGACGATCCACAGACTACACAGATGACACAGATGACGAGTTGCCGAAGGCGATCGTCCCCGGGCAGAGCAGCCGCCGGGGCCGAGCTCGGCAGCGGCGCGGAGCTTGCCCGCGGCAATCTGTGTAATCTGTGTAATCCGTGGATCGAATCGATCGTGCCGAGCGCTCACTCCACTCGTAGGAACGCCCGGGCCGGCATCCCCATCCACACGCACAGCGACGGAAACCACGGCTCGAGCACATGAAGACGGGCGTTCTCCTCGTCAATCTGGGCACCCCGGACGCGCCCGAGACCCGCGCGGTGAGGCGCTACCTCCGCGAGTTCCTGAGCGACCCGCGGGTGATCGACATCAATGCCGTCGGGCGCGCCCTCCTCCTGAACCTGATCGTCCTGCCCTTCCGGTCGTCGGCGTCGGCCGAGGCCTACAAGAAGGTGTGGACGGAGGCGGGAAGCCCGCTCCTCGTGCACGGCGAGGCGCTCCGCGACGCGGTCCGCGAGCGGCTGACCGGTCACCCGACCGTGCTGGCGATGCGCTACGGAAACCCGAGCATCGCGAGCGGGCTCGAGGAGCTGCGGACCGCCGGGTGCGACCGCGTCGTCGTCCTGCCGCTCTACCCGCAGTACGCGTCGAGCTCGACCGGCTCGACCGTCGAGAAGGTCTACGCGGAGGCGGGGCGCCTCTGGAACACGCCGTTCCTCTCGATCGTCCCCGCGTTCTACGACGACCCGGGCTACCTCGACGTCGGCGCCGAGCTCGGCCGGCCGATCCTCGCGGACCTCATCGGCCGCCCGGTGCCCGCGCCGACCGCCGAGGACGCGCCCGTCGCCGACCGGACCCTGCCGCCGGACACCCTGGTCCTGTTCAGCTTCCACGGGCTGCCCGAGCGCCACTGCGAGAAGAGCGACCCGACCGGCGCGCACTGCTTCGTCCGCGACGACTGCTGCGCGGCGATCGTCGACGCGAACCGGAGCTGCTACCGCGCCCAGTGCTTCGCCACGGCGCGCGGCCTCACCCGCCGCCTCGGCCTCGGGAAGGAGGACGCGATCACCTGCTTCCAGTCGCGCTTCGGCAAGGCCGTGTGGATCCGGCCCTACACCGACATCCTCCTCGAGGAGCTGCCGAGGCGCGGCATCAAGCGGGTCGTCGTCTTCTGCCCGGCCTTCGTCTCGGACTGCCTCGAGACGGTCGAGGAGATCGGGATCCGCGCCGTGGAAGACTTCCGCGCGGCCGGCGGCGAGGAGCTTCGTCTCGTCCCGTCGCTCAACGCGGACCCGCGCTGGGCCGACGCCGTCTCGAGGATGGTCCGGCGCTCCGGCGCCCTCGAGGACGACGCAGGGTAGACCCGGCGAGCCGACGCGCTCCGTCCTGCAACGACGAACCTCACGCAAAGGCGCAAAGGCGCAAAGGAGCTCTGCCAGGTCGAGATCTCGGATCAGGGCAACGATCCTTGGCGCCTTTGCGCCTTTGCGTGAGATGCCGTTCGCGTGTTCGAGGAACGACGAAACCTCACGCAGAGGCGCAGAGACGCAGAGCAGCCCTGTCTGGGCGGGCACGCTCGACTGAGTCGAGTCGGAGCCTGGCGACCCACGAGGGGGTCGAACCGATTCTCGGCGGGGCCTCTGGCGGAAATGCTCTGCGTCTCTGCGGCTCTGCGTGAGATTCCCAGCCGCTGTTCCAGGAACACGTCGGATGATCGGCTTCGCCGAGCGACGCCTCTCGCGAAGAAGTCGAGCCGGCGTGACAGGCGGCTCGTCCTCCCCCCGTCCTAGGGGATGAGCGCGCGAGAGCGGGCTCGATCGAGGGCGACTAGCTCAGTTCGGCGGAGCGCTTCCTTCACATGGAAGAGGTCGCTGGTTCGAGTCCAGCGTCGCCTATCGCATGAAGCGAACCGACATGGCCCTGTCTTCTAACGGCCAGGATGTCAGGTTCTCACCCTGGCGATCGGGGTTCGAGTCCCCGTAGGGTCATTTCCCGAAGCCACCAGCCCGCGCAGGAGCGAGCGATGAAGCTACGAGAGCGATTTCGAGATAGTAGCCGCGCGTTCCGGAAGCGGTGTAGCCACGGTGGCGAGTCACTCGCCGGCCACTCCCACGGACACGCGCGCTCGAGCCACGAGCGAGGTCGCTAGACCTCTCTTCGTGCTCGCCTCCGGGAAGCCCTGACACCTTCCCGGTGCTCCGTGGGGCTGTAACTCAGCCGGCTAGAGTACCTGACTGTCGATCAGGAAGTCGCGGGTTCGAATCCCGTCAGTCCCGTTCCATGCGTCCGTCACATAGTGGCAATGTACCAGCTTGCCAGGCTGGCTATGCGGGTTCGATTCCCGCCGGACGCTTCGCTCGAGGGGATGTAGCTCAACGCGCAGAGCAGCTGGTTCTTACCCAGCAGGCTGTGGGTTCGAATCCCACCGTCCTCATGAATGAACCCACGCCGGGATGGCGAAACGGAAGACGCTCCTGGCTCAGAACCAGGCGCCCGTCACAGGCCATGGGGGTTCGAATCCCTCTCTCGGCACTCTCACGCGTGGTGCGCGTGGTCCAACGGTAGGGCGCCTGGCCGTGACCCAGGAGACACGGGTTCGACTCCCGTCGCTGCACCCCAGGACAGGTAGCTCAATCGGCAGAGCGCCAGGCTGAAGACCCGGCGGTTCCTGGTTCGAGTCCAGGTCTGTCCATCCGAAGCAAGCGATCGACCCGGAGGGTTGGCGGAGCGGTTGAACGCGCCGGTCTCGAAAACCGGAGAGCCCCGACGAAAGGGGCTTCGGGGGTTCGAATCCCTCACCCTCCTTCCTCGCCGCGGAGCGAGAACGCAAGACGACACACGGAGAGGTGGCAGAGTGGTTATTGCGACGGCCTGCTAAGCCGTTGGGCCTGATTGCCAGCGGGCCTCCTGGGTTCGAATCCCAGTCTCTCCTTCCAGACCGAACGTCCCTCGTCCAAAGGACAGGACACCGGCCTCCGAAGCCGGGAATGGAGGTTCGAATCCTCCGGGACGTATTCCCTCCCTCCGATGGGCCGCCGCGTCGCTGCAGAGCGCGCGCGCGGCCCGTCCCTGCCGACGTAGCCAAGTGGTAAGGCGACGGATTGCAAACCCGTCCATCCCAGGTTCGATTCCTGGCGTCGGCTTCCCCTCTTCGAGCCCCGCCTCGCGCCGCCGGGCTTGCCCGAGCGCGCCATCCCCTTGCGCGGGCGCCCCATCCGCCTTTCGTCAAGAATCTACTTGATGTCGTTGGCATGCCTGAATAGCCTACCACATGTCGTTGGTCCTGGACGAAAGACGGTCCGAAGGCGCAAGGGGGAACGCGGGGCGATGGGCGAAGGAAACGGCCGTACCGGCAACGGAAACGGCGGCAACGGGAACGGAAGCGGCCACGGACGCGGGGTGGTCTGGGCGATCGGCGACGACGAGGACAGGGCGTCGGGACCCGAGACCTTGAGGGTCTACATCGCCGGCGCGCACAGCACCGGCAAGACGACGCTCGCCCGGTGGGTGAGCCGGCACTTCGAGCTGCCGCTCGTCACCGAGGTCGCCCGGAGCGTCCTCGCGGAGATGGAGCTGCCGCTGACGGTCCTGCGGACCGACATCGACCGCACCCTGCAGTTCCAGCGTGAGGTGTTCGCCCGCCAGAGCGAGGCGGAGGACTTCGCCGGAAAGCGCTTCGTCTCCGACCGCACCTTCGACAACCTCGCCTACATGGCCCACCACACGATGGGTCTCCGCGGGATCCTGCCCGAGGCCGAGAAGTACGCCGAGCGCCTCCGCGCGCCGGGGTCGATCGTCTTCTTCATCCGTCCCCATCGGGATCTCCTCTTCGAGGACGGCGTTCGCGCGAGCGTCGTCTGGGAGGAGATCGTGCGGATCGACGGGATGGTGAAGGTCCTGCTCGAGATGCAGGGGATCGACTACGTGACGATCGACACCGTCAACATGGCCGAGCGCGCCCGCGCCGTCCGCGGCGTGCTCCGCACGCTCGGGGTGACCGAGACCACGCCGAAGACGGTCGCGGCGGTCTAGCCGGCGCCGCCCGCGCGACGCGCCGACGACATCTACCGAAGGGGGACTCGAGGCTCTCGGCCGACGCGAACGCGTCGACGCCGGGGACGCGAGTCAGGGGGAAGCAACCGGGCCTCCTCACCAGGCGGGTGGGGAGGCCCGGCGTTCGTCCGGAGTTGCCGTTCCGGGAACAGGAGTCTCGTGCGGAGCCGCGACGCGTCGGCAACGGCTCGGCGACGTCCGAGTCAATCCGTGTAATCCGCGGTTCGGTCTCTCTCGGCGTTTGAACCAGTGGGAACCGCGGATGACGCGGACTACGCGGATTGCGAGTTGCCGGGTACGGGTTCATTGCCGTTGCGCGGCCGTTCCAGGAACAGGAGTCTCGGACGGAGTACCGCGACGCGTCGGCAATGGCTCGGCGACGCCCGAGTCAATCCGTGTGATCCGCGAAGTCCGCGGTTCGGTCTCTCTCGGCGTTGAACCAGTGGGAACCGCGGATGACGCGGATTACGCGGAATGCGAGTTGCCAGGGTCCGGGTTCATTTGCCGTCGCGCCAGGAACGCCCGCGCCATCAACCCCATCCACACGCAGAGCAACGGGAACGCGAGCGCGTTGAACACCGTCATGACCGCGAAGCCGGGATACCCGCCCTCCACCGTCGCCCCCGTCGTGACCCACCAGTTCGTCACGCTGCACCCGGTGAACAGAGCGAGGTCGATCGCCCCGAGCCCGAGCAGCCAGCGGTTCCGCGCGAGCCCGCCGCACGCGGTGATGGTCGCGCCGAGCCACCCGATGCTCATCAGGGTGTAGGTCCCGTTGGCGCACGTCCCGGTCATGAAGAGCGTCCACGCCTCGAGCTCGACGTAGGCCGCGGCGGCGGCCGCGTCCGGCGCCGGCCCGAGGGCGCGCGCGGCGTCGACGAAGCTCGTCACGAGGACGGTCTCGCCCCACTGATCGGCCGTGACGGCCGCCAGGGTGAGCGGCAGGCACGCCCACGCCCAGACGGCGCCCGGTCGGCGCTGCCGGTCGATCACGAGTGCGATCGAGACGGCCACGTCGCTCGCGGCGGTGAGCTGCCACGGCAGCCAGCCGAGTCGCCAGAGCCAGGGGCTCGTGGCGATCACGCTCGCCCGCTCGGCGACCGGCTGGTCGACGGCGAGGCCCGGCTGGATGACGAGCGCCATCGTCGCGAGGGCGAGGGCGTGGAGCGCGATCGAGACGATGATCGTGACGACGAGGAAGCGCGTCGTCGCGGGGAGCGGCGCGGCGTCGTCAGGGGCCACGGCCGGTGCCCTTCTCGGCGCCCTCGCCCGCGTCGTCGTCGTCTCCGTCGGGACCGCGAGCGCCGCCGGGGCCGGCGGCGGGCTCGCCGCCGGGGCCGCCGGGCGGGTCCCCGGGCGCGTCCTCGTCGGGGTCGTTCGCGCCGTCGTCGGGGTCGCGGCCCTCGACCGCTGCCTGGAGGATCGTCCTCGCCCGCTCGGTGAGCTTCTCGAGGAAGCGCCCCCACGCCCGGATACTCCGGCTCTGCTCGTCTCCCTTGCCGTCGGCCTGCGCCTCGATCATGCACTGGAGCTCGCCGACCGACCAGGCAGCCGGCCCGACGAACACGACGCCGACGATGTCGCCGCCGTTGCCCACGATCCGGTCGGGGGTGTAGCCGAGCTTGAAGCGCAGCCCCGCCCGCGCCGGGTCGACGCCCTCCTCGGCCATCGTGTTGACGAACAGCTCGGCGATCGCGATCTCGACGATCCCCTCGTTCGCGCGGCGGACCGCATCGGGCGCTACGTGCGCGACCCGCTGACCCTCGGGGGGCCAGGCGGCCGTGATCGCCGTGGAGCGGCGCCACGACGCGCAGCCGCTCGTGGCGACGAGGAGGACGATGGCGGCGGCGATCGCTCCCAAGCGACGGCAGGAAAGGCGGTTGGCGCTCACGAGACCTCCAGGATGCAACGGTTCGATGGCGGCGACGAAGCGGAACGATCTCGGCCCTGCGTGCGACGGGACAGACTGCGAATCAGAGACTTACGGTGCGATTCGGGTCGGCGCGCCATTCGCGAATCCCTGCCTCACCGAACCCCGCGCCGTCCCTGCGAGAAGGACGAGGAGAACGAGATCCATTGGTTCGAACGAGACCGCTCCCCTTGGCGACCGTCGTCGCCGCGGCCATGATCACCATGACGATGGCCGCCGCCCCGACCTCCTCTGCCCGCGCCGCGGACGCCGCCGGCGCCTCGCGCCTCGCCGAGATCATCCGCGACGGGGCGAGCCGCGGCGAGAACCCGATGACGCTGCTCTTCGGAGCGCTCGCCCAGATGCCCGACGTCCGGCTCGACCAGCGCGGGATCGACGCCGTCCTCGCCGAGAGCGGGTTCGCGGGCGGGACAGCCGCCGAGGTGCTCGCGCCGTTCACCCTCCTCGAGAAGCGCGGGAACACGCTGAAGTTCCGCAGCCGCGGCTCCACCCTCAACATCCCCGGCGCCGACGGCGCGACCGTCGGCCGGGTGCGCTTCGACGGGGAGGGCGAGCTCCGACTCCGGCTGGACGATAACAAGGTTCGCGTCGACAAGGTAGACGGCATCAGCGTCGGCGCCGGCGCCGACGGCAGCCTCTACGCCCTCAAGAAGCTGACCCTGAGCGCGCGGCGCTCCGGCGAGACCGACGTCGAGCTGACGGCGGGGTGGGGCATCTTCACGAGCACCGAGCGCTTCGTGATCCCGAAGCCGGACCCGATCGAGGCTCCGCCGCCCGCTGCGCCTCCTCCGCCGCCCATCGTCGAGACGTCTCCCGCGCCCGAGCCCCAGCGCGATGCCGAGGCGGAAGAGACCGCCGGCATCGTCGGCGCGATCGCCGGACGCCGGGAAGACGACCCCTCCGCGCAGGTCGAGCCGGTCGAGACGGTCGCGACCGACGTCCCGATCGAGACGCCCGTCGTCGAACCGACGCCGGTCGAGACGCCCACCGTCGAGACGCCCACCGTCGAGACGCCCGTCGTCGAGACGCCGCGCGTTCCGACTCCGGCGACGCCCGTCGCCGAGACGCCGGCCGCGACGACGGCGGAACATTGCCCGACGCCAGCCCCGGCGCGCGGACTGCTCGGAGCCCCTCCCGCCCGGGTCGGCGCTCCGTCGCCCACCCGGACCGGCGGACAGCGCCCGGTCGCCCGCAAGGGCAAGGGGCCGCTCTCGCTGACCGAGATGCTCCGGGAGCTCCGCGAGAAGCCGGCGACCTCCAGGAAGGACTGAGCGCGACTGGCTACCGCGGCCGCTGCCACTTCTTCGGGCGGCTCGCGGCCTCCTCCTCGGCCTCGATCTCGGCCTTCCGCTTGAGGTCCCGCTCGGCCCACGCGGCGCCGATCACGGGGACGGCCCGCTTCCACGCGGTGAACTCGATCCACCCGAGCTCGCGGGCCAGGGTGTAGGCGTAGGCGACGCCAACCGATCCGATCAGCACCAGGATCACGAACAGGAACAGGAGCGGATCGATCTTCCGGTCGAGCTGCTGGTTGGTCTCGAGGATGTCGACGTCGCCCGCCACCCCCTCGACGTCCTTGTTCTGCCAGATGTAGGCGACGACCTGGCTGCTGATGATCCCGGCCGACCCGAAGCCTCCGAAGACCCAGAACTGCTTCACCTTCTCGCGCCGCCGCTTCTCGGCGACCGACTCCTCCTTCGCGATCTCCTCCTTGGTCTTCGGCGGCTTCGACGCCGGGCCGTCCTCGAAGACCATCACGTTGCAGGGGCGGCAGTCCCGGATGTGATCGACGGCCCGCTCGACCTGCTTGCGGGTGAGCTGCTCCTCCTTCGGCGGGAGCTCGAGGAAGCGATCCGGCAGCGTCTTCACCAGCGAGGCGAGCTCGGGATACGCCCCTTCGCCCTCGGAGGGCGGCGGTCGCCCCTTGAGCACGTAGAGGATCGGGTAGAGCTGACCGGCGGAGAGATGCTCGCCCTCCGAAGTGGTCGCCCCCGCGGCCGCCGCTTCGCCCGTCTCCGCTCCGGCCGACTCCTCCGGCTTGGCGTTCTCCGTCATGGTCCTTCTCCTCCGGGCAGCTCGCCCAAGGCTCGCCCGATTCAGCGGACGTCGCGTCTCATCAGCTCGCGCAGCAGCGCCGTGGCGAAGACCCCCTTCGGCAGCAGGAACGAGAGGACGACGTCGCCGTCGACCCCCTCGACTCGCAGCCGCTCGGGCCGCACGCGGAAGCTCCGCCGCGCGCCCCGCCACTTGGTGTTTCTCTTCGGCCGGAACTGCTCCAGCTTCAACCCCTCGCGGGCCATCATCTCCAGCTCGATCCGTCCCGGCTCGCCCTTCGCCATCGCCATCCGGTATCCGAAGATCGGACCGGTCGGGCTCGCGGCGAACCGTTCGATCGGGCCACGCACGGCATCGATGTTCTGAACGCGCAGATCGAATCGGCTCTGGTGATAGCGAATGATGTCGCCGACGATCGCCTCGTCGATTCTCGGGATCCGCTCGGCGAGGATCCGGTTGAACAGCCAGCTCTGATAGGCCGAGAGCTGGAATTGTAGCTCGGTGAGCGACATCGAGAGGAACACCTCCTCCTTGGTGCCGCCCTCGATGAGCCTCCCGAGGAGCGTCCGCTCGACGTAGCGCGACGCCGGAAACGCCTCCTGCGCTCCGACGAGGTCGCCCTCGTCGTAGAGCCGTCGCGCACGGTGAAGGCGGTCATCGGTCTCGAGCGCCGACGGCATCCCGAGGTAGCGGTCGAGCGCGCCGGCCATGTCGGTGAAGAGGTAGCATCGACCGATCTCGTGGGCCCGTCCATGGGTCCCGAACCTTTGCGGACCGAAGAGGTTCGGCATTCCTCGCTGCTGGACGACGTCGGTGATCGCGCGCGCCCGGAGCAGCCCGTCCTCCCCCGATCCGCGCACCCGGATCCGGAAGCGATTACCCGTGTGGTCTCCCAGCCGCAGCTTCCGACCGTGCGGACCGACCTCGATCACGCGAATCTGTGGATGCTCCAGCACCTCGACGCGCGCGGGGTCGACGCCCTGGACGCTCACCCACTGCCGGGTGACGGCCGCGGCATCCTTGAGCCCGGCGATTCCGATCGCCCGGTGCGACACGCCGAACCGGCTCGCGATGAGGCGCACCATGCCCGGCGTCGACAGCCCCCGCTTCTCGATGAGGGCGAGGGCGTGGTCGCCTCGACCGCTCGGCCGCCCGACGCCGATCTCCTCGACGAAGAAGTCCTCGGGCTCGACGCGGATCCGGCCGTCGATTCCCGGAAGCGTCTCGGTGAGGAAGGGCATGTTGAGTTGCATGGAGCGAGCGTTCGATTCGACCGACCCCGACGTTAGCGATCGCGCATTGTCCTTTCAATGACGGAGGCGCCTGCCGTCGCCGCAACGTCGTGGAAACGAGGGGTCTCACCGCCCCTATGTAACGGGATGGCATGGGCTTGGCGCTCACAGCCTTGACCGAGGGATCCGGCCGAGATAACATTTCCGATGGCTGGGCCAGTCGACGCAACCCCCTGGGTCATGCGGAGATTGGCCCTTCACCGCACCAGCGCGTCGGCGTGACGGCGACGTCGTCCGAAGGCGAGCTGGCCGAGACGGGAGGTTCCAGCAAACACACCGTGGCGAGTCCCCATGGGGGCTCGCTCGAGGAACGAGGGGCGAGCCCGCAGGACGCGAGCCCTCCGTTCGAACGAGGGCCGGCCGTCGCGGATCGATCCGCGCGACCGGCATGGCGCCCCGAACCTCGAGTGGATCGAGGGAACGGGCAAGTTGACGCGACAGACCCGGCCCCTGACGGCGCGAGCGACTCTTCCTCGCCCGTTGGAGCGCGGCGTGCCGGCCGCGCCCGAGACCGTGAGCGTCAAGACGAACGTGCACTCGCACGACGAAACCTCGCCGACCGCCACTTCGACCCCCGTGACGGGCGCCGCCCGTCCCGCAGATCCGGTCATCTCCGCGCAGGCGCCAGCCGGCGCGGGGACGCGTAGACGCAGACCGCGGTCTCGCCGCCACGACGCGGCGAATCCTCCGCGGTCCGGTGATCGGTCACGGTCGGAACGGTCGGTGCGAGGCGCCGTCGCGCGTCAGGAGGCGCGGAGCGCCGCGGTCCGATCCCTTCGGGGGTCGGTCGTGGCAACACCGTGTTCGGGCACATGGAGCAGATCGACAACCTCACCCTCAGCTGCGTCGAGTGCGACGCCGAGTTCGTCCTAGCAGCGGACGAGAGGAAGACCTACCGCGAGAAGGGCTTTCAGGATCCGAAACGCTGTCCGACCTGCCGCAAGACCCGCCGACGCGGCGGGCGGCGCCGTCGCGGTCGCCGCCGCTCCGAGGAGGGCGCGGCCGTCGCGCCGGTGAGCTCGTCGGACGGCGATGGTCGCGACGTTCGCGACAGCGCTTCGAGCTCGGGCGATCACCTCGACCGAGATGACGACTCGCGCGACGCCTCGGGCGACTCCCGGGACGCCGTCGGCTCGTCGGGCGAACGATCCAGCTCCCGAGACGAGGCGGCGCGCGGCTCGAAGACGGGCGACCGCGCTCCCTCTCGATCGCGCTCGCGGTCGAGCTCGAACGACGAGCGAGGTCGCGGCGACGACGCCCGGCGCACGAGCGCCCGTCAGGACGGCGCCCGATCGAGCTCCCGCCAGCGGTCCCGCTCGCGCCGCGGACGGTCCCGGGATGCCGGCGGCGGTCGCGGCGGCGGTGGCGGTGGCGGCGGTGGTGGCGGCGGCGGCGGCGGCGGCGACCGGATGACCTGGTCGGCCGTCTGTTTCCGATGCGGCCAGCCCACCGAGCTGCCGTTCAAACCACGCGGCCCGAAGCCGGTCTACTGCCCCGACTGTCTGCGCCTGGTCTCACACTGACGTTCGCGTCAGACTGGGTCGGACGGAGGGGGCAGCGGGTCCCGAGCGTCGTGAGATGAGCGACGGCAGATGCGGTCGGCCGACGTCGAGATAGCCAAGCGGGCAGTCAAGGCGGGCCTCCTGAGCGTCGAGCGCTACAGGGAGGCGTACGCCCTGTGGAAGAAGGAGCGCGCCGACGGCAAGACGGCGGGCTTCGGCGAGTTCCTCGAGACCGAGGGATACCTCAAGCCCGGCATGCACCGGAAGCTCCAGGTGATGCGGGCGGACGTCACCACGCTCGCCGACGACGGCGACGACTTCCTCGACAGCGCCCTCTCCTCGTCGTCGGGCGGCGACAAGAGCGACGCCTCGAGCCCGGCCGCCGCGATGGACAGCAACGTCGAGCTCGCCCGGTTGGCCCCGGCCGAAGGCGGCCGGGTCGGGCCCTATCACCTCCACGAGCAGATCGCCCGCGGCGGCATGGGCGTGATCTTCCGCGCGACGCACGAGACGCTCGGCCGCGCGTGCGCCCTCAAGGTGCTCTGCCCCGATGGTCCGCCGCTACCCGAGGACACCGAGCGCTTCCGGCGGGAGGCGCAGGCCGCCGGGAGGCTCAAGCACCCCAACATCGTGAGCGTCTCCGATGCCGGATACGCAGACAGCTACTTCTTCATCGCGATGGACCTGATCGGTGGCGACTCGCTCGCGAACCTCCTCGGGCGCAAGCTGCCCGGCGAGCAGGAGGGGCTGCGGATCACCGCCGGTCTCGCCGACGCCCTCCAGCACGCCCACGACGTCGGCGTGATCCATCGCGACATCAAGCCGGGCAACATCATCGTCGACAACGACGGCCGCCCGATGCTGCTCGACTTCGGCGTCGCCAAGCTCGCCGGGACCTGGAGCGGCCTGACCCGGCCCGGCACCACCGTGGGAACGCCGTCCTACATGGCGCCCGAGCAGGCATCGGGTCAGAGCCACCGGATCGGCGCGCACAGCGACGTCTACAGCCTCGGCGCGGTCCTCTTCGAGATGCTCACCGGCCGCGCCCCGTTCGAGGGCAACAACCCGGTCAAGGTGATGCAGGCGGTCGTCGACGACGATCCGCCCGACCCGCGCGAGATCCGTCCCGAGGTCTCGGCCGACGCGGCCGCGATCTGTCTCCGCGCGCTGTCGAAGAACCCGGCGGACCGCTACCGAAGCTCGGCCGAGCTCGCCGAGGACTGCACCCGCGCGCTGAACGACCTGCCGATCGACGCCCGCCCGATCGCCCCGCCCGCGCGTCTCGTCAAGTTCCTCCGCCGGAACCGGATCATGGTCGCGCTCGTCGTCGTCGGGCTGATCGGCGCGGCGGTGAGCGCGCTCATCCTGCTGCTCCCCGACTGAGCGACCGCGGCCCCTCGACCGAACATCATCCCGTCGGTCCGTAGGCCTTGCGTCAGGCGGATCTTCGGGCGATTTCCCGATCAACCGCTTGCGCCGGCCGGGCGTCCTAAGGACAATGGCTCCATTGGTGGGGAAAGAACCCGACATGATGCAGCGCCCAGCCACGTCTTCGATCGCCCGGGGGAGCCGTCACGCCTCCCTCGTCGCCGTCGTGACCGGCGCCATCCTCCTGGGCGGCACCGCCGTCGCGCACGCCCAGGTCGGGGTCCGCGTCGGCAACCGCGGCGTCCAGGTGCGCACAGGGCGAGGCATCTTCCGCGGTCGAACCGGTCGCTCGACCTCCCCGGCGAACCGCGCTCCGGCCTCCCCGGCGAACCGTGCTCCCCCCGGCACGATCCCGACGAACCGCGCGCCCGGCGTTCCGGCCTCCGCGTTCCAGCAGCAGCAGGGAACCGGCACCGGACGCCGCATCCGCAACGGCCGCGTCCGCGTCCCGCCCGGCGCCGGCAACCGACCGATCATCCTCCGCGGCGGAGTCATCTACGGTCAGCCCGCCTGCGATCCGCCCTACATCGTGCCGGTGCCCGTCCGGGACGGCCGCGCCTACGATGACGGCTACGCCGACGGATACAGCGACGGATACCAGGGCGGCGACTGCTACGAGGACGCCGGCGCCGCGGGCGCGATCGCGCCCTCGACCGGAGGCGGCGCCACCGCGCCGACCCGCTCGCGCGTCTACCGACCGCGCTACCCGCGGTCCCGCGTGCCCGAGCTCGACGGCGCCCCCACGGCGACGCCCGTCGTGCGCCAGCCCTTCGAGTTCGCCGTCTTCGCGCTCCGGAACGGACGCTACGAGGAGGCCGTCGACGCGTTCCGGCAGGCGATGTATGCCGGCTCGCTCCCCGAGGGTCCGGGACGCGGCTCCGACACGCGTCGGACGATCCGGGTCGGTCTCGGCCTCGCCTACCTCGGCATGGGCCGCCACGGCGCGGCCGAGGTCGCGTTCCGCGCGGCCATCGAGACCGAGCCGGGCGCCGCGCTCGACCTCGACGCGCTCCTGCGGGCCGTCTTCGACTACGCGCCGGAGCCCGACCTGCTCGAGCTCGGCGAGAGCCCGCCGCGGAGCGCGTTCCTTCGAGGCGTTCTCGCGCTCCTCTCCGGCGACGGCGTCCTCGCCGGGTATCGCCTCGACGAGCAGGTGCGGCGCGATCCGCTCGATCGGGACGCCGCGGTGCTCCGCGCGGCGGTGATGGAGCGCACCGGGATGGCGCCCCCGAAGCGACGCTGACGCTGGCGCGGCGTCGCTCCCTCGCCCTCTTCCTGACGGCTCTCCAGGCTCCTCGACGAGGAGACGGCTCCCGAATGCGACTGGGTCTCCTCTTCATCGTGGCCGCCGCATCGCTCCCGCTCATCGGAGGCGGCTGCGCCTCGCCCTCGCCGAAGGAGGGAGCGGACTCCGACGTCGAGCGCCGCCCCGACCGAAGCGAAAGGGAAGGCGACGCCGAGCCGCGCGACCGCTCCAGCCCGCGCCGGGAGCGCCCCTCGCGCGACCGCCTGGCCGCCGCAACCCGCATCTCGCAGGAGGAGCTCCTCCACGACCGCTCGCCCGGTCTGAGGCGGCGCACCCTCGACGGGCTGCTTCGCCTGCCCGAGAGGGACGGCGTCCGCCGGGCGATCTGGCAGCTCCATCGGTTCGAGGGGAGCCTCCCGCCGGCCGGTCCCGAGGAGCGGGCGCTGCCCGAGCTGGCCCGCGTGATCGACGCGCTCGAGAAGACCGAGCCGAAGGTGACCGCTGCGGCGCTGGCCGAGCACGCCGACGACGCGCGCTGCCCGATCCGTGGCCTCGCCCTCGTCGTCCTCGCCGAGCTCGACGGGGAGGCGGCGCTCCGGCGGGCCCGCCCGCTCGTCGCGCTCCGCGAGCCGAGGGAGCGGACGCTCCGCGTGGCGGGGATCCGGGTCATCGCCCGACGCGGCGGCGCGCAGGACGTGCTCGCGCTCGGCGAGCTCGTCGGCGACCCCGACGTCGCGGACGACGCGATCGACGCCCTCGACCGCATCGCGACGCGCGACCCGAGCACGCTCGTGCCGGCGCTCCGGGCGAGCCTCGAGTCGGTCGACGCCGACGTGCGCCGCGTCGGCTGCGAGCTGATCGTCGCGCGAGCCCGGGAGGCGCGGTCCGGTCCCCGGAGAAGGCCGCTCCAGGCGCTGCGCCCCGACCTCGTCCGCCTCACCCACGACCGGCCCGAGGTGGCCGCGGCCGCGGTCCACGCGCTGTCGCTCCTCGGTCCGCCGGACCGCAGCAGCCAGGCCGCCTTCGCCGAGGCGCTCACCCACCGCGAGCCCAGGCTGCGCTACGAGGCGATCCGCGCGCTGGTCGCGGCGGGCGACCCCGAGTCGGCGGCGGCGATCGCGCCCCTCACCCGCGACGAGTGGGAGACCGTCCGCGCCGAGGCCATCGCGGCGCTCGGCGCGCTCGGGGCGCGTCCGTTCCGCGGCGCGGTCGAGAAGGCGCTCGAGGACACCTCCCCGCGGGTGCGCCTGGAGGCCGCGAGGGCGCTCCGCGACCTCGGATCGGCCGAGAGCGTGCCGGTGATGCTCCGCTGGCTCCGGAGAGGCGCGAGCAAGGAGGTCGTCATCGCCCTCGCGGAAGGACTCGGGGCGATCGGAGACGACCGCGCCGTCGTCCCGCTCGTGAGCCTCCTCGCCGACGCCGACCCGAGGCTGCGCGCCGCGACCGCGACCGCGCTCGGCGAGATCGGCGGTCCGGTCGCGACCGAGGCGCTCGTCTATCTCCTCGATGACGCGAACGTCGAGGTGCGCCTGGCGGCCGTCGAGGCCGTCGCGAAGGCGGGCGACCGGCGGCTCGGCCCCGTGCTCATTGAAGGGCTCGAGAACAGTCGGAGCGCCGGGGAGCGGCTCGCGATCGCCCTCGCCCTCCACCGGCTCGGCAACGAGCGGGCGGCGGCGCCGATCATCCGGGAGCAGGTGGAGGCCGCGCTCGCCGTGCTCGACGCGGACGACCGGGAGGCGAGAGAGGGGGCCCGAAGTGTCCTCGTCGCCGTCGGCGGTCGCGACTTCGGCTACGATCCGCTCGCGTCGGCGGACGAGCGCAAGGCGGGCGTCGAGGCGGCGCGGCAGTGGTGGGCGTGGGAGTCGCGGCGGTACCGGCAGTAGGTAGGTAGGTCGGCTCGCGCCCAGCCTGGCCTAGGAGACTGTTGCAGAATGAGCGTGAAACGACGACTCGTCGCAGGCTCCTCGCCGTCGCTTCACTCGCGGCGTCTCGCCGGACATCGTCGCGCAGGCCTTCGTTCCGCGGCCTCGCGAACGCCAAACGGGTTCCCTCGCCCGCGCGCCTCGGCCTGCACGACGCTGTCTCGACGAGCCGCTCGCGTCATTCTGCAACAGCCTCCTAGCCCTGCTGGATCTGGCGGAGCAGGAACGCCAGGGCGCCCAGGAAGAGGGCGAGGGCGATTCCGAGCGCGATGATCAGCTTGACCACCTGCCCGGTCGACGCGCCGGCCTTCTTCTTCTTGCGCCGACGGCTGTGGCGCCGGGTGCGGCTCGGTCCGCCGGACGCCGGCGCGGGGACCGCGCCTCCTCCGCCCATGCCGGGAGCGGCGGCGAAGGGGTCGGTCGTCGGAGCGGGCGGCAGGGGCGCCGTCGCCGCGAACGGGTCGCTCGGTGGGAACGGATCGGCGGCGAAGCCTCCGGGCGCCGGCGGCGGGGCCGTCGGCACCTGGCCTGACGAGCCGATGCCGAACGGGTCGTGCGGCGGCGGCGCGAACGGATCGGGCGGCGGTCCCACCTGGGGGGCGGTCACCGCGAACGGGTCGAGCGGCGGTGGAGCGCCGCCGGGAGCGGCGAAGCCGCCCGTCCCGTACGGATCCGCGCCGCCGGGCGCGGTCATCGCGTAGGGGTCGACCGGCGCGCCGAACGGGTCGTGCTCGGCCGGCGGCGGGGCCATCGGGTCGTAGGGATCGGACTGGGGCGCGCCGCCCGGCATGGGGTCGAGCGGAGGGAGCTCGCCGTTCATCGGCGGCGCCGCGTAGGGGTCGCTCCCCGGCGGCGGCGGCGGCGGGGCCGGCTCGGGCACGGTCATGGCGCCCGGCTCGAAGCCGTTGCTCCGGAGCCAGTCGCCGATCTCGTCGGCCATGATCTGCGCCGTCTCGAAGCGCTGCTCGCGGTTCTTCTCGAGCGCCTTCAACGAGATCTGCTCGAGGCGCTCGTCGATCGTGTTGTCGAGCTCGCGCGGCGGCGTCGGCTCCTCCTTGAGGACCTTCTGGTAGACCTCGTACGGGTTCCGCCCGAAGAACGGGAGCTTGCCCGTGAGGATCTGATACATCATGACGCCGAGCCCGTAGACATCGCACCGTCCGTCGACGTCCTTGGCCTGACCGGCGACCTGCTCGGGCGAGAGGTAGAGCGGCGTGCCGACGAGCGCGCCGTCGGCGGTGAGGTTGAACTTGCTGTCCAGGTTCTTCGCGAGGCCGAAGTCGGTCAGGACGGGGAAGCCGTCCTCGCGGACGACGATGTTCGCCGGCTTGAGATCGCGGTGGATCACGCCCTGGGTGTGGGCGTAGCCGACCGCCTCGCAGACCTGTCGGAGGGTGTCGAGGAGGTTCTCGCGCGGTCGCAACCGCTCCTTGATGAGGGTCGAGAACGGGCTGCCCTGGAGCAGGTCCATCGTGAAGTAGGGGACGTCGTTCACGACGCCGATGTCGTGGATCTTGACGATGCCGGCGTGGTCGAGCTTCTTCGCCGAGTTCGCCTCCTGGACGAATCGACGGAGCTGCTTCTCGGTCGCGGCGTCGACGTTGATCAACGCCTTGAGCGCGACCTCCTGGTTCGACTGGGTGTCGCTCGCGTGATAGATGATTCCCATTCCGCCGCGGGCGATCTCGGAGAGCACGCGGTAGGGACCGAACTCGAACTCCTCCTCGTTCTGGTCCATGCCCATGGCGCCCTGGATCCCGTCGGCCGGCGCCGCCGGCTCCTGGGAGGCGATCGCGACCGGCGCGGGCTGCGCGGCCTGCTGCTGCTGCCCGTAGGGGTCGGGCTGGGCGTAGGGGTCGGCGTGGCCGGCCGCGTACGGGTCCTGCGAGGCGGCGTAGGAATCCTGCGCGTACGGGTCGTGGGCGTAGCCGCCGGCCTGTTGCTGCTGCGCGTACGGGTCGGCGTGTTGCGGCTGCCCGTAGGGATCGGCGTACGACTGCTGCTGTCCGTAGGCGTCCGCCGGCGCCTGCGAGCCGCCGTAATAGGGATCCTGGGACTGGTAGCCGCCGTAGGCGGGATCGGCCGGGGGCTGCTGCGCCCACTGCTGGCCACTCGCGTCGACGGCCGGCACGGCGCCGCTCGCGTCCCCGCCCAGACGGATCGTTCCGGCGAGGTCTTCCGGATTTCCCCCCGCCGCCGGCTGGCCGTAGCCGTCCTGAGGCTGGCCGTAGCCGTCCTGGGGCTGGCCGTAGCCGTCCTGAGGCTGGCCGTAGCCGTCCTGAGGCTGGCCGTAGCCGTCCTGAGGCTGGCCGTAGCCGTCCTGAGGCTGGCCGTAGCCGTCGGCGGGCTGCTGGTAGCCGCCGTTGGTCGGAGGGTAGCCCTGGTCGGCGGGCTGGTAGGCCTCGGCCGGCGACGGGCTCGGCGGCGCGGCGACCTCTTCCTTCTTTCGCCGGTAGTGCTCCTGGATCTCCCCGATCAGGCCCTTGGCCTGGTCGGCGGTCATGAGCTGCTTCCAGACGACGTACTGGGCGAGGTTCGCGCTGCGGCCCTGCTCGATGAGCCCGGAGAGCTCGCCGAGGCAGCTCTGGACCGTCTCCTTGGGGAGCAATCCCTTCGAGACGATGCCGCGAGCGAACACGAGATCCTGGGGGCTCGGTCCGCTCGACATTCGAGGTTCCTCCACGAGAGCGGCTGGTGCGCTCCCGAGCGGTGGGAGTTCCGGGTCCCACCGGACTTGCGTGCACTATAGACACCGCCCAGAACAGATTCAAGCAACCCCCCCGCCAATCGCTCGGACGCCGCCGGTGAAAGGGGATACGGGCGCGACCGTCGGTACTCGATAGATGGATGGCGACGGCTGACGACCGGCCGGCGTCGCGGAGAGAGCCCGGAGACGGCCCGGTGAGTTTCCAATGATGCGAAGCTGTGGACGCTGCCGAAGCCGCGACGACCGGGCCGCCGGCGCGCGCCGTTTCATCCGGGTCGACGGCGCCGTCGTCTACCTCTGCGCTCGCTGCTGGCGGGTGCTGCGCCCGCGCCTCGTCGCCGAGCCGGCGCTCGAACGCCAGGCGCGCCGACGTCCGGGAGGCGTTCGATGACTCCCCCGAGCAAGCCCGCGCCGCTCTTCGACTGGAAGGGCGAGGCGTCGTTCGACTGGAAGGCGCCCCTCCCGATCGTCGGGCCGCTCCCCGAGTTCGTTCTCGAGCTGACCGAGCCGACGCCCGTCGAGTGAGCCGCGCCTTCGAGCCGCTCGCGCCATCCCGGACCGCCTGCTAGAATTCCGCGCCGCCGACCGGGCGCTGGCCCGCCACGGTCTCCGGAGGGCGCCATGGCCGAGAGCAACGACGTCGTCCGCCGCGTCACCGAGTTCGCCGAGGGATACCTCGAGGAGTTCGGCGACTCCTTCACGAAGGTCGAGGACGGCGTCTTCTACACCAAGCGCGGCTCGACCCTCGTGCGGATCGAGGTGCTCCCCTGGGGCGAGAAGGAAGCGCTCGTGCGCGTCGGCTCCGAGGTGGTCGCGGGCGCGACCCTCGACCCGAAGCTGCTGACGCTTCTGCTCCGGACGAACCAGGATGCGACCTTCGGCGCGTTCGGTCTCGACGAGGACGGCACGGTGACGCTCCATCACGCCCTCTTCGGGACGACGATGGACCGCGACGAGCTCGTCAGCGCCATCTACGCGGTCGCCCGCGCGGCCGACGACTGGGACGACAAGATCATCGCCGACTTCGGCGGTGAGACGGCCGTCGACCGCCTCGCCAAGGGCAAGGCCAAGCCCGAGGAGGGCGGCGACGGCGGCGGGTCCTAGCCCGGCCGCCGGACGCGCGCCCCTCGGATGCTTCTCCGCCCGCTCTTCCTCGCCCTCTCGAGCCAGTCGACGGTCCGCGACATCGCCGTCCGGAGCTCGCTCGGTCGCCTGATGGCGAGCCGCTTCGTCGCGGGCGAGAGTCTCGAGGATGCCATCGCCGCGATCCGCGGCGTCAACGCGCTCGGCATGCTCGCCTCGCTCGACTACCTCGGCGAGAACGTCGAGGACGAGGCGGCGGCGCGCGCCGTCCGCGACGAGTACCTCCGCCTGCTCGACGGGATCGCCGAGCACGGGGTGCGGAGCAACGTCAGCGTCAAGGTCACCGCGCTCGGGCTCGACCTCGGCGTCGAGCTGTGCCTCGACAACCTGGAGGAGCTCTGCGCGCGCGCCTCCGCGGGCGGGAACTTCATCCGGCTCGACATGGAGGGCAGCGACTACACCGACGCGACCCTGGAGATCTACGAGCGGCTCCGCGAGCGCGGGATCGAGAACGTCGGCGTCGTCCTCCAGAGCTACCTCCACCGGACCGAGGCCGACGCGCGCCGGCTGATGGATCGGTGGGATGGCCTGAGCGTGCGCCTCTGCAAGGGGGCGTATCAGGAGCCGCGCGAGATCGCCTGGCAGGGGATGCCCGAGATTCGCAAGAGCTTCATCAAGACCGGCGAGCTCCTCTCGGGCGACGAGGCGAAGGCGCGCGGCGTGCGGCTCGGCATCGCCACCCACGACCCGCGCCTGATCCGCTGGGGACGCGGCCGCTACGCCGAGCGGTCGATCGCCGGAAACACGATCGAGTTCCAGATGCTGTTCGGGATCCGGCGCGACATCCAGGACGGCCTCGCGAAGGACGGGATCCCGTTACGGATCTACATCCCGTACGGCGACGCCTGGTATCCCTACTTCATGCGCCGGCTCGCCGAGCGGAACGAGAACGTGATGTTCGTGCTGCGGAGTCTCGTCGACGAGCTCCAGGGCGGGAGCACCCGGGTGGGACGTCGCGGCGGCCGCTCGGGGCGGCAGGGCGCGGTCGGTCGCTGAGCGACCGCGGGCACCGGATTCTCGTCGTTCCTGGAAGGCGGAAGGGGCCCCGCGCAGCGGCAATGAACCCGTACCCGGCAACTCGCAATCCGCGTAGTCCGCGTCATCCGCGGTTCCCACTGGGTTCAACGCCGAGAGAGACCGAACCGCGGATTTCGCGGATTACACGGATTGATTCGGGCGTCGCCGAGCCATTGCCGACGCGTCGCGGTGCTCCGCCCGAGACTCCTGTTCCTGGAACGGCGAGCGCTCCCATCTCCGGGAGACCGGATCACTCGAAGACCCCGTCGAGATCCTCCCCGCCGCCCCCGCCGCCGCCATCCTCGGGAGGGTGGAACCACCCCTTCGTCTCCGGCTTCAGCCAGAAGAAGAGGAGCGGGATCGAGATCGGAAGGCAGCAGACGCTCGTCAGACTGAGCCCGATCAGGATGATTCCCACGATCCACGCCCACTGCTGCCGCGGCAGGAAGAACGAGGCGACGAACGGGATCCCGATCGCCAGCCCGCATCCGCCGTAGATCACCCCCATCATGAGGAACTCGTTGGGGTCGTCGTACTCGCCGGCGAGCTCCTCGCGGAAGATCGCGCCGAGCACTCCGGCGATCGCGAGGAGCAGATACATCGTCGCCATGAGGCCGCAGTACACCCGGTAGAAGACGACGCCGGTCGGCGCCGGGTCGTTCGCGGCGTAGACGATGCGGTGGTCCTCCCCCTTCCGTCGGCGATGGCCTCCGCCCGCGCGCGTCTTCTGGATTCGCATACCGGCGACGACACCGCCCGAGCACGGCAGCTCGATCCGCTTGTCGCCGCGCGCTCCGAGGGCCGCCCGCCACCC
Organism: Planctomycetota bacterium; assembly: GCA_029260755.1. Classification (GTDB taxonomy): domain Bacteria; phylum Planctomycetota; class J058; order J058; family JAJDCQ01; genus JAJDCQ01. The sequence goes on along the minus strand of JAJDCQ010000067.1, from coordinate 12,791 downwards.
GTGGACGTCGCTCACGGGGAGGGCGAGGTGGACGAGGTCGTCGCCGGCGACGCGCACCGAGGCGGCCCCGGCGTCGGTCGGCTGCAGGACGAGGTCGGGCCCCTCGTCGGGCTCGATCACGAGCTCCTCGCCCTCGAGCAGCCGCTCGAGGCGGGCGCGGAGTCGCCGCGCCGCTCCGGTCGTCCCGCGCAGGGTGACGCGCTCGTCCGCGCCGACGATCACCGCGCCGCCGCGAAGCTCGAGAACGCCCGGATCGCTTGCCATCGCCTCGTCTCCGCCATCCCGGTCGGGCCCATCCTCTGCCGGCCCGAGACGCGCCATTCTCCGCGTCTGCGGCTCGGAGGCAAGAGGTTACGACTGACGCGATGCGACACGACGCCCCAGCCGGCGGGGGCGTCCCGCCCCGAGGGTCCTTGAGCGCCGGAGGCTCTTCCAGTATCATGCCGCGCTCTCGCAGGCGGCGCTCCGCCGCGATCGGAAACCCCAAGGGATACGTAGGATGCCGCGTCCTCTGCCCGTCCTGACGGCGAGCGGCGTGCGCCTTTCGGCGCCGCCCGCCGGTGCCGCTCCGGCGCCCGATCCGACCCCCGTCGCGCGCAAGCCCGACTGGATCCGGGTCCAGCTCCGCAGCAGCCCGGCCCAGGGCCGCATCAAGTCGCTCCTGCGCGAGCACGGCCTCTTCACCGTCTGCGAGGAGGCTCGCTGCCCCAACATGCACGAGTGCTGGAGCGGCGGCACCGCGACCTTCATGATCCTGGGTGACACCTGCACCCGGGCGTGCCGATTCTGCGCCGTCAAGACCGGGGCGACGCCGCCGCTCGACGACGAGGAGCCCGAGAAGCTCGCCGACAGCGTCGCCCGCCTCGGCCTCGACTACGTCGTGATCACGAGCGTCGACCGCGACGACCTCGACGATCAGGGCAGCGGCCACTTCGCCCGCTGCGTCGCGGGGCTGCGCCGCAACGACCCCGACCTCCTCGTGGAGGTGCTGACGCCCGACTTCCGCGGCGACCGCGACTGCATCGAGCGCGTGGTCGACGCCGGCCCCCACGTCTTCGCCCACAACGTCGAGACCGTCGAGCGGCTCCAGCGCGCCGTGCGCGACAAGCGCTGCGGCTACGCGCAGAGCATCGGCGTGCTCGAGACCGCCCGCGCGATCGCGCCGGCGATCCTCACCAAGACATCGATTCAGCTCGGCCACGGCGAGAGCGACGACGAGGTGTTGCAGTGTCTCGCCGACCTGCGCGCCGCCGACGTCGACATCGTCACGTTCGGGCAGTACCTGCGACCGACCGCGTGGCACCTTCCGGTGGCGCGGTGGGTGACGCCCGAGGAGTTCGACGCCTGGGGCAAGACGGCGCGGGAGCTCGGCTTCCGCGCGGTCGCCTCGGGACCGCTGGTGCGAAGCTCCTACCGCGCCGGCGAGCTCTTCGTGCGCGAGATCCTGAAATCGCGAGCCCCGACGGAGCCGGCCGACGCCCGCCGGCCCGCCGACCGCGGCATGGAGGACTGAGACCTTGACCGACACCACCCTCGAGGCCGCCCGCGGGACCGATGACGATGTCATCACGGTCATCCGCGAGGACGGCAGCCGCGACGCGGCGAACGACCCCGGCCTCGGCGAGGAGCTCCTGCTCGACCTCTACCGCTGCATGGTCCTGCTCCGCGCGAGCGACGAAAAGTGCATGCAGCTCCAGCGGTCGGGCCGGATCGGCTTCTACGTCCCGCACGGGGGCGAGGAGGCGGCCCAGATCGGCACGGCCGCGGCGATGCGCGAGACCGACTGGATCTTCCCGTCCTACCGCGCCCAGGGGATCCTCCTGCTCCGCGGCGCGTCGCTCGAAGACATGATGGCGCAGCTCTACGGCAACCGGCTGGACCTGTCGAAGGGCCGTCAGATGCCGAACCACTACGCCTTCGCGGCGCAGCGGTTCGTCTCGATCAGCAGCCCGATCGGGACCCAGATCATCCAGGCGACGGGCGCGGCGCAGGCGGCGAAGATCCAGAAGCACGACACGGTCGTCGCGACCCTGTTCGGCGACGGCTCGACCTCGAGCAACGACTTCCACACCGGCCTCAACTTCGCCGGCGTGTGGAAGTCGCCCTGCATCTTCATCTGCACCAACAATGGCTGGGCGATCTCCATGCCGCTCGAGCAGCAGACGGCGAGCGAGACGATCGCGATCAAGGCGCAGGCCTACGGGATGCCCGGCGTCCGCGTCGACGGCAACGACGTCCTCGCCTGCTACGCGGTCATGCGGGAGGCCTGCGAGCGGGCGCGCACCGGCGGCGGGCCGACCCTCATCGAGGCGGTCACCTACCGGATGGGCCCCCACACCAGCAGCGACGACCCGACCCGCTACCGGGCCGAGGAGCTCGTCGCGCCGTGGCGCCGGCGCGACCCGATCGAGCGGTTCGAGAAGATGCTCGAGCAGGAGGGGCTCCTCGCCGCGGGCGAGGCGGACGAGATGAAGAAGGAGGCGGGGGACGTGGTCGCGAGCGCGATCGCCGCCGTCGAGAAGGAGCCGAACCCCACGATCGAGACGATGTTCGAGGACGTCTTCGAGCAGCACACCCCGCAGCTCCTCGAGCAGCTCGAGGAGCTGCGCGCCGAGCAGGCCGGCGGGACGGGCGAGACCGAGGAGTTCCACTTCCCGCTCTAGGCGCCGCCCGGCGACCTCGAACGAACGAAACGAACACCCACGCAACGACGAGCAGACGACTCGAGGAGTCTCGAATGTCCGAGATGACACTCATTGGCGCGGTGACCGACGCCCTCAACTACGAGATGGCGAAGGACGACCGCGTCGTCCTCCTCGGCGAGGACATCGCGAAGAACGGCGGCGTCTTCCGCGCCACCGACGGGCTCGTCGACCGGTTCGGAGCCGACCGGGTGCTCGACACCCCGCTCGCCGAGAGCGGGATCATCGGCACCGCCGTCGGGATGGCTCTCTACGGGCTCCGGCCGATCCCCGAGATCCAGTTCATGGACTTCATCTACCCCGCGTTCGACCAGATCGTGAACGAGGCGGCGAAGTTCCGGTATCGCAGCGGCGGTCAGTACACCTGCCCGATGGTGATCCGCACCCCCTACGGAGGCGGGATCCGGGGCGGCCACTACCACAGCCAGTCGACCGAGGCGTTCTTCTGCCACACGCCGGGGATGAAGGTGGTGATCCCCTCGACGCCGGCCGACACCAAGGGCCTGCTCCTCGCGGCCATCCGCGACCCCGACCCCGTCCTCTTCATGGAGCCGAAGCGAATCTACCGGACGATCAAGGGCGAGGTGCCCGACGGCGAGCACATCGTGCCGCTCGGCAAGGCGCGGACGGCCCGCGAGGGCGGCGACCTCTCGATCTTCGCGTGGGGCTCGATGGTCTCGATCAGCGAGAAGGCGGCCGACCTCGCCAAGGCGAAGGGGATCGACTGCGAGATCATCGACCTGCGGACGCTCGTGCCGCTCGACGAGGAGGCCATCCTCGCGAGCGTGCGCAAGACGGGCCGGGCGGTGATCGTCCACGAGGCCTGCAAGACGGGCGGCTTCGGCGGCGAGATCGCCGCGATCATCGCCGAGAAGGCGATCGACAGCCTCGAGGGCCCGATCGTGCGCGTCGCTGGCTTCGACACGCCGTTCCCCTACACCCTCGAGAACATCTACATGCCGGGCGCGGACCGCGTCCTTCGGGCCGTCGAGAAGGTCGTCGGCTACGACCAGTTCTAGAAACAGAAGAACGACGAAGAAAGAGCTCACGCAAAGGCGCAAAGACGCAAAGGTGGCTCACGCCGAGCGCGAGAGTCGGTCTCGCGAGCCGGCTTTCGCTCGCACGAGTCATGGAAGGCGCCGCGAACCAGGCGCCGGAGTCGGCCACTTCGCGCCTTTGCGCCTTTGCGTGAGATAGACATCGCATCGCTTCCATCACCCCGCACGGAGATCGAGAGAAAACCCATGGAGTTCAAGCTCCCCGACATCGGCGAGGGGCTCGCCGAAGGCGAGATCGTCAAGTGGCTCGTCAGTGAAGGCGATGTGGTCGAGGAGGGCACCCCGCTCGTCGAGGTGATGACCGACAAGGCGACGGTGCAGATCCCCTCGCCGTGCGCCGGCACGATCGCGAAGCTGCACGCGGGCGAGGGCGACACCGTTCCGATCGAGACCGTCATCGTCACGATCGACGACGGCAAGGGGGGCGCGGTCTCGGCCCCGGCGGCCGCCGCCGCATCGGGCGCGGCCGGCCCGGCGGCGGCCGTCGCGGCCGCCGCGAGCGGCGGCGCTCCGAGTAACGGCGTTCATGGCGCGACGGCCGTCGCGGCGCCGCCCGCGCCCGCGGCGCCCGTGCGGCGCGAGGGCAAGGTGCTCGCGGCGCCGGCGACCCGCAAGCTCGCCCGCGAGCGCGGGATCGACCTGGCGATCGTCCCCGGCAGCGGCCCGCGCGGTCGGGTGACGCGGGCCGACGTCCAGGGCTTCCAGACGACCGCGCCGGCGCCGGCCGCCGCGACCGTCGCCGCGGCCGCCCCGATCGCCCCGCTCCCGGTGGGCGCCGAGGCGGACGAGGAGCGCGTCCCGCTCCGCGGTCTGCGCAAGCGGATCTCGGACGCGATGATGCGGAGCAAGCAGAGCGCCGCGCACTTCTCGTACGTCGACGAGTGCGACATGACCGAGGTCTACGCGCTCCGGAAGCAGTGGAAGGACATGGCGGCGGAGAGCGGCGTCAAGCTCACCTTCCTGCCGTTCATCATGAAGGCGATCGTCGCCGGGCTGAAGGAGTTCCCGATCCTGAACTCGGCCCTCGACGGCACGACGAGCGAGATCGTCTACCGCAAGCGCTTCCACATCGGCGTCGCCGCCGACACCGACGACGGCCTCGTCGTCCCCGTCGTCCGGGACGCCGACCGCCGCTCGATCCTCGACATCGCCGGCGAGGTCATGCGCCTCGCCGAGGGCGCCCGCAACAAGACGCTCACGAGCGCCGAGCTGTCGGGCTCGACGTTCACGATCACGAGCGCCGGCGGCATCGGCGGGCTCTTCGCGACGCCGATCCTCAACTACCCCGAGGTGGCGATCCTCGGCGTCAACAAGATCCACGACCGGCCGGTCGTGCGCGACGGCGAGATCGTCGTCCGGAAGATGCTCTACCTCTCCATGTCGCTCGACCACCGGGTGGTCGACGGAGCGGTTGCGGCGCGCTTCCTGAATCGCGTGATCGAGCTGCTCCAGAGCCCGAGCCGACTGCTCCTCGAGGGCTGAGCTCACCCAGCGGGGCCGTTGCCGAACCGTCTGCGAAGCGACTGCCGACGGGCGAGACCCGCGGGCGGGCGGCCTGCTTCGGAGGGTTCGGGCGGGCCAAGCCGCTGTTTCCCGTTCGGAACGTTGCGGGGTAGCCAGCGCGGGGGTCAGAGCGCCGGTTGCCGCTCGTCGCCACGGGGTTGCCGAGGCGAGCTCCCCTCCCGAGCCGGCAACCGGACGACACTGACCCCCAATGCCGGCCCGCGGAGAGTCGCCCGAACCGAATCTCCGCTGGTGCGCTTCGAGAGTCGACGCCTCGGATCGCGCCGGAGGCCACGCCCTCCCCGCCAATCGACGCCTCGGATCGCGCAGACGGCCCCGGGCCCCGCATTGGGGGTCAGTGTCGTCTTCCTGCTGGCTTGGGAGGGAAGCTCGCTTCGGCAACCCCGCTCCGACAAGCAGCAGGAAGCGCTCTGACCCCCGCGCTGGCTACCCAGAAGAGCGGCGAACGGGAAGCCAGGGCTCGGCCCACCCGCGAGCCCCGAAGCAGGCCACAGACCCGATGGCACCGCCCGTCGGCAATCGCTTGGCCCAACGGTCGGCGGCTCCGACCGCGAAGCCCAACGGTCGGCAGCTCCGACCGCGAAGCGGGCCGTTCTTCGCATTCGCAGCTCAGCGGCCGAAGCTGAACGAGCCGTCCCCGTGGAGGTTGAGCCTCGTCTCGCCCCCCGTCGCCGCGGTCGGGTAGGGTCGCCAGGGCTCGCCCGGACCGAGCCGCTCGACGATCTCGAACGCGGCCGGCGAGCCCCGCAGCGCGAAACGCGGCCGGTCGAACGGGTCGGCGACCGACCCGAGGACGTCGACGGCCCGGAACGCCGGGCGCGGACCATCGAAGAGGAGGACGAGGGTGTAGTCGGCGCCGGCGCCCTCCCAGGCGAGGAGCCGCGTCCCGTCGTCCTCCTCGCGGCCCGGGAGGAGACGGACCGTTCCGACGCCGCGGCCCGCCGTGATCGTCACCGACCCGTCGTGATCGCCGACCGCGACCGTCAGCCCGCCGTCGGAGCGCCGGTCGGTCTTCAGCCGAGGCGGGGCGAAGCAGCCCGTCGAGACCAGGCCGATCGCCGCCAGGGCGAGGAGGAGCCGGGGAGCCACCGCGGGGACCACCTCAGTCGCCCTTCACCGAGGTCGGCCGGCCCTCTTCGTCGATCGCGACGAAGGTGAGCTCCGCCTCGGTGACGCGGATCCGGCTGTCGTCGCTCATGTGCTCGGCCTCGGCCACGACGCGGACGCGGATCGAGGTGCGCCCGATCCGGATCGTGTCGGTGTAGAAGCTCACGATGTCGCCGACGTAGACGGGCTGGTGGAACTCGACCGCGTCCATCGCGACGGTGACGATCCTCCGACCCTTGGTGTGGTGCCGGGCCTCGATCGCGCCGGCCTGATCGATGTAGCTCAGCATCACGCCGCCGAAGATCGTGCCGTGCGCGTTGGTGTCGCGCGGCATCATCAGCACCCGGATCGCGGGCTCCCCGGCGGGGCGCGCCTTCGACTCCGGCTGATCGGTCATGTCGGTCTCGTCCTCTCGAGGTGGGCGGAGCGGGGGCGAGGCCCGATCATATCGCCGGGCCGACGCCCGGGCGAGAGCCGCCTCGAATCGGGGCTCCGCCGCGTCCCGCCTTTCTTGCGGCCGGTCGGGGCGCTGCTATAATCGCCGGCGGCCCCGAGAGATCGAGAGCGGCACCCCATGGAGAACTTCACCGAGAGCGCCAAGGAGGCCGTCCGCCTCGCCCAGGAGGCGGCTCGCCGACAGAGCTATCGCTACGTCGGGACCGAGCACCTCCTCTACGGCGTCCTCAGCGTCCGCGACTCGATCGCGCACGACGCCCTCCGCGAGCTCGATGTCGACATCGACGCGCTCACCGCGACGGTGCGCGCGGTCATCGCCGACCAGGACACCGACGGCGATCAGGCCGACGCGACGGCCGTCGCCGAGGCGCTCCCGGACAACCCCGAGCCTCCCCCGGCGGATGCGGAGCTCCCGACCGGCGAGGACGGTGAGAGCAGCGACGAAGGCGATTCGGACGCGCCGTCCCTCACCCCGCACAGCAAGCGCGTCATCGAGCTCGCCCAGGACGAGGCGGCCACGGAGGGTCTCGACTTCATCGGCCCCGAGCACATCCTGATCGGCCTCGCCGCCGAGGAGGAGGGCGTCGCCGCCCTGCTCCTCCTCGAGGCGAAGCTCGACAAGCTCCGGCTGCGCCAGGGCGTCGCGCGCGTGCACGGGACGCTGCTCAAGAGCAGCGACGATCTCGAGTCGAAGCCGAAGAGCAAGCGCGACAAGCTCCGCAAGCGCGGGAGCGGGCGCGGGAGCAAGAAGAAGCCGGTCGACGAGGACGACGAGCTCCCCGAGGAGAAGAAGAAGAGCAAGAGCAGCTTCCTCGACCAGTACTCGACCGACCTGACCGAGCTCGCCCGCAAGCAGAAGCTCGACCCGGTCATCGGCCGGGAGAACGAGCTCGAGCGGATGGTCCAGATCCTCACGCGGCGCAACAAGAACAACCCCGCGATCATCGGCGAGCCCGGCGTCGGAAAGACCGCCCTCGCCGAGGGCCTCGCCCAGCGGATCGTCGCCTGCGAGGTCCCGCCGCAGCTCTTCACCAAGCGGATCGTGTCGCTCGACCTGGCGAGCCTGATCGCCGGCACCAAGTACCGCGGCGAGTTCGAAGAGCGCCTCAAGAAGGTGATGGACGAGCTCTACAAGGTGAAGAACATCATCCTCTTCATCGATGAGATGCACACCCTGATCGGCGTCGGCGCGAGCCAGGGGACGCTCGACGCGGCGAACATCCTCAAGCCGGCCCTGTCGCGCGGCGAGATCCAGGTGATCGGCGCGACCACCTACGACGAGTACCGGCGCCTCGTCGAGAAGGAGGGGGCGCTGGAGCGGCGCTTCCAGCGGCTCGACCTCGAGCCGCCTTCCGCGTCGATGACCGGCCGGATCATCCGCGGCCTCAAGGATCGCTACGAGGCGCACCACCGGGTTCGGATCGGCGACGCGGCGATCGACCTCGCCATCGAGCTCTCCGTTCGCTACATCAGCAACCGGTTCCTCCCCGACAAGGCGCTCGACGTGATCGACGAGGCGGGCGCCCGGCTGCGACTGAAGCGGACGCGGCTGCCGGCGCCGGTCCTCGAGATCGAGCAGCGCCTCGCCCGCCTCAAGCGCGAGGAGGAGGAGGCGGTCGGCCGCAAGGATGAGGCGAGCATGGAGAAGCTCCGCGCGCAGATGAAGCGGCTCGACGACGATCGCCAGGTCAAGATCGCCGACTGGCGGAAGCAGCGGCCAGAGCTCGCGAGCGAGATCGACGCGAACGTCGTCTACGAGACCGTCGGCGCGATGACCGGGATCCCGAGCACGAACCTGGCCGAGGGCGACGCGACGAAGCTGCTCCACCTCGGAGCGGACCTGAGCGAGACGGTCATCGGTCAGGATGAGGCGGTCGACGCGGTCGCCAAGGCGATCCAGCGGGCGCGCTCGGGGCTCAAGAACCCGAAGAGGCCGATCGGCTCGTTCCTCTTCGTCGGGCCGTCCGGCGTCGGCAAGACGCTGCTCGCGAAGTCGCTCGCCAAGTCGCTCTTCGGCAAGGACGACGCGATCATCCAGATCGACATGTCCGAGTACATGGACAAGATGACCGGCGCGCGCCTCGTCGGCAGCCCGCCGGGCTACGTCGGCTTCGGCGAGGGTGGTCAGCTCACCGAGAAGGTACGGCGCAAGCCCTACGCCGTCGTCCTCTTCGATGAGATCGAGAAGGCGCACCCCGACATCCTGAACATGCTCCTGCAGGTGCTCGAGGACGGGCGACTTCAGGACGGCGTCGGGCGCTCGGTCGACTTCCGGAACACGGTGATCATCCTCACCTCGAACCTCGGCCTGAACCGGATCCGCCAGCAGGGTCAGATCGGCTTCGGTCCCGTCGAGGAGAGCTCGACGATCAGCTCGGTCATGCGCGACGACATCACGCGCGAGCTCGAAGAGCACCTCCGGCCCGAGTTCATCAACCGGATCGACCACATCATCTTCTTCAAGTTCCTCGGGCTCGAGCAGTTCATCAAGATCGTCGACGTCGAGCTCGACAAGGTGCGCGAGAAGCTCGCCCAGCGGGACGTGACCCTCGATGTCTCCCTCGAGGCGAAGCGCTGGCTGATCGAGCACCCCAAGATCAAGGACAACGGCGCCCGCCCGCTCAAGCGCCTCATCGAGGAGTCGATCCTCGACCCGCTCGCCGAGCGTCTGATCGTCGGCTCGGTGAAGCCGGGCGACGAGGTCCACGTCGTTCTCGGCGACGACGCCCTCGACTTCGAGACCGACGCCCCCGCGGCCCTCGCGGGGAGCGGCTCGGAGGCATGATCTCCCGAGCCGCCGGGCTCATCGTCCCCGTCGGCCTCGCGTTGCTCCTTGTCACGGGCTGCCCCGACGGGAGCGGCGGCCCGCCGAGCGACCCGTCCGGAGGCCGCGGGATCGGCGACGGCCCGATCGCGCCGCCGCCGCCAGCCGACGGCACGTTCCGGGCGACCCACGTCATCCGCGAAGGGGCGACCCCCGGACCCGGCGGACCGTTCGAGGAGAGCTTCGCCCTCGTCTACCGCGGCGAGCGCTCGATCTACCGCCCGTTCGTGCAGGCCCGGGAGGGCGACTCGGTCCTCTGGCCTGCCGCCGATGGCCGACTCGTTCGACTGGCGGTCGACGACGAGAACGCCCTCCACGCGCTGAACCTCTACGTCGATGGGGTCGCCGACCCCGAAGGCCGGCTCCGGACGACGGCGACGTTCCGCCTCGAGCGGGCGGACGGGAACGCCTGGAGCTTCCGGATCGAGGCGGGCGGCGCCGCGACCGAGGGGAGCGTGGCGCTGCCCGAGGGAAGCGGCGAGGTCGCCGGGCGGTGGTTGACGGCCACCGAAGGGCAGCTCGAGCTCGAAGGAATCGAGGCCGGAGGGCGGGTCGTCCTCGGCGCGGTGATCCTCGGCGACGCGCCCGCCGGCGCGATCGAGAGCTGGCCGTCGCTCACCGAGCAGGTGAACGCCGCCGAGGCGGCGATCATCGTCGGGGTCCGCCTCGAGGATGAGTGAGCTCGCCACGGTCGGACCCGACGGCGCGGAGTGGCGCGAGACCCAGGCGGGGCGCACCGACGAGCTCGTCCTCGCGGCCGACAAGCGCCGCCTGGTCGTCCTCGGCGATCCCCACGGCGACCTGATCGCCCTCGACGTCGTCCTCGCTCGCGAGGCCGGCCCGGAGACGCAGATCGTCTCGGCGGGAGACAACGTCGGCTACGCCGACGGGACCGCGTCCTCGATGCTCTGCCGCTGGCTCCACGAGAGCGGCGTGCCGAGCGTGCGCGGAAACCACGAGGCGTGGAGCGCCGGGGGCCGGCTCTTCCTCCCCGGACCGGGGCGGACGCCGCATCTCCAGCCCGAGGCGCTCGCGTGGTGTAACGGACTGCCCGAGCGGATCCGCGTCACGTTCGAGGACGAGCCGGACCTCCGCATCTCGATCGTCCACGCGCTGCCCGGCTGGGGCTACGCCGACACGCGCACCGCGTGGCGGCTGATCGAGCACGAGGGAGCCGACCTCGTCTTCTGCGGTCACAGCCACCGCCCGGCGATCTACGCGGTGAAGCCGCCGGCCGCCGGCGAGGAGCCGAGACCGCGGGTGCGCCGCCTCGATCCGAAGGGGAAGACCCCCGAGGTGAGCCTGCCCATCTTCCCCGGCGAGCGCGCCGTGATCGACGCCGGCTCGCTCGCCCGGCCGAGCCGACCCCGCGGAGGCATGTGCCCGAGCAAGGCGACCTACGCGGTGCTCGACCGCGACCGGCGAACGCTGCAGGTCCGATGCGTCGACAAGACGGCGCGGGCCCGAGAGCTGGCGGCTGGGCTACTCCAGAAGACCTAGAAGAGGAACGCGAACCCGTGCCCATCACGATCTATCACAATCCCCGCTGCAGCAAGAGCCGCAAGACGCTGGAGCTCCTCCGCGACAAGGGCATCGAGCCTCGCATCGTCGAGTACGTGAAGGAGCCGCCCGACGAGGCGACCCTGCGCTCGATCTTCGAGCGCTACCCCGGAAAGACGGGCGACCTCGTCCGCGACAACGAGAAGGCGTACGACGAGGCGGGGCTCCACGAGGAGAGCACGGTCGACGAGCTGATCGCGGCGATCCGGAAACACCCGATCATCCTGGAGCGGCCGATCGTGATCGTCGATGAGAAGGTCGGCATCGGGCGGCCGCCCGAGAGCGTGATGGAGCTGCTCTAGCTCACGATGCGTAAGTTGATCACGTTGGCCGTCGCGGGTCTCGCCACCGTCGCGGGCTGTCGGACCGCCGTGCCCTACGAGCCGACCCGAACGATCTCGAACGCCATCCCGCGTGCGATGGCCGAGCAGGCGCTTCGTGAGGCCGCCGCGGACACCGAGGCGCACTTTCGTAACGACCCGTTCGTGAGTGACCCGGAGTGCACGACGACGATCGAGTTCGTCGAAGGCGGGCTCGTCTTCGTCTGTCGATCCGACGAGTTCGGGCACTACAGGATCGAGGCGCGATACGGGAGCACGACGTGGAAGGCCAGCGTGCGATACGGCTGGACGGCCGTCGCCGTCCGCGGCGCGACGGCCCACTATCGAGTCGATGGGGAGTGGATGCCTGATCGCCCCCGCGACTCCTACAGACTGTTCACCCTTCGACGCGATCGAGACGAGCTCGTCATGAAGACGCTCGAGGCCCTCACGTCGCTCGGTGTGGAGAGGGCCACGGACTAGGCTCGACGGCTCCCCGCCGGCGAGAGGCTCGTTGGGTCAGCGCGAGGTCGGCCGGGGTGAGTTATTCCGGCCCAGCCTCCTCCGGGGTCACGCGGTTCGTTCTCTCCGGGCGGCCATCGGTTCGCTCGAGGAGCCGGGAAGTCCAACCGCGCCCTCGGCGCCGACTGCTGAATGTCGAACGTGTTGCCGCGCGCCGACCCGCGGCGTCGCAAGATTACCAGGGGATCCTGCGGGCGAGGCCCGCGGGTCGCCCGGTTCTTCCAGCCGCTCCGCGCGCCTAGTTTCGGCGAACACACCTACCAGCTCGGCAGCGGCGCCTCGTGGCCCGGAGGGCGCTCGAAACGCAGCGATGCGTCGGGCCGTCGCTCGATGTGAAGCCGCCTCGCCGTCTTGAGCGCGTGGCAGTCGGCGCATTATCCGTGATTATGCCGACTTGGGCGGTGCCCTGGTTCTCGTGCCGGGCTTTGCGGCGAAGCTACGCGGCATAGTCAGAGGCCATCGAGGAAGGCCAAGAGCCGGTCGGTGGGTCGGTAGCGACCCGGCCGCGCTGGGAATGGCCCCGCACGCGCTAGCGCCTTCTCCTTGGTGCGCAGATCGGCTTCGAGGTAGATCTGTGTCGTCTCGACGCCTTCGTGAAGTCCTCCTCGTTTCTCGGCGGATCGGGCCGGTGGGGAAGGATGGCAGCCTCCGGATTATGCCGACTGCACCGAGGCTCGAGCCTTGCGTCTTCGGGAGTTATGGCCGCTACGCGGCATAG